>NZ_JBIRFL010000014.1:0-158546 GCF_044327445.1 Streptomyces sp. NPDC018045
GCAGGTTGAACGCCTGGAAGATGAAGCCGATCTTGTCGCGGCGGAGCTGGGTGAGCTTCTTGTCCTTCAGGCCGGTCAGCTCGGTGTCCCCGATCCGCGCGGAGCCGGACGATATGGAGTCCAGGCCCGCCATGCAGTGCATCAGTGTGGACTTGCCGGAACCGGACGGGCCCATGATGGCGGTGAAGCGGGCCCGGCCGAACTCGACGGACACCTGGTCCAGCGCGACCACACGGGTCTCGCCCTCGCCGTAGACCTTGCTCAGGTCCGTGGCACGGGCGGCGACGGCCGCGGTGGCTCGGGCGGGGGCGGGGAAAGCGGCCGCGTGGGACACGGGTGAACTCCTGAGATGGGGACGGACGGGGCCGCCGGGGCACCCGGGCCCCGGCGGGACACCGGTCAGCGCGGGGCCGCAAGAGCCCCGTGAGCCGGGTGTGTGGTGCTGTTCCATTCTCGGCCGTACGGGGGCCGCGGCGCCTCAGCCCGAAGTGGGGAAAGCCGTACCGGCCGGAAGTCCGACCCATGGTGGTTCCGTCATCCCGTGGAGGGACGGGCGTCCGACTTATGGCCGACGTAAGGGCCCGCGTCCGCGCTCCGGGCGGACGGACCCGCGAGCGGGCCCCGGTGTCCGGTCAGGGACCGAAGTCCGGTTCGGCGGGGGCCGGCCGGCGCAGTTCGTGGAAGCCCGGTACGGAAGCCATCTTCAGGGCACCGTCCCACAGCCGCCCGGCCGTCTCGCCCCGGGGCGCGGGCGAGACCACCGGCCCGAAGAAGGCGACGCCGCCCACCGCGACGACCGGCGTACCGACGTCCTCGCCGACCAGGGCGACGGCCCGCGCGTGCGAGGCCCGGATCACCGCGTCGTACTCCGTGGTCCACGCCGCCGCGGCCACCGCACGCGGCAGCCCCGCGTCGGACAGCGCGCCCTCGATGCCGTCCCACTCGCCCCGGTGGTGCAGCCGGACGCCGAGCGCCCGGTGGAAGCGGTCCAGCGCCTGGGGCCCGTACCGCTGTTCCACCGCGGCGCAGGCCCGCACCGGCGCCCACAGGTACGCGCCCCACGCACCGTCGGGGTCCTCGGGATCGGCCGCGCGGCCCTCGTTGAGCACCTGCAGACTCATCAGCCGCAGACGCACCCGGACCGGGCGGACCCGGGTCACTTCCCGGATCCACTGCGCGGCGATCCAGGTGTACGGGCAGACGGGGTCGCCCCAGAAGTCCGCCGTGACGCCGTGCCCGGCAGCCGCCGCGGGCGCCGTCCCGTCCATCCGTGCCTCCCCGCCGTCGAGGCCGGACGCGGTCAGCCGCCGCCGGCGCGCGCCCAGAACGTCTCCAGGATGCCATCGAGGAACGCCTGCCCGGCCCGCCCCGACTCGTCGGCGCTCCCGCCGCCGCCCCAGTTCAGCGAGGCGGTCATCAGCCCCTGGTAATCGCCGTGCAGCCCCTGGAGGGCGGCCTGTACGCGCGGTTTCGGCAGCGGCACCAGCTTGCCGACCGGCCGGACGTACGCCTGCCAGCGGGTGGTCGCGGCACCGCGCAGCAGCCCGGCCAGCTTCCCGTCCCGGCCGGTCAGCCGGACCAGCGCACGGCACGGCAGCCGCAGCGCCTCGGCCAGCGCGGCCGCCTGCCGGTCGGTGCCGGTCCAGGTCCCGGCCGCCTCCATCCGCGCGTACGCGGCGGGCTCCATCCCGATGCGCAGCGCCAGGCCGTCCGCCGTCAGGCCGCGTGCGAGCCGGTGTTCGCGCAAGGTCCGGGGCGCCGCGAGCAGTTCGCCCGGCGCGCACCACAGGGCTCCGGCCAGCGCGGTCAGCTCGTCCTCCGAAGGGGACGCCTCGCCCCGCTCCCAGGCGGCCACGGCCGCGGGCAGGACCCGGAGCCCGAACGCCGCCCGGATCCCGTACGCGACGTGTGCGTGCGTCATGCCGAGCGCCGCGCGCAGCCGCCGCGCCGCCGCGGCGTCGAACGGCGGTCCGGGCGGGCCGCCGGTGGGGTGCGTGGTCACCGGCACACGGTAGGGGTGGCGGTACCGGCGTACCCATGGTGCGGAGGTACAGGACGCGAAGTCGTAGGAAGCTACGGGAGCTTCCGGGTGGCCGGCCCGGTACATCCGGTAAGCCCGGTACGCCGGGGGCGCGGCGCGTGGCCACGCCGTACCCCCCCGTGCGCCCCCCGACGGCGCTGGAACCACGGCGGCGCGGCGCCGTGGAGTTGTCCGAAAGTGCGGCTCGTACGGGACCGGCAGGCCGGACAATGGGGAATCGGGCCGCGGGGGCGGCCCCGGCGCAGGGAAGAAGGTGGCGGGGATCGCAGGGGGAGGGCAGCACAAGCCCCGGCTGGGACGGCCCGAACGGCCGGTGGACCCGCAGGCCGGGCCGGTGGAGCGGCTGGCCTGGGAACTGCGGCAGTTGCGGCAGCGGGCCGGCACGCCGAGCTACCGCACGCTGGCCAAGACGGCGCACTATTCGGCCAGTACGCTCGCGGAGGCGGCCAAAGGGGAGCGGCTGGCGACGCTGGACGTCGTCCTGGCCTACGCCCAGGCGTGCGGCGGGGACCGTGCCGAGTGGGAGGCGCGGTGGCGGGCCGCCGCCGGGGCCGGCGACGACGCGCCGGTCACACCCCGGTGCCCGTACCCGGGGCTGGCCGCCTTCGAGGCGGCGAACGCCGCGGAGTACTTCGGCCGCGCGACCCTCACCAAGGAGCTGTCCGGGCGCGTCGAACAGCACCCGCTCACCGTCGTCTTCGGCGCCTCGGGAAGCGGCAAGTCCTCCCTGTTGCGGGCCGGGCTGCTGCCCCACCTCGGCGCGCCCTGGCGCCCGGTGCTGCTGACCCCCGGGGCACGCCCGCTCGGCGCCCTCGCGGAGGCGGTGGCCCGCCTGGTGGCGGAACCGGACCCGCCGGACGGCGGCACGCGGGTCCCCGACACGGTCCCGACGGCGGGGGAGCCGGCCACGGCCCCGGCAGCCGCGGACGAGGACCCGGGCACCACCGCCCCGGCCGGCCCCGCCTCCGAACCCCCGGCCCGCACCGAAGCCCGTACCGAACCCCGCACCCCCGAACCCCGCCCCCGCACCCCCGAAGACCACGCCGCCACCCTCCGCCGCCGTATGGACCAGGACCCCGCCGCCCTCGACCTCGCCCTGCGCACCTGGCTCGCCGCGCGGCCCGCCACCGCCCGCGTGCTGTTGGTCATCGACCAGTTCGAGGAGGCCTTCACCCTCTGCGCCGACGAGGCCGAACGCACCGCCTTCCTCGGCGCCGTGGCCGGCCTGGCCCGCTCCGACGACCGGCGGATCCGGCTGGCCGTCGGCATCCGGGCCGACTTCTACGCACGCTGCTTCGTCCACCCGGGGCTGGTCGCCGCCCTGCGTACGGCCGCCCAGCTTCCCGTCGGGCCGCCCAGCCGGGCCGAGTTGCGGGACATCATCGCCGAGCCCGCCGTCCGGGCCGGCGTCCAGGTGGACGCGGACCTGGTGGAGGCGGTGCTCGCCGAGGCGGCCGGCCAGCCGGGCGCGCTGCCGCTGGTCGGGCACGCGATGCGCGAGGCGTGGCACCGGCGCCGCGGCGACACCCTGCGGCTGGCCGACTACCGCGCCACCGGCGGGATGCGCGGCGCCGTGGCGCAGACCGCCGAGCGGATGTACGACGAGGCCGCGCCCCGGCAGCGGGACGTGATGCGGGCGGTGTTCCTGCGGCTGACCGCGCTCGGCGAGGGGACGGAGGACACCCGGCGCCGGCTGGCCCGTCGCGAGCTGGACGGCCTGGCCGGCCCGCAGGAGATCGACGGGCTGCTGCGCCAACTGGCCGCCGCCCGGCTGGTCGTGCTGTCCGAGGGCACGGTCGAGGTGGCCCACGAGGCCGTCATCCGGGCCTGGCCCCGGCTGCGGCACTGGCTCGACGAGGACCGGGAGGCGCTGCGCACCCACCGCAGGCTCACCGCCGCCGCCGAGGCGTGGCACGAACTGGACCGGGACGCGGGCGCGCTGTACCGGGGCGCGCAACTGGCCGGCGCGCAGACCTGGGCACGCCGGCACGGCTTCGCGCTCAACGCCCTGGAGCGCGACTTCCTGCGCAGCGCCACCGGCGCCGACCGGCGGCGGGGCCGCCGCGCGCGCTGGCTCACCGCGTCGCTCAGCGCCCTTCTCGTGCTCGCCCTGATCGCGGCGGGCGTCGCCTTCCAGCAGCGGGCCGATGCCGAGCGGCAGCGCCGGATCGCGGTGTCCCGCCAGTACGCGGCGGAGGCGGCCGAACTGCGCCGGGAGCAGCCCCAGGCGGCGGCGCTGACCGCGCTGTACGGCTACCGGCAGGCGGCGACGGTCGAGGCGCGGGGCAGTCTGCTCAGCGCCTACGCCGCCTACCGCGCCAACCAGTTCACCGGGCACACCGGCGTCGTGAACGCGGTGGCCTTCAGCCCGGACGGCCGTACCCTGGCCACCGGTTCGGTGGACCGCACGGTCAAGCTGTGGGACACCGCCACGGACCGCATGCTCGCCACCCTCATCGGCCACGTCGGCTCGGTGTACGCGCTCGCCTTCAGCCCGGACGGCCGGGTCCTGGCGACCGCCGGGGACGACGGCACCGTCCGTCTGTGGGACGTCGCCGGCCGCCGCCTGCTCGGCGTGCTGACCGGTCCCTCGGGCCGCGTGATGTCGCTGTCCTTCTCCCACGACGGCCGCACCCTCGCCTCCGGCAGCACCGGCAAGGCGGTCCGGCTGTGGGACGTGGCCTCGCGGCGTCCGGTCGCCGACCTCACCGGGCACACCGGCAACGTGTCGGCGGTGGCCTTCTCGCCGGACGGGAAGGTGCTGGCGTCGGCCGGTGACGACCGTACGGTCCGGCTGTGGGACGCGCGCACCCACCGGCCGCTGGCCGTGCTCACCGGCCACCTGCAGCAGGTGCTCGCGCTGGCCTTCAGCCGCGACGGCCGCACTCTCGCCAGCGGTGGCGGGGACCGCACGGTGCGGCTCTGGGACGTCGCCGGGCGCCGCGAGACCGGCCAGCTCGCCGGTACCGCCGACCGGATCACGGCCCTGGCCTGGTCGCCGGACCGCCGCACCCTGGCCGTGTCCAGCTACGACGGCATCGTCCGGCTGTGGGACGTCGAGGCCCGGCGCGCCCGCGAGAAGTTCACCGCCCGCGCGGAGTCGGCGAGCGCGCTGTCGTGGGCACGGGACGGCTCCGCCCTGGCCGCGCCCTCGGACGACGACACGGGGACGGTGCGGCTGTGGCGCGTCGCCGGCCAGGGCCCGGAACGGCTCGGCGGCCGGCAGAGCGCGATCACCGCGGTCGCGGTATCCCCGGACGGCCGGATCATCGCGGCGGCGGGCAGCGAACTGACGCTGTGGTCGGCCGACCGGCCGCGGCCGCTGCGGACGCTCGGCACGCCGCCCGGGGTGATCACGAGCCTGGTCTTCTCGCCGAGGAACGACGTGTTCGCCTCCGTGCACGCCGACCGCGCGGTCCGGCTGTGGGACGCGCGCACCGGCCGGCTGCTCGCCACGTTGCGCGGGCACACCAACACCGTCCGGCAGGTGGCCTTCTCGCCGGACGGCAGCAGCCTGGCCACCGTCGGGGACGACCGCAACCTGTTCCTGTGGGGCGTGGCCGGGCACCGCCGGACGGCCGCGCGCAAGCTGGCGGGCAGCGGGTCCGCCGTCGCCTTCGCGCCGGACGGCAGGACTCTGGCGATCACCGAGAACGCCGACAACCGGGGCACCGTACGGCTGCGGGACACGGCCACCCTCGACGAGACCGCCCGTTTCACCGGCCGTTCCTACCCCATCTTCGCCGCCGCCTTCGCGCCGGACGGCAGGACCCTGGCCACGTCCGGCACGGACCACGACATCCTGCTGTGGGACGTGCCGGGGCGCCGGCCGGCCGGCCGGCTGCGCGGCCATGCCAGCAGCATCGCCTCCCTGGCGTTCAGCCGGGACGGCCGCACGCTGGCCTCGGGCGGGGACGACGACACCGTACGCCTGTGGGACGTGGCCGCCCGCCGCACGTCGGCCGTGCTGTCCGGGCACACCGGCAGTGTGCTGTCCCTGTCGTTCTGGCCCGACGGTCAGGCCCTGATCAGCGGCAGCGCGGACGGCACGGTCCGCGAGTGGTACATCGTGGTGGCCGACGCGGCCGAGACGATCTGCCGGCTGAGCCGCGAGGGCCACTGGGCGCAGACGGCGCGGGGCGTGCCGTCCGACTGGAACTGCGCGTGAGCCCCGCGCCCGCGGTGGCGGGCGCGGGGCTGGTGCAGGGTCAGGCCGTACGCCTGGAGTGCCGGGACGACCGGTTGGAGGTACGTGGTGCCACCGGACGCGCAGGTGCCGCTGCCGCCCGTGACGAGGCCGAGCGCGGTGCTGCCGGAGACGGCGGGGCGGCCCGCCGCCGTACCCGGCTCGGCACAGGCCGACGTGCGGACGAGCCCGGACACCGTGCCCTCCGGGTAGGTCACGCTCACGTTCACCGCGTCCACCCGCCCGCAGTGCTGCCCGGCCGTGGGCCCGGCCAGGCACACCGACTGGCCGACGACGGGCCGGGCGGCGCCGGTGATGTCGAGGTACCGGCCGCCGAGGTCCACCTCGCCCGGGTAGGAGACGGCCGGGTTGGTGTAGCGGACGAGGGCGTGGTCCTCGCCGGGGAACCGTACGGCTTCGGTGACCCCGACGTGGACGGTACGGGCCGCGTCGGCGTACCAGTCCCGGGCGCCGCCCACACACCGGCCCGCCATGATCGCGTAATGGGTGTTCCCCTTGGTGGCGTTGAAGCCGACGGTGCAGCGGCCGGACGCGCTGTACAGGACGTCGCCCCCGCGGACCGCCGTCGCGGCGGCCGTACGGGACGGGCCGGTACCCGGGGCGGCGCCGGCCGGGAGCGCGGCGGCCAGGACCGCCGACGCGGCGGTGGCCAGGGCGGCCACGGTGCACGGTATCGCGGTGGGTCTCGGTCTCACGGTTCCTCCTCCGGGAGGGAACGGGTCAGCCCTTCACCGCGCCGCCCAGCGCGAACCCGCCGCCCAGCCGGCGCGAGATCAGCACGTACAGCAGGACGACCGGCGTCGAGTACAGGATCGAGAACGCGGCGAGCGGGCCGAAGGCGATGGCGCCGTAGTTGCCGAAGAAGGTGAAGATGCTGACCGAGGCGGGCAGTTGCTCGGGGGACAGGAGCAGCAGGAAGGGCACGAAGAAGTTGCCCCACATGATGGCGAAGGTGTAGATCGTCACGACCGTGACGCCCGGTCCCATCAGCGGCAGGATCACCCGCCACAGCGTCTGGAACCACGACGCGCCGTCCGTCCAGGCGGCCTCTTCGAGGACCCGGGGGATGCCGTCCATGAAGTTCTTCATCAGCCAGATGGCGAACGGGAGCTGGGAGGCCGCGAGGAACAGCGCGGTGCCGTACACCGTGTCGATCAGGTTGACCTGGACGTACAGCGCGTACACCGGGACCATGATCGCGGTGATGGGCAGACAGGTCGAGAACAGGATCGTCAGCAGGTACGGGCGGCTGAACCGGGAGCGGTGGCGGGACAGCGGGTAGGCCGCCAGCGCCGCGCAGGCGACCGTCAGGGCGGTGGCGCTGCCGCACAGCACCAGGCTGTTGAGCATCGGCGTGAAGGTGATCTCGTCCGTCAGGACCGCCGAGAAGTTGTCCAGCGAGGGCGCCCCGGGCACCCGCACCCGCAGTGTCGCCTCGGTGTCGAGCGAGGAGAGCACCAGCCAGGCGAGCGGTACGGCGAAGGCGACGGCCACGACGAGCAGCGCCGCGTCGGCGGCGAGGCGGCGCCGGGCGCGGCGGGTCAGCAGGGGCCTGGCGCGCGAGGCGGGCACCGCGTCACACCTCCTCGCGCAGCAGACGCAGGTAGACGGCGGAGAACAGGGCGCCCACCACCAGGAGCAGCAGGGCGACGGCGGTGCCGTACCCGATCAGCGACTTCAGGAACGCCTGGTCGTACATGAACACCGGCAGTGTCTGGCTCCGGTTGCCGGGACCGCCGCGGGTCATGACCCAGATCAGCCCGAAGACGGAGAGCGTCTGGAGGGTGTTGAGCATCAGGTTGGTGCCGATGGAGCGGCGGATCATCGGCAGCGTCACATGCCACAGCCGCTGCCGGCCGCTCGCCCCGTCCACCTCGGCGGACTCGGTGACCTCCTGGGGGATCCCGGAGAGCGCGGCCGAGTAGATCAGCATCGAGAAGGCCGTGCCGCGCCAGACGTTGGCGAACGACACGGCCAGGATCGGCAGCGTGAACAGCCAGTTCTGGGCCGGCAGGTGCAGCCACTCCAGGAGCGCGTTGAGCGTGCCGCGCCGCTCGAAGAACGTGTAGAGCAGAAAGCCCGCGACGATCTCCGGCAGGACCCAGGCGGTCAGGACGACCGCGCCGGTGACCGTGCGGACGGTCCTGGAGGCACGCCGCATCAGCGCGGCGAGCGCCAGGCCCAGGGTGTTCTGGCCCAGGACCGAGGAGATCAGGGTGAAGACCAGGGTCAGCACGACGGCGTTGCGGAAGGCCGGGTCGCCGAAGGCGTGCCGGAAGTTGTCCAGGCCCACGAAGGAGGTGGACTCCTGGCCGGTGAGCTGCATGTCGGTGAAGGCGAGGTAGCCGCAGTAGCCGATGGGACCGGCGAGGAAGAGCAGCAGCAGGACGGTCGCGGGCGCGAGCGGTGACCAGCGCAGCAGGTCCCGGCGGCGGGACCGGGCACCGCGGCCCGCCGTACCGTACGCGGTGCCCGTCGGGGCGGCGCGGCTCATGGCTTGGCGACGACCTGTCCGTCCACGATGGACCCGAGCTGCTCGTCGTAGGCCGCCGCGGCCTCCGCCGGCGTCGCGGCACCGGAGGTGACCGCCTCCATCGCCTCGCCGATCGCCGCCGACACCTTGGGGTAGACGGGCAGCGCCGGCCGGTATCGGGCGATCTCCACCAGGCCGGTGAAGAAGTCGATACCGGGCAGCGACTTCAGGTACGCGGGGTCGGCCGCCACGTCCTTGCGTACCGCGATCTGCGCGCCGCGTACGCACCACTCCACCGCGTTGCGCCGCGTCTGGAGCGTCTCGATCAGCTTCCAGGCGAGGTCGGGCCGCTGGGAGTGCCGCGGTACGGACCAGGTCCAGCCGCCCGCCAGGCTGACCCGGCCCGGCGCCGCGCCGTGCTGGGTGGGGAACGCCGCCCGGCCGAGCGTCGTCGGCCACTCGGGCCACGGGTTGCCGCCGCCCTTCGGCTGCCACTGCTGGCCCAGCCACGAGCCGTCGAGGTTGATGGCGAGCTTCTCCTCGGGCATCAGCTCGGTGGCGACGTTGGTCTGGATGGTGGGGCTGAGCGCGTCGGACACGTCGGGGCCCAGCTTCTCGCCGTAGACGGTGCGCAGGAACTCCAGGCTGTCCCGGAAGCCCTTGCTCCCGGTGACCCACTTCCCGGTCGCCGGGTCGTAGAGCGGGTCCTTGCCGGTGCCGTACAGCAGCATCTCGAAGCCCTGCATCACGGCGGCCTCGCCCGCGCCCTTGCCGGTGAAGACGTTCAGCGGGATGACGCCGGAGACCTCGCGCTTGATGGTGCGGGCCGCGTCCAGGACCTCGTCCCAGGTCCTCGGCTGCCAGTTCTGCGGCAGCCCCGCCTTCTTGAAGATCTTCTTGTTGAACCACAGGCCGCGGGTGTCCGTGCCGTCCGGTACGCCGTACGTCCTGCCGTCCCGCGCCCGCGCGGCGGCCTTCGCGGCCGGCTCGTACTGTTTCCAGTCCGCCCAGGTGGCGAGGTGATCGTCCAGCGGGCGCAGCAGTCCGGCGGTGATGTCCGAGTTGATCAGAAAGGTGTCCTCGTAGACCAGGTCGGGGGCGGTCTTCGGGGAGCGCATCATCTGCTGGATCTTGGCGTAGTAGTCGTTCTCGGACGCCTGGATGGGGATCAGCCGGACCTTCTTGCCGGGGTGGGCCTTCTCGAACGCGCGGGCCACCATCTCGATGTAGTCGTCCCGGACCGTCACCTTGTTGTTGGTGTCCTTGATGAACGCGACCTTCACAGTGTTCTTGTCACCCGCTGAACCGCCGCCGCAGGCGGCGAGCGTGCCGGCGGCCAGCACGGCGGCGGTGAGCAGAGCCATCGGAGCGGTGCGGCGCACGGCATACCTCCAACCAGCCACGGCAGGCTGCCCGGTGACCGTAAGTCAGGGATAAGGGGAGGTCAATGCCCCGACCAGCGGTAGCGCAATTCGGGGCGGCCCACCTGACCGTACTGCGGGGCGCGGGCCGCGCGTCCCGTGTCGACGAGGTGTTCGAGGTAACGGCGGGCCGTGATGCGGGAGATGCCGATCTCCTCGGCGGCCGCGGTGGCGCCGAGTCCGCCGGGGGCGGCACGCAGCGCGTCGGTCACCGCTCGCAGGGTCGCCGCGGTCAGTCCCTTGGGCAGGGCCGCGGGCTGCGGCGAGCGCAGGGCCGCGAGCGCCCGGTCCACCTCCTCCTGCCCGTCGGCCTCGCCGGCGGCCGCGCGGAAGGCGGCGTACCGCAGCAGGCGGTCGCGCAGGGTGGCGAAGGTGAACGGCTTCAGCACGTACTGCACGACCCCGAGCGAGACACCCTCCCGGACGACGGCCAGGTCGCGGGCGGAGGTGACGGCGATGACGTCGGCGCCGTGCCCGGCCGCCCGCAGCGACCGGACGAACACCAGGCCGTGCCCGTCCGGCAGGAACAGGTCCAGCAGGATCAGATCGACGCCGTGCCGGTCCAGGTGCCGCCGGGCGCCGGCGGCCGAACGCACCGTGCCCGACACGGTGAAGCCCGGCACCCGGCCCACGTACAGGGCGTGGGCGTCCGCCGCCACCGGGTCGTCCTCGACGACGAGCACCCGCAGCGGCGGCGTCCCGGCGTCGGTGTGCGACGCGCTCATCCCGCCCCGCCCGCTCCGGCCGCGCCTGCTCCGGCCTCGCGCGCTCCGGCCGCGGTGCCCTCCGTCGCCGTGTCCCCGGCCGCGATGCCACCGGCCCGCAGCGGCAGGCGCACCGTGAACTCGGCGCCGCCCTCGGCCGCCTCGCCCACCCGTACGCTCCCGCCGTGCCGGCGCACGGCCTGCCGTACGAGCGCCAGCCCGAGCCCGCGGCCCGCGCCGCCCTTCGTGCTCCACCCCCACCGGAACACGTCCTCGGCGTCCGCCACGCCCCGGACACCACCGCCGCTGTCCGCCACCCGCAGCAGCAGTTCCCCGCCGTCGGCCAGCGCGGTGACCCGCACCCGCGCGCCCTCGGGCGCCGCCTCGATCGCGTTGTCCAGCAGGTTGCCGAGCACCGTGACCAGGTCACGCGGCGGCAGGGACACGGGCAGCACGCCGTCGTCGATGCGGCTGTCGGGGGTGAGGACGAGTTCGACGCCGTGTTCGTTGGCCTGGGCCGCCTTGCCGAGGAGGAGGGCGGCGAGCACGGGTTCGGCGACCGCGCCGACGACCTGGTCGGTGAGGGCCTGGGCCAGCTCCAGCTCGGCGGTGGCGAAGTCCACGGCCTCGTCGGTGCGGCCCAGTTCGACGAGGGAGACGACGGTGTGCAGCCGGTTGGCGGCCTCGTGCGCCTGCGAGCGCAGCGCCCGGGTGGCCCCGCGTACCGAGTCCAGTTCGCCCAGGAGCGCCTGGAGTTCGGTGTGGTCGCGGAGGGTCACGACGGTGCCGCGCCGTTCGCCGCCGGAGACCGGGGAGGTGTTGACGATCAGCACCCGGTCGTCGGTGAGGTGGAGTTCGTCCGTGTGCGGAGCGGGGGAGCGGAGGGCCCCGGTGAGGCCGGCCGGCAGGCCCAGTTCGGCGACCGGCCGGCCGACCGGATCGCCGCGCAGGCCGAGCAGCTCGCGCGCTCCGTCGTTGAGGAGCGCCACCCGCCGCTCCCCGTCCAGCATCAGCAGCCCCTCGCGCACCGCGTGCAGCGCCGCCTCGTGGTAGTCGTGCAGACGGCTCAGTTCGGCGGCGTTCATGCCGTGGGTGTGCCGGCGCAGTCGCGCGTTGACGAGGTACGTACCGAGCCCGCCCAGCGCCAGCACCCCGGCCGCGACGGCGGCCGGGGCCATGGCCTCCCGGCGCAGCCCGTCGCCGATCGTCGCGACGGTGATGCCGGAGCTGACCAGGGCGACGACGCGTCCGCCGCGCTCCTGGTCCCGGACCGGCGTGATGACCCGTACGGACGGGCCGAGCCTGCCCCGGTACGTCTCGGTGTGGGTGCGGCCGGCCCGGGCCTGGGCGGTCCGGCCGAGGTAGGTACGGCCGATGGCGGACGGTTCGGGGTGCGTCCATCGCTTGCCTGTCGTGTCCATGATCACGATGAAGTCGACCCCGGCGTCCCGCCGCAGCCGCTCGGTGTACGGCTGGAGCTCCGCCGTGGGATCGGCCGAGCGCACCGCCCGCGCCACCGCCGGCGCGTCCGCGACCGCGGCCGCCACCGCCGTCGTCTGCCGCCGTGCGGTCTCCTCCGCCTGCCGCCCGGCACTGACGTACGCGAAACCGGCGTACCCCGCCACCACCACGCCGACCAGCACCACCTGCACGGCGAAAAGCTGCCCGGCCAGGCTGCGCGGCCACCGGACGCGCGGCCGGGGCGCGGGGGACGCGCCACGGGCGGGCTGTGCGGGACGCGGCGGATCCCCCTGTTGGGAACGTGGCATGGGCGACAGTCTGCCCGTTCCTTCAGCCGTGAACGAAACGCACGCAAGGGTGACGGGCGCCACGGCCGCCGTGCATAGTCACCGGGACCGTCCTGCGTACGGGCCGCGTACCGGCACGACACGGGCCGCGTACGGGTTGCAGAGCCGCAGACCGGCGCAGGACCACATACCGAGGAGTCAGCCGTGGCCGCACAGACCCCACCGCCCGGGGGGACGACCGAGCAGACCGCACCGCAGCGCACGCGGGACCGGACGCATTACCTCTACATCGCCGTGATCGTCGCCGTGCTCGCCGGCATCGCCGTGGGTTTCGCGGCCCCCGGTTTCGCCGTCGGGCTGAAGCCGCTGGGCACCGGCTTCGTGAACCTGATCAAGATGATGATCTCGCCGGTGATCTTCTGCACGATCGTGCTGGGCGTCGGCTCGGTCCGCAAGGCTGCCAAGGTCGGCGCGGTCGGCGGCCTGGCGCTCGGCTACTTCATGGTGATGTCCACGGTCGCGCTGGGCATCGGCCTGGTGGTGGGCAACGTCCTCGAACCGGGCTCCGGCCTGCACCTGACCGAGTCGCTGCGGCACGCGGGGCAGGCGCAGACGAAGGGCGGCGCCGAGTCGACCGCGGACTTCCTGCTCGGCATCATCCCGGACACGCTGGTCTCCGCGCTCACCCACGGCGAGGTGCTCCAGACACTGCTGGTGGCGCTGCTCGTCGGCTTCGGCCTCCAGGCGATGGGCGCCTCCGGCGAGCCGGTGCTGCGCGGTATCGGGCACCTCCAGCGCCTGGTCTTCCGCGTGCTCTCCATGATCATGTGGGCCGCGCCGGTGGGCGCGTTCGGCGCGATGGCCGCGGTGGTCGGCGCGACCGGCGTGGACGCGCTGAAATCGCTCGCCGTCATCATGGTCGGCTTCTACCTGACCTGCCTGCTGTTCGTCCTGGTCGTGCTCGGCGCGCTGCTGCGTCTGATCGCCGGGGTGAACATCTTCTCCCTCCTGAAGTACCTGGGCCGGGAGTTCCTGCTGATCCTGTCCACCTCCTCCTCCGAATCCGCGCTGCCGCGGCTGATCGCGAAGATGGAGCACCTGGGCGTCAGCAAGCCGGTCGTCGGCATCACCGTGCCGACCGGCTACAGCTTCAACCTCGACGGCACCGCCATCTACCTGACGATGTCCTCGCTGTTCATCGCGGAGGCGATGGGCAGTCCGCTGACCATCGGCCAGCAGGTCTCGCTGCTCGTCTTCATGATCATCGCGTCCAAGGGCGCGGCGGGCGTGACCGGCGCCGGTCTGGCGACGCTGGCCGGCGGCCTCCAGTCGCACCGCCCCGAACTGGTCGACGGTGTCGGTCTGATCGTCGGCATCGACCGCTTCATGAGCGAGGCCCGCGCGCTCACCAACTTCGCGGGCAACGCGGTGGCCACCGTCCTCGTCGGCACCTGGACCAAGGAGATCGACAAGGCCCGGGCGGGCGAGGTGCTCGCCGGCAAGCTGCCGTTCGACGAGCGCACCCTCAGCCCGGACGGCCACACCGCGGACTCCGACGCGGCGCCGGACGGCGCACCGGAGCCGCACGCGGCCGGGCCGAAGGCGCCGGCGAAGGTCTGAACCATCTGCCGCGCCTTGCGGGTTCGGGGTGGTTCGCGGCCGGTACGGGGCCGATGCGGGGTCGGCATGGGGCCGGTACGGGGCCGGCGCGGGGCCGGTTTGCGGCGGCGCCGCGCCGGTCGCCCCCGTCAGCCGGCCGCTCCGCCGGCCGGCCGGTCGCTCCCGCCGTCACCCCTGCGGCCCGGCCGCCCGGCCGTCCGGCGTCTCCGGCGCCGCCCCCGTCTCCCGCGCCGCCCCCGTCACCGGTGACGCCTCCGCCTCCCGTACCGCTTCCGCAACCCGCTCGGCCGGTACGCCCGCTGCCGCCAGCACCGTCTCCGCCGCCGCGGGCCCGGCCGCCACGGCGCTCAGGTCGCCGTCGTTGACCGCCTGCATCAGCCCGAACAGCATGTGTTCGTGTACGTGGGCGAGTGCGCGCGGAGTGAGCGGTGAGCGGAACAGCCCCGCCCCCAGGCCGCGCGTCAGGATGGTCGTGGCGCGGCGCCGTACGGGCTCCAGGCGGGCCCGGATGCCCGCGTCGGTGACGTTGCTCTGGGCGAGCGAGACCAGCAGCCGGTAGCGGTCGGCGCACTCCCACGCGGCGAGCGTGGCCCGGGCCAGCGCCACGTCGGCGGGTTCGGACGGGTCGGCCGTGCCGTCGGCGAAGGCGGTCGTCACATCGTCGACGGCGGCGTCCGTCAGTGCGGTGATCAGCGCCTCCCGGCTCGGGAAGTGCCCGTAGACGGTGCGCCGCACCACGCCGGCGGCGCGGGCGATCTGGTCCATGGTCGCGTCCGGGTGCCGGAGCAGTTCGGTCAGCGCGATGTCCATGATCCGGCGGCGGTTGGCGTGGGCGCGGCTGGTGAGTGCGGTCATGGCGCGGCGGCTCCTCGGTCGGCGGACGCGTGCGGTCACGGTCCCGCTCCCGTCTCATTTTGCACATGGCTGTGCAGCGACGTAAATTGCACACCGCTGTGTAATTGCACAGCGGTGTGCAAGATCGTGCACGCACTGTGCTCGACCACGAGAACGTTCGAGGAGTCAGGGGTGAATCGGGTGCCTCCGAAGGAGACCCGGCCGGTCCACGAGACGGACCGGCCCTATGCGAAGCGCTGGTGGGCCCTGGGCGTACTGTGCCTGAGCCTGCTGATCATCGTGATGGCGAACACCTCGCTCACCGTCGCGGCCCCCGACATGACCGCCGACCTGGGCCTGAGCAGCTCCGACCTGCAGTGGGTCATCGACGCCTACACCGTCCCGTACGCCGCGCTGATGCTGATGCTCGGCGCCGTCGGCGACAAGTACAGCCGCCGCGGGGCCCTCGTCCTCGGCCTGCTGGTCTTCGCCGGCGGTTCGGTCGCGGGCGCCCTGGTGGACAGCTCCGGCGGCGTGATCACGGCACGTGCCGTGATGGGCGTGGGCGCGGCCATGATCATGCCCGCGACGCTGTCCCTGCTGGCCGCCGCCTTCCCGCGCGGCGAACGCGCACTGGCCATCACCATCTGGACCGCGACCGCCGGACTGGCCATCGCCGTCGGCCCGCTGGTGGCCGGCGCGCTCCTGGAGAACCACGGCTGGGCCTCGTCCTTCCTGATCAACGTGCCGGTCGCCGCGCTCGGCATCGTGGGCGCGCTGCTGGTCGTTCCGGCGTCCAAGGCGGGCCACAGCGACCGGCTCGACTACGTCGGCGGCCTGCTGTCCGTCGTCTGGGTCGGCTCGCTGATCTACATGCTCATCCAGGGACCGCACTTCGGCTGGGACGCCCGCGCCGTCGGCGCCGCGGTGGCCGCCGGTGTCGGCCTGGTGCTGTTCGTCGTCTGGGAGCTGCGCCACCCGCGCCCGGTGCTGAACGTACGCCGCTTCGTCCACCGCGGCTTCGCCGGCGCCAACCTCGCCGTGGCCCTCTTCTTCCTCGCGGTCTTCGGCGCGTTCTACTACCTCACCCAGCACCTCCAGTTCGTCCTGGGCTACTCCCCGCTGGACACCGGCATACGGATGCTGCCGCTGGCCGGCGCGGTCTTCGTGGGCGCCGCGCTGACCGGCTTCCTGACGCCGCGGCTGGGCATGAAGGTCACCGTCACCACCGGCATGGTCGGCGGCACGGTCGCCCTGGCCCTGCTCACCCGCGTGGACGCCGGTTCCTCGTACGGGGACTTCCTCGCCCCGCTCATCGTCCTGGGCCTGGCCATCGGCCTGTCCCTGTCACCGTGCACCGACGCCATCATGGGCGCCTTCCCCGAGGACCAGCTCGGTGTCGGCGGCGCGGTCAACGACACCTCCATCGAGCTGGGCGGCTCGCTCGGCATCGCCATCCTGGGCTCCGTCCTGGCGAGCACCTACTCCACCAAGCTGTCCGACGCGGCGGCCTCGGCGGCGGCGCACGGCGGCCCGAAGCTGCCCGGCGACGCCCTGTCCACCGCGCAGGATTCGGTGGGCGCCGGGCTGGCGGTGGCCAAGGAGGTCGGCAAGCAGGTCGCGAGCGGCGCCGCGCCGAAGGTCGGCCCGGAGCAGGCCCAGGCGCTCGGCCTCCAGCAGGCCCAGGCGGTCGCGGACGCGGTGCGCGGGGCGTTCTCCGACGCGGTGGCGCACACCAGCCTGATCGGCGCGGTCGTCCTCGGGGCGGGGACGGTGCTGGTCGCCGTACTGCTGCCCCGTCGCCGCCGTACGCAGGAGCCGGACGCCGGGCCGGAGGCCGCCCGGGAGCCGGTCGCGGCGGGCAGCGGCAGCGCGGCGCCGCGCGCCTGAGCCGGATCCGCGCGATCCCGCACTCCACCGCGGGGGCGATTGTCAGTGGCAGGTGCCACGATGCAATCGGCCCGGTGGTGGAGTGCGGGCGTTTCGGGGTGGGAGCGAGTGAGGGGTGCAAGCCGATGGGGACCTGGGGCATGGGGCCGTTCGACCACGACGCGGCGGCGGATCTGCTGGACGACCTGGCCGCCATGCCGGCGGACCGGCGGCTCGGCGCGATACGGGGCGTGCTCTCCACCGCCGCCGCCGAACGGGACTACCTCGAAGCACCGGAAGGCGCCATGGCCGTGGCCGCCGCGGCTCTGACGGCCGCCGCCCGCGCCGCGAGCGCCTCCCCGCCCGGCTCCGCGTACGCCCCGGACCTCACGATCCCCGCGCCGCCGCCCCAGCTCGCCGTGCTCGCGGTGCACGCCCTGGACCGGGTGTGCGCGCCGGACTCGGAGCTGGCCGAGCTGTGGGACGCGGCGGACGGCGGCAGGGAGTGGCGGGCGGGTATGGCCCGGCTGCGCGCGGAACTGACGGCCCGGCCCGACTGACCAGCCCGCAGGCCGCTGCCCGCAGTCCGTCGAACGCCGCCTGCCGCCCACAGCCTGCCACCCGCCGTCTGTGCCTTCCGCCCGCTGCCACGCCCGGCCACGCTCGGCCCCGCCCGGCCACCGGCCCGCGGCGGACCGCCGCGAGGGCACCCCCACGCCCGCCCCCGCCGCCCTGCGAGGGACCGCCGTCAGGCCGGCCGCAGCCAGACCGTGGCCAGCGGCGGCAGCACGGGAGTGACGGACGCCGGCCGCCCGTGCCACGGCACGGCCGCGTCGGGCACCAGCGGCTCGGGGTTGGCCACCCCGCTCCCGCCGTACCGCGCCTCGTCCGTGTTCAGGACCTCCCGCCATGCCGTCACGTCCTCCGGCACCCCGAGCGGGTACGCGTGCCGTACCACCGGCGAGAAGTTGGAGACCGCCAGCAGCGGGGTGCCGTCCCTGCCGTAGCGCAGGAACGCGAAGACGTTGTCCTCACCGGCGTCGCCGACGACCCAGGAGAAGCCCTCCGGCACGGTGTCCCGCTCCCACAGCGCGGGCGTGTCCGTGTAGCGGCGGTTCAGGTCGCGCACCAGGTCCCGTACGCCCCGGTGGTCGGGCTCGGCCGAGTACGACGGGTCCAGCAGCCACCAGTCGGGGCCGTGCCCCTCGGCCCACTCCGCCCCCTGCGCGAACTCCTGCCCCATGAACAGGAGCTGCTTGCCCGGGTGCGCCCACATGAACCCCAGGTACGCCCGCTGCGTGGCCCGCTGCTGCCACCAGTCACCGGGCATCTTGGAGACCAGCGACCGCTTGCCGTGCACCACCTCGTCGTGCGAGATCGGCAGCACGTAGTTCTCCGAGTACGCGTACACCATCGAGAACGTCATCTCGTTGTGGTGGTACTTGCGGTGCACCGGTTCCTTGCTGACGTAGCCCAGCGAATCGTGCATCCAGCCCATGTTCCACTTCAGCCCGAAGCCCAGCCCGCCGAAGCCGCCGGGCCCCACGTGGTGGGTGGCGCGGGTGACGCCGTCCCAGGCGGTGGACTCCTCGGCGACGGTGACGACACCGGGGCAGCGCCGGTAGACGGTGGCGTTCATCTCCTGGAGGAAGGCCACCGCGTCCAGGTTCTCCCGCCCGCCGTGCGCGTTGGGCGTCCACTCGCCGCTCTCCCGGGAGTAGTCGAGGTAGAGCATCGAGGCGACCGCGTCCACCCGCAGCCCGTCGATGTGGAACTCCTCGCACCAGTACACCGCGTTGGCCACCAGGAAGTTGCGTACCTCGGCGCGGCCGTAGTCGAACTCCAGGGTGCCCCAGTCGGGGTGCGCGGCCCGCGCCGGGTCCTCGTGCTCGTACAGCGTCCGCCCGTCGAACTCCGCCAGCGCCCAGGCGTCGCGCGGGAAGTGCGCCGGCACCCAGTCCATCAGCACCCCGATCCCGGCCCGGTGCAACGCGTCGACCAGGTACTTGAAGTCGTCGGGGGTGCCCATCCGGGCGGTCGGCGCGTAGAAGCCGGTGACCTGGTAGCCCCACGAGCCGCCGAAGGGGTGCTCGGCGACCGGCATCAGCTCGACGTGGGTGAAGCCCAGGTCCTTGACGTAGGCGGGCAACTGCTGGGCGAGCTGCCGGTACGTGAGCCCGGGGCGCCAGGACGCCAGGTGGACCTCGTAGACGGAGAACGGCGCCTCGTGCACCGGGCGCTCGGCACGCCGCTCCATCCAGGCGGCATCCTGCCACCGGTGGTGCGAGGCGTGCACGACGGAGGCGTTGGCGGGCGGGCACTCCGTACGGCGGGCCATCGGGTCGGCGCGCAGCGTCTTCGAGCCGTCCGGCCGGGTGATCTCGAACTTGTACAGCTCGCCCTCGCCCACCCCGGGCAGGAACAGCTCCCAGACACCGGACGAGCCGAGCGAGCGCATCGGGAACCCGGTGCCGTCCCAGTAGTTGAAGTCGCCGACCACGCGCACACCCCGGGCGTTCGGCGCCCAGACGGTGAAGCGGGTGCCGGTCACCCCCTGGTGCACCATCGGCCACGCGCCCATCGCCCGCCACAGCTCCTCGTGGCGGCCCTCACCGAACAGGTGCAGATCCAGCTCACCGACGGCGGGCAGGAAGCGGTACGGGTCGTGCACGCTCACGTCGTTGTCCTCGTACGAGACCAGCAGCTCGTACTCGGGGACCGCGGACAGCGGCAGGACACCGCCGAACAGCCCGTCGCCCTCGTCGTGCAGATCGGCGCGCAGGCCCTTGGCGAGGACGGTGACGGCCTTCGCGTACGGGCGCAGCACCCGGAAGAGCACACCGCCGCGCACCGGGTGGGCGCCGAGCAGACCGTGCGGGTCGTGGTGCGCGCCGGACAGCAGCCGGTCACGGTCCCCGGGGTCGGGCGGCGGTGCGGTCCGCACTCCGTGGCTCCCGCCGCTGGGCTCCGGCGCGGCCTCGGCCGCGCCGCCGTCGGGCCGGGCGCGTCCGGGCCGCTCCGGCAGCGGCTCGCCGTGGTCCCGCTGGTGCGGCGGCCGCTCCGCGGACGACGGGGCGTCGGCGGGGGCGGACGCGGAGGGCGTGGAGGGAGCGGTGGGCGAGGCGGCCCCGCCGGGCCCGGCAGGCTCATCACGCCCCGGCAGGAAGGTCGCCGGGACACCGGGCCGGCCGGCGGCCGCCTCCGGGGACGCGCCCCGGACGGCCGGGCCGCGGGCGGACGCGGGTTCTTGCGATGGGCGGCGGGACGACGAACGGGCGGTCACGAGAGGAGCCTCCTCGGCCAGATGTCAGGGTTGTCTGAGGTACTGGGGTCTGGTACGTGCCGGGCGCGGCGCGGGCGCGGCCGGGGCCCGCGGCGCGGTGCCCGCCGCGCGGGCCGCGGTGACGGCCACGGGCCCCGGACGCCCGGCTCCGGCGAGCCGCGCCCGGCCCGGTGCTCCGTACCGCTGCGGGTGGCCCGCTCCCGCCGTTTCATGCACGCCCATCGGCCCCGCCCGGGTCCGGTCCGGCACAGGGGTCGGAGCCCGCGGCGCCCCGGGACGTCTGCGCCCCGGCCAGCCGCCGCACCGCGGCCATCGGTACGGGCAGCCAGTTCGGCCGGTGGCGGGCCTCGTACAGCACCTCGTAGACGGCCTTGTCGGTCTCGTAGGCCCGCATCAGCTCGGGCGCCGAGCGCGGGTCGAGCCCGCCGGCCTCCGCGTAGCCGAGGCAGTAGGCGGCCCGGGTGCGCCGGGCCCACTCCAGCGACCACGGGTCGCCGCCCGAAGGGCCGCTGCGCGCCGCGTAGTCGAATGAGCGCAGCATGGCCGCCACGTCGCGCACCGCCGGCTGCGGACGCCGCCGCTCGGCCAGCGGCCGGGACGGCTCGCCCTCGAAGTCGATCAGTGACCAGCGGCCCTCGTCGGCGGTCCGCAGCGTCTGGCCCAGGTGCAGGTCGCCGTGGATGCGCTGCGCGGACCAGGCGCGGCCGTCGTGCCCGAGCGCCGCGAGGTCGTCGAAGGCGGTGCGCAGCCGCGCGCAGTACGGCCGCAGCGCGGGCACCACGCGCGCGGTGGCCACCAGCCGCTCGTTCATCTGCGCGGCGACCGCGTCCAGTTGGGGGCGGCGCAGCTCGGTGGTGGGCAGTGTCTCGGCCAGCGCGGTGTGCACCTCGGCGGTGGCGTGCCCGAGCGCCCGCGCCGAGCTGGTGAAGTCGGCCTGTACGGCGAGCGCGTTGAGGGCGAGCTGCCACCCGTCGGCGGAGCCGCTCAGATACGGCTGGAGCACCCCGAGCGTGACCGGCTCGCCCTCGCCCGCCTCCGGGTCGGTCTCGAACCACGCGGCGGGCGCCGGGACCCGTCCGCACTTGGCGCGGGCCAGCGCCAGCGGCAGTTCCAGGTCCGGGTTGAGGCCGGGCGCGGTACGCCGGAACACCTTGAGGATGTACGCATCGCCGTAGACCACCGAGGAGTTGGTCTGCTCGGCGGTGACCGGGCGGGCGGGCATCCCGGAGGAGATGGTGCTGTCGGCCACCCGGCGGAACCGCAGCCCGCCGAGCCGCCCCGGCACCCGCAGCCGCTCCAGCAGGAGCGCGCACAGCCGGTTGTCCAGCAGGGCGTCGTAGACCGTGCGCCCGTGCAGCGGGCCGCCGGCGGGGCGGCCGATCACGGCGGGGGCGAGCTGCGGCGGCAGGGCGCTGTGCACGCCGAGCAGGAGCTGGTAGCAGTCCGCGCTCGCCGCCGGGCCCCCGGGGTGCGCGGCGGCCTGACCGGCCGGGCTCCCCGGTGGGGCCGGATGCGGGGCCCCGGGAGGAGCCGCCGACTGCTGCGCCCGTACGAGCAGATGCAGCAGCCCCGGTGTGGCGCCACCCGCCGCGCACGGCAGCAACTCGGTCGCCGACACCAGCGTGAATCCCGTGATCGGCCGCCCTTTGCCGGCGAACCACCGCTGTCGCGGCAGCCATTCGCTCAGCAGGGGGACGAGGGAGGACAACAGCGCGGGCGCGGTGGTCGAGAGGCGGTCATGCGAACTGCGGATGGCACGGGTCGAGGCGGTCTCCGACATGGCGTCGCGTCCTTTCCCCGGGCACACGACAGGTAGGGCAGAGTGTCCCGGAATGCGGCCTTGACTGTGCGGCGGTGCGGGACGTGTCGGGTGAGGATCGTCCGTACGGCAGCGGCGTCCGTGGGCATTACCCCTGACGCCGGGGTTTCGGCGCTGGCTCACCCGGCCCGTGCGGTAGTAGGGAGACTGCCCGTGGGGGCGGTCGGAAAACGCCCGCACCCGCCTCGCGGGCGGATACGGGCGGCGGTTTTCCGCCGCCCCGGCCGGACGCCGGTGGGGCCCCTAGACCGCCCCCCTCCGCAGCCGGAACCAATAGAAGCCGTGGCCCGCCAGGGTCAGCAGATAGGGCCATTCGCCGATGGGCGGGAAACGGACGCCGCCGATCAGCTCGACCGGATGCCGCCCGTTGAATGTGCGCAGATCCAGTTCGGTGGGCTGCGCGAAACGCGAGAAATTGTGCACGCACAGCACCAGGTCGTCCTGGTATTCACGCAGGAAGGCCAGTACCGCGGGGTTGGACGAGGGCAGTTCGGTGTAGGTGCCGAGGCCGAAGGCCGGGTTCTGCTTACGGATCTCGATCATGCGCCGGGTCCAGTGGAGCAGCGACGACGGCGAGGACATCGACGCCTCGACGTTGGTGACCTGATAGCCGTAGACCGGGTCCATGATGGTCGGCAGGAAGAGCCGGCCGGGGTCGCAGGAGGAGAAACCCGCGTTCCGGTCGGGCGTCCACTGCATCGGCGTGCGGACCGCGTCCCGGTCGCCGAGCCAGATGTTGTCGCCCATGCCGATCTCGTCGCCGTAATACAGGATCGGCGAGCCCGGCAGCGACAGCAGCAGCGCGGTGAACAGCTCGATCTGGTTGCGGTCGTTGTCGAGCAGCGAGGCCAGTCGGCGGCGGATGCCGATATTGGCCCGCATGCGCGGGTCCTTGGCATATTCCGCGTACATATAGTCGCGCTCTTCGTCCGTGACCATTTCGAGTGTCAGCTCGTCGTGGTTGCGCAGGAAGATGCCCCACTGGCAGTTGGCCGGAATCGCCGGGGTCTTGGCCAGAATTTCCGAGACCGGGTAGCGCGATTCCCTGCGGACCGCCATGAAGATACGCGGCATGACCGGGAAATGGAACGCCATGTGGCATTCGTCCCCGCCCTTGGAGTAGTCGCCGAAATAGTCGACGACGTCCTCCGGCCACTGGTTGGCCTCGGCCAGCAGCACCGTGTCCGGGTAATGCGCGTCGATCTCCGCCCGTACGTGCTTGAGGAAGGCGTGCGAGGCGGGCAGGTTCTCGCAGTTGGTGCCCTCCTCGGCGTACAGGTACGGGACCGCGTCCAGCCGGAATCCGTCGATGCCCAGGTCGAGCCAGAAGCGCAGGGCGGAGATCATCTCCTCCTGGACGGCCGGGTTCTCGTAGTTCAGGTCCGGCTGGTGGGAGAAGAAGCGGTGCCAGAAGTACTGCTTGCGCACCGGGTCGAAGGTCCAGTTCGACGCCTCGGTGTCGACGAAGATGATCCGCGCGTCCTGGTACTGCTTGTCGTCGTCGGCCCAGACGTAGTAATCACCGTACGGGCCGTCCGGGTCGGTGCGGGACTCCTGGAACCACGGGTGCTGGTCGCTGGTGTGGTTCATGACGAAGTCGATGATCACCCGCATCCCGCGCTGGTGCGCGGCGTCCACGAACTCCACGAAGTCGGCCAGGTCGCCGAATTCCGGGAGTACGGCCGTGTAGTCCGACACGTCGTAACCGCCGTCCCGCAGCGGCGACTTGAAGAACGGGGGCAGCCACAGGCAGTCCACGCCCAGCCACTGGAGATAGTCCAGTTTGGCCGTGATGCCCTTGAGGTCGCCGATGCCGTCACCGTTGCTGTCCTGGAAGGAGCGCACCAGGACCTCGTAGAAGACGGCCCGTTTGAACCAGTCGGGGTCGCGGTCCTTGGCCGGCGTGTCCTCGAACTTGTCCGGGACGGGCTCGTTGACGATCAATTGGGTGACCCTCCGATCGGTGAGGACGGTCGCAGGGAGAACAGGTGCGCGGGCGCCGGTGAACGGCCCGGTTCGAGGCGTACATAGTTGTCCCTGCCCCAGTGGTAGGTCTCGCCGGTGAGCTCGTCGCGCACCGGGACGGAATCATGCCAATCGAGGCCGAGTTCCGGCATGTCCAACGACACCGTCGCCTCGTGGGTGTGGTGCGGGTCGAGGTTGACGACGGTGAGCACCGTGTCGGCCCCGGCGCCGTTTCCGGCCCGTTTGGAATAGGCGAGGACGGCGTCGTCGTCGACGGTGTGGAAATGGAGGTCGCGTAGCTGTTGGAGTGCCGGGTGGCGGCGCCGCAAGCGGTTCAGCGTGGTGATGAGAGGAGCGATCGTACGTCCCTGGCGCGCCGCTGTCTCCCAGTCCCGGGGCCTGAGTTGGTACTTCTCGGAATCCAGGTACTCCTCGCTGCCACTTCGTACCGGTGTCGACTCGCACAGCTCGAATCCGGCGTAGACGCCCCACGTCGGGGAGAGGGTGGCGGCCAGTACGGCCCGCACCTCGAACGCGGGCCGCCCGCCGTGCTGCAGATAGGCGTGGAGGATGTCCGGCGTATTGACGAAGAAATTCGGCCGCATGTACGGGGCCGATTGGCGCGACAGCTCGGTGAGGTACTCGGTGAGTTCGTGCTTGGAGTTGCGCCAGGTGAAATAGGTGTACGACTGCTGGAACCCGATCTGTGCCAGCGTGCGCATCATGGCCGGCCGGGTGAACGCCTCGGCCAGGAAGATGACGTCCGGATCCGTGCGGTTGACGTCCGCGATGACCTTCTCCCAGAAGAGCACCGGCTTGGTGTGCGGGTTGTCCACCCGGAAGATGCGCACCCCGCGCTCCATCCAGAAGCGCAGCAGCCGTTCCGTCTCCCGCACCAGCCCGCCCAGGTCCGCGTCGAACGCGATCGGGTGGATGTCCTGGTACTTCTTCGGCGGGTTCTCGGCGTAGGCGATGGAGCCGTCCGCCCGGTGGTGGAACCACTCGGGGTGCTCGGTGATCCAGGGGTGGTCCGGCGAGCACTGGAGGGCGAAGTCCAGCGCCACCTCCATGCGCAGGTCGCGGGCCGTGCGGACGAAGTGCTCGAAGTCCTCGAAGGTGCCGAGGTCCGGGTGCAGGGCGTCGTGCCCGCCCTCGGGCGAGCCGATGGCCCACGGCGACCCCACGTCGCCCGGCGCCGCGGACAGCGCGTTGTTGCGGCCCTTGCGGTAGGAGGTGCCGATGGGGTGCACGGGCGGCAGATAGACCACGTCGAACCCCATGGCCGCGACCGCCGGCAGCCGCTCGGCAGCCGTCCGGAACGTGCCGCTGACCGGCGCCTCGCCCTTCCGGACGACCGCGCCCTCCGAGCGCGGGAACAGCTCGTACCACGACCCGAACAGGGCGCGGCGGCGCTCGACCAGCAGCGGCACCGTCCGTGAGGCGGTGACCAGTTCGCGCAGCGGGTGCCGGGCGAGCGCGCCGGTGACCTCGGGGGTGAGCGCGGCGGCGAGCCGGGTCGCGGCGGGCAGCTTCGGATCGCGCAGGGCGTCCGCCGCGGCCAGCACCGCTTCCCGGCCGTCCCTCTTGGGCACCCCCTCGGCGGCGCGTTCGTGCAGCGCGGCACCCTCGGCGAGGACCATGTCGGTGTCGATACCGGCCGGGATCTTGATACCGGCCTGGTGACGCCAGGTGCCGACCGGATCCGACCAGCCCTCGACGCCGTACGTCCACCGGCCCTCCACGTCCGGGGTGACCTCGGCGCCCCACCGGTCCGTGCCGGGCGCCAGTTCGCGCATGGGGGTCCAGGGGCCGGGGCGGCCCAGCGGGTCGCGCAGGACGACGTTGGCGGCGACCGCGTCGTGCCCCTCGCGGAAGACCGTGGCCGAGATCTCGAAGGTCTCTCCGACCACCGCTTTCGCCGGGCGACGGCCGCAGTCGATCAGCGGGTGGAGGTCGAGCACGGGAATGCGGCCGATCATGGGGTCACCTGACACTCGGGACGTGCTACCGGATTCTGTCCTTTCTATCGTTTTTGTGACGGGTGGGCGGGCTGCGGGCATGGGCTCTCCTGTCCGCTTTCACTCGGTTGGCGGATGGGGGTGGCGCGGAAGCCGTGCGGCGCGCCGGGGCGCAAGAGCGGTACCGCACAAGCCTTCCCGTGGCGCGGGGGCGGGCAATCCGGCCGTCCGCGCACTACCGGTACGTAACCGCGGAACGGAATATGACCCGGGCTCCGGCCAGGCCGACCGGTGGTACGGACGCCCCCGGCGCACGGCCCCCGCCCCGCCCGCACGCGGTACGGGGGCGGACCGTCCGGTGTGCACCAGCGGGAGCTGACCTGCGACAACGTGGTCGGCGAGCCGGTGCCCGCCGCCTTGTTCCGATGCGTGGCCGCCGCGGCGGCCAGCGCGTTCCGCACCTCCTTCGGATCGGCCCGCCGGTGGGACGACAGATGGAGCGCAGCCGCGCCGGCTGCGTGCGGAGCGGCCATGGACGTACCGGAGAGGGTCCGCTCCGCAGTGTCCCCCGAGTTCCACGCCGACGTGATGTCCACACCCGGTGCGAACAGGCCGAGTTGCGCATCCCGATCGGGGAACGCCGCGCGCAGGACCGCGGACGTCGCCCGCCCCGGACGTGACCGCCTCCCGGCCCCGCCCCAACTCGGGCGGACGCCGCCGGGATCGCGGGGGAGGCCCGGCTGCCGCACCCGGCCCGGGGGCGCCACACGGCGTCCGTCCGGCGCGATGCCGAGCAGGCGTGCACGAGGGTGGGGAACCGGCCGTACCGGCCGCGAGAGGCGGCGGGGGTGCGGGGGAGGGGGGCCCGGATCCCGCCGTCGTGGTGGGGCGCGGCATGCCTTCGGACGGCTGGAAGACGCCCTTCGGGTGACCGGCTCGGCCGAACGGGTGACGGGCCAAGGGCCCTACCGATCATGGCAGTTGACGTCCGGATGCGACCGGATTCCGGGGTACCGGGCGAATCGGGCGGCGGTGCGCCGCTACCGTCGTAGCGTGAAGGCCATTCGTCGGTTCACCGTGCGCCCCGTCCTCCCGGAACCCCTGCGACCGCTCAGCGACCTGGCGCGTAATCTGCGCTGGTCCTGGCACGCCGAGACCCGCGAACTGTTCCACGCCATAGCCCCCGCCGGTCGCCGCCGGGCGGGCCTGGACCCCGTACGGCTGCTGAGCACCGTCTCCGCCGAGCGGCTCGCGGAGCTGGCCGGGGACCGCAGATTCCTGCGCCGGCTCGGCGCGGCCGCCGACGACCTGCAGGACTACCTCTCCGGGCAGCGCTGGTACCAGAGCGCCCAGCAGAGCGGCCGGGACGGCCGGCTGCCCGAGGCCGTCGCCTACTTCTCGCCCGAGTTCGGCATCACCGCCGCGCTGCCCCAGTACTCGGGCGGTCTCGGCATCCTCGCCGGCGACCACCTCAAGGCGGCCAGCGACCTCGGCGTACCGCTCATCGGGGTCGGCCTGCTCTACCGGCACGGCTACTTCCGCCAGTCGCTGTCCCGCGAGGGCTGGCAGCAGGAGCACTACCCGGTGCTCGACCCCAACGAACTGCCGCTCGACCTGCTGCGGGAGGCCGACGGGTCGCCCGCCCAGGTGGCCCTCGCGCTGCCCGGCGGGCGGCGGCTGCGGTCGTCCGTCTGGGTGGCCAGGGTCGGGCGGGTACCGCTGCTGCTCCTGGACTCCGACGTGGAGGAGAACGGCCCGGGCGAACGGGACGTGACGGACCGGCTCTACGGCGGGGGCAGCGAGCACCGCCTGTTGCAGGAGATGCTGCTGGGGATCGGCGGGGTGCGGGCCGTCCGGACGTACTGCCGGCTGACCGGCCACGCCGTACCCGAGGTGTTCCACACGAACGAGGGGCACGCGGGCTTCCTCGGCCTGGAACGCATCCGCGAGCTGGCGGACGCCGGCCGCGAGGGCGGCCCCGGCGGGACGGGCGGGCCCGTCGGCCTCGACTTCGACGGCGCCCTGGAGACCGTGCGCGCCGGGACGGTCTTCACCACCCACACCCCCGTCCCCGCCGGCATCGACCGCTTCGACCGCGAACTGGTCGCCCGGCACTTCGGTGAAGCGGCGGAGCTGCCCGGCATCGACGTCGAACGGATCCTCGCGCTCGGCCTGGAGACCTACCCCGGCGGCGAGCCCAACTGCTTCAACATGGCGGTGATGGGCCTGCGGCTGGCCCAGCGGGCCAACGGCGTCTCCACCCTGCACGGCCGCGTCAGCCGGGAGATGTTCGCCGGGCTGTGGCCAGGCTTCGACCCGGAGGACGTACCGATCACGTCGGTGACCAACGGGGTCCACGCGCCCACCTGGGTGGCGCCCGAGGTCTTCCGGCTCGGCGCACGCCAGATCGGCGCGGGCCGCACCGAGGACGCGCTCTCCGTCGGCGACTCGCGACGCTGGTCGGCGGTGGCCGACATCCCGGACGCGGACGTCTGGGACCTGCGCCGGGTGCTGCGCGAACAGCTCGTCGAGGAGGTACGGCGCCGGCTGCACGTCTCCTGGCGGCAGCGCGGCGCCGGGGCCGCCGAACTGGGCTGGATCGACGGCGTACTGGACCCGGAGGTGCTCACCATCGGGTTCGCCCGCCGGGTGCCGTCCTACAAGCGGCTCACCCTGATGCTGCGCGACCGCGACCGCCTGATGGAGCTGCTGCTGCACCGCGAGCGGCCGATCCAGATCGTGGTGGCGGGCAAGGCCCACCCGGCCGACGACGGCGGCAAGCGCCTCGTGCAGGAACTGGTCCGCTTCGCCGACGACCCGCGGGTACGGCAGCGGCTGGTCTTCCTGCCCGACTACGGCATGGCCATGGCGCAGAAGCTCTACCCCGGCTGCGACGTCTGGCTGAACAACCCGCTGCGTCCGCTGGAGGCATGCGGCACCTCCGGTATGAAGGCGGCGCTCAACGGCTGTCTGAACCTGTCCGTCCTGGACGGCTGGTGGGACGAGTGGTACGAGCCGGACTTCGGCTGGTCCATCCCGACCGCCGACGGCCACGCCACCGACGAGGACCGGCGCGACGAACTGGAGGCCAACGCCCTGTACGAGCTGCTGGAGCAGCGGGTCGCGCCGCGCTTCTACGACCGCGACGAGGCCGGCGTCCCGCAGCGCTGGGTCGAGATGGTCCGGCAGACCCTGGTCAATCTGGGGCCGAAGGTGCTGGCGGGGCGCATGGTGCGGGAGTACGTGGAGCGTCTGTACGCGCCCGCCGCCCGCTCCCAGCGAGCCCTGACCCCGCAGGCCGCGACCGAACTGGCGGCCTGGAAGACCCGGGTACGGGCCGCGTGGCCGCAGGTCGCGGTGGACCACGTGGAGACCGGGGCCCTGGTGGTGGACCGTGCGGAGCACGCCGGCGTGCCGGGCGCCCCGCCCAACGGCAGCGCCGAACTGGGCGCCACCCTGGCGCTGCGGGTCCGCGTCGCGCTCGGCGAGCTGGCCCCGGACGATGTCGAGGTCCAGGTCGTCTCGGGCCGGGTGGACGAGTCCGACCGGATCACGGACGCCACGACCGTGCCGCTCAAACCGACCGGCGGTCCGGACCTGGAGGGCCGCTGGCTCTACGAAGGCCCGCTCGCCCTGGACCGCACCGGCTCCTTCGGCTATACGGTCCGCGTCCTGCCGGCCCACCGGCTGCTGGTCTCCGCGGCCGAGATGGGCCTGCTGGCGGTGCCCTCGGAGACGACGGGCGAGGAGGCCGGGGTGCTGATGCGCTGACGGGCGGCCGCTGTCCGTACGGGCCGGGGCGCCGCGCTAGGGCGTGCGGTGCCCCGGTGGGCGTTCCAGGGGTGTTCCGGGTGTTCTGCGGGCATTCCGGGGGAGTTCCGGGGTGTTCTGCGGGCGTTCCGCGGGGCCGTGGACGCGCGGTGGGTGTTCCGTGGGCGTCACGGGCGGGCCGCGGGTCAGCGACCGGCGGCCACCGGCTCCGGCTCCGCCCCTGCCGCCGGCCCCGGCTCCGGACCTGCCCCCGTCGCCCGGCCGGGAGCCCGGAACGTGCGCCGGTACACCTGCGGTGAGACACCGATCGCGGCGTGCAGATGCTGGCGCAGGGACGCGCCGCCGGCGAAGCCGACCTGCCCGGCGACCAGGTCCACCGGCAGGTCGCTGGTCTCCAGGAGCTGGCGGGCGCGCAGCAGCCGCTGCTGGATGAGCCACCGCCCGGGGCTCAGGCCGGTCTCGTCGCGGAAGCGGCGGTTGAAGGTGCGCAGACTCATCCCGGCGTGCCGGGCCAGCCGGGTCAGCGTCAGCGGCTCGTCCAGGTGCTCCAGGGCCCATTGCTGGGTGGCGGCCGTGCCGGTCGCGGTCGGCGCGGGCACCGGCTGTTCGACGTACTGGGCCTGGCCGCCGTCGCGGAACGGCGGCACGACACACTTCCGGGCCACGTGATTGGCCAGCGCGCCGCCGTGGTCCGCGCGCACCACGTGCAGGCACACGTCGATGCCGGAGGCGGCGCCGGAGGAGGTCAGTACGTCACCGTCGTCGACGAAGAGCACGTCGGGGGTGAGCCGGACCTGCGGGAAGCACCGCCGGAAGTCGTCGGTGAGCTGCCAGTGCGTGGTGGCCGGGCGGCCGTCCAGCAGCCCGGCGGCGGCCAGGACGTAGGCGCCGGTGCAGATCGACACGATGCGGGTACCGGGCCGGATCATCGCCAGTGCGGCGGTCACCGCGCCGGGCAGCTCGGTACGGACGTGGTCCGGGGCGATGGACGGGACGACCACGGTGTCGGCGGTGCGCAGGATCCCGGGGCCGTGCTCGACGGTGATCGAGAAGTCGGCTCCGCAGCGCACCGGGCGCCCGTCGGCCGAGCAGGTCAGCACCTCGTAGTGGCCGTCGGCGGCACCGAAGACCCGCCCCGGGATGCCGAGTTCGAACGGATAGACGCCCTCCAGGGCCAGGACCACCACACGGTGCGTACGTCGCATGGCACGATTCTATCGGAAGGTGGCCATCGTGCCATTGTCGCGGCTTCCGGGGCCGGTGATGCTGGACGGCATGAGCGAACACACCATGCGTGCCATCAGCCAGGACGTCACGGGCGGCCCCGACGTACTGAAGGAGACCGAACTCCCGCGGCCCGAGCCGGGCCCCGGCCGGATACTGATCGCGGTCCGGGCCGCCGGCGTGAACCCCACCGACTGGAAGCACCGCGCGGCCGGCCTCTTCGTCAAGACGCTGCCCCGCGTCCTGGGCTGGGACGTCTCCGGCGTCGTCGAGGCGGTGGGCCTCGGCGTGACGGTGTTCGCACCGGGTGACGAGGTCTTCGGGATGGTCCCCTACCCGTACGGTGTCGGCACCCACGCCGAGTACGTCGTCGGCCCCGCGCGGGCGTTCGCGCGCAAGCCCGCCGCTCTCGACCACGTCCAGGCGGGCGCCCTGCCGCTGGCCGCGCTCACCGCCCACCAGGCCCTGGTGGACACCGCGGACGTACGGCCCGGACAGCGCGTCCTGATCCACGCGGCCGCCGGCGGCGTCGGCCACCTCGCCGTACAGATCGCCAAGGCCAAGGGCGCTCACGTGATCGGTACGGCGAGCGCCGCCAAGCACGACTTCCTGCGCTCGCTCGGGGCCGACGAGGTGATCGACTACCGGGAGACCGACTTCGCCGAGGCCGTCGGCCCGGTCGACGTCGTGCTGGACACCATCGGCGGCGACACCCTCACCCGCTCCCTGGACGTGGTGCGCGAGGGCGGCACGGTCGTCTCGATCCTCGTCGGCAGCACTCCGGAGGACGAGGCGAAGGCCGCCGCGCGCGGGGTCCGCCTGGCCCTGCTGATCGTGGAGGCCGACCACGCGGGCATGCGCGAGATCGCCGCCCTCGCCGAGTCCGGCGCGCTGCGCGCGCACATCGCCGCGACCTTCCCCCTGGAGGAGGCCGCGAAGGCGCACGAGATGGGCGAGACCGGCCGTACGCAGGGGAAGATCGTCCTTGAGGTGAAGTGACGGAGCGGTGCTTCGGCCGCCGCTGCGTCGGCCGGTGCCGAGGGACGGTGTCCTTCGGCACCGGCCGGCCGTGCCGCCGCCTCGTGGCCGCCCTGCGGCGCCGGCCCGGCGGCATGGGAAGGGCGGTGTCCGAAGGGAGGTTGGGAGCCTCCGGACACCGCCCGGTCGTGGGGACGCGCTGCCCCGGGAGGCCGGCCCTCAGGGGCCGGCCGGTACCGCGCTCACTTCACCGCGACGCCCGTCCACGCCGCCTCGACGCCCTTGACCTCGGCGCTGTCCGCGCCGTACAGGTCGGTGGCCGCCTTGACGGTCGCCTCACGGGCGGCCTTGTAGTCGGTGTTGGAGGTCATGTACGTGGTCAGGGCCTTGAACCAGATCTTCTCGGCCTTGTCCCGGCCGATGCCCTCGACCTTCTTGCCGTCCGCGGTCGGGCTGTCGTACTTGACGCCGCCGATCTCCTTGGCGCCGCTGCCCTCGGCCAGCAGGTAGAAGAAGTGGTTGGCGATGCCGGAGGAGTAGTGCACGTCGACGTTGCCGGCGTCCGGGCTCCAACTGTCCAGGGACTGGCCGTCCTTGGAGGGCTTGTCCATGTAGCGCAGCGGCTTGCCGTCACCGGCGATGTCGACCTTCTCGCCGATGAGGTAGTCGCCGGCGTCCTCCTTGTTCTTGGCGAAGAACTCCACGGAGGTGCCGAAGATGTCCGAGGTGGCCTCGTTCAGGCCGCCCGACTCGCCGCTGTAGGTGAGGTTGGCGGTGGCCGAGGTGACGCCGTGGCTCATCTCGTGCGCCGCGACGTCGATCGAGGTCAGCGGCTTCTTGTTGCCCTCACCGTCGCCGTAGGTCATGCAGAAGCAACTGTCGTCCCAGAACGCGTTGGAGTAGTTCTGGCCGTAGTGGACACGGGAGGTCGCGCCCTTGCCGTCGCCCTTGATGCCGGCGCGGCCGTGCACGGTCTTGTAGTAGTCCCAGGTGAGCTGGGCGCCGTAGGCGGCGTCGACGGCGGCGGTCTGCGGGTCGTCGGCCTTGCCGTTGCCCCACTTGTCGTCCTCGTCGGTGAACAGCTTGCCCTCGCCGCTCTGACTGCCGCTCAGGTTGAACGTCGAGTGGCCGCCGCGCGCGTCGTCGGTCAGCTCGAAGCCGCTGCCGCCCTTCTTCGAGCCGATCTCGACCGAGCCGCTGTAGGCGCTGGTGCCCGCGCCGTTCTCGATGCCCTGGTACTGGAAGATCTTCTTTCCGGTGCCGGCGTCGGTGATGACGTGGAGCTGGTTGGGCGTGCCGTCCTTCTGGAAGCCGCCGACCACGGTGTCGTACGCGAGGACCGGCTTGCCGGACGCGGCCCAGACGACCTTCTTGGGCGTCACGGCGGCGGCCTGCTTGGCGCCGAACGACTTCGCGGTGCCCTGGGCGGCCTGTGCCGCGGCCTTCGGGGCGATCTTCGGGGTGGTCGAGGCGATGGCTATCTTCGCGGTGTTGGCCTGGGTCGTGCTCTTGACCGCGCCGCCCTTGGCCCGGTGCACGATCAGGTCGCCGCCGAGGACGGGCAGTCCGGCGAAGGTGCGGTCGTAGCGGGTGTGGGTGGTGCCGTCGGCGTCCTTGACGACGTCCTTGACGACGAGCTTCTCCTGGGCGCCCAGGCCCAGTTCCCGCGCTGCCCGCTCCTTGGTGGCGCTCGCGTCACGCAGCAGTTCGGCGCGGTGCGAGGCGGTCATCTGGACGGGCGAGGCCGCGGTGGCTCTGGCGGTGTCGGGGCCTGTGGGGGAGGCGCCCGCGGTGCCGGCGGTGACGGCTGCGGCGACCAGGGCGCCGGCCGCTGCCAGCGTGGTGCCGGTGATACGTGCCTTACGGGAAATGTGGGGGGACACGCGTGCTCCTTCGACTTTGCCGGGGGTGGGGGTGCAAAGCGATGCGGGTGTGACTTGAGGGGGAAGACTGCCATTCGAACGCGTGCATGTCAGGAGGAGGTCCCGAAGTTGGCGCGAAATCGTCCGTAGAGCGAACATCACTGTTCGTATGCCGGAGCCGCACACAAAGAAACGGGCGTCGCCCCAGGTGAGGAGCGACGCCCGGTCGAACGGAAGGCTGGAACTGCCCGGCCGGCCGCGGCGGTTGGCCCGCGCGCGGCCCGCCGTCACCTCAGAAGGTCAGCTTCCAACTGTTGATGTAGCCGGTGTCCTGCTGGTAGACGTCCCGGACCCGCAGGTTCCAGGTGCCTTCCGCGGCCTCCGAGGAGGCGTTGACGGTGTACGTCGTCTTGACGTTCGCCGCCGAGTCGGCCGCGTCGGAGTTCTTCAGCCGGTACGCCGTGCCGTCCGGGGCCACCAGGTCGATCACCAGGTCACCGCGGTAGGTGTGGACGATGTCCACATCCACCTTCAGGGCGCTCGGCGCGTTGCCGGCCCGGGCGACCTTGACCGGTGAGTTGACCGCGGTGCCCGCGTCCGGGATCTGTACGTCGTCGAGGTTCTCGAAGACGTCACCGCCGCTGGCCGGCTTCACGGTCCAGGTGAAGCTGGTGGTCCCGGTCTTGTTGGCGGAGTCGGTGACGGTGACCGTCACATTGCCGGTGCCCGCGGTGGCCGGGGTGCCCGAGATCAGCCCGGAGTCCTGGTTGATGGTCAGCCCGGCCGGCAGTCCGGTGGCCGCGTACTTCAGCGCGCCCGCGTTGCTGCTGCTGGCCTTGATCTGCAGGCTGGCGGGCTGGCCGACGGTGCTGGTCTGGTTGCCCGGGTTGGTCACGCTGACCCCGGCGTCCGGGACGCGCTGGCCGACGTTGACCGCCGCCCAGGTGTTGGCGACCGTGTTGTACGTGGCGCTGCCCTGGCCGAACAGCTCGGCGGCCGCGGCCAGTGTCGCGGTGCGGGCGCCGGCGTAGTTGGTGTTCGCGTTCATGTGCTTGGTCAGCGCCGCGAACCAGATCTTCTCGGCGTTGGCCCGGCCGATGCCGGGTACCGGCTGGTTGTCGTAGGTCGGGCTGTCGTAGTGGACGCCGTTGATGTCCTTGGGCCCGCTGCCCTCGGCGAGCAGATAGAAGAAGTGGTTGGCGACGCCGGAGGAGTAGTGGACGTCGATGCCGCCGATGCCGGAGTACCAGTAGTCCTTGGAACGGCCGTCCTTGCTGGGCTTGTCCATGTAGCGCAGCGGCGTGCCGTTGCCGTTGATGTCGATTTCCTCGCCGATGAGGTAGTCACCGACGTCGCTGGGGTTGTTGGCGTTGAACTCGACGGCGGTGGCGAAGATGTCCGAGGTGCCCTCGTTCAGGCCGCCGGGCTCGCCGCTGTAGGTGAGGTTGGCGGTGGCCGCGGTGACGCCGTGGGTCATCTCGTGCGCCGCCACGTCGATGGAGGTCAGCGGCTTGACGTTGCCGCTGCCGTCGCCGTACGTCATGCAGAAGCAACTGTCCTGCCAGAACGCGTTGACGTAGTTGTTGCCGTAGTGCACCCGGCTGTACGCGCCGACCCCGTCGCCCCTGATGCCGCTGCGGCCGTGCACGTTCTTGTAGTAGTCCCAGGTCAGCGCCGCGCCGTAGTGCGCGTCGACGCCGGCCGTCTGGGCGTTCTGCGGGGTGCCGTCACCCCAGACGTCGTCCGCGTCGGTGAACAGCGTGCCGGTGCCGGAGGTGCCGCGGTTGAGGTTGTAGGTCTTGTGGTTGCCGCGGGTGGTGTCCGTCAGCGTGTACGAGGGCGCGGTGCCGAGCGGGACCTGGCCGCTGTACATGCTGTTGCCGGTGCCCTCCTGGACAGCCTGCCACTCGGTCAGCTTCTCGCCGGTGGTCGCGTTCGTGACGACGTGCAGCTCGTTGGGCGTGGTGCCGTCCTCCTGGACGCCGCCGACGACCGTCTCGTACGCCAGGACCGGCTTGCCGTCGGCGACCCAGACGACCTTGCGCGGCTCCTGGGCCTCGGACTTCTTGGCTCCCTGCGCCTGCGACGCCTTGAGCGCCTTCTGCTCCGCGGCGGCCGGGGCGAGCTTCGGGGTGGTGGTCGGCACGTCGAGCTGCGAGCGCACCGCCTTGGTGACGCCGCGTACCTTCCCGTCGGGCGTCTCGTGGACGACCAGCCCGCCGCCGAGTACCGGCAGCCCGGCGTAGGTGCGCTCGTAGCGGGTGTGCACGCTGCCGTTGACGTCCTTGACGACGTCCTTGACGACCAGCTTCTCCTTGGGGCCGAGCTGGAGCTGCCGCGCCGTCCCGGCGGTGGTGGCCCTGGCCTCCCGCAGCAGTTCCGCACGCTGTGCCGGGGTCAACTTGGCGGGCAGCGCGCCCGCGTCGGGCCGTGCGTGGGCCTGGCCGGGCCGGGGAGCGGCGGCCGTGCCGGCGCCTGCCTGCACGGTCACGGTCAGCATCGCGGCCAGGGCGACCACGGCGCCGGTCGCGACGGCGCGCCTATGGGGGGTGCGTCTCACACTGACTCCTTCTGCGGTGGCCGCGACCGGTGGGTGGGCGGCCGAGGGGGACCGGGCGGCGGAGTGGCCGTCCGGGCAGAGCGAGGCAGAACACGTGGAACGTGTGGGGGGAGGCACCAGGTGCGGGTGGTCCGGGCTTGCGGGCGTGGAGCGGCGAGCGGGCCGTGGGTGCGGAGTGGTGCACTGTGGGGCTCCGCGGAACGGATGCGGGGAAGAGTGCCACCTGAGAAGGGCGATTGTCAGTGGGCGGTCAATAGTTGGCCGGAAAACGTCCGTAGAGCGGGGGCCCGGGTCCGTATACAGGACGTGACGGTACGCCCGACCCCCCCGGGCCCCCGGGCGGCCTCCGACACCACGGCGCCGTGACACGTACGCACCCACCGGGCACATACACGCTCAGCACACCGATCGTTCTCCGGCGCGGCGCCGAACCGCGCTCTTCGGCCACCCGCGTTCACCGCAGGCCCGCCCGCCGTGGCCGGAACGGGGAAGCGGCGGGGCGACCGCGCCCGGCACGACCGGCCGGTCCGCCGCTCTACCAGGGGACGGGCTCGCCGAACCGGTCCAGGAATCGCAGGCCGGGGGCGCCGGCCTGGGCTTCGAGGACGTCGACGACGGCCGGGACGCTCTCCTGGGGGCTGAGTGGCGCGTCGGGCCCGCCGAGCCGGGTGCGGTTGTGGCCGGGGTCGAGGAGCAGCTTGGTGTGTCCGTCGTCGGCATGCCGGGTGGCGTAACTGCGCATCAACTGGTTGAGCGCCGCCTTGCTGGCCTTGTACAGCTCGTAGCCGTCCTCGGTGTTGCGCGAGACGCTGCCCTGGTCGGAGGACATCACCGCGACGGTCCCACCGGGCGCGACCAGTGCGCGGAGGGCCTCCAGGGCACGCAGCGGGCTCAGCGCGTTGGTGGTCATCACCTCGGTGAACATCTCCGTCGAAACCTTGTCGATCGGCAGATCGCCCCGGTCGATCGCGGCGTTGACGAAGAGCAGGTCGAGGGGGAGGCCGTCGAGGCGCCGGCGCAGCGCGGCCAGTTGCTCCGGGCTGGTCATCTCCAGCGTCTCGACCCGCAGTTGCCCGTTCGAGGCGGCGGCACGCGCGTGCAGCTCGCCGCCGTCCCGGCGCGCCGTGGCGATGACGTGCCAGTCGCGCCGGACGAGTTCGCCGGCGAGGACGAGCCCCAGCCCTCGGGAGGCTCCGATGACGAGGGCTCGGCGGGGGGTTGTCGCGGACACCTTGACTCCTTCGTAGCAGGAACCCCTGAGATTAGACGCAACGTCGCGTCTAGACAATGGGGTGACGGCCGCCGCGGGTAGGGTGTCGCGTATGCCCGCCGCCGACTCCCCGCCCCGCAGGCCGCGCTCCGGCAACCGACGCGACGAAGCCGCCCGCCTGGCCGTGCTGCACGCCGCGGACGATCTGCTCGTCGAGCACGGCTTCGGCGGCCTGACCGTCGAGGCGATCGCCCGCCGGGCCGGCGTCGCCAAGCAGACGATCTACCGCTGGTGGCCCTCGAAGGTCGAGATCCTCCTCGACACGCTCATCGAGGACAGCGACAAACACCTCCCCGTACCGACGGAGCGGCCCACGGCGGCGAGCATCCGCGGCTACCTCCGCGACTTCGCGCGCTTCCTCACCCGCGACACCGCCGGCCAGGTCCTGCTCGCGCTCCTCGCCGAGGCGCAGCACCACCCCGACACCGCGCGGAGTTTCCACGACCGCTACCTCGGCCCACGCCGTGACCTGGAACGCGACATGCTCGCGCGCGCGATCGAAGCCGGCGAGATCTCGCCCGGCCTCAGCCCCGCCGCCGCGATCGACGCCCTGGTCGGCCCGATCGTCTACTGCGCCCTGACGGGGACGGGCGTCCCGCGCGGCCTGGTGGACACCCTGGTCGAGGACCTCCTCAAGCCCCGCTCGGACTGAACCGCCGCCCGGCTCCCCGCCCGGCTTTTCGCCCGGTTCCCCGTCTGGCTCCCCGCCCGGCTTTTCGCCGGCCCCGTCGGTCCGGTCAGCCCCGTCGGCCCGGTCGGGACCTCGGCCGCCGCGGCCGGGCGCCCCACCGGCTGATGCGCGCGGTACCCGTGATGTGAGCATTCCGCCCCACCGCCCGGGCCGTCGGCCCGAACCTCCCGTAATCGGCTGGCGCCGCGCCCTGCCGCGGCGGGACGATGCCCAGTGCCCGGGCCGACGCGGTCCTCCGCGACCGCCCTCACGTCTGACGGAGCCCGCCGCCCTGATCGGCGAAGAGCCCTCCCCGGAGGCGGAGTCCCTGTCGGCCCGGATGCGCGCCGCCTGGACCACGTTCGCCACCCACGGCGACCCCGGCTGGCCCGCCTACGACACCACCCGCCACCCGCCCCAGCTCTTCGACATCCGCCCGACCGTCACCCCGTACCCGGATCAGGACTCCCGCCCGATCTGGCAGGATCACGTCTTTCCCGCATTGACGCTGATGGGAAGGTGACGTCCGTTCGAGTCAGTCGGCGTACTCCCGCAGCAGCGCGATCATGTGGCGGATCTTCTGCACGGCGTCTGCCGGGATCGGATCCGGATTGAAGTGCATCAGGTCATTGCGAATCTCGCGCAGCTCGTCGATCCGCTTCACAAAGACTTTCCGGTCCAGCGGCCAGCCCAGGGCTTCCCATGAATCCTTGTTCTGGAGAATGCGCTGGTAGTCCCCGATGGACAGATCATCGAAAGAACTGATGTCGCGATCTCCGTCCGGCGAGCACAGTGCGGCGGCGTGTTCCACGTCGAAGACATCGGAGAGGATTCTCCGCAGCCTTTGATCGAGTTCGCCGATCAGGAAGAACGGCGTGGCCATCGCCCCGTAAGCCGCGGCCACGTCGTTGGCCGTGACGATGCCGGAAACCGCGTTCGCCTGGTCTCTGACCAGGACAAAGTCGAAGTCAGCGAGCAAGGGCAGGACGTCGACCAGATGTTGGTCGTACGTGACGTCGCGCGCTTTGATGATCGCCCTGGAAAATGGGGCGTTCGGGTCCGCGTGCCGCGCCCGGGCAATCGATTCCCAGGTGACGGCGCCGCGGAGGTTGCGAGTTCCGGCCAGAACCGCGAGTTGTGAATAGCCGTTGACCGCCATCTCTGTGATGGCTTCCTCGAACGTCGCCGACGGGGAGACCGAGACGACGCCGGCCATCGCCGACGGCAGGTTGCCGACCGTCAGGCCGAGGCTGTGGTCACCCTCACCTTCGGGGGCGGGTTGTGTTGTCGCGGCGCTCTGCTCCGGTTCTCGCCCGCCCCCCACGCCCGTCGGGGCGATCACCAGATCCACCTGGGCGTCGAGGTGCACCGCCGTGAAATCGGGCAGCGTCGCCAGGCTGTGGTTGTCCAGTTCGGCGACGACCTGCTGACTGATCAGGTAGTCACGCCTTTCGGCACCCCACCAGCTCAGGAGATCCCGAACCGTGAGGCTGACCGGGCGCCCGGCTTCCGCCCCCTCCCTGGCCTTCTTCAGCTTTTCGTGGCGGACGGTGGAGGTCTGCACCGTGACTTCGTCCGATGCCTGCGCGGCCACCGAGTCGAGGAGCCGCTGACGCAGCGCGTCCAGTGTCGTGCCGTCGTCCAGGGCCCAGGCATGCCAGCCGTCGAAGGAGCCGCTGCCCACCGCCGCTATGGCCGCACTGGACGGAGACTTGAATTGCTGCCCGTCGACCAGCTCGATCAAGTGATCCTTCGATACACGTGCAGCGTGTGTCTCGCCGATGCGAGGCCGCTCAAAGGTGAGCTGTGCACCGGTCTCCAGAAGACCGGCTGCCACGAGATCGGAGATGCTGACGCGCCGCCCCGCCAGCAGATAAGAAGCTCTTCCCTCGGCGTCACTCGTATCGGAAACGCCCGAAATGCCTGTCATGCGCTTCTCTCCCCAGGCTCGTCCCGCGCTTGTGGTCGGCCCACGGGCTCGGTGCTTCCTGAGGCGTGAGCCCCCAGCGCGACAGTCGAACCGATTATCGCGGGATTTCGAAGAAGCGCTCAAGGATCGGAAGACTTGCTCCTTCAGCCCCGAGGGCCCGGCTGAGGGCACACCACGTCCCAGGAGCGGCGTGACATCGTTGCGTAGTCGCGAACCCGGAGGCGGCCGAGCGCGTCACCCCACGCTTTCCCGCCAAGCCTCGTGCAGGGCCGCGTAGTGGCCTCGGGCCGCTGTCAGTTCGGTGGGGGTGCCGTCCTCGATGATGCGGCCGTCGGACATCACCAGGACCCGGTCGGCGGTCTCGACCGTGGACAGGCGGTGGGCGATGACCACGGCCGTGCGGCCGCGCAGGACCGTGTCCATGGCGTGCTGGACCGCGCGTTCGCCGGGGATGTCGAGGGAGCTGGTGGCCTCGTCGAGGATCAGCACGGCCGGGTCGGCGAGCAGGGCGCGGGCGAAGGCGACGAGCTGGCGCTGGCCGGCGGAGATCCGGCCGCCGCGCTTGCGTACGTCGGTGTCGTACCCGTCGGGCAGGGCCGCGATGAAGTCGTGCGCGCCGATGGCCCGCGCGGCCCGTTCGACCTCCTCGCGGGTGGCGTCGGGGCGGCCGATGGAGATGTTCTCCGCGACCGTTCCGGAGAACAGGAACGCTTCCTGGGTGACCATGACCACCGAGCGGCGCAGCTCGACGGCGGACAGGTCGCGCAGGTCGACGCCGTCCACCCGGACGCTGCCGGCGCTCGGGTCGTAGAACCGGGCCAGCAGCTTGGCCAGGGTGGACTTGCCGGCGCCCGTGGAGCCGACCACGGCGACCGTACGGCCCGCGGCGAGAGTGAGGTCGAAGCGCGGCAGCACCTCGCCGCCGGTGCGGTAGGCGAACCGGACACCGTCGAAGGTGACCTCGCGGCCCGGCCGGGAACCCGGCCGGGCCGGCAGCGGCAGCGGATCGGCGGGCTCCGGGACGCTCGGGCGCTGGGCGAGCAGCCCGGCGATCTTCTCCAGCGAAGCGGCGGCGGCCTGGTAGGAGTTGAGGAACATGCCGAGGCGGTCGATCGGGTCGTACAGCCGGCGCAGGTAGAGGACCGCCGCCGCCAGCACGCCCAGGGCCAGGCTGCCCGCGGCCACCCGGTACGCGCCCCACAGGACCAGCGCGGCCACCGCGACGTTGGCCACCAGGCGTGAGGAGATGACATACCGGGCCATCTCCAATATCGCGTCACCGTTGGTGCGTTCGTGGCGGCTGTTCAGGCGGGCGAACGCCGCGTCGTTGGGTCGCTCGCGCCGGAACGCCTGCACCGGGCGGATGCCGTTGATGGTCTCCGCGAACTTCACGATGACGGCGGCCATCGCCGACGACTTCACGCTGTAGACGCGCCGGGACCGGCGTCGGAAGGAGCGTACGAGCAGGTAGAGCGGCCCGGCGGTGGCGACGGCGGCGGCCCCCAGGCCCCAGTCGAGGTAGAGCAGCGTCACCGTGATGTAGACCGTGGCCAGGACGATGGAGATCAGCTCCTGGAGGCCCTCGTTCAGCAGCTCGCGCAGCGCCTCCACGTCGGTGGTGGCGCGGGATATCAGCCGTCCCGAGGTGTAGCGCTCGTGGAAGTCCAGGCTCAGCGCCTGACCGTGCCGGAAGATCCGGCCCCGCAGGTCGAGCAGGACGTCCTGGCTGATGCGCGCGGAGAGCCGGACGAAGACGTACTGGAGCCCGCCGCCGGCCGTCGCGCACAGCAGGTAGGCCGCCGCCACGGCGATCAGCGGGCCGTGGTGGCCCGCGCGCAGCGCCGGGACGGCGTGGTCGATGGCGAAGGCGACCAGCAGCGGTCCGGCCTGTACGGCGGCCTGCTGGAGCATGAGGAGGACGGCCGCCGCCCAGGCGGCGCGCGTGTGCGGACGCAGCAACGAGCCCAGCAGGCCGCGGGAGGCGCCTTTGGCGGTGGGCAGGAGGTCCTGCGCGAAGACGTCGGGGGCGGGAGGGCCGGAAGGGCCGGAAGGGTTGGAGCGGTCGGAAGGGGCGGAACGGTCGGCCGGCGGTGGGGAAGGCGGCTGGGGCCGGTTGTCGCCGTCCGGCGCGTCACCCGTGGCCGTACCGGCACCTGTGCTCGTGGTCATCGCACGCTCTCCCCTTCGCGCCGGGCGGTGCTCCGGTCGTCCGCGGCGCCGGACATCAGCGCCGCGTACTCGGCGTTCTCGCGCAGCAGTTGGTGGTGGCTGCCGACCGCCGCGATCCGGCCGCCGGACAGCAGCGCCACCCGGTCGGCGAGCAGGACCGTGGACGGGCGGTGGGCGACGACCAGGGCGGTGGTGGTCGCCAGCACCTGCCGCAGCGCCGCCTCGACCAGCGCCTCCGTATGGACGTCCAGGGCCGACAGCGGGTCGTCCAGGACCAGGAAGCGGGGCCGGCCGACCACCGCGCGGGCCAGTGCGAGCCGCTGCCGCTGCCCGCCGGACAGGCTCAGCCCCTGTTCGCCGACCTCGGTGTCGGTGCCGTCGGGGAGCGCGTCCACGAATCCGTCGGCCTGGGCGACGCGCAGGGCCCGCCGGAGGTCGTCGGGACCGGCGCCCTCTCCGCCCATCAGGACGTTCTCCGCGGCGGTCGCCGAGAACAGGGTCGGCTCCTCGAAGGCCACCGCGACCCGGGCCCGCAGCTCGTCGCGGGACAGCGCCGTGATGTCCGTGCCGTCCAGGGTGATCCGGCCGCCGGTCGCGTCGTAGAGCCGGGGGACGAGCGCGGTGAGCGTGGTCTTGCCGCTGCCGGTCGCACCGACCAGTGCCATCGTCTCGCCGGGACGGATGTGCAGGTCGATCCCCCGGAGGGTGGGCGGGGCGCCGGCGGGGGCGTCCGGGTAGCGGAAGGTGACGGCGTGGAAGGCGAGGCCCGCGGATTCGGGGGTGGTGTCGGCCGCGAGGTCGGCGGTTCGGGGGGTGGGGCCGGTTGTGTGGTCCGTCGTTCCGGAGCCGGTGTCGGTGTCGGCTGTGTGGTCCGTCGCTCCGGGGCCGGTGTCGGCTGTGGGGGCGGCCCCGTCCGTCCGTCCCGTCGCCTTCCAAGTGTCGTCCCGGTCCGCGACCGGCTCGTCCAGGACTTCGAAGTACCGGTCGGTGGCCGCGGCCGCGTCGTTGCTCATCGCCAGCAGGAAGCCGATCGACTCCACCGGCCACATCAGGGCCAGCGCCGTGGACAGGAACGCCACGAGGGTGCCGGCCGACAGGTCGCCGTCGGCCACCTGGACCGTACCGAGTACGAGGGCCGCTCCGACGGCCAGCTCGGGCAGCGCCATGATGAAGGACCACAGGAAGGCCAGCAGCCGCGCCTTGCGCAGCTCGGTCGTGCGCAGCCGCGCCGTCAGGGTCCGGAAGGCGCGGGCCTGGCTGCGGTGCCGGCCGAACCCCTTGATGATCCGGATGCCGAGGACCGACTCCTCCACGACCGTGGTCACGTCGCCGACCTGGTCCTGGGCCCGGCGCGCGGCCACCGCGTACTTCGCCTCGAAGACCGAGCACAGCGCGATCAGCGGCACGATCGGCGCCAGCAGCACCAGCCCCAGCGACCACCGCTGCACCAGCAGGATCGCGCAGCCCACCAGGATCGTGGTGGCGTTGACGAGCAGGAACGTCAGCGGGAACGCCAGGAACAGGCGCAGGAGCTGAAGGTCCGTGGTGCCCCGGGACAGCAGTTGGCCGGAGGCCCAGCGGTCGTGGAAGGCGACCGGCAGCCGCTGCACGTGCCGGTACAGACTGTCGCGCATCGTGGCCTCGACGCGCGCCAGCGGCCGCGCCACCAGCCAGCGCCGCAGCCCGAACAGGCCCGCCTCGGCGAGGCCGAGCAGGAGCAGGTACCCGCCGCCCAGCCAGGCCCCGCCCGGGTCCCGGTCGGCGATCGGCCCGTCCACGAGCCATTTGAGGACCAGGGGGATGACCAGCCCGATGCAGGACGCGAGCACCGCCACGAACGCCGCCGTGAACAGCCGCGCCCGCACCGGCCGTACGAACGGCCACAGGCGCAGCAGGGAGCGCACGGCGGAGCGTCGGGCCGCCGTACGCCGCCCGTCGGCGGGGGCGGCGGCGGGTCTGTCGGGCTGCTGCTGTCTCGTCACCTTCGGTGTCTCGGCCATCAGCACCGAGAGTACGGCTCACCACTGACATCGCTCATCGGCTTTTCGCCGCGTCCCGAGCGGCGGTTGGGCAGCGGTGAGGCCAGCCCGCCACCACGCGCAACAACAGCACCGTCCGCTCGGGAACGGTGAGCCGGGCCCCGGCGCGCAGTACGGTGCCGGGCGGCTCGTCCTGGTCCTCGCGGTAGGTGTCGACGACCAGCTCGTACGCGTCGGCCCAGGGCGGCCCCGGGAGGGTGCAGGCGACCGGGCGGTGGCCGGTGTGCAGGACGGCGAGGAAGCTGTCGTCGACGACCGGGCGGCCTTCGGGGTCGCGCTGCGGGATGTCGGTTCCGGAGAGGTACATGCCGAGCGTGGAGGTGGGCGCGTACCAGTCCTGTTCGGTCATCTCCGTGCCGCGCGGGGTGAACCAGGCCAGGTCGCGCAGGCCGTCCGGGCGCTGCGGGCGGCCGGAGAAGAACGCCCGGCGGCGCAGTACGGGGTGGTCGCGGCGCAGCGCCATCAGCCGGGACGCGAGGGTGGCGAGGGCCCGCCATCCTGGGTCGTCCAGGAGCGACCAGTCGACCCAACTGGTCGCGTTGTCCTGACAGTAGGCGTTGTTGTTCCCGCCCTGCGTACGGCCCATCTCGTCGCCCGCGACGAGCATCGGCACCCCGGTGGACAGCAGCAGCGTGGTGATCATGTTGCGCAACTGGCGGCGGCGCAGCGCCTGTACGGCGGGGTCGCCGGTCTCGCCCTCCGCGCCGTGGTTCCAGGAGCGGTTGCCGTCCGTGCCGTCCCGGTTGCCCTCGCCGTTGGCCGCGTTGTGCTTGTGCCCGTAGGAGACCAGGTCGCGGAGGGTGAAGCCGTCGTGCGAGGTGATGAAGTTGACCGAGGCGTACGGGCGGCGGCCGCCCCACGCGTACAGGTCGCTCGACCCGGAGAGCCGGTAGCCGAGGTCGCGTACGTCGGAGTGGGCGCCGCGCCAGAAGTCGCGCACGGTGTCGCGGTAGCGGTCGTTCCACTCCGTCCACAGTGGCGGGAAGGCGCCGACCTGGTAGCCGCCGGTGCCCACGTCCCAGGGTTCGGCGATGAGTTTGACCCGGCGCAGCACCGGGTCCTGGGCGATCACCGCCAGGAACGGCGAGAGCATGTCCACGTCGTGCATGGAGCGGGCCAGCGCCGCCGCGAGGTCGAAGCGGAAGCCGTCCACGCCCATCTCGGTGACCCAGTAGCGCAGCGAATCGGTGATCAGGCGCAGCACGTTGGGCTGCACGACGTGCAGGGTGTTGCCGCAGCCCGAGTAGTCGGCGTAGCGGCGGCTGCCGTCCGCCAGCCGGTAGTAGCCGCGGTTGTCGATGCCCCGGAAGGACAGGGTGGGGCCCAGCTCGCTCGCCTCGGCGGTGTGGTTGTAGACCACGTCGAGGACGACCTCGATGCCGGCGTCGTGCAGGGCCCGCACCATCCGCTTGAACTCGCCGACCTGCTGGCCGCGGGTCCCGGAGGCGGCGTAGGCGGCGTGCGGCGCGAAGTAGCCGATGGAGTTGTAGCCCCAGTAGTTGCGCAGGCCGCGGCGGAGCAGGTGGTCCTCATGGGCGAACTGGTGCACCGGCATCAGCTCGACGGCGGTCACGCCGAGGCGGGTGAGGTGGGATATCGCGGCCGGGTGCGCGAGGCCGGCGTACGTGCCGCGCAGCTCCTCGGGGATGCCAGGGTGGAGCATGGTGAAGCCGCGGACGTGCGTCTCGTACAGGACGGTGTCGGACCAGGGCGTCTTGGGCCGCCGGTCGTCCATCCACTCGTCGCCGCCGTCCTCCGGGTCCTCGTCGGCGACGACGACGCCCTTGGGGACGTACGGTGCCGAGTCGCGGTCGTCGCGCACGGTGTCGGCGACGTGCTGGTGCGGCCAGTCACGGACGTGTCCGTACACCTGGGCGGGGAGGGTGAACTCGCCGTCCACGGCGCGTGCGTACGGGTCCAGGAGCAGCTTGGCCGGGTTCCAGCGGGCGCCGGTCCACGGGTCCCAGCGGCCGTGCACCCGGTAGCCGTAGCGCCGGCCGGGCCGGACGCCGGGCAGGAAGCCGTGCCAGATCTCGTGTGTCAGCTCGGTGAGCGGGTGGCGGGTCTCGCGGTCCTCGTCGTCGAAGAGGCACACCTCGACGGAGTCCGCGCCGCCCGCCCACAGGGCGAAGTTGGTGCCCGCCACGCCGTCGGGGCCCGTACGGTAGCGGGCCCCGAGCGGCTGCGGGCTGCCGGGCCGTACCGGCACGGGAAGCGGAACGTCCCGGTCCGCCGGGTCCCGCGCGGTGGCGGGGCCGGGCTGCCGGGCGGGGGGTACGCGGACCCGGTGGCCGTTGACGGGCGCGGCGCCGTTCCCGGGCTCCGCGCCGTTCGCGGCGTCCGGTGTGCGCGCGGGCCCGGGCTCCGTGCCCCCGGGCGGCCTCGTACGTCCGGGCTCGGCGCCGTCCCGCTGTCCGCTCCGCAGGCCGTCCTCGCCCCGCACGTCCTGTACCGACTCCTGCTCGGGTGCGCTCGACACAGGCCAGCCTCCCGCGGCTCATGGCTCGGTCGGACGGGGCCGCGCGGCGCCCCGGCCGCGCGCCGGCCCGTCCTCCCCTGTGTTCTTCCCGCAACGGGCCGCCGCCTCACGTTTCCTCGGCGCCGGGGGCCTCGTTGGTCTGACCGTGACCTATCGCGGCGTGACATATCAGGACATGGAGCGGCCGGTCCTCGTACGGCGGGCTCCCGGGCGGGCCGCCTCCGTACCGGCGCCCCCCACGCGGCGGCCCCCGGTGGGGAGCCGTCCGGCACGGCCGCCCCACCGGGGCCGGGGGCCGTCCTCCGTGACGGCCGCCACCGTCGCCGTCCTCACGGCCGTCGTGGCGCTGGCGGGCTGCGGGTTCCCCGAGGCGGTGACCGGGGGCAAACCGCGGTCGCCGAAGGAAGCGATCAGGGTGACTCCGCAGGACGGCGCGAAGGACGTACGGCCCGGGGACCGCATCGCCGTACGGGTGCCGGACGGGCGGCTGGAGCGGGTCGCGGTCAGCCGGATCGAGGACGACGGGAGTACGCCGGTGCCGGGCCGGATCACCCCGGACGGGCTGAGCTGGCGCCCCTTCGGGACGGCCCGCCTCGCCCCGGCCGCCCGCTACACCGTGGACGCGGTGGCGCTGGACGGGCACGGCCGCCGGTCCGCCCGCCACACCACCTTCACCACCTACGTACCGCCGCACCGCCTCGTCGGCTTCTTCACGCCCGAGCACGGCGCCACCGTCGGCACCGGCATGATCGTCTCGCTGGAGTTCAACCGGCCGGTCGCCGACCGGGCGGCCGTCGAGCGCGCCGTCTCCGTCACCGCCCGGCCCGCCACCGAGGTCGCCGCCCACTGGTTCGGCGCCCGCCGCCTGGACTTCCGGCCGCGCACCCGCTGGCGGCCCGGTACACAGGTGACCATGGACCTGCGGCTGCGGGGCGTCCGGGCCGCTCCCGGGGTGCTCGGGACGCAGCGCAAGCAGGTCCGGTTCAGGATCGGCCGGGATCAGACCAGCCGGGTTGACGCGGCGGCGCACACGATGACGGTGTGGCGCGGCGCCCGGCGGCTGGCCACCCTCCCGGTGACCGCCGGCAGCCTCACCAGCCCCACCTACAACGGCAAGATGGTGATCCTGGAGCGGCACCCGGTGACCCGCATGGACGGGGACACGGTGGGCTTCGGCGGCGAGTACGACATCCCGGACGTGCCGCACGCGCTGCGCCTGACCACGTCGGGAACGTTTCTGCACGGCAACTACTGGGCGCCTCAGCGGACCTTCGGCGGCGCCAACACGAGCCACGGCTGCATCGGGCTGCGGGACACCCAGGGCGGCGGCCCGGACACCCCGGCCGGCTGGTTCTACGACCGGTCGCTGGTCGGTGACGTCGTGGAGGTCGTGAACTCCCGGGACCGGATGGTCGCGCCCGACAACGGCCTCGGTGGCTGGAACATGCCGTGGCAGATGTGGCGCGCGGGCTCCGCGCTGCGGTGAGAGGCACCGCGACGCGAAGACGTTTCCGGCCGACTTCGGGGCGAACCGGACTCCCTTTCGTGCGATCCCGCCCCACGCATATCACTTGAGGCCGAACGGTGACATCGCCGGGTGAAGCCACTGTCAGTGGGGTGTGGTTACCTATCGGCTGAGCGTGCGTGGGTAGATATGCGCGTACGGGGGATTGCGGGCCGGGCGAGGGAGCAAAGGGGCCAGTCGTGAACGTGCAGCAGGGGCAGCCGGTGCCGGGGGAGCGGCGGGCAGGACCGTCGAGGAGCGGCGGGATGCTCGCCCTGCTGCTGTCGGCGCTGCTGATACTGGCCACCGCCTGCGGAGGCGGTGGCGACCACGAGCGCGGCGGCACCGACGCGGACAAGCAGCCCTCGCAGGCCGTTGTGACCATCACGCCCAAGGACGGCGCGAAGGATGTGGCCACCGACGGCGCCCTGAAGGTCAGCTCCTGGCGGGGTCGGCTGACGTCGGTCAAGGTCCAGGACGACAAGGGCAATCCGGTCGCGGGCAAGCTGACCGGCGGCTCGGTCTGGCAGCCCACCGGCAAGCTGCGGGCCGCCACGACGTACAAGGTCGACGCCGTCGCCGTCGACGACCAACTGCGCGAGTCCGCCCGGCACGCGACGTTCACCACCCTGGTGCCGGAGAACACCTTCGTCGGCCGGTACACCCCGGAGGACGGCCAGACCGTCGGCGTCGGCATGCCGGTCTCCCTCAACTTCACCCGGGGGATCACCGACCCCGAGAGCGTCGAGAAGGGCATCAAGGTCACGGCCGAGCCCTCGGTGCCGATCGTGGGCCGCTGGTTCGGCAACGACCGCCTGGACTTCCGCCCCGAGAAGTACTGGGCCCCCGGCACGAAGGTCACGCTCGACATCGACCTCAAGGGCGTCGAGGGCCGGCCGGGCGTCTACGGCACGCAGTCCAAGCGCATATCCTTCACGATCGGCCGCAGCCAGGTGAGCACGGTCGATGTGCAGGCGAAGGAGATGTCCGTCGTCCGCGACGGCAAGAAGATCAAGACGATCCCCGTCACCGCGGGCGGGCCGGGCACCGAGACGTACAACGGCCAGATGGTGATCAGCGAGAAGCACGAGGTCACCCGGATGAACGGGGAGACCGTCGGCTTCGGTGGCGAGTACGACATCGCGGACGTGCCGCACGCCATGCGGCTGAGCACCTCCGGCACGTTCATCCACGGCAACTACTGGTCCGGCAGGTCGACGTTCGGCTCCCGCAACGCCAGCCACGGCTGCATAGGCCTCTTCGACCAGCGCGGCGGCGGTGACAGTTCGACCCCGGCCGCCTGGTTCTACGCCAACTCGCTGATCGGCGACGTGGTCACGGTCAAGAACTCCCACGACGAGACGATCGCGCCCGACAACGGCCTCAACGTGTGGAACATGTCCTGGGAGAAGTGGCGGTCCGGCCGGTAGTCCGCGGTCCCGCTCCAGGTGCCCGCCGCCGGCGCCCCGGCTGTTGACCGAAGGGCGCCGGTCCGTGCCGCGTTAACGCGGACTAACCTGCCCTCATGACTGTGAACTTCGAGGTCGCCGAGGGCGTCGGCACCATCCGCCTGGACCGCCCGCCGATGAACGCACTGGACGTCGCCACCCAGGACCGGCTGCGCGAGCTGGCCGAGGAGGCCACCCGCCGTGACGACGTGCGCGCCGTCGTCATCTGGGGCGGCGAGAAGGTGTTCGCGGCCGGCGCGGACATCAAGGAGATGCAGGTCATGGACCACCCGGCCATGATCCAGCGGGCCAAGGCCCTGCAGGACTCCTTCACCGCCGTGGCGCGCATCCCCAAGCCCGTGGTCGCCGCCGTCACCGGGTACGCGCTCGGCGGCGGCTGCGAGCTGGCGCTGTGCGCCGACTTCCGGATCGCCGCCGACAACGCCAAGCTGGGTCAGCCGGAGATCCTGCTCGGCCTGATCCCGGGCGCCGGCGGCACCCAGCGCCTGGCCCGGCTCGTCGGCCCCTCCAAGGCCAAGGACCTGATCTTCACGGGCCGCCAGGTCCGGGCCGAGGAGGCGCTCTCACTCGGGCTGGTGGACCGGGTCGTGCCCGCCGCCGAGGTCTACGAGCAGGCGCACGCCTGGGCGGCCCGGCTCGCGGCCGGTCCCGCCATCGCGCTGCGGGCCGCCAAGGAGGCCGTCGACGCGGGCCTGGAGACCGACATCGACACCGGTCTGACGATCGAGCGCACCTGGTTCGCGGGCCTCTTCGCCACCGAGGACCGCGAGACCGGTATGCGCAGCTTCGTGGAGGAAGGCCCGGGTAAGGCCAAGTTCCGCTGAGGCAGGGGTGGTTGGCGGTGCTGTTGGTCTCCGGTCGACGGCCGGTGCCTCGTGTGGGGGAATCGGGGAAATCGTCGGGACACCCCGGGGGGTCTCCGTTCGCCGGGCCCGATGATCGGGTAGGCGCATGAAGACACCGCAGGTCAGCAGGGATTCGGCCGGGTTCGCCCTGCCGTCGGCATATGCCGCGGCAGGGTGCCGGAACGGGGCGTTCCGGGCAGGGTATTCCCACGGTTCCGCCCCCGTGACCGCGCGGCAGCGGCCATGATGGGGGGCATGGCGGGCCTCGAAGGAATGGAGCAGCCGCGGCCGCGGAGCGGCACGGCCGCCGCACGCTGGGGACTTCCCAAAGGTCTCCCCCGTGCGGGCGCGGAGAGCGGCCCGTCCGACGACGATCCCGCCGCCCGGGCGCTGGAGTTGGTGGGCGACCCGACGCTGGACGAGGTGCGTCTGCCCTCCCGCCCCGAGTCCGCCCTCACCGCCCGTCGGCTGACCCAGTCCGTGCTCCTCAAGCAGTGGAACGTCTCCCATCAACTGACCGAGCACGCCGTGCTGTTGGTCTCCGAACTGGTCGGCAACGCCGTCCGGCACACCGGTGCGCGCACCTTCGGACTGCGGATGCTCCGCCGCCGTGGCTGGATCCGTATAGAGGTCCGCGACCCGTCCCGGGGCCTGCCCTGCCTGATGCCGGTCCATGAGCTGGACATCAGCGGCCGCGGCCTCTTCCTCGTCGACAAGCTCTCCGACCGCTGGGGCGTGGACCTGCTGCCGCGCGGCAAGACGACCTGGTTCGAGATGCGGGTCATCGACCGCTGAGACGACCGCGCGCCGGCCGGTGGCCGGGCCCGTGAACGCGACTGGGGCCCGCCCGCGCGGTACGCGGGTGAGGCCCCAGTGTCGACCGCCGGCGGGCGAAAGGGGTGTACCCGCGGGGTCTGGACGACCTTGGCCCGGGTCAATGGGGGGTCGCTGGCACCGACTATGGCAGGCCGGTCGCGGCCTTGCCAAAGCGTCAATTGCGGACAGAACGTATCGAACGTCGATCAAATGCCGCTCGATCAAAGGTGAGCTACGACACCAGCCTTGCATTTAGTGGTTAGGTAATCGATTCCTTCCATGGTTATGCGATCACAAGCGTGTGTCATGCAGGTAACTCGACGGCGGGAGGGGCCGGTCGTCCGGGAACAACGGGCCCGCGGTCCGTAGGATGGGCGGCTCACACCGAGAACGCCGCCGCTACGCCGGACGCCACCGGTACACCGGCGGAATCCGGCGCGGCTCCGGGAGACGGAGACGGAAGGAGATCAGGGCATGGAACGCGTACGCCGCTCGGCCGCCGCGACCCTGCTGCTCCTGCTCGCCGTCGCCTTCGCGCCGCTGCTGTGCCGGGTGGGCGGCGTTCAGCCGGCATCGGCGCCGCCCGTCGCCGCGGCGCAGGCCGCGGTGCAGGCGGCCGACGCCACCGCGACCGCCCCGGCCGGGCACCACGCCGTGGCCCAGGCGCCGAAGAAGTGCTCCGGGCAGCACGCCCCCGGCCCGAACGAGTCGGTCCCCGTCCCCACCCCGAACCGCGGCGAGCCGCTGGCGCCCGCCGCCACCGCGCCCGCCCCGTTCGCCGCCGCACCCGGCTGCTTCGCGCTCGCCCGCCCGCCCACCGGGACGGCGCCCGCCACCGATCACACCGCGCTCCTGCCCGTACTACGGATTTAGGCCGCTGCCCCACGCACGGCCCAACCCTCTCCCCACCCGAGTACGTCTGGAGCATCCCCATGCCCACTTCCTCGTCATCCGCCTCACCCACCCGCAAGATCGCCGCCATCGGCGCCGTCCTCGCCCTGGTGGTGGCACTCGTCGCCATCGGCATCGCCGTCGGCAAGGCCGTCGAAGGCGGCTCGGACAGCGACACGGACACCCCCGGCGCCGCCGCCTCCGTCTCTCCCCAGGAGGACGACGGCCAGCAGCGGCTGTACGACCAGCTCGCGCAGCAGACCAGCCGGCGCACGGACGGCGATCCGCTCGCCGTCGGCAAGAAGGACGCCCCGGTCGTCCTCGTCGAGTACGCCGACTACCAGTGCTCCTTCTGCGGGCGCTTCACCCGTGAGACCCAGCCCGAGCTGATCAAGAAGTTCGTGGACGACGGCACCCTGCGCATCGAGTTCCGCAACTTCACCATCTACGGCGCCGACTCCGAGCGGGCCGCCCGCGCCTCCTGGGCCGCCGGGCAGCAGGGCAAGTTCTGGCAGATGCACGACGAGCTGTACGCCAAGACCAACAAGGGCAGCGCGCTGGCCGAGGACAAGCTCGTCGAGATGGCCCGCAAGAGCGGCGTGGCCGACCTGGACAGGTTCCGTACCGACCTGAAGAGCGACGCCGCCGCGGCCGCCCTGAAGAAGGACCAGAACGAGGGCTACGGGATCGGGGTGCAGTCCACGCCGTCCTTCCTCGTCAACGGCCGCCCCATCGCGGGCGCCCAGCCCACCGAGGTCTTCGAGCAGACGATCAGCCAGGCCGCCGAGCAGGCGAAGAAGGCCGGGAAGTCCGGCGGCGCGGCGAAGGGCCAGGGCTCCGGCGACGCGGAGGAGCCGGCGAAGTGATGGACATCGGCTACCTCGCCGCCTTCCTGGGCGGCGCCCTCGCCCTGCTCAGCCCGTGCAGCGCGCTGCTGCTGCCCGCCTTCTTCGCCTACTCCCTCTCCCACCCCGGCCGGCTGCTGGCCCGTACCGGTGTGTTCTACCTGGGCCTCGCCACCACGCTCGTCCCGCTCGGCGCGGCGAGCACGGCCGCCAGCCGGCTGTTCAACGGCCACCGGGACCTGCTCGTCGCCATCGGCGGCTGGGTCGTGATCGCGATGGGCCTCGCCCAGATCCTCGGCCTGGGCTTCGCCTTCAAGCGCGCGCAGCAGGCGGCGTCCCGGATCACTCCGCGCTCGGCCGTGTCCACGTTCCTGCTGGGCTGCGTCTACGGCCTTGCGGGGTTCTGCGCCGGGCCGATCCTGGGCGCGGTGCTGACGGTCACGGCGGTCAGCGGATCGCCGGTCCACGGCGCGTCCATGCTCGCCGTGTACGCGCTCGGCATGGCCCTTCCGCTGTTCGTGCTCGCCCTGCTCTGGGACCGCTTCTCGCTGGGCAGCCGGGGCTGGCTCCGCGGCCGGGAGTTCAGCGTCGGCAAGCTGCGGCTGCACACCACCTCCCTGGTGTCGGGCCTGTTCTTCATCGGGATCGGCGTGCTGTTCCTCACCTTCAACGGCACCAGCGCGCTGCCCGGGATCCTGGACGCGGACGCGGAGGTCCGGGTCGAGCAGTGGGCCACCCGGATCGGGAACTCCGTGCCGGATTTCGTCCTCGTCGCCCTGGTCGCGCTCGTCGTCGCGGGCGTACTCGGCCGTATCGCGCTGCGCCCGGAGAAGAAGCGGCAGGACTGAGCGGCCCGGCCACCGGCCGGTCGGGTGACCGGCCGGTGGCACGGCGCGGCGCGAGGGACCGTCCGCCTCACGGGCGGTCCGGCACCCCCGCACACCGCGGGATGCCGGGCCGCCCGGCAGACGCAGTCGCCTAGGCGCTGCGGCGCAGGGAGTGATCCTGACGGTCCCAGTGGTACGGCTGGTGGGGGCCGGCGTCCGCACGGCGGCGGCGGTCGTTGCACAGCAGGCACTTGCCGTACCCCGGAGGCAGCGGGTCCTCCGGATCGCCGTACAGCGGATCGACCGCGCCGTGCGGATGTATGGCGCAGCCGGTCGGGCCGGTCAGCGTGCTGAGCGAGCTGGCGGCGGTCAGCGCCTGCCGCAGGACGTCGACGAGCTGGTCGGCGTCCCGCCGGGTGGGCGCCGCCTGGAGGGAGGTGGCGATGTCGGATGCGGTCGTCAGCGCGGTCTGGAGTTCGCGCAGGTCTGCGTAACCCATGCTCCGGAGCGTAGAGCCCCCCACTGACAGTCGATCTTCCGATCGCGTTTCACGGCGTCGCATGCCCCATCCATGCCCGCCGCGGGCCACGATTGCGCACACCGAAGATGACCATCCCCTAGCCGGAGCATGACAGGCGTTACGGGGGCCGGACGTGAAGGGGGCGCCGCCCGGTGGGGGCCGGGGCCCGGCCCCCACCGCGAAGCCGCTCGGAGAGCCGCTCAGGGAGCGGTCGGCAGCTCCCGCTTGTGGGCCGTGGCGTGGTAGCGGCGGACGATCGCCTCGTACGCCTCCGCGGCGACCGCCTTGCCCTCCAGGAAGTCGTCGATGACGTCGTACGTGACACCGAGGGCGTCCTCGTCCGGCTTGCCCGGGTCCAGCGTCTCCAGGTCGGCGGTCGGTACCTTGCGGACCAGCTCGGCCGGGGCGCCCAGCGCGTCGGCGACGGCCCGTACCCGGCGCTTGGTCAGGCCGGTGAGCGGCACCACGTCCGCCGCGCCGTCGCCGTACTTGGTGAAGAAGCCGGAGACCGCCTCGGCGGCGTGGTCGGTGCCCACGACCAGGCCGTCCTGGGCGCCCGCGACCGCGTACTGCGCGATCATCCGCTGCCGGGCCTTGATGTTGCCCTGGACGAAGTCCTGGTGCCGCTCGTCCCGGAAGGTGATCCCGCCGGCCAGTGCCGCCTCCAGGGCGGCGTCACTGGCCGGGCGGATGTCGACGGTCAGCAGCTCGTCGGCCTTGATGAAGTCCAGCGCCCGCTGCGCGTCGTGCTCGTCGGCCTGGACCCCGTACGGCAGTCGCATCGCGTAGAACGTCGCGTCGTGCCCCGCGTCCCGGGCCCGCTCCACCGCGAGCTGGCACAGCCGGCCGGCGGTGGTGGAGTCCACGCCGCCGCTGATGCCCAGGACGAGGGCGCGCAGGCCCGTGGTCGTCAGCCGTTCGGTGAGGAAGGCCACGCGGCGTTCGATCTCCGCCTGGACGTCGAACGACGCGGACACCTGGAGATCCCGGGCGATCTCCTGCTGCTGGGACGTGGACGCCGGGTCGGTCACGGCTGCTCCTTCGGACGAGGGGCCAGCGCGGTACGCAGGGTGCGTGGTGCTGGTACGGACAGGACACGACTCTATGACGGAGACGCCCATTCCTTCAGGGCGGCCCTGTTCGGGAAGTCGGCCACGTCCTTGTCCAGCGGCCGGTCCGTGTACTGGTGGAAGCGCCACGGCGCCTTGATACGGGGGTGCCCGGCCGAGACGTAGTCGGCGATCCACAGGCCGTCGCCGGCGTACGAGGTCGTGTCGTGGTTGAGCCAGAAGTCACGGTTGCAGTAGAGGATCACCCGGTGGGTGGGCCGCAGGCGTTTGACCTCCTTGAGGAACTGGTCCTTCTGGGTGTTGCTCGCGTAGGTGCCGCCGCCGGTGCGCTCCCAGTCCGCCGCCAGCAGGTCGCCCTCCACGGACGCGCACTTCTCGACGAAGTACTTCGCCTGCGCCGCGATGTTGCCCGGCCACAGGAAGTGGTAGAAGCCCACGACACAGCCGGCCTTGCGGGCCTTGGCCGCCTGCGCGCTCTGGTGCGGGTTGATGTACGAACGGCCCTCCGTCGCCTTGACGATGACGAAGTCCAGACCGGTCGCCGAGTACGAGGGGTTGTGGGAACTGACGTCGACGCCATGCAGCATGTACGGCCTCCTGCCGACCGAAAACGATCGATTACGATGCGTCACCTGGTGTTATCAGCAGTTCAACATGTCCACGCCGTCTCGCGCCAGAGTCCGGCAGTGAACTTCCGCTGATCAACGCGTTGTTGGCGGGCGTGCGGACGCGGGTGACGTTCTCCGACCGGGAATGATCGACTTCCGTTTCGGTAGCGATACGTAGAGGATCGGGTTCCGGCTGCGGGGGCGGGGCGCGCGGATTGGCCACGGGAGGGCGCGCGTCGGCCAGAGAACCGCCGGAGTTCGGCCAGACCGGGCGCCCCCGTGTTTCGGCCGCCCGCCGACGCGCGCGGCGCGACCGGACGGAGCGCCCTGCGGGGGCCCGTACCACCGCCCGCGAAGCTGCCCCGGGCACATTCGTCCGGCACGAACCATCTCTGACCTCGGCAGACTTACCGGACGCCGCGCGCCGCACGCCGCCCCGGGAGCGACCGCCAACTCAAGCCCTTCAGCCCCAGCCGCCCGCCGCGCCCCTCCCACCCCTGCCGAAGACTCCATCCCACCGTCCGAAACCCACCTGCGACGGCCGCGACCACCGGACCCCGCACGCCCCCGGCCCGCTCCCCACCACCCCGCCGCACGTCCTGCTCCTCGCCGCCGCCGACGCACCGCTCGCCGCCCACGGCCGGTCTCCGCTCGTTCGGGCCGACCGGACCGGCCGGGCCACCGGCCACTTCTCCTGGCTTCGGCACTCCGGCCGGGCGTGCGTGGCGGAAGCGTTGTCAGTGGCGGGTCGTAGTGTGCGGGTATGACGACGAACGGGGGAGCGGACGCCGGTGACGGCACCGCACGGCGGCGGACCGCCGGGGACGGCACGGGCGTCCGGCCGTACTACGCACGGGCCGCGGGCGCGCTGTCCGAGCGGTACGAGAGCGTCCGCTTCGAGGACGTGCACCGGGACTTCCTGCCCCTGCTGCCCGCCGCCCCGGCCCGTGTGGCCGACATCGGCGCGGGCACCGGACGGGACGCCGCCGCCCTGGCCGCCCGGGGCCACGACGTCCTGGCCGTCGAACCCGTCGCCGAACTGCGCGCCGTGGCCCGGCGGCTGCACCCTTCCCCGGCGGTCCGCTGGCTGGCGGACTCCTTGCCCGCGCTGGCCCGACTCGCCGGCGAGAGCGGGAGCTTCGACGCGATCCTGCTCTCCGCCGTATGGATGCATCTGGAGGAACAGGACCGCCCGCCGGCCATGCGACGCCTCCACGACCTCCTGGCCCCCGGGGGCCGCCTCTTCCTCACCCTCCGGCACGGCCCGCCGCCCAGGGACCGCCGGATGTACGACATCCCCGCCCCCGAAACCGTGGCCCTCGCCCGGCAGCACGCCCTGCGCCTGCTCCACCTCGGCGACGACGGCGCCGACCAACTGGGCCGCGAAGAGATCCACTGGACCGGCCTGGCCTTCGAGAAGGAGCGCCCGTGACGATCGACACCTTCTACGCGAACGCTCCGTCCGCCCGCGCGTCCTGGCGCCTGGCGATCCTGATGGGCCACAACGCCCGTACGTACAAGTTCGCCCTCGGCAACGCCCTGCTCCACCACGCGGCCCAGGGCCACACGGAGGTGCCCCTGCGCGATCTCGCGGCTCCGTACGCGATGACGCTTCTCGAACGTGCGGCCCAGGCTCCCCAGGCGCCGGTCGGCCGGATGGCTCTGAGCGAAACGGACTTCCTGACCGTCGCGACACAGGAAAGCGCGGAATCCCGCCGCCTCGGCCGCCCCACCGACCGGCTGCTGGACGCCGCGGTGCGGTCGATGCCGGGCATGGTGATGCAAAAGTTCCACAACCACGGCGGGACCGAGGTGCCGCACCGCTTCTACGAGGTCGTCGGCAGCCCGCGTAACCGAACGGTCCGGCTCAGCTCCGCCCTCGGCCGGGTGGCCCGGTCGCACGAGATCGCCGGGCTGCACGCGGAGCTGGACGCCCGCTGGAGCATCGTGGAGAACTCCTTCGCGACCGGCATAGGACGCAGCCTGATAGCGGACGGCGTCCGCGTCGACCGGGAGACCCTGCGCCTGACGGACCAGCGCCGGCGCCGTCAGGTCACCGGTGTCGCCGCGGCCGTGGCCGGGTTCCAGCACGGCCGCTGCCACGTCTGCGACGAGACGGTGAGCCCTGAGGAGACCGCCGTCGACCACGTCTTCCCGTACGCGCTCATGCGGCGCTTCGAAAGCGTCCGCGGCTGGTCCGGGCCCGACCTGGACTCGCTGTGGAACCTCGCCGTCGCCCACAGGACGTGCAACGGGAAGAAGAGCGACCGGATGCCGACCGCCGACGAACTGGCACGACTGGCCCGCCGCAACGAGCAGATCATGCGCTCGCCCCGGCCGCTCCACACCACCCTGCGTCTCACTCTGGAAAAGGCCGTGCCCGGTCGGCGGATATCCGACTGGGCGACGTTCCTGCGGGAGGTCGCGAAGGCCTGCGCGTGAGCGGCCCGGCACGGCGCCGCAGCCGGTGCTCCGCCCGCCCCGGTTCACCGCCCCGACCATGGCGCTCGGCTCACCGCCCCGGCCGCGCCGTCCGGAGCACCGTCCCGGCCTCGCACGCCGTCCGGAGCGCCGTCCCGGCCGCGCCGCCCGGCTCATCAGCCCGACCGCGCACGCCACCCGGCCCGCAGCTCCCCGACCCGCAGGCTTCCCGCCCCGCGAGTCCCGACTCATGCCCCCCCGGTGGCAGCTCAGCATTCGATGATGTTGACCGCCAGCCCGCCCCGGGCCGTTTCCTTGTACTTGACGCTCATGTCGGCGCCGGTGTCCTTCATGGTCTTGATGACCTTGTCGAGGGAGACGTGGTGGCGTCCGTCGCCGCGCAGGGACATGCGGGCGGCGGTGACGGCCTTGACCGCGGCCATGCCGTTGCGTTCGATGCACGGGATCTGGACGAGGCCGCCGACCGGGTCGCAGGTCAGGCCGAGGTTGTGCTCCATGCCGATCTCGGCGGCGTTCTCGACCTGCTCGGGGGTGCCGCCGAGGACCTCGGCGAGGCCGCCGGCGGCCATCGAGCAGGCCGAGCCGACCTCGCCCTGGCAGCCGACCTCGGCGCCGGAGATGGAGGCGTTCTCCTTGAAGAGCATGCCGATGGCGGAAGCGGCGAGCAGGAAGCGGACGACGCCGTCCTCGTCGGCGCCGGGCACGAAGTTGACGTAGTAGTGCAGGACGGCGGGGATGATGCCGGCCGCGCCGTTGGTGGGGGCGGTGACGACCCGGCCGCCGGCCGCGTTCTCCTCGTTGACGGCCATCGCGTAGAGGGTGATCCACTCCATCGCGTGGGCCTCGGGGCTGCCCTCGGCGCGCAGCGCGCGGGCGCCGTTGGCGGCGCGGCGGCGGACCTTGAGGCCGCCGGGCAGGATGCCCTCGCGGGCCATGCCGCGGGACACACACGCCTGCATGACCTGCCAGATCTCCAGCAGCCCGGTGCGGATCTCGTCCTCCGTGCGCCATGCCTTCTCGTTCTCCAGCATGAGGGAGGAGATGGACAGGCCGGTCTCGCGGGAGAGGCGCAGCAGCTCGTCGCCGGTGCGGAAGGGGTACTTCAGCACCGTGTCGTCGAGCTTGATGCGGTCCTCGCCGACCGCGTCCTCGTCGACGACGAAGCCGCCGCCGACGGAGTAGTAGGTCTTCTCCAGCAGGGGCGCGCCGCCCGCGTCGTACGCGAAGAGGGTCATGCCGTTGGCGTGGTACGGCAGGGAGCGGCGGCGGTGCAGGATCAGCTCGGTCGACTCGTCGAAGTCGATCTCGTGGTCGGTGCCTATCTCCGCGCCGAGCAGCCGCAGCCGGCCGCTCTTGCGGATCCGCTCGACCTCGTCGTCGGCCGTCTCGACGTCCACGGTGCGCGGGGAGTGGCCCTCCAGGCCGAGCAGGACGGCCTTGGGCGTGCCGTGGCCGTGGCCGGTGGCGCCGAGCGAGCCGAAGAGTTCGGCCCGGACCGCCGTCGTCTGGGCGAGCAGACCGTCCTTCTTGAGCCGCCCGACGAACATCCGGGCGGCGCGCATCGGGCCGACGGTGTGGGAGCTGGACGGGCCGATGCCGATGGAGAAGAGGTCGAAGACGGAGATGGCCACGGTGGCGGACTCCCTTGTCTGCTCGTGGTGGACGGTGGAGCAAAGGGGCGGACGAAACGGAAGGTACGTTCCTGCGCCGACTGTCGAGCCTAACCCGGACGGCGGACAGACTCTCAGACGGAGGCCATCGGACGGTTGTCCTCCGGCACAACGGCAGAAGACGCAGCGGAGGCGGTCCCGGTGTCGAGTACCGGGTCGGTACCGGTCAGACCCGTTTCGTGGGCGCGGACCCCGGCGCGTACGGCCAGGAAGTAGAACGCGACGGCGGAGAGCGCGACGAGGGCGATGTCCAGGCCGCCGGGGATGACGCCGTGGCCGCCGAAGTCCGGGCTGCCGAGCGCGGACAGCACGGACATCCAGACCAGGAAGCCGACCAGCCACCAGGCGGGCGCGAACTGCTCGCGCAGATTCGTCTCGCCGCGCCGCCGCAGCACCACCGCCGCGACCGGCGCGGCCACCAGCGTCAGCAGTGCGACCTTTCCGGTGTCCGGCCACTTCGACCAGTACAGCGCGCACGCCGCGAAGGCGAAGGTGACCGGGCACAGCACCGCGGCCGCGGGCAGCCGGAACGGGCGCGGCAGGTCGGGCCTGGTCCGGCGGAAGACGCCCACCGCGATCGGGCCGATCAGATACGAGATGACCATGGCGGCCGAGATCACGCTGGCCAGCGCGTTCCAGCTACGGCCGACGGTGACCAGCAGCAGGACCGAGAACCCGAGGTTGAGCCACATCGCGGGGCGGGCGGTCCCGTACCGGGGGTGCACGGCGGCCAGCTTCCTGGGGAAGAAACCGGTCTCGGCGAGGTTCTGGACCATGTACGCGGCGGACGCGACATTGGCGATGTTGGAGCCGGCCGGCGAGATGAAGGCGCCGAACTGGAGCATCGTGACGACCCAGTGCAGCATCAGCACCTTGGCCAGGTCGGCGAAGGGCGAGCTGAGGTTCACCCCGTGCCAGCCGCCCGCCTGCGTCAACTGCTCCGGCGGTACGGCGCCGAGGAACGCGGTCTGGAGCGCGAGGTAGATCACCAGGCCCAGCGAGAGCGCGCCGACCAGCGCGACCGGGATGGCCCGGCCGGGGTTCTTGGCGGCGCCGCCGAGGTTGACCACGGCCTGGAAGCCGTTGAAGGCGAAGACCACGCCGCAGGTGGTCACGGCGGTCAGTACGGCCGGCCAGCCGTACGGGGCGAAGCCGCCGTGCGCGGTGAAGTTCGACGTGTGGAAGCCGGAGGCGATCAGCGCGGCCACGGCCAGCACCGGGATCGCGAACTTGACCAGGGTCAGGACCGTGTTGGCGCGGGCCAGGAACTGGACCGACCAGTAGCAGGTCAGCCACAGCGCGAAGGTCAGCAGCAGCGCCACGCCGCTGCCGGCCGCGGTGAGGTGGCCGGTGGCCGGGTCGACCAGGTCCCGGGCCCAGCCGAAGCCCCAGGAGGACATGTACTGGGTGGCGGCGATGGACTCGATCGGGATCAGCGAGGCGACCGCGATCCACACCGCCCAGCCGGTCAGGAAGCCGAGCACGGGGCCGTGCGAGAGGTGGCCGTAGCGGGCCATGCCGCCGGGGATCGGATACGCGGAGCCGACCTCCGCGTAGGACATCGCGATCATGCCGATGAAGACGGCGCCGATGACCCAGGCGACCAGGGCTGCGGGGCCCGCCACCTGCGCGGCGGAGCCGGCGCCGAAGAGCCAGCCGGAGCCGAAGATCGAACCGATGCCGATCATGGTCAGGGCGAAGAGACCGATCCCTTTGCGGTTGCCCGCGCTCATGTCCATTGCCGTGCGTGTTCCGTCCTGCTGTGGTGCGAAGGGCCCCGCGTCATTGAGGGGCCGTTCTCAGCCTATGGGGCGGAAAATCACCGTAAGGCGGACGGAAAGGCCGTGCGCCCGGGGCCAACAACCCCGAGCGCACGGCCTGTTCACCCCACGGACACCGCCTCGGCGGCACCCGGCGGGGCGCACTTCATGAAACGCGTCACACAGCGGCGTCACGCCATGACGTCACCCGGCCGTCACGCACCGGCGGGCACGGCGGTGCGTGACGGCCGCGGTGCACGACGGCACCACCCGGCCGCGCCCCATGCGCCACGAGGCCGCGTGGGCCGGGTGGCGCGGGTCACAGCGACGGGTACAGCGGGTGCTTGCCGGCCAGGGTGGTCACCCGGGCCTTGAGCGCCTCGGCGTCGTACGAGGGCTTGAGCGCCTCGGCGATGATGTCGGCGACCTCGCGGAAGTCCTCCGCCGTGAAGCCGCGGGTGGCCAGCGCCGGGGTGCCGATCCGCAGGCCCGAGGTGACCATCGGGGGCCGCGGGTCGTTCGGGACGGCGTTGCGGTTGACCGTGATGCCGACCTCGTGGAGGCGGTCCTCGGCCTGCTGGCCGTCCAGCTCGCTGTTGCGCAGGTCGACCAGGACCAGGTGCACGTCGGTGCCGCCGGACAGGACGGAGACGCCGTGCTCGGTGATGTCGGACTGCGTCAGACGCTCGGCGAGGATGCGCGCGCCGTCCAGGGTGCGCTGCTGGCGCTCCTTGAACTCCTCGCTCGCCGCGACCTTGAAGGACACCGCCTTCGCCGCGATGACGTGCTCCAGCGGGCCGCCCTGCTGGCCCGGGAAGACCGCCGAGTTGATCTTCTTGGCGAGCTCCTGGGTGGACAGGATCACACCGCCGCGCGGGCCGCCCAGGGTCTTGTGCGTGGTGGTGGTCACGACGTGGGCGTGCGGCACCGGGTTGGGGTGCAGCCCGGCCGCCACCAGGCCGGCGAAGTGCGCCATGTCGACCATCAGGTACGCGCCGACCTCGTCGGCGATCCGGCGGAACGCCGCGAAGTCGAGCTGACGCGGGTACGCCGACCAGCCGGCCACGATGAGCTGCGGACGGGTCTCCTTGGCCAGGCGCTCGACCTCGCCCATGTCGACCTGACCGGACTCCTCGTCGACGTGGTAGGGCACCACGTTGTAGAGCTTGCCGGAAAAGTTGATCTTCATGCCGTGGGTCAGGTGCCCGCCGTGCGCGAGGTTCAGACCCATGATCGTGTCGCCCGGCTTGAGCAGTGCGAACATCGCGGCCGCGTTGGCCTGCGCGCCGGAGTGCGGCTGCACGTTCGCCGCCTCGGCGCCGAACAGCGCCTTGATGCGGTCGATGGCGATCCGCTCGACCACGTCGACGTGCTCGCAGCCGCCGTAGTAGCGGCGGCCCGGGTAGCCCTCGGCGTACTTGTTGGTGAGGACCGAGCCCTGGGCCTCCATGACGGCGGCCGGGGCGAAGTTCTCCGACGCGATCATTTCGAGGGTGGACTGCTGACGGTGGAGCTCGGCGTCGACGGCGGCGGCGACGTCGGGGTCGAGCTCGTGGAGGGAGCTGTTCAGAAGCGACATGACTCTTCCTGGGGTACGCGGGGCGCACGGCCCCGCCGGGCGGCGGGTGGGCGGGTCAGCCGGTGAAGGCGGTGTACTCGTCGGCCGAGAGCAGGTCGTCCGGCTCGCCGCTGACCTTCACCTTGAACAGCCAGCCACCCTCGAACGGGGCGGTGTTCACCAGCGAGGGGTCGCTCACCACGTCCTCGTTGATCTCCGTGACCTCGCCGTCGACGGGGGAGTAGAGATCGCTGACGGACTTGGTCGACTCCAGCTCACCGCAGGTCTCGCCCGCCGTGACCGTCTCACCGACCGGGGGAAGCTGCACGAAGACGACGTCGCCGAGCGCGTTGGCGGCGTGCTCGGTGATGCCGATCGTCGAGACGCCCTCCTCGGCGGCCGACAGCCACTCGTGCTCCTTGCTGTAGCGGAGCTGCTGGGGGTTGTTCATGTCTTGATTCTCCTGGATGCGGTGGCGTGCTCGGTGCGGGGGTCTTGACAGGTGAGACGCGAACGCGTCACTTCTGGCGCTTGTAGAAGGGCAGTGCCACGACCTCGTACGGCTCGTGGGTGCCACGGATGTCCACCGCCACGCCGGCGGTGCCGGGCGTGGCGTGCGCGGCGTCGACGTACGCCATGGCGACGGGCTTGCCGAGGGTGGGCGAGGGGGCACCGGAGGTGACCTCGCCGATGACGGCGCCGTCCGGGCCCACGACCGGGTATCCGGCGCGCGGCACGCGGCGGCCCTCGGCGATCAGGCCGACCAGTCGGCGGGGCGGCTGCGTCTCGGCGCGGTCGCGGGCCGCCTCCAGGGCGGCGCGGCCCACGAAGTCACCGCCGTTCGTCGTCTTCTCGAACTTCACGACCCGGCCCAGGCCCGCGTCGAACGGCGTGGTGCCGGTGGTCAGCTCGTGCCCGTACAGCGGCATGCCCGCCTCCAGGCGCAGCGTGTCCCGGCAGGACAGGCCGCAGGGCACCAGGCCCGCGTCCTTGCCGGCCTCGGTCAGCGCCTCCCAGAGGGCGACCGCGTCCGAGGGGCGGACGAACAGCTCGAAACCGTCCTCACCGGTGTATCCCGTACGGGCGATCAGCGCGGGCACGCCCGCGACGGTGCCGGGCAGCCCGGCGTAGTACTTCAGCCCGTCCAGGTCGGCGTCGGTAAGACCCTTGAGGATGCCGGGGGACTCCGGGCCCTGCACGGCGAGCAGCGCGTACGCGTCCCGGTCGTCGCGCACCTCGGCCTCGAAGCCGCGCGCCCGCTCGGTGAGCGCGTCCAGCACGACCTGCGCGTTGGAGGCGTTGGCGACGACCATGTACTCCGCCTCGCCGAGGCGGTAGACGATCAGGTCGTCCAGGATGCCGCCCTCGGCGTCGCAGATCATGGTGTAGCGGGCGCGGCCGACGGCCACCCCGCCGATGTTGCCGACCAGCGCGAAGTCCAGCAGGTCGGCGGCGCGCGGTCCGGTGACGGTGATCTCGCCCATGTGCGAGAGGTCGAACAGGCCGGCGCGGGTACGGACGGCGACGTGCTCGTCCCGCTCGCTGCCGTAGCGCAGCGGCATGTCCCATCCGGCGAAGTCGGTCATGGTCGCGCCGAGCGCGCGATGCGTCGCGTCCAGCGCGGTGCGGCGGGGGGCTTCGGTCATGGTGGTGGCTCCCGGGCATGGGTGACAAGACGGTCTCCCCATCTGTCATCGGAACCTGAGAGGTTCACCGGAAGGCCGTGACCGGTCCCCGGTTTGCACCTTGGGTGGAGCCACACCGCGGCGGCCCGCTTTTCAGATCTGCCTCGCCCGCGCGGTATCGGGGCCTGAGAGATTCAAGGGAGGACTTGCTCCTTCGGCGCCCCGCCGTGACGGCCGGGGACTCTCCCGCGCGGATTCAAGCGGCCGGTATGCAGTTGGCTGGGCGTGGCACCCGTACGCGGACGCACACGGAGGTGCGCGGTCCGGCACATGGCGCGCACATCATCGCACGGGATCGCCGGATACAGGAGCCCTGGTCGTACCGGTGTTCGCAGGGGTGTCACGACAGTGTCCTGGGACTGTACGAATCGTGGGATTTCCTTGAAGCGCATTACCTTTTCTTGACACTCTGCGGGTACGGGGACCACACCGGACCGGGAGGGGCGATCACGGTGCACAGGCAGGCCGCACTCGCGACAAGTCCGGGAGGCGCGCCCCCGGGCTGTGTCCCGGAAGCCACGGGAGCCGCCCCGGGGCCCCGGCGGCTGCCGCTCGGGGTGGTACGCCCCGGCCGGGCGCGGGCCGCGGCGGCGGACACCCCGACGGCGGACGTCGTCGACCTCCGGGACCGGCATGCCGTGCGCGAAGCGGCCGAGCTGCGTTTCGCGGCGGGTGACGTGGTGGTGGTCTCCGGTCTGCCGGGCAGCGGCAAGAGCACCCTCATGCTCCGGGTGGTGCCCGACCTCGACCGCCGGGGCGCCGCCGTGCACCGCGTCGACTCGCAGGACGTACGGGAGCGCTGGGAGCGCGGCAGGCTGCGCCGGCTTCCCTACGCGCTCTACCGGCCGCTGGTCAGGGCCGCCCACTATCTGGGGCTGCGGCGGGCGCTTCGCTCCGGCGGCAGTGTGGTGGTGCACGACTGCGGCACCCTCGCGTGGGTGCGCCGCTGGCTCGCGCGCGCGGCACGGCGCGGCGGGCGCGGCCTGCACCTGGTGCTGCTGGACGTGCCGCCCGAGGTCGCGCTGTCCGGGCAGCGTTCGCGCGGACGCGGCGTCTCCGGTTACGCCTTCGCCCGGCACCGGCGCGCGGTGCGGCGGCTGGCCGCCCGTGCCCAGGCGGCCCGGCTCCCCGCGGGTTTCACCTCGGCCGTCCTGCTGGACCGGCCGGCGGCGGGAGCGCTGCGGCGGATCGCCTTCGAGTGAGGCATGGCCCCGGGGCCGAGCCGGGGTGCGCGCGGCGTCCGCCGCGGCCCGCCCCGCCCGCCGGGCCGTACGCCCGTGGCCGCCCGGGGTGCCGGATGCCTGACGGGCCGTACGGAAGGTTCCGTACGGCCCGTCAGGACCGGTCCTAGCTCTGGCGTATCTCCCGCATCTGCGCCTCCTCCGGACGCTCGGCACCGGCCCGATCTAAAGGCCCAGGGCCTTGAGCAGCACGACCGGCAGCGACAGCACCGACTTGACCAGCGAGCCGGCGGCCGGCTGCTCCGGCTGCTGCGCCGCGTCGGCCGGCCGCGCCTGGGCGTTCGGCTGTCCCTCGGCGTTCGGCCGCGGTTCGGCGGCGGCCGGCTGGGTGTCGGCGTTCGGCTGCGGGTCGCTGGTCGGCGCCTTCGGCTGGGCGGCCGACTGGCCGTCCGCCTCGTCCGCCGGCTCGGCGGCGGGCCGGGCCGGCCGGTTGGCCGCCTGCACGGCGGGCTGCGCGGCGGGCTGCGCCGCGGGCTCGGCGGCCGGCTGCTGTTGCAGGCCGCCGAGCAGCTTGTCGATGCCCAGGATCTTGAAGATGTCGGTGACGGACCGGGAGACCGACTCGGTCAGGCCCTGGGTCGCGCCGGCCGGCTCCTCCGGCCCCGGTGCCCGGCGTGCCAGCTCGTCCATCTGCGCGCGCAGGTTCTGCGAGGCCCGGCGCAACTGGACGGAGTCGGCCGACACCGAGCGGTCGGAGTCCTCGTTCAGCAGGTCCGCCAGCCGCTGCGCGTCCTGGAGGACCGTGTCCAGGCGGGTGCGGGCGGCCCTGACCTCCACGGAGTGGCCGCGGCTGTCGGCCGACTTCTCCGCCAGCTCGGTCGAGGCGTCCGCCAGCCTGCCGATGTCGTCGACGATGATGCTGTGGTTGCGGACCGGGGGCTTGGGGCCCTCCACCGCGGTCGCGGAGCCCGTGGCGCCGAGGGCGAGGGCGCCGGCGGTGGTGGCGCAGAGGAGGGCGGAGGCGGTCCGGTGCGTTGCCATCAGGAGACGTGCCTTTCTGTAGGAACGGCAGGGCAAGATCACCCTGGAGCCACCTTCGGAGCGGGGTGCACGGTCCGCAACCGCTCGCGCGCGTTCGGTGGTCATCCGGATGCACCAGGCCCCCTCCCGTCTGCTGGCGTTAGGGTCGTCGACCAGGTAAGGCGCGGTACGAGCGGTGAAGAGCGGGTGGGTGGACATGGACTTTCCGGAGCAGGGCATTCCGCGGCTGGAGTGGCCCGCCAACGAGCTGGAGGAGGTGCTCGCCGCCTCGGTGGGGCACCCCGGGGCGGGCGCCCGCATCGTCGAGGTGCTCGGCCGCAGCCGTATATGGGTGCCGCTGCCCAAGGGCGGCGGCCCGGAGAGCGCGGGGATGGGCCGGGCGGGCCTGGACCTGCCGACCGTCGAGATCGGCCCGGCCGCGTACGTCCCGGTCTTCAGCTCCGAGCAGGAGTTCCAGCGGGTGGCCGGGCCGCATCTGTCCTTCGCCGTCGCGCCGGCCGCCGAGTTCGCGCGCGGCCTGCCCCCGCTGATCGGCATCGCCGTCAACCCGGAGGGCACGGTCGGCGTGCCGCTGCCGCCGGACGCGGTGGCCGAGCTGTGCCGGACCGGCCGCCCGGACCAGCCCGGCGCGCCGAGCGGTGGCCGGGTCCGGCTGTTCGAGCCGGACTGGCAGGAGGAGCCGGTGGACTTCCTGGCCGCGGCCGGGCTGGAGTTCTCGTCGGCGGGCTTCGTGGTCACCGCGCGTCGCGCGCTGGCCAGCGTCGAGGGGGACGCGCCCGCGCTGTTCGTCGGCGTCCAGGTGGACGCCGCGGCCGTCCTGCCGCACGACCCGGCCGTACGGGACGCCGTGACCGCCGCCCTCGGCCGGGCCCTCGGCGGGACCCCGCTGACCTGGCCCGTCCAACTGGTCATGCTGGACCTCGCCCAGGGCGACCCGGTCGCCGACTGGATGCTGGAGCGGGTCCGGCCCTTCTACTCCCGCGATGTCGCCTAGCGGCCCGCGGACGTCCGCTCCCCCGGCGCCCCCGGAGTGCTCCTTCCCGTGACCGCAAGCGGCGTGTGCTGATCCGGCCGGGGTCCGGACGCAGGCTCTAAGCTGTTGTTGCAACCGGCAGGCGTACCCCACGTGCCTGCCGTCAGGAAGGGACGGACCACGTGAGCGCGGGTGCGCATCAGGGAGCGGCTGCCGGGCAGGTCGAGCAGGTGCTGCAACAGGTCTCGCCCGGCCGGTACGACGCCTACGAGGCGTTGCTGCAGGCCCTCGCCGCCGGTCAGGTCTGGATGCTGCTCTGGCACGGCCAGGCCGGTTCGCCCGATGCGCAGTACGGCAACATGGAGGTCGACGGGCTCGGCTACGCGCCGTGCGTGACCTCCGCCCCCGAGCTGGCCGCCAGTGGCTGGAACCGCGCCCACGAGGTCGTCTACGGCCGGGACATCGCGGCCACCCTCTTCCCCGACCGCTGGGGCCTGTGGCTCAACCCGCACGCCCCCGGTGGCGGCGTCGGCATCCCATGGCTGGACCTGCGGCGCATCGCGGGCGGCCTGGACCGGCTGCCGGCCGGCCCGCTGCGGATCACCGAACCGGCCATCGAGATCCCTCAGTTCTATGCCCTGCTGGGGCAGAACGCGCACCGCACGCCCGCGGTGCGCTCCCTGCGCCGTGCCTGGGTGCAGCCCGCCCTCGGCGCCCCGTATCTGGCGATCGGTCTGGATCTGTACGACACGGGTCAACCGGCCGTCGAATCCGTGCGGCTGATGGTCCAGCAGTCCATCGGCGCGGTACCGGAGGGGCTGCCGGTCTCGACGGTCGCGATGAACGACGAGTACGACCCGGTCGGCATGTGGATGCGGGCCAACGCGCGGCCGTTCTTCGACCGGGACGCCTACGCGGCGGGTCCGGTGGCCGCGCCCGCCCCTGCCCCCGCGCCGTCGTACGGGTACGGCTACCCGCGCCCGTACTGATCCCGCCGTACGCCCTACGCCGGCCGCGTGCCGCTTCGGCCGCCCCGGCGCCCGCGCCGCGCCTCTGCGGGCTTCGCCGTGCCGCCCTGTGGGCCGGCCGCGCCCTCTTGCGGCTCCCGACGGCGTCCCGCGGCCCGAAATGGCCGCCGCTGCCCGTAAGTTGCCTCCTGCGCGCCGCCGCGCGAACCGCTCAGTCGGGGCCGATGTCCGCATAGCGGAAGCCCGTGGGCCACATCACAGTTGCGCATCCATTCCCGGTCAGGGCTGGTGAGTGATCGCGACTCGGATGAAGACTCCGGCAGCAGAGGGTTTCGGCCCTGTGTACGAGATGCACCGCTCGTCGTCGCGTGACGTTCCGCGGCAACTGCTCCGCCCGCACCACCCGCAAGGCCTGCAACACCTGTACCCGCAACGCTCGCTGTACATGCACCAGTTGCTCCTGCTCTTCCAGAGTCCACCCGTCGCCTCCGACGTACCACGCGCTCCAGAGCACGACTCGCACCAGAGCACACCTCGCACCAGTGATGTGAACCAGGCCGCTGACCGCGGCGCGCATGGGCCGGCGGCGCCGGCCGAGAGGGGTCAAAGGCACCGTGACCGCACCGATCGAGACCACCGGGGCGGCTGCCGAAGCGCAGCCGGAAGCGGTGCTGGAAGGCGTCGAGAGCAAGAAGATCGAGGGGCGCTCGCTCGGCCAGATCGCCCTGCTGCGCTTCCGGCGCGACAAGGTCGCGGTGGCGGGTGCCATCGTTGTCATCCTGCTCATCGTGATCGCGGCGCTCTCCCGGCCCATCCAGTCCTGGCTGGGCCTGGACCCCAACAGCCCCCATCAGGACCTCATCGACCCCAACACCACGCTGCCCAAGGGCGACCTCGGCGGGATGAGCCTGGACCACCCGCTCGGCGTGGACCCGAAGTTCGGCCGCGACCTGCTCGCGCGGGTCCTGGAGGGCTCCTGGGTCTCGCTGATCGTGGCGTTCGGCGCGACACTGCTGTCGGTGGCCATCGGCACCGTGCTCGGCGTGGTGGCCGGCTTCTACCGGGGGCGGGTGGACGCGCTGATCAGCCGGCTGATGGACGTCTTCCTGGCGTTCCCGCTGCTGCTGTTCGCCATCGCCATCTCGGCCTCGCTCCAGGGCGGCGCCTTCGGGCTCGAAGGGCTGCCGCTGCACATCTCGGTCCTGATCTTCGTGATCGGTTTCTTCAACTGGCCGTACATGGGCCGGATCGTGCGGGCCCAGACGCTCTCGCTGCGCGAGCGGGAGTTCGTGGACGCCGCGCGCGGCATGGGCGCCCGCGGCCCGTTCATCCTCTTCAGGGAGCTGCTGCCCAACCTGGTGGGCCCGATCATCGTCTACTCGACGCTGCTGATCCCCTCCAACATCCTCTTCGAGGCGGCGCTGAGCTTCCTGGGCGTCGGCATTCAGCCGCCCCAGGCGTCCTGGGGCGGCATGCTCAACCAGGCGGTCAAGTACTACGAGGTCGACCCGCAGTACATGCTCGTCCCCGGCCTCGCGATCTTCGTCACCGTGCTGGCGTTCAACCTCCTCGGCGACGGCCTCAGGGACGCGCTGGACCCGCGCAGCCGCTGACACCGCCCGGGCCCGTACGCCCGGCAGCCCCCATCCAAGTTTCCGACCAACGAAGGGGAAACCGACCATTATGCGAAGGTCAGTCCCGGTCGCGGCGATCGCGGCCCTCACCAGCACGGGCCTGCTGCTGTCCGGCTGCAGCGGCAAGAGTTCGGGCAGCGGCTCCGCCGAGGCGAACGCCGCCACCAAGGGCATCGTCAACGTCTCGGACGAGAAGGGCGGCACGCTCACCTACGCGATGAGCGACGCCCCCGAGTCCTACGACCCGGGCAACACGTACTACGCCTACGTCTGGAACTTCAGCCGCCTGTACGCGCGCCCGCTCACCACCTTCAAGCCGGGCCCGGGCGCCAAGGGCAACGAGCTGGCGCCCGACCTGGCGGAGTCGATGGGCAAGGCCACCGACGGCAACAAGACCTGGACGTACAAGCTCCGCGCGGGCCTCAAGTACGACGACGGCAAGCCGATCACCTCGAAGGACGTCAAGTACGCCGTGGAGCGCAGCAACTTCGCGCGCGACGTGCTCTCGCTCGGCCCGAACTACTTCCAGACGTACCTCAAGGACAACGAGGGCGGCTACAAGGGCCCGTACAAGGACAAGAGCCCGGAGGGCCTGAAGTCCATCGAGACGCCGGACGACCGGACCATCGTCTTCCGCCTCAAGCAGCCCTTCGCCGAGTTCGACTACCTGGTCAGCGCCCCGCAGACGGCACCGGTGCCGCGGGCCAGGGACAAGGGCGCGGACTACACCAAGAACATCGCCTCCTCGGGCAGCTACAAGTTCGACACCTACGAGGAGGGCAAGAAGGTCGTCCTCGTCCGCAACCCCCACTGGTCGGCCAAGACCGACCCGCTGCGCAAGCAGCTCCCCGACAAGATCGTGCTGAACATGAAGGTCGCCCAGTCGACGATCGACAAGGACCTGAAGGCCGGCAACACCCACATCGACATGGCCGGCCGCGGTGTGGACGCCCAGACCCAGGCCCAGCTCCTGACCAGCGCCAAGGAGAAGGCCAACACCGACAACGCGCTCGGCCAGCGGCTGTCCTACGTGGCGATCAACTCCAAGGTCGCGCCGTTCGACAAGCTGGAGTGCCGCCGGGCCGTGCAGTACGCGATCGACAAGAAGGCCGTGCAGACCGCGCAGGGCGGGCCGGTGCGCGGTGACATCGCCTCCACCGTGCTGCCCACCGACCTCGCCGGGTACCAGAAGTTCGACCAGTACCCGCAGAAGTACAACGGTGACAGCCTCGACCTGACCGAGGCCAAGAAGCAGTGGCAGGCGTGCGGCGCCGGCAACGTGAGCACCACGATCACCGCCCGCAGCGACCGGCAGGACGAGGTGGACGCGGCGACGTCGGTGGTCGGCTCGCTGAAGAAGATCGGCATCGACGCCAAGATCCAGACGTACCCGAGCGGCAAGTACTTCTCCGACTACGCGGGCGTCCCGGAGTTCACCCAGCGCAACAAGATCGGCCTGATGATGATGCAGTGGGGCTCGGACTACCCCACCGGCTTCGGCTACCTGAACCAGATCGTCAACGGCAAGGCGATCCAGAAGTCCGGTAACTCCAACCTCTCCGAGCTGGACGACGAGACCATCAACCAACTGCTCGACGACGCCATCGCCAGCAGTGACAAGGCCCAGCGCGAGAAGGACTACGCGGAGATCGACAAGAAGACGATGGAGCAGGCCGTCATCGTCCCGCTGACCTACTTCAAGATCCTGCTGTACCGCTCGCCGAAGGCCACCAACCTGGTGTCCACCTCCGCCTACAGCGGTGAGTACGACTACCTCAACGTCGGCGTCAAGAAGTAGCAGCCCCGAAAGGCAGGTGAAGGCAAGGGCTTCCGCGGGCCGGCCGGTCCGGCCCGCGGTGCCGACGCCGCAGTCCCGTGTTCGCGTACATCATCCGCAGGTTGATCAGCGCGGTGATTCTGCTGCTGATCGTCAGCGCGGTCACCTTCGGCATCTTCTTCGTGCTGCCGAAACTGGCCGGACAGACCGCCGACCAGTTGGCCGCGCAGTACATCGGGAAGGCCCCATCGGCCGCGGACCTCGCCGCGGTGAAGAAGAACCTCGGCTTGGACAAGCCGGTCTTCGTGCAGTACTGGGACTTCCTCAAGGGCATCTTCGTCGGGGTCGACTACAAGTTCGGCCCGGACGCCGCCACGTGCAACGTGCCGTGCTTCGGCTACTCCTTCAAGACCCACATCGAGGTCTGGCCCGAGATCCAGACCCGCCTCCCGGTGACGGCCTCGCTGGCCGCCGGCGCGGCCGTGGTGTGGCTGGTCTCCGGCGTCGCCACCGGCGTGCTCTCCGCGCTGCGCCCCGGTTCGGTCTTCGACCGGGTGGCGATGAGTGTCGCGCTGGCCGGCGTGTCGCTGCCCATGTTCTTCACCGGCGCGCTGGCGCTGGCCCTGTTCACGTACCAGTGGCCGGTCATCGAGCGCAGCGACTACGTACCGCTTGTCGAGGACCCCTTCATGTGGGCCCAGACGCTGGTGCTGCCCTGGATCACCCTGGCCTTCCTCTACTCCGCCCTCTATGCACGCCTGACCAGAGCGGGCATGTTGGAGACGCTGAGCGAGGACTACATCCGTACCGCGCGCGCCAAGGGGCTGGGCGAGCGCAAGGTCGTGGTGCGCCACGGCCTGCGTGCCGCGCTCACCCCGATCATCACGGTGTTCGGCATGGACGTGGGCCTGCTGCTCGGCGGAGCGCTCATCACCGAACAGGTCTTCTCCCTCAAGGGGGTCGGCGCGTTCGCCGTCGAGGCGATCAACGCCAACGACCTGCCGAACATTCTCGGCGTCACCTTGCTCGCCGCGTTCTTCATCGTCATATGCAACCTGGTGGTGGACGTTCTGTACGCCGCCGTCGACCCGCGGGTGAGGCTCTCGTGACCGACTCCCCAGACTCCACCGCCGAATCCACCGCTCCGGGCACCACCGCGGCCGGAACGCCGTCCGCCGCCGCGCCGGACCTGACGAAGACGGGCGTCGCGGTCGGCGAACCGGCCCCGGCCGGCTCGGGGGCGCCCACGGCCTTCCTCGAAGTGCGCGACCTGAAGGTGCACTTCCCCACCGACGACGGCATCGTGAAGTCCGTGGACGGCCTCTCCTTCTCCCTGGAGAAGGGCCGCACCCTCGGCATCGTCGGCGAGTCCGGCTCCGGCAAGTCCGTCACCTCGCTCGCCGTCATGGGCCTGCACCGGGCCTCCCGGCAGCAGCGCGCCAAGGTGGACATGTCGGGGGAGATCTGGCTGGACGGCAAGGAGCTGGTCGGCGCCGACCCGGACGAGGTGCGTCGGCTGCGCGGCCGCGAGATGGCGATGATCTTCCAGGATCCGCTGTCCGCGCTGCACCCGTACTACACGGTCGGCAACCAGATCGTGGAGGCGTACCGGGTCCACCACGACGTCGACAAGAAGACCGCGCGCAAGCGGGCGGTCGAGATGCTGGACCGGGTGGGCATCCCGCAGCCCGACAAGCGGGTGGACGACCACCCGCACCAGTTCTCCGGCGGGATGCGCCAGCGCGCGATGATCGCCATGGCGCTGGTCAACAACCCCGAGCTGCTGATCGCCGACGAGCCGACCACCGCCCTGGACGTGACGGTCCAGGCGCAGATCCTCGACCTGATCCGTGACCTCCAGAAGGAGTTCGGCTCGGCGGTCATCATCATCACCCACGACCTGGGGGTGGTCGCCGAACTGGCCGACCAACTGCTGGTGATGTACGGCGGCCGGTGCATCGAGCGCGGCCCGGCGGAGAAGGTCTTCTACGAGCCGCAGCACCCGTACACCTGGGGCCTGCTGGGGTCGATGCCGCGCATCGACCGGGAGCAGACCGAACGCCTGATCCCGGTCAAGGGATCGCCGCCCAGCCTGATCAACGTCCCCGGCGGCTGTGCCTTCAACCCCCGCTGTCCGTACGCGGACGTCCCCAAGGACAACGTCACCCGCACGGTCCGCCCCGACCTGCGCGAGGCCGGCGGCGGCGGACACTTCGCCGCGTGCCACATGGCGCAGGAGGAGCGGGAGCGTATCTGGACCGAAGAGATTGCGCCGAAGCTGTGACCGAGACTGATGAGAGCGGCATCGCCGCCGGCACGACGGACGAGAGCGCCGACGCCGCGCCGCTGCTGCGGGTGCGCGGCCTGGTACGGCACTTCCCGATCACCAAGGGCCTGCTCAAGCGGCAGGTGGGCGCGGTGCAGGCGGTCGACGGCATCGACTTCGACGTCCGGCCGGGGGAGACCCTCGGGGTGGTCGGCGAGTCCGGCTGCGGCAAGTCGACGATGGGCCGGCTGATCACCCGGCTGGACGAGCCGACCGGCGGCAGCATCGAGTTCGAGGGCCGGGACATCACCCATCTGTCGACGGGCCGGCTGCGACCGATGCGCCGCGACGTACAGATGATCTTCCAGGACCCGTACGGCTCGCTGAACCCGCGGCACACCATCGGCGGCATCGTCGGCACCCCCTTCCGCCTCCAGGGCGTCGAGCCCGAGGGCGGCGTGAAGAAGGAGGTGCAGCGGCTGCTGGAGCTGGTGGGCCTGAGCCCGGAGCACTACAACCGCTATCCGCACGAGTTCTCCGGCGGCCAGCGCCAGCGCATCGGCATCGCGCGGGCACTGGCCCTCAAGCCCAAACTGGTCGTCGCCGACGAGCCGGTCTCCGCGCTGGACGTCTCCATCCAGGCGCAGGTCGTCAACCTCATGGACGACCTCCAGGACGAACTGGGCCTGACCTACGTCATCATCGCGCACGACCTGTCCGTCATCCGGCACGTCTCGGACCGGATCGCGGTGATGTACCTCGGCAAGATCGTGGAGCTGGCCGACCGGAAGGCGCTGTACGAGGCGCCGATGCACCCGTACACCAAGGCGCTGCTGTCCGCGGTGCCGGTGCCCGACCCCAAGCGGCGCACCCAGCGCGACCGCATCCTGCTCAAGGGCGACGTGCCCTCGCCGATCGACCCGCCCTCGGGCTGCCGGTTCCGTACCCGCTGCTGGAAGGCGACCGAGGTGTGCGCGACCACCGAGCCGCCGCTGGTGGCGCTGCGCGGCGGCCACAAGGTGGCCTGCCACCACCCGGAGAACGCGCCGGAGAGCGTCGGTGCGGGGACGCCGGGCGCCGCGGGGAGCGGCGGCTGAACCGGCGGACGTACGGAACGCGGGGCCGGTACGGGACGAGCGGGAACGCCGTCCGCGTACCGGCCCCCGCGCGTCCCCGGCCGCCCTTGACCGGCCGGATTTACCGACCATAGATTCATCGGCGCCCGCCGCACCAGCATCCGGGCGACAGCCGTGCCGGTGCCCGCCGGCCGGCCCCATGGAGAGGTAGTGCCTTGTCCGCGCAGCACGAAGACCACGACGCCACGGCCGCCGACGACCCCGCGCTGACCGCCTACGCGGCGGTCGCGGCGGACTACGACACCATTGTCGAGGACCCGTACCTGCTGCGCTGGGTCACCTTCTACCGCAAGCTCGTCGAGCGGTACGGGCCGGCCGGCAAGCGGCTGCTGGACGCGGGGTGCGGCACCGGACGCGGCACCCTCGCCCTGCGGGACCACCTCGGATTCACGGTCACCGGCTGCGACCTCTCGCCGCAGATGATCGAGGCCGCCCGGGCCAAGCCGGAGGCGGCCGGCACCCCGTTCGTCGTCGCCGACCTGCGGGACATGCCGGACCTCGGCTCCTTCGACGTGGTCACCTGCATGGGCGAGCCGTTGAGCTATCTGTCCGGGGACGAGCTGGCGGCCGCGTTCGCGGGCCTGGGCCGGCAGCTCGCGGACGGCGGCGTCGTCGTCTTCGACATGACCACGCTGGGCAGTTTCCGGCGCGACTACGCGGTGACCAAGGTCGTGGACCGGGACGGCCGGTTCGACGTGTGGCGGGGCGGTCCCGTACCGGCCGGGCCGGACACGGTGGTGGACGTCACCCACGACTACTTCGCGCGCACCGGCGACGACACCTGGCGCCGGGTGTCCTCCCGGCACCTCTACCACCACCACTCCGACGCCACGGTGCGCCGGGAGCTAGCCGCCGGGGGGCTGCGGCTGATCGCGGCGCACGGTGTCGAGGGCCGCAAGCTGACCGACACCCCGGACGAGGACGGCTGCCGCAAGATTCTCTACGTGGCCGGAAAGCAGTCCGAGTGAAGCGTCAACCAGTCCGGCTGTCATGACAAGTTGGCAAAGTCAGGCGTGAAAAACGACAGAAGAGTGCAGAGTCGGCGCGGTTGTTTCACCAGACGACACCCGTGTGTTCGAAGGGACGGCTCATGGCACTCTCCCGTTCAGCACGTCGCCCCGCTCGTCTGCTCCCCCTCGCCACTGCGGCGGCCGCCGCCTTCACCCTCGCGGCGGCCCCCGCCGCCCCGCCCGGCGCCCCGGGCGTCGGCGACCCGTACTTCCCCAACCTCGGCAACGGCGGCTTCGACGCCCTGCACTACGACCTCGGCGTCAGCTATCAGCCCGCCACCGGCCGCCTCGACGGCCGTACGGAACTGACCGCGCGCGCCACCCAGGACCTCGGCTCCTTCCACCTCGACCTCCAGAAGCTGGAGGTCACCTCCATCGAGGTGGACGGCAGACGGGCGAGGTTCACCCGCTCCGGGGACGAGATCACCGTCACGCCACGACGGACCCTGGAGGAGGGCGAGCGCTTCACCGTCGAGGTGGTCTACGGAGGCGTACCGCTGCCGCTCGGCGGACCCATCGTCTTCGGCTCGGACTACGGCTGGATGAAGACCGACGACGGCGTCTTCGTGGCCTGCGAGCCCAACGCCGCGTCCACCTGGTTCCCCTCCAGCGACCACCCGGGCGACAAGGCCACGTACGACATCCGCATCGACGCGCCCGAGGGCCTGACCGGCGTCTCCAACGGGCGGCTGGTGGACACGTGGGACGAGGACGGACGCTCGTACTTCCACTGGCGTGAACGCAAGCCGATGGCGACATACCTGGCCACCGCCACCATCGGGAAGTTCGACGTCCGGACGGGCACCACCCCCGGCGGCATCCCGATCTACGTCGCCACCGACCCCAGGCTGCCGACCGGGAACGTCGACGTGTACGGCATCACCGCCGCCGTGATCGACCACTGGTCGAAGGTCTTCGGCCCGTACCCGTTCGAGGAGACCGGCGCGATCGTCGACGACATGCCGGATGCGGCGTTCTCCCTGGAGACCCAGACCAAGCCGGTCTACTCGGCGGTCCGCAGCGAGACGACCATCGCCCACGAGATCGCCCACCAGTGGTTCGGCGACTCGGTCACGCCCCGCGACTGGCGGAACATCTGGCTGAACGAGGGCTTCGCCTCGTACGCGCAGTGGCTGTGGGACGAGCACAAGGGCACCCGCACCGCGTACGACGCCTTCCGCGCGGCGTACGCGGCCCGGCCCGCCGAGTCCGGCTTCTGGCAGGTCAAGATAGGCGACCCGCAGCGGGACACCATGCTCGACCGAGCGGTCTACACACGCGGCGCGATGACGCTCCAGGTACTGCGCGAGCGGATCGGCGACCGGGCGTTCTTCCGCCTGCTGCCCGCCTGGACGAAGCAGCACCGCTACGGCAACGCGGACATCGGGCAGTTCATCGCGCTGGCGGAGAAGATCTCCGGACAGCGGCTCGGTGACCTCTTCCACACCTGGCTGTACACCACCGGCAAGCCGGCACTGCCCTGACACACCGACGGGACCGCGCGGCGGAACCCCCGGCGCGCGGCCCCGGCCGTCCTAGCGCGGCTTGAGCTGCTGCGGGCGCGGCAGGTGGAAGCCGAAGTAGACCGCCGCCATACGGAGCGCGAAGACCAGCCCGGCGCAGACCACGGCGGCGACGTCAGCGCGTACATCGAGGTGGTGCAGACCCAGATACGAGGCGGCGCCGGCGAGCGCCGCGATGGCGTACACGTCCTCGCGCAGCAGCAGCGGCGGGAACTCGCCGCACAGCACGTCACGGATCACCTCGCCCGCCACCCCGCTCATCACCGCGAGGATGATCACCGCCAGCGGCGTCGCGCCCGCGGAGATAGCGGCGCGGGCCGCGATGACGGTGACGACGGAGAGCCCGACCGCGTCGACCACCAGCAGCGACTTGCGGGGAAGCTGCCAGTACCGCAGATAGATGATGGTGCCCACACTGACGCAGACGATCAGCGTCAGCAGAACCCAGTCGTGCGTCCAGTACAGGGGATGGTCGTCGAGGATGAGGCTGCGCAGGGTGCCGCCGGAGGTGGCGGCGGCAAAGGCGAGCACCAGACCGCCGAACGGGTCCATGTTGGCGCGGTACGCGGCCAGCACCCCGCTCGCGGCGAAGGCCGAGATGCCGACCAGGTAGAGCACGTGAAGCATGGACCCATGATCTCAGGCCACCGGAGACCGCGGTGCCGGCGAGTGACCACGACGGCGGGAAAGCCGCATACGGCGCGCGGGCTCGGGGCCACGCAGGGGGCTCCCCGCAGGCAGCCCGGCGCCAGGGTTCACGAATGAGATCACATTGCCTCACGGGTGCGGCCGGGGGTACCCCCGGCCGCACCAGCGCGGAAGCCGAGGCAAACCGTTGAAGAAAAAAGGGTCTACCAGTCAGTAACAAACCCGTGTAGCGTGCCGCACATGGCACAGGTGACCATAGGTAACAGCGAATTCGACCGCGACACGGCGATCGTCCGACGCGCCCCCGGCCACTACGAGGCCGACCTCTCCGCCGGCTGGACGATCATCCACGCGGTCAACGGCGGCTACCTGCTCGCCCTGATGGGCCGGGCCCTGGGCGACGCCCTGCCGCACCCGCACCCCTTCTCGGTCACCGCGCACTACCTGACCGCCTCGACGCCCGGCCCCGCCGTGATCCGCACCGAAACCGTCCGCACCGGCCGCACCATGTCCACCGGTACCGCCACCCTCGTCCAGTTCGAGGAGGACGGCAGCGAGGTCGAACGGCTGCGGGTGCTCGCCGCGTACGGCGACCTCGACACGCTCACCGACGACGTGCGGACCACCGCCAAGCCGCCCGCCATACCCCCGTACGAACACTGCCTCGGCACGGAGAGCGCGCCCGAAGGACAGTCCACCATCCCCGGCAGCACCGCCATCGCCGACCGGCTCAGCATCCGGCTGGACCCGGCCACCTGCGGCTGGGCCGTCGGCGCGCCCTCCGGCAACGGCGAGATGCGCGGCTGGTTCGGCCTCGCCGACGGCCGCGACCCCGACCCGCTCTCGCTGCTGCTGGCGGTCGACGCGCTGCCGCCCACCGCCTTCGAGCTCGGCCTGACCGGCTGGGTGCCCACCGTCGAGCTGACCGCCCACATCCGCCGCCGCCCGGCCCCCGGCCCGCTGCGCGTCGCCATCACCACCCGCAACCTGGCGGGCGGCTTCCTGGAAGAGGACGCGGAGGTCTGGGACAGCGCGGACCAGCTCGTCGCGCAGTCCCGCCAACTGGCCCGCGCCCCCAGGCCGGTATCCGCCCCGGCGTGAATCGCGGCGCCAAAGGGGGCGCGGCGGCCCGGGTGACGTGCCAGACTGATCACATGGGGGACATGGTACCGAGCATCGACGCAAACAACGGCGAAGAGACGGTCGTCTGGCTGCACTTGGCCCCGGCCGGCCCGCACGGCGCGGCGCGGCCCGCGGGCGCGCCCGCCGAGAAGCCCGAGAAGCCCGAGGAGGAAGCCGCCGGGCTGGAACTGCCCGACGGCTTCGGTCACTCCCGCCCGGTCAGCGTGGACGGACGGGTCGCGCGGGCGCTGACCCGGGGCGGCGAGACGCTGGAAGGCGCCCTGCGGCCGCTGGGCGCCGTACTGGGCAGCATCCACCGCTCGCTCGCCGCCGGCGACCACCGGCCGGACGAGGTCACGGTGGAGTTCGGGGTCACCCTCGGCTCGGACCTGAGCCTGGGGGTCTTCTCCGGCAACGGCGAGGCCAGCTTCAAGGTCTCCGCCACCTGGAATCTCGGCAGCGGCAGTACGACCTGAGGACGGCGAGGTGGTGTCCGGGGTGGATCAGCCGTTGCACCGCTCCTTCGTCTCGGTACGCGACGCCGGGCGGGCCGTGGGCGCCGGCGTCCTGCTCGCCGACGACCTCGTGCTCACCTGCGCGCACGTCGTCAACAGCGCGCTGGGCCGGGACCGTTACGACCAGGCGCTGCCGGGGCCGGGCCACCCGGTCCGCGTCCGGCTGCCGCACGTCGCGCCCGACCGGGACCTGACCGCCCACGTGGAGCCCGCGCTGTGGAGCCCGCCGCGGGCGACCGCGGGCGGCACCGGGCCGGTGCCGCCCGGCGCGCTGCTCCACCACGGTGATCTGGCCGTGCTCCGCCTGCCGGGTGCCGCGCCGGCCGGCGCCGAACCGGCCCCCTTCCTCCCGCACGCCTACGGCAACGAGGTCATCGCCCTGTGGGCCAGCGGCCACCCGCTGCCCACCGTGCGGGCGGTGCCCCGGGTCTCCGCGCCGCCCTGGGTGGCGCTGGACGTGGTCGGCGGCACGGAGGTCAAGGAGGGCTTCAGCGGCGGGCCGCTGTGGGACCGCGAACGGCAGGCCGTCGTCGGGCTCGTGGTGGCCGACCTCCAGGCCCCGCCCGGCACCCGGCCGCCGGGCGCGCCGCAGGCCGCGGCCACCCTCTACGCGATCAGCGTCCCGGCGATCGAGGCCGAACTGCCCGCCTTGCCACCGCCCGTGGTGCCCACCGCCCGGCGCGGCGTCCAGCAACTGCTGGCCGTCCTGGAGACGATCCTGACCACCCCCGACGCGGTCCGCGCCGGTGAGGAGCTGCTCGCCGCCCGGCTGCTGCGGCCGTCCCTGGGCCCCGGCGCCGACCTCGACCGGCTGGTCGGCCTGGCCGTGGGCGTCCGGCGCGGCGTGCCCGAACTCCTCCAGGCCGTACGGGAGCTGATGCCGCCCGGCAGCGAGCCGCAGTGGGAACGGCTGCGCCGGGTGGCCCGTGCCGTCAGCCCCGGCGAGTGCCTGACCCGCAAGCAGCAGCGCGACCTGACCGGCCTGCTGGCGCACTGCGGCCGTACGGACCCGCGGGAGCTGCTCACCGCCGTACTGCCGCACGCCATCGAACTGCCCGCGGTCACCGGGCTGGCCGACGCCGTCGACATCCTGGAGGGCTTCGAGGCCCAGGGCGCCCAGCCCATGCCGCCGCTGCTCCAGGGCGTGGTGCGCATCGGTGTCGACGAGAGCGAGGCGGACGCGTACCCGGCCGAGGACCTGGCGGCCTGGACGGAGCGGACCGCCCTGCGGCTCGGCGTGGACGTGGCCGCCGTACGCCAGTACGCCGCCGACGTACGGGGCTACCGCGCGGAGCGGGCCCGCGACGCGGCGGCGGAACGCCCCGCCGCCCGCCACGGCACGCGCCCGCCCGCCGGCTGGGCGGCGACCGGCGGCGCCGCGGTGGGCATGGCGGCGGTGGGCACGGCCCCGACGGATACGGTCCCGGCGACGGCCCCCTCGCCGAACGGCAGCCGCCCGCCCCGGCCCGGGCACGGGGGCGGCGCGCGGTTGTCGAGGGTGCCGCGCGTCCAGGTGGAGCTGCTGCCCACCGCCACCGGACGGCACTACACGTACCAGGTCTGGGCGTGGAGCGGCGGCGACGCCCCGCACCACCTCGTCCTCGCCCGGGACACCGAGGTGACCAGCGAACAGGTCGTGGACGACATCCACCGGGTGCTGGTCGACGAGATCCGCGAGGACCCGGAGCCCGCGCTCGTCGAGTTCTTCCTGCCCGCCGCCTGGCTCGGCCTGCCGGTGGACCGCTGGGAGTCCTTCGACAGCGACGAGGACGGCCCCTTCGGGCTGGGCTTCACCCGCCGGGTGGTGATCCGCACCGCCCGGCGCTCCCGCGAGAGCTACGCCGGGTGGAAGCGGCGCACCGCCGCCCTGGACGCCGCCCGCAGCCTGGTGCTGGACCACGGCTGCACCGACCGCAAGGTGGCCCGCGCCCGTCTGGAGATGCAGCCCGAGGTGGGCACGGTGATCGTGTGCTGCGAGCCCCGCCACCATGGTGCGCTGCTGCGCCAGTGCGTCCAGGCGGGCGTCCACACGGTCCTGTGGCACCGCGAGGAGCACGGCGAGAGCGTCGCGGCGGGCCTGCTCGAACTGGTCGAGGGCGGGCACCACACCCAGCTTCCCGAGATGGTACGGCTGGAGCGGGCCAAGGCGGTCGCCGAGGTCGCGTCCACCGGCCACCGGGGGCGCCAGCTCTCCCTGATGTACGACGCGCCCGATCACCGGCCACCGCAACTGGCCCCGGACGCCTGGGTACTGACCCAGCCGTGACGCAGCACCTGAGCATGGACGAAGGAGAACGACCCGTGGCCCCACAGAGCACACCCGACCACGGCCCGGGAGCCGGTCCGGCGCCCGAGGGCTGGTGGGTGTTCCGCGGCCCCGCGCCCCTGCCGGCGGCGCCCCCGTGGCGCTACTTCGCCGCCGCCCGCAGGAGGGCCGAGGCGCCCGCGCCGTACCTGATGGACCGCAACGAGGTGTCCGTCGTCAACGCCGCCCTGCACCTGCACCGCCCGTTGCTGGTCACCGGCCGCCCGGGCACCGGCAAGAGTTCGCTGGCCCGCGCCATCGCCTCCGAGCTGGGGCTCGGCGACGTACTGCGCTGGTCCGTCAACTCCCGCTCGACCCTCGCCGACGCGCTCTACCGCTACGACGCGGTGGGCCGGCTGCGTGAGGCGTCGCTGCGCCGCGAGCGGGAGGCGGCCCGTACGGCGCCGCGCCGGCTCAAGGAGCCCCGCGGCTCCTTCACCACCGACATCGGCCACTACCTGCGCCTGGGGCCGCTCGGTACGGCGCTGGCCGCCGCCGACCGGCCCCGGGTGCTGCTCGTCGACGAGCTGGACAAGTCCGACATCGACCTGCCCAACGACCTGCTGGTGGTCCTGGAGGAGGGTGAGTTCGAGATCCCGGAGCTGGCGCGGCTGTCCGAGCAGCACCAGGACGTGCACGTGCTCACCGACGGGAGCCGGGAGCGGGTACGGGTGCACCGCGGCGTCGTCTCCTGCGCGCACTTCCCGGTCGTGGTGATGACCAGCAACGGCGAACGGGAGTTCCCGCCCGCCTTCCTGCGCCGCTGCGTCCGCCTGGACCTGCCCGACCCGACGCCCGAGCGGCTGCGCGAGATCGTCGCCCACAACCTGGGGCCGGAGGCGCTCGCCGACGCCGAGGACCTCATCGACGGCTTCCTCCAGCGCTCCAAGACCGAGACGCTCGCCACGGACCAACTGCTGGCCGCCGTCCACCTGCGCATCACCGGTGCCGACCTGACCCAGGACGAACTGCTCTCCGCGGTCATGCACCGCCTGGACGAACCCATGTCGCCATGATCGACCGGCTGCGGCAGATCCTCGCCGGCCAGGGGTACGACCTCGGCGCGAGCGAACTGCTGGACGTCCTGTGGCTGGCCCGCGCGGTGCGCGAGGGCGAGCGCCGTTCCGTGCCGTCCGCGCGGCCGGACGCGGCGGGCGACGGGCCGGGGCCGGACGGCGGCCGGCCCGGGACGGCGGAGCCGTCCCACGCGCCCGCGGACGGAACCGCCGGCGGTCCGGCGGCGGCGGACGGCCCGGACACCACGGACGGGCCGCGGGGGGACCAGGGGGCCGGGGAGCTGCCGGACGGCGCCTCCGCGTCCGCGCTGCCGTCGCGGCGTTCCCTGTACGCGATGGGCAGTGAGGGTGGCGGCGCGCTCAGCCGCCGGGCCCGGCCCGCCCGGGCTCCCGGCCGCCGCGCACTGGCCCGCCCCCAGCACCTGTCCCGGGCCCTGCGCCCGCTGCGCCGGTTCGAGCCGCACCCCCATCGCCGCGTACCGGACGTGGAGGCCACCGTCCGGCTCGCCGCGGAGACCGCCCTGTTCGACGTCGTCTCCCGGCCGGACCAGGAGCGCCGCTGGTCCGCCGTCCTGCTGGTGGACGACGCGCCCTCGATGCAGGTGTGGCGCCAACTCGCCGGTGAGCTGCGGTCGGTGCTGGACCGCGGCGGTGTCTTCCGGGGCGTGCGCGGGGCCAGCTTCGACCCCCGCGACATGGCCGCCCAGGGCCGGCTGCCGTGGGCCGCGGGCCCCACCCTGACCTTCGTCCTCACCGACGGCACGAGCCCGGGGTGGCGGACCCCGGAGGCGGCGCGCGCCGTGCGCCGCTGGGGCCGCTACGGGCCGGTGGCGGTGCTGCACCCGCTGCCCCGGCGACTGTGGCGGGGCACCGCGCTGGACGCCCAGCCCCGGTTGCTGACCTGTCCGGTGGAGTTCGGCGGCCCCGGCCGGACCACCGTGCTCGACCCGCTGACCGGCGAGCCGGACCCCGAGGCCGAGGAGCCGGGCACGGTGGCACTGCCCGTCGTCCCGCTGACCCCCGGCGGGCTCGGGCAGTGGGCCGCGCTGCTGACCCGCCCCGGCGTCCCGCGCCTGGTCGACACGGTGCTGCTGGGCGAGGACCCGGAGCAGGACCCGCCGCGGCCGGTGGGCACGGCGGAGGAGCTGCTCGCGCACTTCCGCGGCGCGTTCTCGCCCGAGTCCTACCGGCTGGCCGTACGGCTCTCCGCGATCAACCCGCTCACCGTGCCCCTGATGCAACTGGTACGGGCCGCCACGATGAGCGACGCCGGGCCGACCCAGGTCGCCGAGATCCTCCTCGGCGGACTGCTGGAACGTGTCCCCGCCCCGCGCGGGGCACGCTCCCTCGGCGGGTTCGACGGCCCGCTGGGCACCGGCCCGGGGCAGGCCGTCTACGACTTCCGGCCCGGTGTGCGCGAACTCCTCTTCAGCGGCCTCGGCACCCAGCAGTCCCTGGCCGTCGTCGAGGCGGTCGGCCGCGCCCTGGAGCCGTACATGGGCCGGCTGCCCGACTTCCCGGCCCTGGTCGCCGACGACACCGGGGCGATGCGGCTCCAGGAGTCGGCGCAGGCGTTCGCGGTGCTCGCCAGCCCCGTGCTGGAGCGGCTGGGCGGCAGCGTGCCCGGGGCGACGGGCGTACGCGGAGTGCCCGCGGGGGCCGAGGACGGGGCTCCGGGCGCGGCCGGCGAGCCCCCGGGCGCCCGGGGCGCGACGGCCGTGCCGGACGCGACCGGCGACGCGGTCGAGCCGGCGGTGGCGCCCGTGGCGAGTCCGGACGAGACAGCCGGGACCGCCGAAGCACCCGCCGGTACGGACCCGGACCTGCCGGAGGAACCCGCCGCCGGGCCCGCCCCGCCCCCGGTGGCCGGCCGCCCCGCCCCCGTCCTGCCCGTCGAGGAGCTGCGCGAGCCGCTGCGCTTCACCGTGCTCGGCCCGGTCGGACTGTGGCGGGGGGACCAGCGCATCGAGGTCCCGTCCCGCCTGGACCGGGCGCTGCTCGTCGCCCTGCTGCTGCGCCACGAAAGCGTCGCCTCCGAGGCCGAACTGCTCAACGCGCTCTGGGGCGGCGACCCGCCGCGCAGCGCCCGTTCGATGCTGGACCACAGCATCGCCCGGCTGCGCAGGGCCCTCGGCGAGGACGAACACGTCCTGGTCCGCGAGCGCGTCGGCTACGCCCTGCGCGGCGACGCCGGAACCGACATCGACCTGGACCTGGAACGCGCCCAGGGGTACGAACGAGCAGCCCGCGCCGCCCGGGACGCGGGGGAGTGGGACCGCGCCCGCACCCTGCTGAACGCGGCCCTCGACCTGTGGCGTGGCGAGCCGCTGGCCGGGCTCCCCGGCCCGTACGCCCTGTCCGAACGCCTCCGGCTGACCGAGTGGCGGCACACCCTGGTCGAGGACCGCGTCGAGTGCGACCTGTGGCTCGGCCGGTACGACGAGGCCCAGGCCGAGCTGTCCGAACTGCTCGCCCGCACCCCGTCCCGCGCCCGCCTGCGCGACCTGATGACGCTCGCGCGGGACCAGGGCCGGTCGAGGCGGAGCGATCCCGCCCTGCGGCCCCCGCGCGAGCCGCTGCGCATCACGGTGCTCGGTCCGGTGCGGATGCTGCGCGGCGGCGAGAACCTGGCGGCCGGCTCACCGCAGCAGCGCGCGCTGCTCGCCGTGCTCGTCCTGCGCGCCGGCCGGGCCATCTCCGAGGCCGACCTGGTCGATGCCCTGTGGGGGGAGAGCCCGCCCAACGCCGCGCCCGCCGCCCTGCGCACGTACGCCTCCCGGCTGCGCAAGGCCCTCGGGCCGGACGCGGAGGTCCTCGTCGGCGAGGACGGCGGCTACGCGCTGCGCCGGACCGCCAGGACCGACCTCGACGTGGACCTGCGCCGGGCCGACGACCTGGCCGCGGCGGCCCGCGCGGCCCGCGCCGCCCGGGACTGGGCGCGCGCCAGGGACCTGCTGGACGCGGCCGTCGCCCTGTGGCGGGGCGGCCGGCCCCTGGCGGGCCTGCCGGGGCCGTATCTGCGCGCGGAGTCCCGGCGGCTGGCCGACCGGCGCCGCACCCTGGTCGAGGACCGTACGGAGATGGAACTGCGCCTCGGCCGGCACGCCGCGGCCGAGGAGGCACTGACCTGGCTGCTGTTCCTGGACCCGGCCCGCGAGCGCACCCGCGAACTCCTCACCCGCGCCCTGGCCCACGACGAGCCGGTCTCGCCGGGGCTGCGCAGCCTGCTGCGCGCCGGCCGGTACGGGCTCCGGCAGGACCGCGCGGGCGGCGGCCGGACGGCCGAGCTGGGGCAGTTGGCGGATCACCTGACGCGGGAGCGGCCCACGGGACGCAACGCCTGTGTCATCTCCGGGGGCGCGGGCGTCGGCAAGACGAGCCTGGCGGCGCGGGTGGCCGACGCCGTGCAGGACCGGTTCCCGGACGGGCGGCTGTACGCGATCATGCCGGCGGACGGCGATCCGGAGGACTGCGTACCGCGGCTGGCCGGCGTGCTGCTGCGCCAACTCGGCTACCGCGACGAGGAGATCCCCGCCGGGGGCGCGGAACGGGTGGCCTTCTACCGGTCGGCGGTCGGCGCGCTGCGCCTGGTCGTGGTCCTGGACGAGGTGCGCGCGGTCGCGCCCGTCCTGCCCCTGCTCCCGGACGCCACGGGCGCCGCGCTGGTCGTCGGCCGCGACCGGCCGCCCGCCGGCCTGACCGGTGTCCGGTCCCTGCACCTGGAGACCCTGAGCACCACCGACGCGCTGGAACTCCTCGCCCTGCGGGTGGGCGAGGAGCGGGTGACGGCCCGCCGCGCGGTGGCGCGCGCGGCACTGGAGGCGTGCGGCTGCTCGGAGGCCGCGGTCGAGGCGGTGGCGGCGGAGCTGATGCTGGACGGCCCGGCGGACCGCACGGCCGCCGAGGTCATGATCAACAGCACTGCGCTGCGCCTCACCCACGATCTCGCCCCGCCGGCGCTCGCCGCCTTCCACCTGCTGGCGCTGCCGCACTGCCCCGACCTGCCGGCCGGCGCCGTGGCCGCCCTCACCGGCGGTGAACCGGCCGCCGCCCAGCGGCACCTGGACACCCTGGTGCGCGCCGGCCTGCTGAAGACCTCGGCCCCCGGCCGCTACCGGCACCGCGAGGCGCTCGCCACCTTCGCGTACGAACACCTCACCCGCCACACCTCGCCGCAGGAGCGCAACGCCGCGCTGTCCCGGCTGCTCGACTGGTACCTCGTCACCGCCCACCGGGCGTACGGCCTCGACGCGCCCGGCGCCCCGCTGCTCGACCGGACCGCCTCGCCCGGCTCGTCCGTCACGGCCGTCCCGCTCGCGGACCGCGGGGCGGCGGCGGACTGGTGGGCGGCGGAGGGGGCCGGAGCGCTGTCCGTCGTCCGGCAGACGGTGGAACTGCCGTCCGGGGCGCACACCGCCCGGTGCGCCGACACGCTGCTCCTCCTCGAACCGCTGCTGGGGACGGGGCGCTTGACGGACCGGTACGAACAGACCGCGCTGGCCGTGACCGCCGGGGCCGTCACCGGCCGCGACAAGCGCGCGGAGGCGCGGGCCCGGCTGGCCCGCGCCCGCGCCTGCCTGGCGACCGACCGGTTCACCGAAGCGGAGGACGAGGCCCGCCGCGCGTACCGGCTGGGCCTCGACGCGGGGGACCCGGTGACCAGCGGACGGGCACCGCTGGTGCGCGGCGCCGCCGCGGTCGCGCTCCGCAGGCCCGACGCCGAGCAGCACTTCACGCTGGCCAGGAGCCACTGCCAGGTGCAGGGTGACCGGCTGGGCGAGGCCGCCGTACTGGTGGAGCGCTCCCGGCTGTGCGTCCGCGACCGGGACGTGAGGCGGGGCATCGCGCTGGCCCGGCAGGGCGTGGCCCTCTACCGGGCGGCAGGACAACAGGGGCACCGCCTCGGCATGGGCCTGTACTTCCTCGCCGTCGCGCAGGCCGAGGCGGGCCGGCACGAGGAAGCGCTGCGCGCTCTGGAGGAGGCCCTGCCCGTCCTGAACGAGGCCGGACAGCGGCTCTGGACGGGCCTGACCCACCTCAGGACCGCCGAGGCCCACCTCGCATCCGGCCGGCCGGAGGCCGCCGGGCAGGCGGCGGAAGCCGCGGTCCGCCTGTTCGCGGAGGCGGGCGGGGGGCGGCGGATGGCCGACGGGCTGAGTCTGCTGGCCCACGCGCTGGAGGACCGGGGCCGGCACGCGCGGGCCGAGGAGCACCGGCGCGAGGCGCTTGCCGTGTACGAGGCGCTGAACGTGACCGACGCGGCGGGCCGACGGGCACGGCCGCCGCTGGAGCCGGGCGCGGCGGGGGCGTAGCGGGGCCGAGGCGGGGGCGTACGAGGACCGCTACGCCGACCGCCGGTGGGCCGCGCCCGCGGCCGGGTCAGTTACCGTCCGACGGACCGTGGCCGTCCGGGTCGGCGAACGCGGCCAGTACCGCCGCCAGTTCGGCCGGCGCGTCCTCCTGCACGAGGTGCCCCGCCCCCTCGAAGAGGTGCAGACGGGCGCCGGGGATCATGGCCGCGAGGCGGTGCGCCAGGGCGACGGGGTTCCACGCGTCCTCCGCTCCCCAGGACACCAGGCTCGGTACCGAGATCCTGCCGTAGTCCTCCTCCTTGAGGTCCGCGGTGAGGTCCAGCCCGTTCTGCTCGATCTGCCGGTAGAAGGCGGGCTGCCCCTCCTCCGTGCACCACGGTTCGACGAGCTGTTCCAGGACGGACGGGTGCAGGCCGGGGCCGCTCGCGGAGGAGAGGTACTCCGTCACCAGCGCCCGGTGCAGTGCGGCGGGCAACTGCGTGAAGACATCGGCATGCTCGCCGATCAGGCGGTACGTGGCGGAGCCCCAGCCGGGCAGGGCGGTCGGGCCGACGAGGGCGAGACGCCGGTAGCGCGCGCCGTGCACCAGGTGGGCGCGCAGCGCGACGTAGCCGCCGAAGTCGTGGGCGACGACGGTGGGCTCCCGGTCGGTGAGCCCCCAGTGGGCGAGCAGCTCGGTGAAGACCTCCGCCTGCCGGGGCAGGGAGACGTCCTGGCCCGCGGCCTTCTCGGAGGCGCCGTAGCCCGGCATGTCCCAGACGTACACCCGGAACCGCCCGGACAGTGCCCGCGCGATGCCCCGCCAGACGTACGAGGAGAACGGCGTCCCGTGCAGCAGGACCAGGGGCGGTGCCCCGTCCTCGCCGAGCGCGGTCCAGCGCACTTCACCGGAGGTGCTGCGGTACGTACGGTCCAAACGCCACGATGTCATGACCGTAAGCCTAGTGACTCCTTACAGGGGTGTCGAGGGTACGCGACCGGCCGGGCCGGGACGCCGCGCGACAAGGGGAGCGGGGCCGCGCCCCCACACGCCCGGTATGCGCCCCCGCGCCTGCTCGTAGAATCGTGCGCACCATGGTTTACCTCGACCACGCCGCCACCACCCCGATGCTCCCGGAGGCGGTGCAGGCGATGACCGCCCAGCTCACCGTCACCGGCAACGCGTCCTCGTTGCACGCCGCCGGCCGGCGGGCCCGGCGTGCCGTCGAGGAGGCGCGGGAATCCCTCGCCTCCGCGCTCGGCGCGCGCCCCAGTGAGGTGGTCTTCACCGCGGGCGGCACCGAAGCCGACAATCTCGCGGTCAAGGGCCTCTACTGGGCCCGCCGGGACGCCGAGCCGGCCCGTACCCGCGTCCTCGCCAGCCCCGTCGAGCACCACGCCGTCCTGGACGCCGTGGAGTGGCTCGCCGAGCACGAGGGCGCGCGCGTCGAATGGCTGCCCGTCGACGCGTACGGACGGGTGCACGCCGACGCGCTCCGCGAAGCGATCGCCCGCGACCCCGACGACGTGGCGCTCGCCACCGTCATGTGGGCCAACAACGAGATCGGCACGATCATGCCGGTCCGCGAACTGTCCGCCGTCGCGGCGGAATTCGGCATTCCGCTGCACGCCGACGCGGTCCAGGCGTTCGGGCAGGTGGAAGTCGACTTCGCGGCCTCCGGCCTGGCCGCGATGACCGTCTCCGCACACAAGATCGGCGGGCCGTACGGCGTCGGGGCGCTGCTGCTGCGGCGCGAGTACGCGCCCGTCCCCGTCCTGCACGGCGGTGGCCAGGAGCGGCAGGTGCGCTCCGGCACCCTGGACACCCCCGGCATCGCCGCGTTCGCCGCCGCCGCGCGGTACGCCGTCGCGCACCGCGCGGAGTTCGCCCGGGACGTCGGCGCGCTGCGCGACGACCTCGTCAAGGCGGTACGGGCCGCCGCCCCGGACGCCGTCCTCGGCGGCGACCCCGACCCGGCGGGCCGCCTCCCCGCCAACGCGCACTTCTCCTTCCCCGGCTGCGAGGGCGACTCCCTGCTGCTCCTCCTGGACGCCCAGGGCATCGCCTGCTCCACGGGCTCCGCCTGCACGGCGGGCGTCGCCCAGCCCAGCCACGTCCTGCTCGCCGCGGGCATGGACGCGGACCTCGCCCGCGGCACGCTGCGCTTCTCCCTCGGCCACACCTCCACCGAGGCGGACGTGGCGGCGGTGGCGGAGGTGATCGGCCCGGTGGTGGAACGGGCGCGCAGCGCGGGGCTGAGCTGAGGACCGGGGATGCGCGCCGAGCTGGGGGCCGGGGCGCGGGCTGGGCCGGGCTGGACTGAGGCCCGGGGCACGGAGCGCGGGTCCGAGCCGGGGCCTGGGCGCGGAGTGGCGGTGGGCTCACCGGCCCGGTCGAGCGCGCGCCCGGCTCATCCGACCGTGTCGAGCACGGCCTGGAGGAGCAGCCGCCAGGCCGGCTCGGCACCGGTGCCGAAGGCCGCGGCGAGGGTGTAGCCGATCGCGGCGTCCTCCCGCAGCGGCGGCGCCACGTCCGGGTGCCAGTCGGCCCAGACGTGCCCGGTGCCGTCCGAGGAGAAGTCCGCGATCCGGCGGCCCTCCTTGACCAGCCGGCTCCCGTTGGGCGAGTCCGGCAGGAGCCGGTAGACGGCGCCGCCGTAGATCACCTCCACCCGGTGCGAGCGCCGGGTGAGCCGCCCCTTGCCGGGCGTGAGGTGCGCGGGCCGGCCGTCGACGGTCAGCCGCAGATACCCGCCGTCGCGGGTGCCGACCGGGACGTGCCGGGCCGCCGGCGCGCCCGGTGAGCGGCGCAGCTCCGCCGTCGCCACCCGGTCACCGCGCACCGTGAGCAGGCCGGCGTCGGAGTCCAGGTCCAGCCGGACCGCGCCGAACGCGCGGTCCTCGGCGAGGCCGGGCCCGCCGTCGCTGCTCCGGTCCGCCGGCCCGGTGGCCGGGGCTCTGTCGTACGCCATCAGTGGTCCGTTCCGCGAGGGGCGCCGCGCGGCGCCGGGACGCCCCGGCGGCCCCGTGTCACGCCCCCGGCGCGGGGGACGGCCGGCGCAGCTCGGCGCGCACCAGGTCCAGGTACAGCCTCCAGTTCCAGTGTGGCCCGGGATCGGTGTGATCGGTGCCCGGTACCTCCACATGGCCCACGATGTGCTGCCGGTCGGCGGGGAAGCCGTAGCGCCGGCAGATCCCGGCGGCAAGGCGCGCGGATGATGCGTACATGGCAGGCGTGAAGGACGCCGGACGGTCCACGAACCCCTCGTGCTCGATGCCGACGCTGCGCTCGTTGTACGCGCGGTTGCCCGCGTGGTACGCCACGTCCAGCTCGCGGACCGTCTGCGCCACCTGCCCGTCCTTGCGCACCACGTAGTGCGCCGCCGCGCCGTGCAGCGGGCTCTGGAAGACCCGCAGTGCGTCCGTGTAGCCGCCCTGGACGACGTGGACGACCACCCGGTCGACGGGGTAGTCGTCCGGGCGGTCGGCCTGCCGCCAGTTCGCCGGGGCGGCCGGGACCCAGCGCGCTCCGCCGTGGTCCACCGCGCCGTCCGTCCGGGGCTTCCTGCGGCCGGGCAGTCGCCACCACCAGCGCAGCAGGTCGTCGTGCAGCGCGTACGCCGCCCCGCCCGCCAGCGCCGTGCCCGCGCCGCCGAGCAGCAGGGCCCGTCTGCTGAAACCCTGGCCGGCCGGCCGCCCGGCCTCCCCCGCGTCTCCCATGAGCTGCACAACGCTTGGGAGGCTGTCGGTGGTTCCGTCTACCCTGGAAGGGTTATGACGACTGACGCTCCCCGCCGCCTCCGCGTGCTCGCCGCCATGTCCGGCGGTGTCGACTCCGCCGTCGCCGCCGCCCGCGCCGCCGAGGCCGGCCACGACGTGACCGGCGTGCACCTCGCGCTCTCCGAGAACCCGAAGTCCTTCCGCACCGGGGCCCGGGGCTGCTGCACGATCGAGGACTCGCACGACGCCCGCCGCGCCGCCGACGTCATCGGCATCCCGTTCTACGTCTGGGACCTCGCCGAGCGCTTCCGCGAGGACGTCGTCGAGGACTTCTTCGCCGAGTACGAGGCAGGCCGCACCCCCAATCCCTGCCTGCGCTGCAACGAGAAGATCAAGTTCGCCGCGCTGCTGGACAAGGCGCTCGCCCTCGGCTTCGACGCGGTCTGCACCGGCCACTACGCCACGGTCGTGGAGCACCCGGACGGCAGCCGCGAGCTGCACCGCGCCTCCGACATGGCCAAGGACCAGTCGTACGTCCTCGGCGTGCTCGACGACCAGCAGCTCGCGCACGCCATGTTCCCGCTCGGCGACACCCTCACCACCAAGGCGGAGATCCGCGAGGAGGCCGCCCGGCGCGGCCTGTTCGTCGCCAAGAAGCCGGACAGCCACGACATCTGCTTCATCGCCGACGGCGACACCCAGGGTTTCCTCGCCAAGCGGCTCGGCACGGCCGAGGGCGACATCGTCGACGAGTCCGGCGCCAAGCTCGGCACCCACGAGGGCGCGTACGGCTTCACCATCGGCCAGCGCAAGGGCCTGCGCATCGGCACCCCGGCCCCGGACGGCAAGCCGCGCTACGTCCTGGACATCTCCCCGGTCGACAACACCGTGACCGTCGGCCCGGCCGAGGCACTGGACGTGACCGCGCTGACCGCCGTCCGCCCCCGCTGGTGCGGCGCCGCGCCGTCCGGCCCCGGCACGTACACCGCGCAGTTGCGCGCCCACGGCGGCGAGACCGAGGTCACCGCCGAGCCGGTCGACGGCGGACTGCGTGTCACCTTCGCCGAGCCGGTCCGCGGCGTGGCCCCCGGCCAGGCCATCGTGCTGTACGACGGCACGCGGGTGGTCGGCTCGGCGACGATCGCGACGACGGACCGCGCCCGGGCGCTCGCGTGACCGGCGGGCGCCCGGGCGGGGCCTCGGGCACCGGGGCTCAGAGCACCCCGCGCACCGACCGGCGGTAGCCGGAGCGCCGCTCCTCGATGGCGCTCCAGCGGTCGCCGTAGACGTTTCGTGTGATCCCGGGCTCGGCCAGGAAGTCGTGCGGGAAGCCGAGGGGGACGGCGCTCACCTCGTCGAGCCGCCGCAGGGCGTCCGCGTCCAGCTCGACGTCCACGCTCGCGAGGTTGTCGGCGAGCTGGCTCTCCTTGGTGGCGGCGATGATCGGGATGACGTTCCCGGGCCGCTGCCGCAGCCAGGCCAGGGCCACCTGCGCCGGGCTCCAGCCGCCCTGCTCGGCGACCTCCAGCACCGCCGAGACCGTCGCCTCCTCGGTGTCCGGCGCGCGGCCGTCGTCGCCGACGACGTCCAGCCGGCCCCGCTCGCCGCGCCGGTACTTGCCGGTGAGTTTGCCGGCGGCCAGCGGGGCCCACGCCAGGACGGCCAGGTCGAAGGCGCGTGCCTGGGGGAGCAGCTCGCGCTCCGGGGTGCGCTCCAGCAGGCTGTAGCGGAGCTGGGAGCCGGCGAACGCGGTCCAGCCGCGCAGCCCGGCGAGGGTGTTCGCCTGCGCGATCTCCCAGGCGGGCCAGTCGGACACACCGACGTACAGCACCTTGCCCGACCGTACGACGTCGTCCAGCGCCCGCATGATCTCCTCGACGGGCGTGAAGTTGTCCCGGGCGTGCACCCAGAGGACGTCCAGGTGGTCGGTGCGCAGCCGGGCGAGGCTCTGCTCCACCGACCGCACCAGGTTCTTGCGGTGGCTGCCCGCCGCGTTCGGGTCGCCCTCGCGGGTCGCGCACGTGTACTTGCTGGCGAGCACGAAGCGGTCCCGGCGGCCGTCGAGCAGGCGCCCGAGGATCTTCTCGGAGCTGCCGTCGGTGTAGTTGCCGGCGGTGTCGATGAAGTTGCCGCCCGCGTCGTCGTAGGCGTCGACGATCCGCCCACTGGTGTCCTCGGAGGCGCCCCAGCCCCAGTCCGAGCCGATGGTCATGGTGCCGAGGCTCAGCTCGCTCACCCGCAGACCGGTCCTGCCGAACAGTGTGTAACGCACGGAGAGTTCCCCTTCGCTGGTCGGTACGTGCCTCAGACGCTAGGAGGTGGAGGGCGCTCCAACGCAAGCGCCGGGCCGGACCGGTCGCACACCGGGGCACTGACAAATGTCACGGCGATGTGGGGACACCCGTGACTGCCGGGGGGCGGGGTCCGGAGGCGAAGCTGAAGGCGTCAAGATCGGACGGCGCGGACAGCGACACGGAGGAGCCCCATGAACAGCCAGGCCCCGCACGGAACAGCGGCCGGAACCGGCACCGGCGAGGCGGCCCGGCCCGGCGCGAAGCTGGAGGGCCCCCGGGCGCTGCTCCTGGACGCGGGCATCCCGATCGCGTCGTACTACGTCCTCACCGGTGTCTTCGGCATGAGCACCCTCGCCGCGCTGGGCTGGAGCGGCGTCCTGCCCGCCGCGCGCTCCGTGTGGAGCCTGGTCAGGGAACGCCGCTTCAACGCCATGGCCACGGTGATGACGGCGACCAACGTCATCGGACTGCTGCTGAGCCTGCTGGCCGGTGACGAGCGGCTGATGATGGCCAAGGACAGCGCCGTGAGCAGCACCTTCGGCCTGGCGGTGCTGGTGTCCGCGCTGATCGGCCGGCCGATGATGGCACCGGCGCTCAAGCCGTGGCTCACCCGGGGCGACGCGGCCAAGGGCGCCGCGTGGGACCGGCTGACCGCGGGGTCGGCGCGGTTCCGGCGGGTGCAGAGCGCGCACTCCGCCGTGTGGGGCGCGGCCCTGCTGGGCGAGTGCGTGGCGCGGGTGATCGGCGCGTTCACGCTGCCGGTGGACACCATGGTGTGGCTGGGCACGGTGATGCTGATCGTGGCCATCGTGGTCGCCACGGTGGTCAGCGGGCTGGTCGGCGTCAACCGGCTGGAGAAGATGCTCGGGGCCGAGATGGCGGCGCACGCGGCGGCCGGGGCGCCGGCTCCGGCCGCCGCCCCGGCCCCGGCGGTCAGCGCAGTCCCGGCAGGGACCGCAGCTCGGTGATCCGCAGGACACGCGCCAGCAGCAGGAAGAGCAGGGCCATGGTCACCGCCCCGGCGGCCATGGCCGCCACCGTGGCCCAGAAGGCATCCCCGGTGGCACCGGCGCAGGCGTGGGCCGCCGCCCAGCCCACCGCCCCGGCGGCCAGCGCGGCACCGGTCAGCTTGCCGTACGTACGGGTCAGGCGGCGCCCGTCCAGCCGCCCCGCCAGCTTCCGGCGCAGGAGGAACGCGCCGGCGAGCAGCCCGACGGCGTACGACACGGCGTACGCGGCGGCCATGCCGACGACCGCCCACCGGGCCGGCAGCAGCAGATGGCAGCCGGTGGCGAGCGCGATGTTCACGCCGGAGATCCCGGCGGCCAACAGGAACGGCGTACGCGTGTCCTCGAAGGCGTAGAAGCCGCGCAGCAGCAGCGACTGGGCGGAGAACGGGATCAGGCCCAGCCCGAGCGCCTGGAGCATCTGCCCCAGCGGCACGGCGGACTCGGCGCTGGCGGCGCCGTGCGCGTACAACAGCCGCGCCATCTCCGGGCCGAAGGCCACGAAGAAGACGGCGGCCGGGACGATGACCGCGCCACTGACCCGCAGCGCGCGCGAGAGGTCGTCCCGCAGGTCGTCCAGGCGCCGTTCGGCGGCCGCCCGGGTCATCCGCGGCAGCAGCGCGGTGATCAGCGAGACGGTGACGACGGACTGCGGCAGGCCCCAGATGTTCTGCGCGTACGTGTACGCGGAGAAGCCGACGCCGGCCGTGGGCAGTTCCTGGTCGGCGGCGGTCGCGTAGTGCGTGACCACGGTCATCGAGACCAGGTTGGCCAGCACGAACAGCAGCGTCCAGCGCGCCGCGTCGGCGCTCTTGCGCAGCCCGGTGCCGCGCCAGTCGAAGCGCGGCCGGAAGCAGAAGCCCGCCTCGCGCGCGTAGGGGACCAGAGCCACCGCCTGGAGGGCGATGCCGATCGTGGTGCCCACCCCGAGCATCCGCACCTGCGCCCCGGTGATGTCCGCCACCGTCTCCGGGACGGTCAGCAGGCCGATGTACGCGCCGAACACGGCGATCAGAACGACGTTGTTGAGCACCGGCGTCCACATCATCGCGCCGAACTTCCCGCGCGCGTTGAGCACCTGCCCCAGGATGCCGAACACCCCGTAGAAGAAGATCTGCGGCAGCAGGAACCGGGCGAAGACCACGGTCAGTTCGTAGGCGGCGTGGTTCTCCGGTGTGTCCGTCGTGTAGAGGCGCACGATCTCGGGCGCGGCCCACACCGCGAGCAGCGTGCCGACGCCCAGGACGGCCAGCACGAGCGTGACGAGCCGCTGCTCGTGGGCCCGCCCGCCGTCCGGGTGCGTCACCCGCGCCCGGACGAGCTGCGGCACGAGCACGGCGTTGAGGGCGCCGCCGATCAGCAACGTGTACAGGCTCATCGGCACGAGGTTGGCGGTGTTGTACGTGGTGGCCAGCAGCCCCGTACCGAGGGCGCCGGCCTGGAGGACGCCCCGGATCAGGCCGGTCGCGCGGGAGACGACCGTACCGGCGGCCATCAGGAGGGAGGAGCGGCGCAGGCTGCCGGCGGCGGCCCCGCCGCCCGCGCCGTCACCGGCTGCCGTACGGGCCCCGGTCCCCGCCTCCGGGCCGCTTTCCGCCCCGGTGTCACCGTGCGTCCCTGTCCCTGTCCCTGTCCCAGTTCCCCCGTGGCCGTCGGCCGTGTTCCGTGTGTGCGCTGCTGGGCGCGTTCCCTCCACCATGACGGCAACCTAAGCCCAGAGGTTCACGCTTCGCGACTTCCGCCCCGGTGCTCCCGGGCGTCCCCCGGGCCCCTAGGCTCGGCGGCAGCGACGGGACGTCCCAGGGCCGCCCGGCCGGAATCCGGTGCCACGCGCGGAGCACGGCTGCCGGCGGCCCTTCGTCGGCCACGAAGGGAAGTACAGACATGTCGACAGTTCACGCCGGGGCCGGTACGGCCGGACGGCACTCGACGGCCGTACCGGAAGCGCTGCACCGGGAACTGGTGCGGCGCAACCCCGGGGAGCCCGAGTTCCACCAGGCCGCCCTGGAAGTGCTGCAGACCCTCGCCCCGGCGCTGGCGGCCCGCCCCGAGTACGCCGAGGCCAAGATCCTGGAACGGCTCTGTGAACCGGAGCGCCAGATCCTCTTCCGCGTGCCGTGGCAGGACGACTCGGGTGCCGTCCACATCAACCGGGGCTTCCGGGTGGAATTCAACAGCGCGCTCGGGCCCTACAAGGGCGGCCTGCGCTTCCACCCGTCCGTCAACCTCGGCATCGTCAAGTTCCTCGGCTTCGAGCAGATCTTCAAGAACGCCCTCACCGGGCTGAACATCGGCGGCGGCAAGGGCGGCAGCGACTTCGACCCGCGCGGCCGCTCGGACGCCGAGGTGATGCGGTTCTGCCAGTCCTTCATGACCGAACTGCACCGGCACCTGGGCGAGCACACCGACGTCCCGGCGGGCGACATCGGCGTCGGCGGCCGGGAGATCGGCTACCTCTTCGGCCAGTACCGGCGGATCACCAACCGCTGGGAGGCCGGGGTGCTGACCGGCAAGGGCCTCGGCTGGGGCGGCTCCACGGTCCGCACGGAGGCCACCGGCTACGGCAACGTGCTGTTCACCGCCGAGATGCTGCGGCAGCGCGGCGAGGACCTGGACGGGCAGCAGGTCGTGGTCTCCGGCTCGGGCAATGTCGCCCTCTACACCATCGAGAAGGCCCAGGCGCTCGGCGCGCACGTACTGACCTGCTCGGACTCCGGCGGCTACGTGGTCGACGAGAAGGGCATCGATCTCGCCCTGCTCAAGCAGGTCAAGGAGGTCGAGCGGGGCCGCGTCGAGGAGTACGCGGACCGGCGCGGCGCCTCCGCCCGGTACGTGCCGGGCGGGCGGGTCTGGGACGTGGCGTGCGACGTCGCACTGCCCTCCGCGACCCAGAACGAACTGGACGCCGACGCCGCGCGCGTCCTCGTGCGCAACGGCGTCAAGGCCGTCTCCGAAGGCGCCAACATGCCGACGACACCCGGGGCGGTGGCCCTCCTCCAGGAAGCGGGCGTGGCCTTCGGGCCGGGCAAGGCGGCCAACGCGGGCGGTGTGGCCACCAGCGCGCTGGAGATGCGGCAGAACTCCGGCCGCGAGTCCTGGAGCTTCGAGCGCACCGAGGACGAACTGGCGGCCATCATGCGGGGCATCCACGCCACGTGCCACGAGACCGCGGAGCGCCACGGCCTGCCGGGCGACTACGTCACGGGCGCGAACATCGCGGGCTTCGAACGGGTGGCGGCGGCGATGCTGGCACAGGGGCTGATCTGAGGCGGAGCCGACGCCGGGACGTAGCCGGTGCCGGGCCGGGCGGCCGGGCCGGGACGCGCGGCCGGCGGCTCGTAGAGTGACCGGTATGAACATCTGTGTCTTCTGCTCCGCCGCCGACCTCGACGCCCGGTACACGGCCCCCGCCCGGGAGTTCGCCACGCTGATCGGCAAGGGCGGCCACGCGATGGTGTGGGGCGGCTCGGACAGCGGGCTGATGAAGGTCATGGCCGACGGCGTGGAGGCGGCGGGCGGCCGGCTCGTCGGCGTCTCCGTGGACTTCCTCGCGCACAAGGTGCGCCCCAGGGTCGACGACATGGTGGTCACCAAGGACCTCGCCGAGCGCAAGGCCGAGCTGCTGGCGCGCGCCGACGCCGTCGTCATCATGGTCGGCGGCACCGGCACGCTGGACGAGGCCACCGAGATCCTGGAACTGAAGAAGCACGGGCTGCACACCAAGCCGGTGGTGCTGCTGAACACCGCCGGTTTCTACGACGGCCTCAAGGAGCAGTTCCAGCGGATGGCGGACGAGGGTTTCCTGCCGGTGCCGCTCACCGACCTGGTCTTCTTCGCCGAGGACGGCGCCGGGGCGCTGGCGTATCTGGAGGAGCAGGCGGGCATTCAGGGCTGAGGGGCGTACTGGGGCGAACCCGGGTGTACGGCGCATACCGAGCGTACGGCGGTGTACACGGGCGTACGGGGTGGAGCCGGGCCGGTCCTGGTCCGGGCCTGATCCAAGCCTGGCCGGTCCTCCCCGGAACCGTCGATTCCGCTCCGCGCGGACGGCGCCGCACCGGCCCGGCCCCCTCGTTAGGATCGGGCCCATGGGTACGCACTTGATCACGGGCGCAGGATCGGGCATCGGAGCGGCGGTCGCGCGGCGGCTCGCCGGCCGGGGTGAGGAACTCTGGCTGCTGGCGCGCGACGCCGGCCGCGCCAAGGAACTGGCCGAGCAGTTCCCCGGCGCCCGCACGGTGGTCGGCGACCTCGCCACCCCCGAGAAGCTGGACTGGGCCTTCGGCAAGCAGTCGCTGCCGGACCGCCTCGACTCCCTGCTGCACATCGCGGGCGTCGTCGAGCTGGGCGCCGTCGGCGACCTCGGCCCCAAGGCCTGGCAGCGCACGCTCGCCGCCAACCTCGTCTCGCCCGCCGAGCTGACCCGCCAGTTCCTCCCGCAGTTGCGGGTCGCCAAGGGCCACGTGGTCTTCGTCAACTCCGGCGCCGGGCTGCACGCCCACGCCCAGTGGGGTGCGTACGCCGCCAGCAAGCACGGCCTGAAGGCGCTGGCCGACTCGCTCCGGGCCGAGGAGCACGGCAACGGCGTACGGGTCACCTCCATCTACCCGGGCCGCACCGCCACCCCCATGCAGGAGAGCGTCTTCCGCCAGGAGGGCCGCGCGTACGACGCCGCCCAGTGGATCGACCCGGAATCGGTCGCCACCACCCTCCTCACGGCCCTCGACCTCCCGCGCGACGCGGAGATCAACGACTTGACGGTCCGGCCGGGGCGGTAACCGGGACGGCAGGGCGCGCCCAGGTCACGCCCCCCCCCCGGAGGGGCGCCCGCCCCAATGGCCCGAGGTCACACCGCTTACCCTCGGGGCGTGACCGAGAACAGCACCCCCGCCCGCCTCCCCGGCAACGCCGCCACCGGTATCGGTTCGATGCCGGGCGGCGACGCCCGTGAGGCCGCCAGGACCGTGACCGGCTCGCTGGAGACTTTGCCGTACCTGCCGGAGCTGCCCGCCCGGGGGCCCGGCGCCGACATGATCGGCCGGACCGCCGGGCTCCTCGTCGAGGTGTACGCCCATGTGGAGCCGAGCGGCTGGCGGATCAGCGACCGGCCCGGCCGGGACACCCGGCGCGCCCGCTCCTGGATGGGCGAGGACCTGGACGCGCTGGAGGAGTTCACCCAGGGCCACGACGGGGACCTGAAGGTCTCGGCGGTCGGCCCGTGGACCCTGGCCGCCGCGCTGGAGCTGCGCAACGGCGAGGCGGCCCTCAGCGATCCCGGCGCCTGCCGTGACCTGACGGCGTCGCTGGCCGAGGGCCTGCGCGCGCACCTCGCCGACGTACGGCGCCGGGTGCCCGGCGCGCGCCCGGTGCTCCAGCTCGACGAGCCGTCGCTGACCGCCGTTCTCCAGGGGCGGGTCAGGTCCGCGAGCGGCTACCGCACCCACCGCGCGGTGGACCGGGCCGTCGTGGAGGGCGCGCTGCGCGACCTGGTGGCCGTCGCCGGCGCGGCGGGCGCGCCGGTGGTCGTGCACTCCTGCGCCCCCGAGGTCCCCTTCGCCCTGCTGCGCCGGGCCGGCGTCACCGGCGTCTCGTTCGATTTCGGGCTGCTCACCGAGCGTGAGGAAGAGGCGATCGGAGAGGCGGTCGAGGGGGGTACGACGCTCCTGGCGGGCGTGGTGCCCGGCGTGGACGGTCCATTGTCAGACCCTGCCGGTAGCGTCATGGGTGTCAGGACGCTGTGGCGCAGGCTGGGGCTGGCGCCGGGGACTCTCGCCGAGTCCGTGGTGGTCACTCCGTCGTGCGGGCTGGCGGGCGCTTCGCCCGCATATGCCCGTTCGGTGCTCGACCATTGCGTCCGGGCCGCGAGATCGCTCGCAGACAACCCTGAGTGACGGCACTCAAGGACCACGGGAGGACGTAACGGTGGCCGGCGAACAGCACACGGCGGGGCACGCGGTGCCCGCGAAGGCGCGGGAAGAGCACGCCCATCTGGCCGAGCAGATCGAGGAGCACCGCTTCCGCTACTACGTGCGGGACGCCCCCGTCGTCAGCGACGCGGAGTTCGACAAGCTGCTGCGGTCCCTGGAGGCGCTGGAGGAAAAGCACCCCGAGCTGCGCACCCCGGACTCGCCGACACAGAAGGTCGCCGGGCAGTACGAGACCGAGTTCACCGAGGTCGCGCACCGCGAGCGGATGCTCTCGCTGGACAACGCCTTCGACGACGAGGAGCTGGCGGCCTGGGCCGAGCGGCTGGCGACGGAGCTGGGCGGCGACCCCAAGAGCGCGGGCTACCACTTCCTGTGCGAGCTGAAGGTCGACGGCCTCGCGGTCAATCTCACGTACGAGAACGGCCGGCTGACCCGCGCCGCCACCCGGGGCGACGGCCGTACGGGCGAGGACATCACGCCCAACGTCCGCACCATCACCGAGATCCCCGACCGCCTCAAGGGCGACCGGGTCCCCGCCCTGGTGGAGGTGCGCGGCGAGGTCTACTTCCCGATGGAGAAGTTCCTGGAGCTGAACGAACGGCTGGTGGCCGACGGCAAGCCGCCGTTCGCCAACCCGCGCAACGCCGCCGCCGGTTCGCTGCGCCAGAAGGATCCGAAGGTCACGGCCACCCGCCCGCTGCACATGGTCGTGCACGGCATCGGCGCCCGCGAGGGCTTCGACATCGACTGCCAGTCGCACGCGTACGACCTGCTGCGCGAATGGGGCCTGCCGACCGCCGACCACAACGAGGTCGTCGACTCCCTGGCGGCCGTGCGCGACTTCATCAAGCGCTACGGCGACCCGGAGACCCGGCGCACGGCCGTCGCCCACGAGATCGACGGCACCGTGGTCAAGCTGGACGAGATCGCCTTGCAGGGCCGTCTCGGCGCCACCTCGCGCGCGCCGCGCTGGGCCATCGCGTGGAAGTACCCGCCGGAGGAGGTCAACACCAAGCTGGTGGACATCCGCGTCGGCGTCGGCCGTACGGGCCGCGTCACGCCGTACGCGGTCGTCGAACCGGTCACGGTGGCCGGCTCCGAGGTCGAGTTCGCCACCCTGCACAACCAGGACGTGGTCAAGGCCAAGGGCGTGTTCATCGGCGACACGGTCGTCCTGCGCAAGGCGGGCGACGTGATCCCGGAGATCCTCGGCCCGGTGGTGGATCTGCGGGACGGCAGCGAGCGGGAGTTCGTGATGCCCGCCGAGTGCCCCGAGTGCGGTACGGCGCTGCAGCCCGCCAAGGAGGGCGACGTCGACCTGCGCTGCCCCAACGCCCGCTCCTGCCCCGCCCAGATCCGCGAGCGGCTGTTCTACCTGGCCGGCCGCAAGTGCCTGGACATCGAGAACTTCGGCTATGTCGCGGCCACGGCCCTCAGCCAGCCCCTGGAGCCGGCCGAGCCGCCGCTGAAGGACGAGGGCGACCTCTTCGGCCTGTCCATCGAGCAGTTGCTGCCCATCAAGTCCTACGTCCTGGACCCGGACAGCGGCCTGCCCAAGCGCGACCCGAAGACCGGAGAGGAGAAGGTCGTCACGTTCTTCGCCAACCAGAAGGGCGAGCCGAAGAAGAACGCCCTGGCGATGCTGGAGAACATCCAGGCGGCCAAGGAGCGGCCGCTGGCGCGGATCCTGACGGGCCTGTCGATCCGTCATGTGGGGCCGGTGGCGGCCCAGGCGCTGGCGATGGAGTTCCGTTCACTGGACCGGATCAGGGACGCGAGCGAGGAGGAGCTGGCCGCCGTCGAGGGCGTCGGCGCGACCATCGCGGCCTCGCTCAAGCAGTGGTTCGCCGACGACTGGCACCGCGAGATCGTGGAGAAGTGGCGGGCCGCCGGTGTCCGGATGGAGGAGGAATCCTCAGGAGACGAAGGCCCGCGTCCACTTGAAGGCGTCACCGTCGTTGTAACGGGCACACTTCAGTCACACACCAGAGATGGCGCGAAAGAAGCCCTGCAGCGTCTCGGAGCGAAGGTGACCGGTTCCGTTTCGAAGAAGACCGGTTTCGTGGTGGTGGGAGACAATCCTGGTTCGAAGTACGACAAGGCCATGCAGTTGAAGGTGCCTGTGCTAGACGATGACGGCTTCGCGGTGCTGCTGGAGCAGGGTCCCGATGAAGCACGAGCGGTAGCTGTCACTCCGCCTGAGGGCGAGTGAGGAGTCACCTCATCGGCGCATAGCAGATGGTTCCGGATGGCCGGGTCGCATTCGGGCAACCGCTGCCGATCGCTGCCCGCGGCGGCCTTCTGCGGCCTACTGTTGAGGTGTGCGCCTGCCGTGGCGCGGGCACAGCCGGCTGTGAGAGGTATCGGAATGAAACCGACCGACAGCGCCGCTCCGGCGTCGCGGCTCCGCCGGCTCGTCGTGCCCGCGCTGCCCGCGGCCGTCGTGCTGATGGCGGGCACCGCGCTCGCGGCGGGAGTGATCCGGACGCTCGGCGCCGGCCGGGCCCTGTTCCCGGAAGGCGCCGTCGGCTGGTCCCTGGCGATCCTGACCGGCGTCATCGTCGGCCACCTCGTCGCGCTCGGCCGCGACCGCTGGTGGGGCGGCACGGGCTCGGGCGCGGCCCTGGCCCTCGCCGTCCTGCTGCTGTACGGCTGGGTGCCCGCCGTCCTGGTGAGCGTGGCCGTCGTCCTGCTGGTCGGCGCGGCGCGCCGGCACCGCTGGCGACAGGCCCTGCTGCACGGCGCGGTGGACATCCTCGGGATCGGTGCCGCGGCGCTGGGCCTGGCCGCCTTCCATGTCGTACCGACCATCGAGCACCCGTGGCAGCCCGCCGCCTGGGACCTGTCCGTACTGCCCGACATCCTGGTCGCGGCCGCCGCCTACCTGATCGTCACCCGCGCCCTGCTGTGGTTCACGATGGCCTCGCGCAGCGGCAGCCTGCCCACCATCGCCCGGACGGCCCTGGCCCGCCAGGCCCTGGTGGGCGTGGCGCTGCTGGGCATCTCGCCGCTGATCGTGGTGGCCGCGGTGCACGCGCCGTTCCTGCTGCCGATGTTCGCCGTGCCGCTGATCGCCCTGGACTCCACCCTGTGGATCGCCCGCGCCCGGGCCGAGGAACAGCTCCGGGACCCGCTCACCGGCCTGCCCAACCGCCAGTGGCTGCTGGAGCGCACCTGGACCGCGCTGGACGACGCCGAGCGCATCGGCGCCCGCTCCGCCCTCGTCCTGATCGACCTGGACCGCTTCCGCTCGGTCAACGACACCCTCGGCCACCTCGCCGGCGACCGGCTGCTCCTCCAGATAGCCGACCGGTTGCGGCACGCGCTGCCGCGCGGCGCCGAGGTCGCCCGGCTCGGCGGCGACGAGTTCGCGGTCCTGCTGCCCACCGCGGACTCCCTGACCAGCGCCCAGCGGGTGGCCCGCAACCTGGTCGCGGCCCTCGGCTCGCCGCTCGACCTGGACGGCCTCACCCTCGTGCTGGAGGCCAGCGCGGGGGTCGCGGTCTTCCCCGACCACGCCCTGGACGCCGAGGGCCTGCTGCGCCGGGCCGACGTCGCCATGTACCAGGCCAAGCGGGACCGCAGCGGCGTCGAGGTGTACGAGGCCAAGCGGGACGGCAACACTCCCGACCGGCTGGGCCTGTTGGGTGATCTGCGCCGTGCGCTGGACGCCGGCGACGTGGAGCTGCACTACCAGCCCAAGGTCGGCTTCGACGGGCATGTGGCCGGGCTGGAGGCGCTGGTCCGGTGGGTCCATCCGGAGCGCGGCCGGGTCCCTCCGGACGAGTTCATCGCCATCGCCGAGTCCTCCGGGCTGATGCCGCGCCTGACGGAGTACGTCCTGGAGACCGCGCTCGCCCAGGTGGCCCGGTGGCGCGCGTCCGGCCTGGAGGTGCCGGTCGCCGTCAACGTCTCGCCGCGCGATGTGCACACCCCCGGCTTCGCCGGCGCGGTGGCCGCCCGGCTGGCCCGCCACCAGGTGCCCCCGGGCTCGCTCCAGTTGGAGATAACGGAACACGTCCTGCTGGAGGACCCGCAGCGGGCCGCCGACACGCTGGCCGGGCTGACCGGCCACGGCGTCAAGATGTCCCTCGACGACTTCGGCACCGGCTACTCCTCCCTCGTCCACCTGCGCCGCCTGCCGGTCAGCGAGCTGAAGATCGACCGGTCCTTCGTCGCCCGGCTCGCCGTGGACAACGAGGACGCCGAGATCGTCCGCTGCACCCTGGACCTGGCCCACTCGCTCGGTCTGCTGGTGGTCGCCGAGGGCGTCGAGGACGACGAGACCTGGGAGCGGCTGCGCGACCTGGGCTGCGACGCCGTACAGGGCTGGCTGGTCGCCGCCGCGATGCCGCCGGACGAGACCACGGCCTGGCTGCGGGCCCGCGGCGAGCGCGGCTGGCAACGCGAGACGGAGCGTCCCGCCGTCGAGCCGCAGCACGAGCGCGCCACGGCGGTCGGGGAAGCCGACCAGCGCGTCACCTGACCGGTCGGCCGCCCGGGCCCGGCCCGGCCGCCGGCCCGTCGTCTCCAGGGGTGCCGCCCCACCGGCCCCGTGCTCCAGGAGGCTCTCCGGCCGCCCCTGCGGGAATGCGTTTCGAACCCCCATCGGCTACGCAATAGGATTGGCCCGGACAACACAGCCAAGACACTCACCCTGAGGATCGCTGCATGCCTGGCATCACGCGCGAGGAGGTTGCCCACCTCGCCCGGCTGGCGCGCTTGGAGCTGAAGGACGAAGAGCTCGATCACTTCGCCGGACAGCTCGACGACATCATCGGCGCGGTCGCCCGCGTCTCCGAGGTCGCCGACCAAGACGTACCGCCGACCTCCCACCCGCTGCCCCTGACCAATGTCATGCGGCCGGACGTGGTCCGTCCGTCGCTGACGCCCGAGCAGGCGCTGTCCGGCGCCCCGGCCCAGGAACAGCAGCGTTTCAAGGTGCCGCAGATCCTGGGGGAGGAGTGACCGACATGGCAGATCTGATCAAGCTCACCGCCGCCGAGACCGCGGCGAAGATCGCCGCCGGCGAGGTCACGGCCGTCGAGGTCACCGAGGCGCACCTGGCCCGCATCGAGGCCGTCGACGAGAAGGTGCACGCCTTCTTGCACGTGGACCGCGAGGGCGCGCTCGCCCAGGCCCGTGCCGTGGACGCCAAGCGCGAGCGCGGCGAGAAGCTGGGCCCGCTGGCCGGCGTCCCGCTCGCCCTGAAGGACATCTTCACCACGGAGGGCGTCCCCACCACCGCCGGATCGAAGATCCTGGAGGGCTGGATCCCGCCGTACGACGCGACGGTGACCCGGCGGCTCAAGGCCGCCGACGTCGTCATCCTCGGCAAGACCAACATGGACGAGTTCGCCATGGGGTCCTCCACCGAGAACAGCGCCTACGGCCCGACCGGCAACCCCTGGGACCTCACCCGCATCCCCGGCGGCTCCGGCGGCGGCTCCTCCGCCGCGCTCGCCGCCTACGAGGCCCCGCTGGCCATCGGCACGGACACCGGCGGCTCCATCCGCCAGCCCGCCGCCGTCACCGGCACGGTCGGCGTCAAGCCCACCTACGGCGCGGTCTCCCGCTACGGCATGGTGGCGTTCTCCTCGTCCCTCGACCAGGGCGGGCCCTGTGCCCGTACGGTCCTGGACGCGGCCCTGCTGCACGAGGCCATCGCCGGCCACGACGAGCTGGACTCGACCTCCATCGACGCGCCGGTCCCGGCGGTCGTCGAGGCGGCCCGCAACGGCGACGTCAAGGGGATGCGCGTCGGCGTCGTCAAGGAGTTCTCCGGCGAGGGCTACCAGGCCGGCGTCATGCAGCGCTTCAACGAGTCCGTGGAGCTGCTGCGCGAGCTGGGCGCGGAGATCGTGGAGATCTCCTGCCCCTCCTTCGACAAGGCGCTCGCCGCGTACTACCTGATCGCGCCCTCCGAGTGCTCCTCGAACCTGGCCCGCTTCGACGCCATGCGCTACGGCCTGCGGGTCGGCGACGACGGCACCCGGTCGGCCGAGGACGTCACGGCCCTGACCCGTGAGGCCGGCTTCGGCCCCGAGGTCAAGCGCCGCGTGATGCTCGGCACGTACGCGCTCAGCTCCGGCTACTACGACGCGTACTACGGCTCGGCGCAGAAGGTGCGCACCCTGATCACCCGGGACTTCGAGAAGGCCTTCGAGCAGGTCGACGTACTGATCTCGCCGACCACGCCCACCACGGCCTTCCCGATCGGCGAGCGCGCCGACGACCCGATGGCGATGTACCTCGCCGACCTGTGCACCATCCCGACGAACCTGGCAGGCAACGCGGCCATGTCGCTGCCCTGTGGTCTGGCCCCCGAGGACGGGCTGCCGGTGGGGCTGCAGATCATCGCTCCTGCCATGGCCGACGACCGGCTCTACAAGGTCGGTGCCGCGGTCGAGGCCGCGTTCACCGCCCGTTGGGGGCACCTGCTGCTTGAGGAGGCACCGTCCCTGTGAGTGGAAAGCTCGCGAAGGCCAAGGGCTTCAAGAAGTCCAAGGCCGGTACGTATCTGTCCATCGGCACCACGCTGTTCGGTGCGGTGAGCGTCGTCAAGCAGGCGAAGAAGGCCAAGGGCGAGCAGGACAAGCTCCAGCTCCTCGACGCCGTCGTCTCCGCCGCCGCCATCGCCACCGGAGTCGCGCTGCTGGTCCGTGATCTGCGTCGTCTCGGTGACGACGACGTGCTCGCGGGCTGAGCGGGAGAGGTTAGTTTTCCGTGACCGTCACTGAACTGGTGTCGTACGAGGACGCGCTGGCCACCTACGACCCCGTGATGGGTCTTGAGGTGCACGTCGAACTCGGCACCAAGACCAAGATGTTCTGCGGGTGCTCGACCGCCCTGGGCGCCGACGCCAACACGCAGACCTGTCCCACCTGCCTGGGGATGCCCGGCTCGCTCCCGGTCGTCAACGCGGTCGGCGTCGAGTCCGCCGTCAAGATCGGCCTGGCCCTGAACTGCTCCATCGCCGAATGGTGCCGTTTCGCCCGGAAGAACTACTTCTATCCGGACATGCCGAAGAACTTCCAGACGTCGCAGTACGACGAGCCCATCGCCTTCGACGGGTACCTGGACGTCCAGTTGGAGGACGGCGAGATCTTCCGCGTGGAGATCGAGCGCGCCCACATGGAGGAGGACACCGGCAAGTCGACGCACGTCGGCGGCGCCACCGGCCGTATCCACGGCGCGTCCCACTCCCTGCTGGACTACAACCGCGCCGGCATCCCGCTCATCGAGATCGTCACCAAGCCCATCCAGGGCGCGGGCGAGCGGGCCCCCGAGGTCGCCAAGGCGTACGTCGCCGAGCTGCGCGAGCTGATCAAGGCGCTGGGCGTCTCCGAGGCCCGCATGGAGATGGGCCAGATGCGCTGCGACGTCAACCTGTCGCTGCGCCCGAAGGGCACCGAGAAGTTCGGCACCCGCTCGGAGACGAAGAACGTCAACTCGCTGCGGTCGGTCGAACGGGCCGCCCGCTTCGAGGTCCAGCGGCACGCGGCGGTGCTGTCCTCGGGCGGCACGATCATCCAGGAGACCCGCCACTTCCACGAGGAGGACGGCTCCACCACCCCCGGCCGGGTCAAGGAGGAGGCGGAGGACTACCGCTACTTCCCCGAGCCCGACCTGGTCCCGGTGGCCCCGTCCCGCGAGTGGGTCGAGGAGCTGCGCAAGGGCCTGCCCGAGCTGCCGCGCGTACGCCGTAACCGGCTGCGCGAGCAGTGGGGCGTCTCCGAGCACGACATGCAGTCGATCCTCAACGCCGGCGCCGTGGACCTGATCGTTGCCACCACCGAGGCCGGCGCGGACTCCGCCGCCGCCCGCAAGTGGTGGATGGGCGAGCTGGCCCGCCGCGCCAACGAGGACGGTGTCGACCTCGCCGCCCTGCCCATCACCCCGGAGCAGGTCGCACGGGTCGCGGCGCTGGTCGCCGAGGGGTCCCTCAACGACAAGCTGGCCCGCCAGACCATCGAGGGCGTCCTCGCGGGCGAGGGCGACCCGGACACCGTCGTGGAGAAGCGCGGCCTGAAGGTCGTCTCGGACGAGGGCGCGCTGGGCAAGGCCGTCGACGAGGCCATCGAGTCGAACGCCGCCATCGCCGACAAGATCCGCGGCGGCAAGGTCGCGGCGGCCGGCGCCCTGGTGGGTGCGGTCATGAAGGCCACCCGCGGCCAGGCGGACGCGGCCCGGGTCCGTGAACTGATCTTGGAGAAGCTGGGCGTCGAGGGCTGACACCCGGTTCCGGTACGCGAGGGGCGGCACACCACCGGTGTGCCGCCCTTTCCGTACCGCCGACGTACTGCCGATGAACCGTTACGGCAGGTTGTGCACGTGCGGCCCGACCGCGTTCGACCAGGCGTTGCCGGTCGACGCGTCCCAGTTGGTGGACCAGGTCATGGCGCCGCGCAGGGACGGGTAGGTCCTGGCGGGCTTGAAGGAGCCGCAGTTGGTGCCCTGGGTGAGGCAGTCCAGCGCGCTGTTGACGACGCCGGGCGACACGTAACCGCCACCGGCGGCGCGGGTGGAGGCCGGGACACCAATGCCCACCTGCGACGGGTCGAGGCCGCCTTCGAGCTGGATGCAGGCCAGTGCGGTGAGGAAGTCCACCGTGCCCTGGGAGTAGACCTTGCCGTCGCAGCCGAGCATCGAACCGCTGTTGTAGTACTGCATGTTGACGACGGTGAGAATGTCCTTGATGTTCAGCGCCGTCTTGAAGTAGCCGCCCTGGGTGGACTGCATGTCGATGGTCTGCGGGGCCATGGTGATGACCAGCTTGCTGCCCGCCTTCTGGGACAGCGAGCGCAGGGCCTGCGACATGTAGGTCGGATTGATGCCGTTTTCGAGGTCGATGTCGACGCCGTTGAACCCGTACTCCTGCATCAGCGCGTGGGCACTGTTGGCGAAGTTGTTCGCCGAGGCGGAGTCGTTGACGGAGATGGTCCCCTTCTCGCCGCCGACGGACAGGATGACGTTCTTGCCGGCCGCCTGCTTGGCCTTGATGTCGGCCTTGAACCGGTCGACGGTGTAGCCGCCCAGGCCCGCCGAGTCGAGGTTGAAGGTGATCGCGCCGGGCGTGGTCGTGGCGTCGGCGAAGGAGACCGCGATGATGTCGTACTGATCGGAGACATCGCTGATCTTCTGTACGGTCGCGCCGTTGTTGAAGTTCTGCCAGTAGCCGGTGACCGCGTGCTTCGGTACGGAGGGGCCGGGGCCGCCGCCACCCGGGGACGTGGTGGCAGTGACCTCGGCGGACTTGGCCGACTCGCCTGCCGCGTTGGCCGCGGCGACCTGGAAGCGGTACGCGGTGGACGGGCTCAGGCCGGTCACGGTGGCCGACGTGCCGGTGACCGACTGGACCTTGGTGCCGTCACGGTAGACGTGGTAGCCGGTGGCGTACGTGGCCGGGCTCCAGGACAGCGCCACCGAGGACGAGGTGACCGCGCCGGCGGTCAGCCCGGTGGGCGTGCCGGGAACCGGATCGCCCGGGTCACCGTTGCCGCCGCCGTCCGGCCCGAAGACGCTGAGGTCGTCGGCGAAGTAGGCGGACTGCCCGTACCAGCCGTGGGTGTAGACGGTGACGGAGGTGGTGGAGGGGCCGGTGGTGAAGGTGGTCTTCAACTGCTGCCAGGTGGTGGCGCCGGGGGTCCAGGTGGACACGTCGGTGGTGCCGGTACCGCTCGCGCCGAGGTGGACGTACGAGCCCTGGACGTACGCGCTCAGCGTGTACGTGGAGCCGGGCTTGACGGCCACGGTCTGCGAGCACTTGGCCTGGTCGGTGCCGGAGGGCGTGGCCTTCAGGGCCGAGGTGCCGCCGTGCACGGGGGAGGCCACGGTGGTGCCGGCGGCCGACGAGCAGGTCCAGCCGGAGAGCCCGGCCTCGAAGCCGGGGTTCTTGGCGTTGTTGACGTCGGCGGCGGGCTGCGCGGCGGCGTGGGGGGCCGCCGAGGCGCCGGTCTGGGCGCCGGTCACGGCCAGGGCGGCGGCCAGCCCGGTGAGGGCGGTGGTGAGCCACCGTCTGTGGCGGGAGCGGGGGGAGCGGGACATGAGGGGGTGCGGCATGGCTGTCTCCAAGTCATGAGCCCGGAAGGGCCGCCCGCCGGTCCCGTGGGCGGGCGGGCGTTGCGCACAAAATGGTCCAGACCAATGCGGTTGTCAAGAGTTCGTGAAGTCTTCCGCCGGAGTCGGCACCGTCGCCCGGGCGGGAGAACCGTTCTCCCGGAGGATGCGCGCTGCCCGCGTGCCCTCCTGAGGGAGGGGAGGTCCCGAGCGGCGTACATCCTTATCCCTAGGGGGCAGGTGGTCACCGTGGACGATGATCCAGGGCCCGGCGGGGCCGATGGTGGAGGGGTGCAGCAACAACAAACACCGTTACGGCTACCGCGGTTGAAGGGCGGACGAACATGGGGGAATTGAAGCGCCGGAGCGTGCTCGCGGGAGCGGCGGCGCTGGGAGGTGCGGCCGTGGGGCCGGCGCTACCGGGCCTGGCGGCCGCCGCGAGCGCGCCGGCCACGGCCGCCCCGGCGGACGTGACCGCCGCCGGCCGCCCGCCCGGCACCGGCCTGATCACCCTCGGCCCCCGCGACCCGCGCTACGCCTCCCTGACCCGGCGCGGCTGCAACGGCCGCTTCGTGGGCAAGCCCGACCACGTACACGTCGTGAGCACCACCGAGCAGGTCGTCGCCGCGGTCCGGCAGGCCGTACGGGACGGCAAGCGCATCGCCGTACGCAGCGGCGGCCACTGCTTCGAGAACTTCGTCGACGACCCGTCCGTCACCGCCCTGATCGACACCTCGCCCATGCGCGCGGTCTCCTACGACGCCACCCGGCGGGCGTTCGCCGTCCAGCCCGGTGCCCTGCTCGGCGAGGTCTACCGCGCGCTGTTCCTAGGCTGGGGCGTGACCATCCCGGCGGGGGCGACCGCCGAGGTCGGCGTCGGCGGACACGTCCTCGGCGGCGGGTACGGCACCCTCTCACGGCGGTACGGACTGTCCGTGGACCACCTGTACGCCGTCGAGGTCGTCGTGGTGGACCGTACCGGCACGGCCCGCAGCGTGGTGGCCACCCGCGACCCCGAGGACCCGCACCACGACCTGTGGTGGGCGCACACCGGCGGCGGAGGTGGCAACTTCGGCATCGTCACCCGCTACTGGTTCCGCGACCCGCACGCCCGGGGCGACGACCCCGCCCAGCTCCTGCCCAAGGCCCCGGCGACGATGCTCGCCTTCGCCGCCACCTGGAACTGGAAAGACCTCGACGAGCGCGCCTTCACGCGCCTGGTGCGCAACCACGGCACCTGGTACGAGCACAACAGCGGTCCGGACTCCCCGTACCACGACCTGTTCAGCGTCTTCATGCTCAACGCCCGCAACACCGGCAGCATCGCCCTGGTGGGACAGCTCGACGCCACCACACCCGACGCCGAACGGCGGATGCGCGCCTACGTGGACGCCGTAGGGCGCGGCGTGGGCGCCCGGCCCGCGCTCGACCATTCCGTCCGGCCGTGGCTGGAGGCGGTGGCCCTCGTCCAGGAGAGCGAGCCGGCCGCGTTCAAGGTGAAGGCCGGCTACCTCCGGAAGCGGTACACGGACCGGCAGATCACCGCGCTCCACCGGCACCTGGCGGGCCCGGCGGGCAGCAGGGACGCGGTGCCCGAGGGCGTCAACGGCTCACTGTGGCTGGTCTCGTACGGCGGACAGGTCAACAGCGTCGCACCGGACGCGACGGCGGTCGCCCAGCGGGACTCGATTCTCAAGGCGGTCTACATGACCGGCTGGGAGGGGGAGGAGGCGGCCGGGACGAAGCCCTTGGCGTGGCTGCGGGACTTCTACCGCGACGTGTACGCGGACACCGGCGGCGTACCCGTCCCGAACGCCGTCAGCGACGGCTCGTTCATCAACTACCCGGACCGGGACCTCGCCGACCCGAAGCTGAACACTTCCGGCGTCCCCTGGCACACGCTCTACTACAAGGACCACTACCCGCGCCTCCAGCGGATCAAGGCGCGCTGGGACCCTCGCGACGAATTCCACCACGCCTTGTCGATCCGCCCGCCTCGGTGACGCGCTCCGGCCCCGCCCGCATGCCGCGGAGGAGGTCGCGGGCGGGGCCGGTTCGGGTGTGCAGGATCAGTGCGTGCCAACCTCCGTCCATCACCCGGAGGCTGTGCGTTGACCCGCTCCGGCCGCTCGCCCTGTCCGGGGTGAGGGCGACCGGAGCGGGGCCTGAGGGGACGCCGGCAGCGGCGGGACGCCGTTCGCCCCTCGTTCGGTTCCAGGCGGCGCACGAGCGCTACGTCCTCGTGTGTCCGGGCGAACGTCGAGTGCCCGGTACGGCCCGTGTGCGCCGTCATCGCCAGGTCGGCGGCCACCAGATCGGCGGGCGCCGCCAGTGTCCATCCGCATCCGCCGCTCAGGCAGCGCGCCGTGAGGGTGATCTCGCTCTGCGGAGGGGTGCCGATGGCGTGCTGCACGGGACGGATCACGCTGCGGGTACGTACGGGCGCACCACCGGGGCGTTGACCGGCAGCCCCGTCCCACGCGGCTCGTGCGCATGGTTGCGCATCTCCAGGGAACAGTCCACGGCCGCCGACCGGTTCGTGCACCTGTCCGTCGTGCCCTTTCCCGTCCGGTACGCCTGCCGCCAGGCCGCAGCGTGCTCGCACACCTCGCACACCTCGCAGCCCTCGACCGGCGCGGGTTCGAGTGACGGGTCCCGCATCGGGAGATCCCCTGCTGCGGGACATGCTCAGCCGATACGACACGACGCACACCCGGGAACGCGCCCTGTACCTGTCGTGGCCGGCCGTCGCTCTGGCCGACGCGAACGAACCCGAAGAGGCGGCCGCGACAGCGGAACGGGTCATCGCGCTGAGCGAGGCCGTGACCGGCGACCGCACGGCCGAACGGGTTCGGTCGTGCTGGGGCGGCTGGAGGGCTACCGGGACGTTCCGGAAGTCCGGGCGGTACTCGTCGGCGCCGCGTGAATGCCGTGCGGGCGGAGCACGGGCCGTCCGCCGCCTGAGCCGGCAACCGGAACCGGAACCATCTGTTCTCGAAACCGTCACCCCGACACCTGTCGCCCGCCACCGCGCTCCACTACCGTCCCGCTCGCAGCAGCCGATGGGCTGTAGGGGAACCATGGCCCGACCGTGGGCAGACGACTGGGAGGTCGAGCGTGGCATCCGAGGTATCTCGCAGACGGGTCATGGGACTTGGCGCGGCAGCGGCGGGTGCGGCCGCCGCCGCGTCCCTGCTGCCGCCGTCCCTTCAGCAGGCGCTGGCCGCCGGGCCGGCCGCCGCCGAGCGTGGGCACGGGCACGGCAGGGGTGACCTCGGAGACATCAGGCATGTCGTCGTGCTGATGCAGGAAAATCGTTCCTTCGACCACTACTTCGGGATGCTGCGCGGCGTACGCGGCTACGGCGACCGCAACGCCGTGCGGCTGCCCGGCGGTGACCGGAGCGTCTTCGAGCAGCCGGGTGCGCTTGGCGTCGGCACCGTCCTGCCCTTCTCCGTCCGCGAGGCCGCGGCGGCCCAGAAGAAGGACCTCCAGTACATCGGGGCGCTCAACCACGAGTGGGCCGGCGGCGCCAAGGCCTGGCACGACGGCTGGATGGACCGCTGGGTCACCGCGAAGACGGCTGCCACCATGGCCCACTACGACCGCCAGGACGTACCCCTGCACTACGAACTCGCCGACACCTTCACCGTCTGCGACGCCTACCACTCCTCGATCCACTCCTCCACCAGCCCCAACCGCAACCACCTGGTCAGCGGCTGGACCGGCTTCGAGCCGGGCTCCGGCAAGCGCGCGGTGGGCAACGACGCGTACGCGGAGGACACCCACACCGGCTACACCTGGCCCACGTACGCCGAGCGCCTGGAGCGGGCCGGGCGCAGTTGGCGCGTCTACCAGGAGTGGGACAACTTCACCGACAACAACCTGGAGTTCTACGCCACCTTCAAGGCGGTCATGAAGAAGGCGCTGGCCAAGGTGGACGGCGTACGGAACATGACCGCCTTCTACGGCAAGGTCGCGGCGGCCGGTGAGGCCGAGCGCAAGCGGTTGCAGGGGCTGCTGGACGCGGGGGTACGGGAGCTGGGCGCGGCCGACCGCAGCCTCTTCGAGCGCGCGCTGCGCCGCGGCGAACCGGACTCCACGGCCACCGCCTTCGCCGCCGACGTCGCCGCGGGGAAGCTGCCCGAGGTGTGCTACATCGTCCCCTCCGCCGCGGACTCCGAGCACCCCGGCTCCTCCTCGCCGGTCGCCAGCGCCACCATCGTCTACAAGGTGCTCGACGCCCTCGGGAAGAACCCGGACGTGTGGCGGCACACCGCGCTGTTCCTGACCTACGACGAGAACGACGGATTTTTCGACCATGTGCCGCCACCGGTGCCGCCGCCCGGCACGGAGGGCGAGTTCTGGGACGGCAGGCCGACCGGGCTCGGAATGCGCGTGCCGATGCTGGTGATCTCACCGTGGTCGGTGGGCGGCCACGCCTGCTCGCAGGTCTTCGACCACACCTCGATCGTCCGCTTCCTGGAGCGCTGGACGGGCGTGCGGGAGCCCAACATCAGCGCCTGGCGGCGCACCGTCTGCGGCGATCTGACCACCGCCTTCGACTTCTCGCGCGGGCGCGCGCGGCCCGCCGTCGAGCGGCCCGGTGCGATCCCGCCGTTCAGCGGGCGCTGGTCGCCACATCCGCCGCGCGAGCAGCGGTTGCCGCGCCAGGAGCCGGGCACCCGGCCCGCCCGTCCGCTGCCGTACCAGCCCGACGCGGACGGCGCCTACGACGCGCGGGCGGGGCGCTTCCGGCTCGCGGTGCGCAACGACGGCCGGGCGAGCGCGCACTTCGCGCTGTACCCGTACGCGGGGGAGTACGGCACGCCGCAGCACCGCGACGTGCTGGGCCGGGCCGACTGGGAGGTGCCCGTCAAGGACGGCGCGTACCGATTCACCCTCACGGGCCCCAACGGGTTCCGGCGCGAACACGCGGGCACGGCCGCCGGCGCGGCCGCCGCGCTCCGGATCGGCACCCGCCTGGACGCGCACCGGCGTGAGCTGCACCTCACACTTGTCAACAAGGGGCCCGCCGCCCTCACCTGCACGCTCAAGCCGCTGGCGTACGGCGACGCCGCGCCCCGCGAGATCACGGTGCGGGCCGGCAGCACCCGTACCGTCGCGCACTCCGCGGCGGCGGCACACGGCTGGTACGACCTGGACCTGTCCGTCGCGCAGGACACGTCCTTCCACCGTCGCTTCATGGGCCACATCGAGAACGGAAAGGAATCGATCACCGGCTGACCGGAGACGGGCGGAACCGGCTGCCGTCCGGTCGCCGCCCGCGTTCCGCTTCCGGGTCCCTTTGTGGGGAAGTCCACAAAGGCGTCAAAGGATCTTTTCCTGCTGTCACTCTGCAAGTGGTACGGGCCCGCCGCCCCTTCGTCGGCAGGCGGCGGTCCCGTGCTTCCCCCTCCATTACGCGTTCGGCACCACGGGTACATCCCGGGAGACATCGGCGCCTGACCCGGGAAGCAGACGAAGAGCTTGATGACCGCACTGACCCGGTGGTGCCTGCGGCGCCGCATCGTCGTGATCGTGCTCTGGCTCGCCGCCTTCGCGGGAGCCGCCGCCGCGGCCGGAGCCGCCGGCTCCGCCTACTCCGACCACTACGACGTCCCCGGTACGGAATCGGGGCAGGCCGGAGCCCTGCTGGAGCGGGCCTTCCCGGACCGGTCCGGGGACCGCGACACGATCGTGTGGCACACGGACTCCGGCACCGTACACGCGGGCGCCGTGCGGAAGGACCTCCAACAGGCTCTCGACACGATCGCCGCGCTGCCCGGCGTCGCGTCCGTACAGAGCCCGTACGGGCCGCAGGGCGCCGGACAGATCAGCCAGGACGGGCACACCGCCTACGCCGGCCTCGCCTTCGACGTCGCCACCGAGGACCTGGACAAGGCCCGGGTCCAACGCGTCGTGGACACCGCCAGGGCCGCCGCGGGTGAGGGGCTCCAGGTGGAGCTGGGCGGCGCCGGCATCGCGGTCACCGAGTCCGCGGGGACCCACCTCGCCGAACTGATCGGACTCGGCGCCGCCGCCGTCGTCCTCTTCCTCGCCTTCGGATCCCTCGCCGCCACCCTCCTGCCGCTCGTCACGGCGGTGGTGAGCGTGGGCACCGCCGCCGCGGGCATCACCCTGCTCGGCCACGTGATGACGGTGGCCGACTTCGCCCCGATGCTGGGGATGCTCATCGGCCTCGGCGTCGGCATCGACTACGCGCTTTTCATCGTGACCCGGCACCGCAGAGGGCTGAGATCCGGCCTCACCGTCCAGGAGGCCGCCGAACGCGCGGTCAGCGTGTCGGGACGCGCGGTGGTCTTCGCCGGGGCCACCGTCTGCATCGCCCTGCTCGGCATGCTCGTCCTGCGGCTGGACTTCCTCAACGGCGTCGCCATCGCCGCCTCGCTCACCGTCGTCCTGACCGTCGCCGCCTCCGTCACCCTGCTCCCGGCCCTGCTCGGCGTCATCGGGCGGCGGGCCCTGAGCCGGCGCGAACGGCGGCTGCTGGCCGTCGAAGGACCCTGCCCGGAGCCGCCCGCCGGCTTCGCGGCGTGGTGGTCCGGATTCGTGGAGCGGCACCCCAAGCTGCTGGGGGCGGCCGCCGCCGTCGTCATGCTGATCCTCGCGCTGCCCACGCTCGCCCTGCACCTGGGCACCTCCGACCAGGGCAACAACCCCGCGACGAGCTCCACCCGGCAGGCGTACGACCTGCTCGGCGAGGGCTTCGGAGCGGGCTCCAACGGGCCGCTGACCCTGGTAGGCGATCTCGACGGGGCCAAGGACCGGCTCGCCTTCGACCGGCTGCCGGACGAGCTGCGGAGCACTCCGGGCGTGGCGCGGGTCCAGGGGCCGGAGTTCGACGGCAGCGGCAGCACCGGTGTGATCACAGTCGTACCGGACGGCTCCCCGCAGTCCCGGCAGACCTCCGACCTGGTGCAACGGCTGCGTGAGGTGGTGCTGCCGCAGGCCGGCGAGGGCACCGGCATGAAGGTCCACGTGGGCGGGGTGACCGCGAGCTACGACGACTTCGCCTCCGTCATCGTCGGCAAGCTGCCGCTCTTCGTCGGCGTCGTCATCGGCCTGGGCTGCGTCCTGCTGCTCCTCGCCTTCCGCAGCATCGGCATACCGCTGAAGGCCGCCGCGATGAACATCGCGGCCGTCGCCTCCTCCTTCGGGATCGTGGTCGCGATCTTCCAGTGGGGGTGGGGGAGTGAGCTGCTCGGGCTCGGCAGCGCGGGGCCTATCGAGCCCTTCCTCCCCGTGATCATGGTGTCGGTTCTCTTCGGGCTGTCCATGGACTACCAGGTCTTCCTGGTCAGCCGGATGTACGAGGAATGGCGGCTGACCCGGGACAACCGCCGCGCGGTCCGCGTCGGACTCGCCGAGACCGGCCGGGTGATCAATTCGGCGGCCGTCATCATGATCGCGGTGTTCGCGGCGTTCGTGCTCAGCGGCGACCGCATCATCGCGATGTTCGGCATCGGCCTGGCCGCCGCCGTCGCGCTGGACGCCTTCGTGCTGCGCACCCTGCTCGTACCCGCCCTGATGCACCTGCTCGGCGGCGCGAACTGGTGGCTGCCGGGGTGGCTGGAGCGGCGGCTGCCGCGCATCGGCATCGAGCCGCCGGCGGAGCGGGAGCCGGTCCCGGCGGCACGGGGCGCGGGCGGCGCGCCGGCGGTTCCGGTTGCGGTTCCGCTTGCTGTTCCGGAGCCGCGGCGGGGTGACGAGGGACTGGTACGGAAGTAGCGCGCGGGCGCTTCCGCGGCGGGGCAGGGCGAGGTGCGGGCCCGGCGTCCCGCGCGGCTCCTGCGCCCGCCGCGGTGGCCGGTTTCCCACCCGTCCCGGTGATTCTCATACGTCTCTCAGACGCGGCACCTACGGTCGCGCCCATGGACACCACCAAGACCGATGAGCGCACCGACGACACGAAGCCCGACGAGGCCAAGGCGGCCACCGGGACGACGGAGGCCGACGGGGCGTCCGAGGCCGCCGAGACGGAAGGGAAGACGCCGTCCGGCGCCGCGCCCGACGCGGACGCCCCGCGTGGCGCGGACACCGACGAGCAGGACGAGGCGGACGAGGAGGAGACCGCGGACGCCGACGCGACGCCCGCCGCCACGGCCGCGACCGGCTCGGTGGCGTCCGGCGCCGGCGCCGTCGTCGCCGCGGGTCTCGGCCTCGCCTCGCTCACCGGCACCTGGGTCGGCACGGTGCTCGCCGAGCGCCAGACGCTGCTCGGCCAGATCAAGCTGCAGACCGGCAAGGCCACCGACCAGATCGGCACCGTCTACGGCGCCCCCTGGCACACCCACGCCCTCGTCAACGCGATCTTCGCGCTGCTCGCCGTCGTCGTCGCGGGCCTGGTCCTCACCCGGCCCCGCCCGACCTGGGTACGGGCCGTGGCCTGGGGCGGACTCGCCCTCGGCATCCTGGGGATCATCGTCTCCGCCGGCATGTACTTCGACCTCTTCGCGAGCCTGCCCACGCTGCCCAAGGCCGGCGCCGGAACCCCCGGCTCCTGAGGCCCCTGAGAGGCAGTCGGCCGCGGATCCCGCGAACCGGCCCCGGATCCGGGCAGTACCTGAGGCCGTACGCGGCCGCCCGAGGGCCTGCCGGTCCGGGGCCCGCCCCGGCCCGAGGTCCCCGCTGGGCGTCTCCGGCGGCGAGGCGGGTGCGCCGTCCCATCGGCTGCACCTGTTCGCCCCGGCGGAGCAAGGGGTGGGGGGCGGCGCAGGCGGGGGAGGCCTCAGCCGGAAGCCGGAAGCCGGAAGCCGGAAGCCGGGCCGAGGGCCCGCTCCCGGCCGTCCGCCGTCAGGTGTGCCGTGGCGCCTGCTCCGGGAGGCGGATGGTGACCTTGCCCGAGGTCAGGTCTATCGGCCCCTTGCCCGGATCGCTGTCACCCGGGTCGGTGACCACCAGGGTCAGCCGGCGCTGTTCCTCATCGGTGTGCTTGCGCCCCGGGGCGAACAGCTCTTCCGCCAGATTGAACATCCTGCCCCCTGTCGTCGCGGACGCCTCACGGCGAGTGTAGGCACCATCGAGGCGGAACGGGCGGCCCCGGCCATATCCGTTCCGTCCCGCCCCGTCCCATCCCGCCCCGTCAGCTCACCGACAGGCGCAGGATCCGGTCGTCGCCCTTCTTCGGCTCACCGCGCCCGTCGGTGTTGCTGGTGACCAGCCACAGCCCGCCGTCGTCGGCCGCCACGACCGAGCGCAGCCGCCCGTACTCGCCCTGGAGGAACGCCTGCGGCGGCGCCGACGCCTGCCGTCCGTCGAGCGGGATCCGCCACAGCCGCTCGCCGCGCAGCCCCGCCATCCAGATCGAACCCTTGGCGTACGCGATGCCGCTCGGCGAGGCGTCCGCCGTCTTCCACTGTGCCACCGGGTCCACGAACCGGGCGTCGCCCCGGCCCTTGCCCTCGACCTCGGGCCAGCCGTAGTTCTTGCCCGGCTCGACCAGGTTCAGCTCGTCCCAGGTGTTCTGCCCGAACTCCGCGGCCCACAGCCGCCCCTCGGCGTCCCAGGCCAGGCCCTGCACGTTGCGGTGCCCGTACGTGTACACCACCGAGCCGGCGTCGGGGTTGCCGTGCGCCGGCTCGCCCTCCGGCGTCATGCGCAGGATCTTGCCGCCCAGCGACGTGCGGTCCTGGGCGAGCCCGGTGTCGCCGGTCTCGCCGGTGCCCGCGTAGAGCATCTTGTCCGGGCCGAACGCGATCCGGCCGCCGTTGTGGATCTGCCCCTTCGGGATGCCTTTCAGCACCGTGTCGGGGGCGCCCAGTTGGCGGCCCGGCTGCTTCGCGGCGTCGTGGGTCATCCGGGCGATACGGTTGTCGGACTCGGTGGTGAAGTACGCGTACACCTGGTGGTCCCGGCCGAACGACGGCGCCACCGCGATCCCCAGCAGCCCGCCCTCGCCGCCCGGCGCGACCCCCGGCACCGTCCCCAGCTCGGTCTTCGCGCCGCCGTCCGCCGCCACCCGGAAGATCTTCCCGGTGTCGCGCGAGGACACCAGCAGGTCACCTCCCGGCAGCGCGGCCACTCCCCAGGGTGAGGTGAGATCGGTGGTCAGGGTGCTGACGACCTTCGCCGACCCCGTGGCGGGCGGCACCGAGGCGGAGGCGGAGGCCGGTGCGCCGCCCGGGGACGAAGCGGCGGACGACGCGGCGGGGGAGCCGTTCGGGTCCGGGGACCGCCCGGAGGAGCACCCCACCACCAGCAGCAGCGAGGCAGCGGCCAACACGGAGGTCACGGAGCGTCGTTGCACGGCGAAGTCCTCTCGTCGACGGAACCCGCCTTACGACACCACACCGCACCCCGCAAGTCAGGCCCCCACTCCGGCGCCGCGCGTCCCGGCCCGTCGCGACCGTCCCGCCGGGCGCACGCGATGCTCAGCGCGTTCTCCGGGAGGCGAGGCCCCTTCCGTCCTCTCCCGCCCTCGCCTCGCGGAGAACGAACTCAGTCCCACGACCCCCGCGCAGGCGGCAGCGCGGTGATCTCCGCCAGGTCCCGGCGGTCCAGGGTCAGCCGGGCCGCCGCCGCGTTCTCGGCCGCCCAGCGTTGCTTCTTCGTCCCCGGTACGGGCACGACGTGCGGCCCCTGCGCCAGTACCCACGCCAGCGCCACCTGCCCCGGCGTGGCCCCGTACCGCGCGGCCACCCGGCGCAGCCCGGCCACCACCGGCTGGTTGGCCGCCATCATCTCGGCCGTGAAGCGCGGATGCCGGGCCCGTATGTCCTCCGGCTCGAAGCCCTGGCCGGGGGTCAGCGTGCCGGTGAGGAAGCCGTTGCCCAGCGGCATGGCGGCGAGGAACCCCACGCCGCGCGTGACGCACCACGGCAACAGCGCGTCCAGCGCCTCCTTCGACCACACCGACAGCTCGGCCTGCACGCTGCTCACCGGGAACACCTGCTGGATGCGTTCCAGTTGCCGCAGCGTCCCGTCGTACAGCCGGGCGCCCCGGCGGCGGCCGGCGCGCGCGCCCACCGCGCACAGCCCCAGCGACCGCACCTTCCCGGCCGCCACCAGCTCCGCCATGGCGCCCCAGGTCTCCTCGATCGGCACCTCGGGGTCGGTCCGGTGCAACTGGTACAGGTCGATGCGGTCGGTCTGCAGGCGGCGCAGTGAGGCGTCGCACGCCCGCTTCACGTAGCCGGGCCGCCCGTTGGCGACGATGTGCTGCTCGCCCACCAGCAGGCCGACCTTGGTCGACACGAAGGCCTCCGCGCGGCGCTCCTTCAGTGCCCGCCCGACCAGCAGTTCGTTGGTGAACGGCCCGTACATGTCGGCGGTGTCGAGCAGGGTGCAGCCGTGGTCGAGCGCGGTGTGCACGGTGCGCAGGGAGTTCTCGCCGTTGCGCTGTGACTCGGTGTACCCCCAGCTCATCGGCATGCAGCCGAGTCCGATTGCACCCACTTCGAGCGCTGTAGCCCCGATTGTCCTGCGCTCCACGTGGTCGTGCCTCCATCCCCTCGCCCCCGATCAAGGGCCTGACCAAACTAACGTCTGAGCACGGAGGGCATCGCATAGCCTCGGGCCATGGCATCTGCAGACCCGCGCACCGCCGCGAACGACGTATGGCTCCCGATCCCTCCCGACGGGGTCGGCGGACTGCCGGACGACTTCGACTACGTCCATTGGGACGCCGGGCCCGAGTTCCCCGCCGACCCCGCACGCTGCGTCTTCTACGTGGTCCCGTACATGAAGAGTCCGCAGGCGTGCATACGCCCCCTGACGGAGATGACGGCGCTGCGCGCCGTGCAGACCTTGACCGCCGGGGTCGAGCACATGCTGCCCGCGCTGTCCCGGCTGCCCCCCGGGACCCAGTTGTGCAACGCGCGCGGCCTGCACGACGCCAGTACGGCCGAGCTGGCGCTCACCCTGACGCTCGCCTCGCTGCGCGGCATACCGGACTTCGTCCGCAGCCAGGAAGCGGAACGCTGGCTCGCCGGATTCCAGCCGGCCCTCGCCGACAAGACGGTGCTCATTGTGGGGTACGGCTCGATCGGCAGTGCGATCGAGGACCGGCTCACACCCTTCGAGTGTGCGCGGGTGACGCGCATTGCGCGCACCGCACGTGAGACCGTGCGCGGGCCCGTGCTTCCGCTCACCGAACTGCCCGCCGTGCTGCCCGAGGCGGACGTCGTGATCATCGCCACGCCGCTCACCGACGCCACCCGCGGCCTGGTCGGGAGTGACTTCCTGGCCCGCATGAAGGACGGGGCGCTGCTGGTGAACGTCGCGCGCGGCGCCGTCGTCAACACCGAGGCGCTTCTCGCGGAACTGGAATCCGGACGGCTGCGGGCGGCCCTGGACGTCACCGATCCGGAACCGCTGCCCGCGGGGCACCCCCTGTGGCACGCTCCCGGCGTGCTCATCACTCCGCACGTCGGAGGCCCCAGCTCTGCCTTCCTGCCCCGCGCGAAGCGCCTCATGAGGGATCAGCTCGCGCGTTTCGCCTCCGGTGATCCCTTGCGCAACGTCGTGGCTACGGCCGGGTGAAACCTTCCCGGACCCCTTGCGAGTAGCTCTACGGGGCCGTACGACTGCACTGGGTATCCGCATCCCACTGACAGTCACGCTGCGTAGAGAAGCTATGTCCCTGTGTGACGAACCTGGTGTATCGTCCGAGCGGGGGCCGTGCCGAGCAGTGATCGGCGCAGCGCGAAAGACCGGAACCGAGGGGGGCGACGGGCGATGTACGGCCGATGGACGATGCGCGAGACAGGCTTTCCGCGATCACCCGGGGGGACACCTCCGGGCCCTTGGGCGCGCCGGACGCCGGGCGCGCACCGACCACGACGATGCCGCGCTGTGGGCGGGAGGAGAGAGCGGTGAGCGCCACGGGCGCGGTCCTTGCCCGGCCGCCGGTGCAGGCCGGCGGCGCCCCGGGTGTGGTGCCGCAGGTCGTGCTCGCGGTCGTCTGCGGCGGCTACGCGGTGGGCGCCGCACTGGGCTGGGGCTCTCCCGAACTGGCGCTCTTCATGGGCGACTTCGGTCTCAGTGTGGCCGCCTTCGCCGCGGCCGTCTCCTGCTTCCTGTACGCCCGCAGGCACCACGGCCGGTTTCGACCCGCCTGGCTGCTGTTCGCCGCCTCCTCCACGATGGCGGGGATCGGCAACGGCGTCTGGGGCTGGTACGAGGTCGTCCTGCGCGAACCGGTGCCGAGCCCGTCGCTCGCCGACTTCTGCTTCCTGCTCTTCGCGCCACCGGCCATCGTCGGCCTGCTCGTGCTCGCCAAGAGGCCCGTGACCAAGGCCGGCTGGGTGTGCCTGGGGCTGGACGCCTGGCTGATCGGCGGCTCGCTGCTGACGCTCTCCTGGAGCCTGGCGCTCGCGCACACCGCGCACTTCCAGGGCCAGAGCGTGCCGCAGGGCGCGCTCGCGCTGGCGTATCCGCTGCTGGACATCGTGCTGGTGAGCATGGTGCTGGCACTGCACTTCAAGCGCTCCTCGGCGCACCGCTCGGCCGTCAACACCGCCATCGCGGCGCTGGCCCTGACGGTGCTGTGCGACGCGCTGTTCAGCTCGCCGCTGCTGCGCGAGCACTACCGCTCCGGGCAGATCCTGGACGCCGGCTGGTTCGCCGGTTCGATGCTGCTCACGTACGCGCCCTGGGTCGCCCGGCGGCTGTCCGGCGGTGACACCGGGGCCGCCGCTCCCGAGCGGGCCGCCCCGCCCACCCCGCCGGCCACGGGCACCTCCGCGGCCACTGCCGCGGCCACCCGGCCCATCGCCGGTTCGCTCGCCGCGCTCACGCCGTACCTGGCCGCGGCCGTCTGCACCCTGGGCATCCTGTACAACGTCCTGGACGGCCGCCGCATCGACCGGGTGGTGCTCTTCACCGGCTGCACGGTCGTCCTCGCCCTGGTCGTGCGGCAGGGCATCATGCTGCTCGACAACATCACCCTCACCCAGGAACTGGCCCAGAAGGAGAACCACTTCCGGTCACTGGTGCAGGGCTCCAGCGACGTCATCATGATCGCCGCGCCGACCGGGATACTGCGCTACGTCAGCCCCGCCGCCGCGGGGGTCTACGGCCGGGACGCGGAGGAACTGGTCGGCTCCGAGCTGGCCTCCCTCATCCACCCCGAGGACCTGGGGCGCGTGGTGCACGAGGTGCGCAGATTCCTCGCCGCCCGGCCCGAGGACGAGCCGACCACCCGCATCGAGTGCCGCTTCCGCGCGGGCGAGCACCGCGCGGGCGGCGAGAAGTGGCTCAACGTCGAGTCCACGGTCAACCGCCACCACGGCGGTCTCATCTTCAACTCCCGCGACGTCACCGAACGCGTCCGCCTCCAGGCCCAGCTCCAGCACAACGCCTCGCACGACGCGCTCACCGACCTGCCCAACCGGGCCCTGTTCACCGAACGGGTCAGCCAGGCGCTGACCGGCCGCCGCGCCACCGACCCGGGCACCGCCGTGCTCTACATCGACCTGGACGGCTTCAAGCAGGTGAACGACACCATCGGCCACCAGGCGGGTGACGAACTGCTGATCCAGGCCGCCCGCAGACTGGCCGAATCCGTACGGGCCGGGGACACCGCCGCGCGACTGGGCGGCGACGAGTTCGCCGCGCTGATCATGGGCGACGGCTCCCGCGACCACGCGGCCCGCGAGCACCGCATCCTGGAGGTCGCCGACCGGCTGCGCATCCGGCTCTCCGACCCGTACAAGATCGACGGCCGGGATGTACGGGTCGCCGCCAGCATCGGCGTCGCCTTCGCCGAGCCGGGCATCACCCCCGGCCCCCTGATGCGCAACGCCGACCTGGCGATGTACCGCGCCAAGCAGGCCGGCAAGGGCTGCGTCAAGCTGTACGCACCGCAGATGCAGGCCGACGTGGTGCGCCGCGCCGAGCTGGCCACCAAGCTGCGCACCGCCCTGCACGACGGTGAGTTCGCCCTGCTGCACCAGCCCGTGGTGGAGCTGGCCGGTGGCCGGATCACGGCGGTCGCCGCCCTGGCCCGCTGGCGCTCGGCCCAGGGCATACTCTTCACTCCCGCGGAGTTCCTGCGGGTCGGCGACCGCGGCCGGCTCAAGGAGGACGGCGACCGCACCGCCGAGCTGGGCCGCTGGCAGTTGGAGGAGGCGGTGCAGCAGGCCGCCGGCCGGCACCGGGCGGGCCATCCGGTCCCGGTGGCCGTCCGGATCTCCGCGCACCGGCTGCTCGACCGGGCGCTGCCGCCCAAGAGCATCGAGGCCCTGCTGTCCCGGCACGGCCTGCCGTCCGGTTCGCTGGTCCTGGAGCTGTCGGACACCGATCCGCGGATACCTCTGGAGGAGCTGGAGCGACGCCTGGTCGCCCTGCGCCGTCTGGGGGTACGCATCGCCCTGGACGGCTTCGGCAGCGGCGCGGCCGCCATCGGCGCGCTGCGGCGGCTGCCCGTCGACGTCCTGCGGCTCGACCGCGACCTGGTCGACGGCGTGGTGGACTCCGCCCGGCTGCACAAGATCACATCGGGGCTGCTGCGGATCGCCTCCGACCTCGGCATGCAGTCCGTCGCCGACGGCGTCGACCTGCCCGAGCAGATCGTCGCGCTGCGCTCGATGGGCTGCACCCACGGCCAGGGCATGGCCTTCTCCGGGCCACTGGACGAGCACCGGCTGCGCCACGCGCTGACGCAGGGCGGCTATCCGGTGCCGGGCCCGGGGAGCGAGGGCCGGGCGGTGGCGCTCGCGGGTACGGGCCTGCCCGTACGCCACGTCAAGAAGGGCCGCGAACCGATGTCACCCGGACGGGTGCTGGGCGAACTGCCCAGGCGCTTCGCACCGGGTGACGGCCTGGACGGTGCGGAGGCCGCGATGGCGCGCCCTCCGCTGCGCCCAAATAGTGAGACCTCTGTCCCACCCACTTGACACTCCCCAGGCGGCAGGGGGAGGGTCAGTTCCATGCGCACCCGAATTCTCGTACTTGGACAGCGCGTCGGCTGAAGCTGGGTCACCACAGGAAACCCAGCGCTCCGCACCGGCGCGCTCCCCTCGCTTGCCTCACGGCACGGGGGGTTTTTTGTTGCACAACCACCCCCAAACCCCACCAAAAACCCTCAGCTTCGAGAAGAGACGCAGATGACCGAGCAGGCCACCGGGGCCCACCATCCGCAGCCGCGGGCCCGTCACTCCGGCGGAGCGCCCGCGACCGCCGTGGAGCACGTCACGGGCGCGCAGTCCCTCATCCGTTCGCTCGAAGAGGTCGGGGCCGACACCGTGTTCGGCATTCCGGGGGGCGCCATCCTCCCCGCGTACGACCCGATGATGGACTCCTCGAAGGTCCGCCACGTCCTGGTCCGCCACGAGCAGGGTGCGGGCCACGCCGCCACCGGCTACGCGCAGGCCACCGGCCGGGTCGGCGTCTGCATGGCCACCTCGGGACCCGGTGCCACCAACCTCGTCACCCCGATCGCCGACGCCCACATGGACTCCGTCCCGATGGTCGCGATCACCGGCCAGGTCGCCTCCAAGGCGATCGGCACCGACGCCTTCCAGGAGGCGGACATCTGCGGCATCACGATGCCGATCACCAAGCACAACTTCCTGGTCACCGACGCGGCCGAGATCCCCCGCACCATCGCCGAGGCGTTCCACATCGCCTCCACCGGCCGCCCCGGACCGGTCCTGGTGGACATCGCCAAGGACGCCCTCCAGGCCCAGACCGTCTTCTCCTGGCCGCCGCACACCGACCTGCCCGGCTACCGCCCGGTGACCAAGCCGCACGCCAAGCAGATCCGCGAGGCCGCGCGGCTGATCACCGAGGCCCGGCGCCCGGTCCTGTACGTCGGCGGCGGCGTCATGAAGTCCGGCGCCACCGCCGAACTGAAGGTGCTGGCCGAACTGACCGGCGCGCCCGTCACCACCACCCTGATGGCCCTGGGCTCCTTCCCCGACACCCACCCGCAGCACGTGGGCATGCCGGGGATGCACGGCGCGGTGGCCGCCGTCACGGCCCTGCAGAAGTCCGACCTGATCGTTGCGCTCGGCGCCCGCTTCGACGACCGCGTCACCGGCAAGCTGGACTCCTTCGCCCCGTTCGCCAAGGTCGTGCACGCCGACATCGACCCGGCCGAGATCGGCAAGAACCGCACGGCCGACGTGCCGATCGTCGGTGATGCCCGCGAGGTCATCGCCGACCTGGTCGTGGCCCTCCAGGCCGAGCACGCGGCGGGCCGCGCCGGCGACTACACCGCCTGGTGGAAGGACCTCAACCGCTGGCGCGAGACCTACCCGCTGGGCTACGACCACCCCGACGACGGCAGCCTGGCCCCGCAGCAGGTCATCCAGCGCCTGGGCGAGCTGGCCCCGGAGGGCACGATCTACGCGGCGGGCGTCGGCCAGCACCAGATGTGGGCCGCGCACTTCATCGACTACGACACGCCGTCCACCTGGCTCAACTCCGGCGGTGCCGGGACGATGGGCTACGCCGTCCCGGCCGCCATGGGCGCCAAGGCCGGGCAGCCCGACCGTACGGTCTGGGCGATCGACGGCGACGGCTGCTTCCAGATGACCAACCAGGAACTGGTCACCTGCGCGCTGAACAACATCCCGATCAAGGTCGCGGTCATCAACAACGGCGCCCTCGGCATGGTCCGCCAGTGGCAGGCCCTGTTCTACAACCAGCGCTATTCGAACACCGTCCTGCACAGCGGCCCCGAGGACTGCCTCGCCACGGCGGAGGTGGCCGGCGGCGGCACCCGCGTCCCGGACTTCGTGAAGCTGGCGGAGGCGATGGGCTGCGTGGCGATGCGCTGCGAGGACCCGGCCGAGCTGGACGCGGTGATCGCCAAGGCGAACGCGGTCAACGACCGGCCGGTCGTGGTGGACTTCATCGTCCACGAGGACGCCCAGGTCTGGCCGATGGTCGCGGCCGGCACCTCCAACGACGAGGTCATGGCGGCCCGCGGTGTCCGTCCCGACTTCGGCGACACCGCAGACGACTGAGACGCCGGGACGCGCGAGACTCGCGGATAGAAGAGAGAAGACCGACCATGTCCAAGCACACGCTCTCCGTCCTGGTGGAGAACACCCCCGGCATCCTGGCCCGGATCGCCGCCCTGTTCTCCCGCCGCGGATTCAACATCGACTCGCTCGCCGTGGGCGTCACCGAGCACCCCGACATCTCCCGTATCACCATCGTCGTGAGCGTCGAGTCGCTCCCGCTGGAGCAGGTCACCAAGCAGCTCAACAAGCTCGTCAACGTCCTGAAGATCGTCGAGCTGGAGCCCGGCTCCGCGGTCCAGCGGGAACTGGTGCTGGCCAAGGTGCGCGCCGACAACGAGACCCGCTCGCAGATCGTGGAGATCGTCCAGCTCTTCCGCGCCAAGACGGTCGACGTCTCCCCGGACGCGGTGACCATCGAGGCGACCGGCAGCAGCGACAAGCTCGAAGCGATGCTCAAGATGCTGGAGCCGTTCGGCATCAAGGAGTTGGTGCAGTCCGGCACCATCGCCATAGGGCGCGGTGCCCGCTCCATCACGGACCGTTCGCTGCGGGCGCTGGACCGCTCCGCCTGAGCCGTCCGCCTCCGCCCGGACCGTATCGCGAGACCCCCGAACCTTTCCTCCCGAGCCCGACGTAATGTGTCGGCAACCAGCTAGATCCAAGGAGATACCCGAAGTGGCCGAGCTGTTCTACGACGACAACGCCGACCTGTCCATCATCCAGGGCCGCAAGGTCGCGGTTCTCGGCTACGGCAGCCAGGGCCACGCCCACGCCCTCTCCCTGCGGGACTCGGGCGTCGACGTCCGCGTGGGTCTGCACGAGGGCTCGAAGTCGAAGTCCAAGGCCGAGGAGCAGGGGCTGCGTGTGGTCGGCCCCGCCGAGGCGGCCGAAGAGGCCGACGTCATCATGATCCTGGTGCCGGACCCGATCCAGGCGAAGGTCTACGAGGAGTCCGTCAAGGACCACCTCAAGGATGGCGACGCGCTGTTCTTCGGCCACGGTCTGAACATCCGCTACGGCTTCATCAAGCCGCCGGAGAACGTCGACGTGTGCATGGTCGCCCCCAAGGGTCCGGGCCACCTGGTGCGCCGCCAGTACGAGGAGGGCCGCGGCGTGCCGTGCATCGCGGCCGTCGAGCAGGACGCCTCCGGCAACGCCTTCGCGCTGGCCCTGTCGTACGCCAAGGCCATCGGCGGCACCCGCGCCGGCGTCATCAGGACCACCTTCACCGAGGAGACCGAGACCGACCTCTTCGGTGAGCAGGCGGTGCTCTGCGGTGGTGCCTCGGCGTTGGTCAAGGCGGGCTTCGAGACGCTGGTCGAGGCCGGCTACCAGCCGGAGATCGCCTACTTCGAGTGCCTGCACGAGCTGAAGCTGATCGTGGACCTCATGTACGAGGGTGGCCTGGAGAAGATGCGCTGGTCGGTCTCCGAGACCGCCGAGTGGGGCGACTACGTCACCGGCCCGCGGATCGTCAACGACGCCACCAAGGCCGAGATGAAGAAGGTGCTCGCCGAGATCCAGGACGGCACCTTCGCCAACAACTGGATGGCGGAGTACAACGCCGGCCTGCCGAAGTACAACGAGTACAAGAAGGCCGACGAGGACCACCTGCTGGAGACCACGGGCAAGAAGCTCCGCAAGCTGATGAGCTGGGTCGACGACGAGCAGTGAGACGTACGGCACGGGGCCGTGGCAGCCGCCGCGGCCCCGTTCGCCATGACCGGCCCGGGCCCCCGCGGTGGTGTTGTCCATCCCGTCCCACCACGACCGGGTGATCCTTCCGAAACGGCGGATGAACGGTCGGGGGCCGCCACTACACTGCACAGCACAAGCGCGTCAGGCTCACAGCGTCGTGCGTCTTCCACGCGGCTGCCCCCTTCACCGCCTTCGGCCGTCGGGACGGCCGTCCTCCCCCGTAGCCACTAGGGGCACGGGAGGGGCCCCCAGGACTAGTGAGGACTGAAGACCACGTGAGCTCGAAACCTGTCGTTCTGATCGCCGAGGAACTCTCGCCCGCCACCGTCGACGCCCTCGGTCCGGACTTCGAGATCCGGCACTGCAACGGCGCCGACCGCGCGGAGCTGCTGCCCGCCATCGCCGACGTCGACGCGATCCTCGTACGCAGCGCGACCAAGGTCGACGCCGAGGCCATCGCCGCCGCCCGCAAGCTGAAGGTCGTCGCCCGGGCCGGCGTCGGCCTGGACAACGTCGACGTGTCCGCCGCCACCAAGGCCGGTGTGATGGTCGTCAACGCGCCGACCTCCAACATCGTCACCGCCGCCGAGCTGGCCTGCGGCCTGCTGCTCGCCACGGCCCGCAACATCCCGCAGGCGAACACCGCCCTGAAGAACGGCGAGTGGAAGCGCAGCAAGTACACCGGCGTCGAGCTCTCCGAGAAGGTCCTCGGCGTGGTCGGCCTCGGCCGGATCGGCGTGCTGGTCGCGCAGCGCATGTCGGCCTTCGGCATGAAGATCGTCGCGTACGACCCGTACGTACAGCCGGCCCGCGCCGCGCAGATGGGCGTCAAGCTGGTCTCCCTGGAGGAGCTGCTGGAGGTCGCGGATTTCATCACCGTCCACCTCCCCAAGACCCCCGAGACCCTCGGCCTGATCGGCGACGAGGCGCTGCACAAGGTCAAGCCGACGGTCCGCGTCGTCAACGCCGCGCGCGGCGGCATCGTGGACGAGGCCGCGCTGGCCAGCGCCCTCAAGGAGGGCCGGGTGGCCGGCGCGGGCCTGGACGTGTACGCCACCGAGCCCTGTACGGACTCCCCGCTGTTCGAGTTCGACCAGGTCGTCGCCACCCCGCACCTCGGCGCCTCGACGGGCGAGGCGCAGGAGAAGGCGGGCATCGCGGTCGCCAGGTCGGTGCGCCTGGCGCTGGCCGGCGAGCTGGTGCCGGACGCGGTCAACGTCCAGGGCGGCGTGATCGCCGAGGACGTCAAGCCGGGGCTGCCGCTGGCCGAGCGGCTGGGCCGGATCTTCACCGCGCTGGCGGGCGAGGTCGCGGTCCGCCTCGACGTCGAGGTGTACGGCGAGATCACCCAGCACGACGTCAAGGTGCTGGAACTGTCCGCGCTCAAGGGCGTGTTCGAGGACGTGGTCGCCGAGACCGTCTCGTACGTCAACGCCCCCCTGTTCGCGCAGGAGCGCGGTGTCGAGGTGCGCCTGACCACCAGCAGCGAGTCGGCCGAGCACCGCAACGTGGTCACGGTGCGCGGCACACTGGCCGACGGTGAGGAGATCTCCATCTCCGGCACGCTGGCGGGCAACAAGAACCAGCAGAAGATCGTCGCGGTCGGTGAGCACTCCATCGACCTCGCGCTCGCCGACCACATGGCCTTCCTGCGCTACGGCGACCGCCCCGGCGTCGTCGGCACGCTCGGCCGGATCCTCGGCGAGGCCGGCATCAACATCGCGGGCATGCAGGTCTCGCGGGCCGACGCGGGCGGCGAGGCGCTGGTCGCGCTGACCGTGGACGACACGATTCCGGCGCCGGTGCTCGCCGAGATCGCCGACGAGATCGGCGCCACCTCGGCGCGCGCGGTCAACCTCACGGACTGACCGCCGGCCACGTCCCACCACCGGGCCCGGGCCCCGCTGCGGCGGGGGACCGGGCCCGCTGCCGTGCGGTGACGGGGCGCGGTGGGTGACGGCTCAACCAATCACCCGTTCGGCGTAGCGGGGGGTGACGCCGGGCGCCCCGCAAACTCGCCGTGGAGCCGGTGTTCCGGGGGTTTCCCGACTCGCTGCGCGCCGCGGGGCGACGCGCAATGGGAACTGCGCGTGCCCCCTGCCGGCGCGTGCGGAAGGAGAGCGACGCCATGAACGCACCCCTGGGTGAGAACCCTCAGGATCTGACCGGCATGAACGTGGTCGACGCGGAGGGCACCAAGGTGGGCTCGGTCCAGCAGATCTACCGGGACGACGCCACCGACGCGCCCGAGTGGATCACCGTGCGCACCGGCCTGTTCGGCATGAAGGAGACCTTCGTACCGCTCGCCGGGGCCCGGCGTGTGGGCGACGAACTGCAGGTTCCGTACACCAAGGACCAGATCAAGGACGCCCCGCGGATCGACGCGGACGGGCATCTCGAACCGGCCGAGGAGGAACGGCTGTACCGGCACTACGGGATGTCCCGGCCGGGGACCGCGCCGACCGGCACGGTTCCGGGCCGCACCACGACCACCGGCGCCGGGATGGGCACCGCCGGGGCGGCGGGCGCGGCCGGTATGGGCCGGCCCGAGGAGCGCAGCCGGCAGCGGACCCGGTCCGCGCCGCTGGCCGGCGCGGGCGCCGGGGCCGGGGCGATGGCCATGTCCCGCGGCCGCGACACGGACGCCTCGCGCGCCAAGGAGCAGAACCCGGAGATGCTCGTCTCCGAGGAGCACGTGGACATCGGCACCGAGTCGCGTGAGAGCGGCCATGCCCGGCTGCGCAAGCACGTGACGACCGATGAGGTGCACCGCACCGTACCGGTCAGCCACGACGAGGCGCGCATCCGACGCGAGAAGATCAGCGAGGAGGACCGCCGCAAGGGGCGGACCCGGCAGCCGGAACTCGCCGACGGCGAAATCGACGTGACGCTCTACGAGGAGCAGGTCGTCGTCCGCAAGGAGAACGTGCCGGTCGAGCGGATCCGCCTGGAGACCGAGCGGGTCACCGAGCAGCAGGAGGTCAACACCGAGGTCCACCGGGAAGAGGTGGAGTTCGACGACGGGAAGGGCACCGGCCGGCGTGACCGGCGGGGCCGGGGAGCGCCGGGGTCCGAGCGGGGCCGTGGCGGACCGGGCACCGAGCGGGGCCGGTAGGCCGCCGGCATCCTGGGCGCCGCCGCTTCCGGCAGTCCGCCGTTCCACGGGCCCGGCCCGCCGCAGCACAGCGTGGCGGGCCGGGCCCCGTGCTGCCGCGACGGCGGTCGTACGCGCGTGGGCCGCCGTCACGGGACGCCCGTCCGGTAGGCCCGCCCCTTGCATCCGTCCCGTACCCCCATTCCGTACGCCCGTCCGGACGAGGTGCCCGCCGGGCTTAGGCTGACCGCATGGGACACCGTGAAGACCTGCTGGAAGGGGCCAAGCGCTGCCTCCTGGAAAAGGGGTACGCGCGCACCACCGCCCGCGACATCGTGGCCGCCTCCGGCACCAACCTGGCGTCCATCGGCTACCACTACGGCTCCAAGGACGTCCTGATGCGCCAGGCGATGGTGGAGTCCGTCGAGGAGTGGGGCGCCGAGCTGACCGGCGCGCAGGAAGCCGGCGGGGCGCCGGCCGGTGACTCCGTGGAGCGCTTCGCGGCCGGGTGGGACCGGATCCTGCGCAGCTTCCTGGAGCGCCGCGACTTCGTGGCCTCCCAGGCCGAGGTGCTCGGCCTGCTGCCCCGCGACCCCGAACTGCGCGCGGCGCTGGCCACGGTGCTGCCGGAGGGCGCCGAAGGGCTGGTCGCGGTCTTCGAGGGCGTACCGGACACCGAGGTGGACGCCGAGTCGGCGCGCGTCGTCGGCTCCTTCTACCAGGCACTGCTCACCGGCCTGATGATGCAGTCCCTGATCACCCCGGAGGCGCTGCCCTCGGGCGGCGACCTGGTGGAGGCGATGCGGCGGGTGCTGTCGGGCTCGGTGCTCGGGCCGCGCGAGGGACGTACGGAGGGCGGGCAGGCCGCGTCCTGACGTCCGCGCAGGCCGCGCCGCCTCCTGACCGTCCGCGGGCCGCCCGCAGGGCCCGTCCGGGCACGCCCTCGTCGGGCAACCGGCTGAGACCGTTCGGTATTTGACCGACCGGCACTTGTCCGGCCGCGCCGCCGCGCTCTACGCTCCCCGTACGGGACCAGGCGGCAACGGCCGCCGGGCCCGGATCTCCCAGACCCAGAGGTCGCCGAGCAGTCCGTCCCAAAACCGGCCGGAGATCCGCGCCACGCAGCGAACACGCGACTCCGGTCCCGCCCTTCCCGGCCCGTCCAGCCAGGGGTCTTCCCGCGCGCCCCCGGCCCACCAGGAAGGGCGGTCGGTGCCAGGTGAGGGGGAAGAGGAGCCCCGTCGCCCGGCAGCCGGTCGCCGCCGGTTCCGGTTCTTCTCCCGGCGGCGACCGCACCCCCGTGGGTACCGCGCAACGGGTACCGGCCGCAGAGTCATATCGTCCGTCCGGAGCCGCCGTCTGTCCAGTGCTCAACCAAACCCGGTCCCCGGGCGCCCGGGACGCGCCGTACGGGCTGCGTACGCGCGCTTCACAGCCGGGCCGTCTTCAGCGCCATGTGGAGCAGCAGGCGGTCGCCGCCCTCGTCCAGGTCGAGCCCGGTCAGCTTCTCGACGCGGCCGAGCCGGTAGTACAGCGTCTGGCGGTGGATACCGAGCGCCTGGGCGGCGCGGCCCGCCTGGCCCGCGCAGTCGAGGAACACCTCGGCGGTACGGGCGAGTTCGCGGTGTGCCGACGTCAGCAGCGGACGTACCGTCGTGTCCGGTTCGGCCGACGGAAGGCCCGTCAGCAGGCGGTACGAGCCGATGGCGGTCCACTCGGCCACCGGGCCCAGCCGGGGCTCGGCGCGCGCGGCCCGCGCCGCGGCCAGCGCCTCGTGCCAGGCGGTGGGCAGCCCGGCCAAGTCCCGTACGGGCGTGCCGAGTCCGGCGGCGCCCGGCAGCGCGCCGGCCTCCGCGCCGTTCGGTGCCGGGCCGGCGCTCGCGCGCGGCGAGCGCAGCAGGTGCTCGGCCACCGTATGGGCCGCGGCGAGGGCCGACGGCGAGCGCAGCCGGACGAGAGCCGCCAGCGACGGGGCGTCGGCGGTCGCACGGGGCGACGGCACGGGGGCGGGGCGCCGGCCCCCGTCGGCGGGCGGTGCGGCGGCCGGGCCTGGGGCGTCGGTCCTGTCGGCGGCGCCGTGCGCGGCCGACAGCGCGCAGGCGGCGAGCAGCCCCGGCAGGTTGGGCAGCGGCGTGTGATCGGCGTCCGGGGCGTGCCACGGCGTCACCGCGACCACCGTCAGGGGCGCGTCCGCCGGGGACCGCAGCCCGTCGCGCAGCGCGGCCGCCGCGGCGCCGCGCTCCGCCGGGCGCGAGACCAGCAGCGCGCGCAGCAGATCACCCAGTTCGGCACCGGCCCGGTCCTCCGCCGCCAGCAGCGCGCCGATACCGGCGGCCGACTCCATCGCCTGCTCGATACGGGGATCCGGCGGCGCGCCGGCACCGCCCAGCTCCAGGTCGCTCAGGTGGCCGTCGTCCAGCAGCCAGACGTATCCGTGCACGATGCCGCGGTGGCGCACGGGCAGGCAGATTCGGCCCTTGAAGACCCCGGCCGCCGGGTCGGGCGGGATGCGCAGCGCCGTCTTCGCGCGGGCGATGCCGAATGCCTCGAACCAGGCCCGGACCGCCGCCGTCGAGCGGCGCCGGAGGATCGACCGGGTCCGTACGGGGTCCATGACCAGGTCGTCGTCGCCCTCGTGCACGCCGAAGGCGATCAGGCCGAAGTCCCGGTCCTCCAGGGTCGCCGGGGCGCCGAGGGCGGCCGAGATCTCGTCCACGAGCTGCTGGTAATCGCCCCGCATACGCCGCGTGGCTCCTTTCCGGTCGCGCTCCCGGGCCGTACGGCCGCCGCTGTCCCTGCGGTCACCGGGGAGCGTGGGCCCGCCGGTGCCGTTGTGGTCCTCCACCATTGTCATACATCTGTCTGAGATCCCGGCCACGAAGGCCAGACAGGTGTCGATGGCCGCGAATCAGCGAGATCCTTAAGTTTCAGGTGGCTCATCCCGCCGTCGCGCCCGCCTGTCAGGCGCCCGCCCGGCTTTGTCATCTTGAATCGTGGAGGTGCCCCGTGCTGGGTCCCGTGCTTCTCGCAGCAGCCCGCAGCGACAGCATCCGCCGTATCGTTTCGGCCGCTCCGGTCACCCGGCCGGTCGTCGACCGCTTCGTGGCCGGTGAGCGGCTGGACGCGTCGATGGCCGCCGTGCGGTCCCTGGCGGACCGCGGCATGGAGGTCACCCTCGACCACCTCGGTGAGGACATCACCGACCCGGCCGAGGCGCTGCGCAACCGCGACGCCTACCTCCAGCTCACCGCCGCCCTCAAGGACCTGGGCCTGGGCGAGCGCGCCGAGATGTCGGTCAAGCTCTCCGCCTTCGGGCAGGCACTGCCCGGCGGCCACGAACTGGCGCTGAAGAACGTCACCCCGGTCGTCGAGGCCGCCGCCGAGGCCGGCACGACGGTCACCCTGGACATGGAGGACCACACCACGGTCGACTCCACCCTGGCGATCCTCGGCGAGCTGCGCGCCCGCTTCCCGCAGACCGGCGCGGTGCTCCAGTCCTACCTCTTCCGCACCGAGGACGACTGCCACGCGCTCGCCGGGGAAGGCTCCCGCGTGCGCCTGGTCAAGGGCGCCTACAAGGAGCCCGCGACGGTCGCGTTCCAGGACAAGCGGGAGGTCGACAAGGCGTACGTACGCTGCCTGAAGATCCTCATGGCGGGCAAGGGCCACCCGATGATCGGGTCGCACGACCCGCGTATGGTGGCGATAGGCCAGGAGCTGGGCCGCCGCTTCGGCCGCAAGCCGGCCGAATACGAGTTCCAGATGCTGTACGGCATCCGCGAGACCGAGCAGGAGCGCCTGGTCGCGGAGGGCCACCGGATGCGGGTCTACATCCCGTACGGCACCGACTGGTACGGCTACTTCATGCGGCGCCTCGCCGAGCGCCCCGCCAACCTCGCGTTCTTCCTGCGCTCGCTGGCCACCAAGGGCTGAGACGCAGGCGCTGAGCCGGGAGCCCGGCCCCGGCCGGACCGCAGCGCCGGCCGCCGTCCGCGGCCGGCGCCCCACAACTTGAGTACCGCACACCCCCGACCGAAGGAGACGGCCGACATGGACGCCGTGACCCACGTCCCCGCCCCGTACAACGAGCCGGTGCACGGCTACGCCCCCGGCTCCCCGGAGCGCGCCCGCCTGGAGGCCAAGCTCAAGGAGCTGGCCGGCAACCCCATCGACCTGCCGATGACCATCAACGGTGAGAAGCGGATGGGTGGCGGCGAGCGCTTCGACGTCGTCCAGCCGCACAACCACCGGGCCGTCCTCGGTACGTACGCCAACGCCACCCGCCAGGACGCCCAGGACGCCATCGACGCCGCCCTGGCCGCCGCCCCGGCGTGGCGCGCCATGTCCTTCGACGACCGCGCCGCGATCCTGCTCAAGGCCGCGGACCTGCTGTCCGGGCCGTGGCGCGAGACCATCGCCGCCTCCACGATGCTCGGCCAGTCCAAGACGGCCCAGCAGGCCGAGATCGACGCGCCCTGCGAGCTGGTGGACTTCTGGCGCTTCAACGTCCACTTCGCGCGCGAGCTGCTCCAGGAGCAGCCGCCCATGCAGCCGAACGGCGTCTGGAACCGCCTGGACCACCGCCCGCTGGAGGGCTTCGTCTACGCGATCACGCCCTTCAACTTCACCGCCATCGCCGGCAACCTGCCGACCGCGCCCGCGCTGATGGGCAACGTCGTCGTCTGGAAGCCGTCCCCGACGCAGACCCACTCCGCGATCCTGCTGATGCAGCTCCTGGAGGAGGCCGGTCTGCCCAAGGGCGTCATCAACCTGGTGACCGGTGACGGCAAGGAGGTCTCCGAGGTCGCGCTGCCGCACCCGGAGCTGGCCGGCGTCCACTTCACCGGCTCCACCGCCACCTTCCAGTACCTGTGGAAGTCGGTCGGCGAGAACATCACCAACTACCGCTCCTACCCGCGCCTGGTCGGCGAGACCGGCGGCAAGGACTTCATCGTCGCCCACCCGACCGCGGACCCGGCGATCCTGAAGACCGCCGTCACCCGCGGCGCGTTCGAGTACCAGGGCCAGAAGTGTTCCGCGGCCTCCCGCGCCTACATCGCGCGCTCCCTGTGGGAGGGCGGCTTCAAGGACGACCTGGTCGCCGAGGTCGAGGGCCTGGCCATGGGCGACGTCACCGACCTGTCGAACTTCGTCGGTGCCGTCATCGACGCCCGCTCCTTCGCCAAGAACAAGGCCGCGATCGACCGCGCGAAGCAGGACCCGACCTGTGAGATCGTCGCGGGCGGCAGCTACGACGACTCGGTGGGCTACTTCGTGCGCCCGACCGTGATCGTCTGCTCGGACCCGGAGAACGAGGTCTTCAAGACCGAGTACTTCGGCCCGATCATCGCCGTCCACGTCTACGAGGACGCCGAGTTCGACGCGATGCTGGAGCAGATGGAGTCCGCCTCGGCGTACGCCCTGACCGGCGCCGTCCTCGCGCAGGACCGCCAGGTCCTGGTCGCCGCCTCGGAGAAGCTGCGCTTCGCCGCCGGCAACTTCTACCTCAACGACCGCCCCACCGGTTCGATCGTCGGCCAGCAGCCCTTCGGCGGCGGCCGTGCCTCGGGCACCAACGACAAGGCGGGTTCCAAGTTCAACCTGCTGCGCTGGATGTCCCCGCGCGCCATCAAGGAGACGATGGTCGCCCCCACGGACTACCGCTACCCGCACATGGGCTGATCCGGTAGCCGTACGACGCCGCCGGGCCCGGCACCCTCTCGAAGGGGTGCCGGGCCCGGCGGCGTCAGCGAGTCCGGATGCGAGCGGATTCCGCGCCACGGGAAATCCGCCCGTATCCGGAAAGCGTCGGTACCGGTGCCCGGGAATGCGTTACCGGGAAAATCCCATTCCTGGAATCCGGCCCGTCACGGCATCAAAGGATTTCGATGGAGTTGACCTTCGGCGGACGGTTCGGGAAGGAGATATCGGTCCATCGGTTGACCCGCACCGAATCGCCGTTGGCGTCGTTGTAGATCATGTCGTTGTTGCCCGTGGAGATCTTGTCGACCCACCAGCCACCGAAGTCGATCTTCCCGCGGTTGGCGTAGCAGTCCACGCTCTGGCGGCCGCCGCTGTGCGACCAGATCTTCAGGAAGTTCTCGCCGCCGCGGCAGGTGACGTGGTCGATGGCGAAAGCGTTGCCGGACGGCATGGCCATGGTGAACGCGGCGGCCGCGGCGAATGCCACGGCTACGGAACGCCCGACCCTCTTCGTCTTGGTCATGGCACATTCTCCTTAATTCGAATGTCGAACCGGGAGCCGACGAGCGTTTCGACGGCCCGGTGATGCGGCCGTCGCGGCGTCTCGTCGTGACAAAAAAGACGATCCTGTAAAGCGGCTGTACATGGCAATCTTCCCCATGGCTCCAGGCTGGAACTCGACCCCGAATGTCCGGAACGAGCCCCCTGCCGGGGTATGCATGGTTTCGGGGCCGTGTTCGAAGCTTGCGCTCTTCGTCGCGCACGCCCGCGCTCCACGCATGCGCCCTGTTCTGTCCCGGCTACCGCTCGCCGCACACGGGCTGATCCGGTAGCCGTACGACGCCGATGGCCCGGCGCCCCTCGGTGGGGCGCCGGGCCGTCGGCGTCGTCTCAGCCGTTGCCGCCCGGCGGGCCGGTGATCGCCTCGCCGATGACGAAGCCCTTGGCGGGACCTTCGGGGATGGCGATGTCGGTTCCGTAAGGGACGCGGTGCTCGGCGGCGTAGTCCGCCTTGTCGGGGGCCGGTGCGGTGAAAACCGTGACGGTGCCGCGGAGGTCGTGGTCGTCGACGAGGACGTGGACGGGGATGCCGGCGCGGGCGTAGGCGCGGCGCTTGCGGACGCGGTCGCGGGTGGTGCTGTTGTGGCCGGGGGAGACCACCTCGACGGCCACCTGCACAGCGGACGCCTTGATCCCGACGCCATGCTCGGTGACGTCCTGAGCCTCGGCGTCCTCAAGGGCGATGATCACATCGGGGATCCAGACCTTGCGACCGTGGATCACGTTGGCGTCCTGGTGCCCGGCGTACGGTCCATCGGCCAGGTGTCCGTCCGCGGCACGGCGCAGCTTGTTGGCGATCCGACTGTGCGCGTAGCAGCCTGTCGGCGACACCTCGATGAACCCCTCGATGATCTCGGCGTGGTAGCCCTCGGGGAGTTCCATGGCTTCCCACGCCTGCCACAGGACCTCATCCAGCTCCGGCCCGGGGACTTCCTGGTCGGTCGGTCCCGTGTCGGCCCAGGGGGCCTCGTGCGCGACAGCGGTCATGGCGTGGCACCTCCTCCTCAACTGTGGGCGCGCCCGGCCCTGTGGCACAAGCGACGCCGTCACGCTGTGCAGCCGCGTCTCCCGGCATGGCCGTTCGTCCGACGATCACTCGAACGTGCACCTCAGGCCAGTGCCCGTCTCAGATAGTAGGAAGGCCAAGTAATGGTGCAGACAGCACGGCGATGCTGGCTTAGCTTGGTAGGAGTCGAACGTTCCGCTCGATCGAGCGGCGGCGGGTGCGGTCCGGTGCGTGCGCGCAGGTGATCCCTGCTGACGCCGCGGCCCCCGCGTGGGTCGGCCGTTTCCGGAAGGACGCTTCCGTTCATCTCTCGGGGCTTTGGCATTGGAGGCGCATCATGACCAAGACCGCTGTCCGCAGGATCCGTCACTCCGCCCGTGCGACCGGCGAGGCCGACCGCAAGAACGCCGCCGCGGCGCTCCAGCGGGCGCTCGACCGCCGGGACAACGGCGGCTCGACCGGGCACTGAGCCCGGAGCCGCCCGTGAGGCCGGGGCGCGGCGCGCGACGCGCGCCCGCGCCCGCCTCAGCCGCGTCGGGTGATCTCGAAGCGGTCCACGCTCTCGCCGGACTCGGCGAGCGCGGTGACCTTCATCCGCGGCCGGTGTCCCGGCAGCACCTCGACCGCGATGAAGGAGTAGCCGGTGTAGCGGACCCGCGACCACTGCACGGCTTCCTTCACCTTCGCCCCGCCCTCGGCCCAGTGGTACGTGTCCACATGGTCGAGGTCCCGCACGTGGCCCTCGTAACTGTCCGGTACGGGGAAGTCGTACAGCGCCTTGCCCGCGCCGCCGGCCGTCACGTACACAATGCCCTCGCGCGAGGGGTCCACCGTCTCGCCGATGGGCACCTTCTTGGACACCCGGCCGCCCTGGATGGCGTCGGTCCGCTCGTAGACGTGGTTGTGGCCGTTGACCACCAGGTCCACCCGGTGCTTGTCGAAGAGCGGCAGCCAGGCGTCGCGCACCCCGCCCTCGGAGGCGTGCGCGTTCGTGGTGGAGAAGGCGCAGTGGTGGAAGAAGACGACGATGAAGTCGACATCCGGGGCGGCGCGCAGTTCGCCGAGTTTCCGGTCCAGCCACCTGGTCTGCCGGCCGCCGGTCACGCCGTGGTTGGCGGGGATCTCGTACGACACGTCGTTGGCGTCGAGCGCGACGACGGCGACATTGCCGTATCTGAAGGAGTAGACACCCGGCGCGTTCCCGGCGTCCGGGCCGTTGTCCGGCAGGCTCCAGCGGGCGTGCTGGCCGCCGTACCCGTTGGGGGAGTACCAGGCTTCCATGTCGTGGTTGCCGGTGGTCACCATCCACGGCACGGTCTTGGCCACCGACTCGGTCTGCGCGAGGAACTGGTCCCACTGGCGCGCGTCGTAGGTGTCCTGGTCGGTGCCGGTGCCGTCCGGGTCGGCGTAGCAGATGTCGCCGGCGTGCAGGTGGAAGGACGGGTTCTGGCCCAGGATGAGCTGGTCGTTGGCGAGCGCGTGGTAGCTGACGCCCTGGTCGCCGAAGGCGGTGAAGACGAACCGCTCGGCGCGGGCCGGGGCGGTGCGGAAGGTGCCGAGGGTGCCGAAGTGCCGGGAGTCGGCGGGGTCGAAGCCGTCGTGCCCGACGCCGTAGTAGTACGTGGTGCCCGGCCGCAGGCCGTCGAGCGCCGCGTGCAGGTAGTACTGGTCCACCGCGGGCAGCTTCTCGCTCAGCGCCGGGGTGTGCAGCTCCCGCACCTCGGCGTGGATCTTGCGGCTCAGGTCCCAGGGGCGCAGCCCCACGCGCAGGAACGGTCGCCTGACCGCGAACGGCACCTGCCACGACACGCGCATCTGGTGGGCGGGGTCCGCGCCGAAGGCCAGGTGCCGGCCGAACGGCGCGACCAGCGAGCCGTGGACGGCGCCGGTGGCCGGGCGGGCGAGCAGGGTGGGGGAGGCGGCCTGGGCCGGGCCGGTCAGCAGGCCGCCGCCCGCGACGGCGCCGGCGGTGGCGGCGGAGGTGCGCAGCAGTCCGCGGCGGGTCAGTTTCGTCCGGAGGTACTCGTGCTGCTCGGGCATGCTCAGTCGGCTCGCGAGCGGTTCGGGAATGCCCACGCGTGGTGTGTCCATGGAGCGCAACGTCGCATTCCTGTCCGACGGGCCGGAGCCCTGCGGGTGAACGGGAGGTGTCCGGCGCCTCATCTGTCCGTATCCCGGACGCCACGTGTCAAGCAATGGGACGGAGAGTAGGGTCCAGACATGTCTCGCAGCATTCGCCTCGCAGTGATCCCCGGTGACGGTATCGGCCAGGAGGTCGTGGCCCAAGGACTGAAGGTCCTCGGCGCGGCCCTCCCGCAGGACGTCAAGCTGGAAACCAAGGAGTACGACCTCGGCGCCCGGCGATGGCACGCCACCGGCGAGACCCTGCCGGACGCGGACCTGGAGTCCCTCAAGGGCCACGACGCGATCCTGCTCGGCGCGATCGGCGACCCGTCCGTACCCTCCGGAGTCCTGGAGCGCGGCCTGCTGCTGAAGCTGCGTTTCGCCTTCGACCACTACGTCAACCTGCGTCCGTCGAAGCTCTTCCCGAACACCGCGACGCCGCTCGCCGGCCGCCCCGACATCGACTTCGTCGTCGTCCGCGAGGGCACCGAGGGCCCGTACACGGGCAACGGCGGCAGCCTGCGCACCGGCACCCCGCACGAGGTCGCCACCGAGGTGAGCCTGAACACCGCGTACGGCGTGGAGCGGGTGGTCCGGGACGCGTACGAGCGGGCCGCCGCGCGCCCGCGCAAGAAGCTGACGCTGGTCCACAAGAACAACGTCCTGGTGCACGCCGGCCACCTGTGGAAGAAGATCTTCGACCGGGTCGGCGCGGAGTACCCCGCGGTCACCACCGACTATCTGCACGTCGACGCCGCGACCATCTTCTTCGTCACACAGCCCGAGCGGTTCGACGTGATCGTCACCGACAACCTCTTCGGTGACATCCTCACCGACCTAGCCGCGGCCGTCACCGGCGGCATCGGCCTGGCCGCCTCCGGGAACATCAACCCCACCGGCGCCTTCCCGTCCATGTTCGAGCCGGTGCACGGCTCGGCGCCGGACATCGCGGGCACCGGCAAGGCCGACCCCACGGCCACCGTCCTGTCCGTCGCCCTCCTCCTGCGGCACCTCGGCCACGACGCCGAGGCGGCCCGGGTCGAGGAGGCCGTCGCCGCCGACCTCGCGGACCGGGGCGAAACCCCCCGTACCACCGGCGAGATCGGCGACGCGCTCGCCGCACGCGTAGCGGGCTGAGGCCCGCCGCTCGCCGAGCGGAACCCGCTGACCCACAGCGCCGGTCCGTACCCCGCCCGGCGCTGTACGGCATTCCTGCGACTGTGCTACCGCCGGGTTGGGTGCGACCATCGACCCCTGGCAGGCGCTCACGGATCCGCCTTCGCAACCACGGCGTCCCGCCCTCGGCACCACGGCATTTCCGTCCCCGCTACCCCGGGAGCGATAATCGAACGTGGAGCCGCTGTACGAGGGGAGTACCGGACGTCCTGTACCGACAAGGACTTCGTGAGCGCGGCCCCACAACCTCACCGGTGAAGGACACGCACTCATGACGACGCCCACGATCGAGCTCAAGCCCTCCTCCCACCCGCTCTCCGCCGCGGAGCGGGAGCGGGCCCTGGCCAGCCCCGGCTTCGGCCGTTACTTCACCGACCACATGGTGACGATCCGGTGGACGGAGGGCCGCGGCTGGCACGACGCCCAGTTGGTGCCGTATGCCCCGCTGTCCATGGACCCGGCCAACATGACGCTGCACTACGCGCAGACGATCTTCGAGGGGCTCAAGGCCTACCGCCAGCCCGACGGCTCCGTCGCCACCTTCCGCCCGGACGCCAACGCCCGGCGCTTCCAGGCGTCCGCCCGCCGGCTCGGTATGCCCGAGCTGCCCGTCGAGACGTTCGTCGAAGCCTGCGACGCGCTGGTCAAGCAGGACAAGAACTGGGTGCCGACCAATGGTGAGGAATCGCTCTACCTGCGCCCCTTCATGATCGCGAGCGAGGTCGGCCTGGGCGTCCGGCCCGCCAACGAGTACCTCTTCATCGTGATCGCCTCGCCCGCCGGCGCCTACTTCACCGGCGGCGTCAAGCCGGTCTCGGTCTGGCTCTCCCAGGAGTACGTGCGCGCCGTGCGCGGGGGCACCGGCGCCGCCAAGACCGGCGGCAACTACGCCGCCTCCCTGGTCGCCCAGGCCCAGGCCGCCCAGCACGGCTGCGACCAGGTCGTCTGGCTGGACGCCATCGAGCGCCGCTGGATCGAGGAGATGGGCGGCATGAACCTGTACTTCGTGTACGGGAACAAGATCGTCACCCCGGAGCTGTCCGGCTCCCTGCTGCCCGGCATCACCCGCGACTCCCTCCTGAAGATCGCCACCGACCTGGGCTACGAGGCCGCCGAAGGCCGTATCTCCGTCGAGGACTGGAAGGCCGCCACCGAGGACGGCTCGCTGACCGAGGTCTTCGCCTGCGGCACCGCCGCCGTCATCACCCCCGTCGGCTCCGTGAAGTCCGAGACCGCCTCATGGACCGTCGGCGACGGCAAGCCCGGCGAGGTCACCATGAAGCTCCGCAAGGCCCTTCTGGACCTCCAGACCGGCGCCACGCCCGACACCCACGGCTGGATGCACCCCCTGGGCTGACCTCCGCCCCGTCTCCGGCACGGCCGCCCGGCGTTTCGCCGGGCGGCCGTTCGCGCGTCGGGCGCTGTTCCTCCAGCACGGGTGCGCTGTTCCGGGGGCTTCGGCCGGAGCTCCACGGCCTGTGTCGTGGTGGGTGGTTGTCCCAGCGCGCTGAAGGTGATGGACGACGCGCTGGAGCTGTTCAGGGTGCCGATGCCGAGCAGGCTCCCCGCTCGAGTGCGTCCGGCCGCCGGGCTCGTGGTCGGGACCCGGCGGCCGCCTGAGCCGTGGCACTGCCGCAGCTCAGGACAGGGTCTCGACCCACTCCGTGATGACGTCCGCGTACCGCTGCGCCATCGGTGCGTGCATGGTGTGCGGGGCGTCGAGCGGGGTGTACGTGACGGGCCGGCCGGTGGTCTCCAGCAGTCGGCGGGCCTGGGCAGCCTGGATGTCGGTCATGGCGCCCATGAGCTGACCGGTGTCGGGGTCGGTCATGTGGAAGTGGTGGGTGAGCAGGGTCGGCACCTTGACCTGCGTGAGCATCGTGGTGTGGTCGCAGCCGGCGTTCGCGGCGCCGGTGACCCACGCCTGGGCCCATTCGGGGTCGTACTCCTTGAGGTGCTGCACCGGGGTGGGGGACGCGCCGGCTTCGGGGTCCCCCTCGCCCATCATGAAGCCGATCCCCGGGTGCAGGAACGCCGGCAGCTCGTGAGGGGCGGCCTCGACCATGCCCGTCCAGTCGCCGATGGACCACTGAGGGCCGAGCCACTTGGCCCACAGGGCGAAGATCGGCCCGAGAGTCTGCGTCATGCCGGGCCCGTACGGCGGGGCGGTCTGGGAGGAGAACAGCGGTGGGTCCTCCAGGATCGCGCCACGCACCAGGCCGGGCTTGGCATACGCGGCCACGTAGGCGGTGATGATGCCGCCGGAGGAGTTCCCGGCCACGATCGTGGGGCGCTGGACGACCAGGTCGATGAACCGCTCGACGTCGGCTCCCCAGGTGTTCAGGTTGTAGCGGCCCGGCGTCCAGGTCGAGCGGCCCTGGCCGCGCAGGTCGATCGCGAACACCCGGAACTCTGAGCTGAGCAGACCGATCGCGTCCTCATACCCCCACCACGACTCACCCTGTGCGGGAACCAGCAGCAGCGCCGGGGCGGCGGGGTCTCCTTCGGCGACGTAGTTCATGCGGATCTCGCCCAGGTCCACCAGTTGCTCGGTGAAACGGTGCGGGACGAAGCTGTCGGCGCGGTCTGCGGCCTCGGCCATGCCCATGGTCATGCTCCTTGTACGTGCGGTGGGTGGCACCAGGTGAAGTGGCAGCGACCTGCTGTCATCCTGGCGGCGGGGAGCCCGAACGGCCACCCGGCGCCGACCGTAGAACGCGAAGCGGACAGCCAGGGTCCGCAATCCCCCGACGGTCCGCCGCGCCGGGCCCGCCTGTCCGAAGAACCGCGGCCCGGACGCCGCTGCGGACCCCGGCCCGTCCCGGTCAGGGGCCCGCGCGGCATCGCGGGCAGGGATGGTGGCGACTCGGTGCTGCTCCATCGGCGTGGGGTTCCCTCCATCGGGAGGAAGGGTGGGGCTCGTGCGGGCGGCGTCGGGCGCGCCGGTCCGTAAGGCCGTTCTCGAGTATTTGAGTGGCGCTCAATATGGATTCATGAACGGTTCCCGGTCAATGCTTGGCTCCCATGGCGGACCGCGTTAGAGTGCCGCACTAAAGCGTCGGTGGGCGGCGCCGCGCACAGGCCGCGGGGCGGTCCGGACGGGGACCGCCCCGCTCCACCCCGCCCCGCTCCACCCCGGACCCGCCCCGTCCGGCCCTTGTCCCGCCCCGAGTCCGGAGGACCCCATGACCACCCCCGCCGCCGACGGCTTCCGCATGCCCGCCGAGTGGGCCCCGCACGCGCGGACCTGGATGGCCTGGCCCGGCCCCAACGCCACCTTCGGCGAGGAGGGCGGCGAGGCGCTGGGTCGGGCCCGCGGCGCCTGGGCCGCCGTCGCGCGGGCCGTGAGTCGGTTCGAGCCGGTCACGGTCGTGGCGGGCACCGGACAGGGCGGCGGGGCGCGGCGGCTGCTCGGCCCGGAGACCGAGGTCGTCGAGCGGCCGCTGGACGACGCGTGGATGCGGGACATCGGGCCGACCTTCCTGACGGACGGCCGGGGGCGGCTGGCCGCCACCGACTGGGTGTTCAACGGCTGGGGCGGCCAGGAGTGGGCCCGCTGGGAGCGGGACGCCGAGGCCGGCGCGTACGTGGCCGGGCTGGCCGGGGCCCGTACGTACCGGTCGGCGCTGGTGAACGAGGGCGGCGGCCTGCACGTGGACGGCGAGGGAACGGTCCTGCTGACGGAGACCGTGCAGCTCGACCCCGGACGCAACCCGGGCCGTACGCGCGAGGGGGCCGAGGCCGAGATCCACGCGTACCTCGGCACCACGAAGGCGATCTGGCTGCCGCGCGGACTGACCGCCGACTACGGGCAGTTCGGCACCCGTGGCCACGTGGACATCGTCGCGGCGTTCGCCCGGCCCGGCGTCGTCGTCGCGCACACCCAGCCCGACCCGGCCCACCCCGACCACGCGGTGTGTGCGGAGATCGTCGAGCTGCTGCGCTCCTCGACGGACGCGCGCGGCCGGCGGCTGGAGGTCGTCGAGGTGCCCGCGCCGACCGTCGTCGAGGCGGACGGCGAGCCGGTGGACTACTCGTACATCAACCACTATCTGTGCAACGGCGGCGTCATCCTGTGCGCGTTCGACGACCCGCGCGACGAGCACGCCGCCGGGATCTTCCGGCGGCTGTTCCCGGAGCGGACGGTGACGCCGGTCGACGCCCGTACGATCTTCGCAGCGGGCGGTGGCATCCACTGCATCACCCAGCAGCAGCCCGAGGTGGGCTCCGTGTGACGTTCTGGAGGTTCCCGTGCCCGGACCGGTCCGCCGACCACGGCGGCGGCTCACCCAGCCGCGCGAGCAGGTCCTCGCCGCGGCCATGGCCACCATCGCCGAGGCGGGCCTGGACCGGCTGACCATGGCCGGGCTGGGCCGCGAGGTCGGGATGAGCAGCGGGCACATCCTCTACTACTTCGGTACGAAGGACGAGCTGCTGCTCCAGACGCTCCAGTGGAGCGAGGAGCAGCTCGGCGCCCGGCGCCGGGCCACCCTCGCCCGCCGCGTCCCGGCCCGCGAACGCCTCGACGCGCTGGTGGACCTGTACCTCCCCGAGGGGCACCGCGACCCGCGCTGGACCCTGTGGCTGGAGGTGTGGAACCGCTCGCAGAACGCGGACGACGAGACCCGCGAGCGCCAGCTCGACCTGGAACTGGCCTGGCACCGCGACCTGGTGGCGCTGCTGGTCGAAGGGGCCTCGAAGGGCGAGCTGCGGACGGTCGACGCGGAGCGCGTCGCCACGCGCACGCGCGCGCTGCTGGACGGCTTCGGTACCCACCTCGTCGTCGGCCTGCCGGGTCTGGACCGGGAACAGGCGCTGCGGCACGTGGGGGAGTACCTGGACGAGACGGTGCTGCCCGGCGGGGGCGCCGAAGGGCGGTGAGGGCCGAAGACCCGGCCCCGGACGCCTGACCTCCGGTCCGGGGAGCGGCAGACGTGCCCGACCGGGGCCGTCGTGGCCGCCGCCCCGGCCGGGGCGGCGGTGGTGGGCGGCACCGGCACGCCCGTGACGGCCGCGAGCGGCCACGGTCCGCGCACCGAGCGGGTGAACACCGCGCCCGACGGCTCGGAAGCGGTCGGCGGCGGCTCACACCACGCCTCCGTCAGGGCGGACGGCCGTTACGTCGTCTCTTCGCCGCGTGGGCGGACGGCCTGGTTCCGGGTGACACCAACGGGCGCGGTGATGTGTTCGTACGCCGTTCGTGCGCATACCCCGCAGGTAACAAAGCGTGATCGTTGCTCGTCGGACTCTTGCCGCGGCGGGCGGTGTCGGCGACCGTGATCCGTCATGGGACGAGAGCAGTGGAAGAAGATCTGGGTCGGCTCGGCCGGCAACATGGTCGAGTGGTTCGACTGGTTCGTGTACGCCAGCTTCGCGGTGTACTTCGCCGACTCGTTCTTCCCGAAGGGGAACGACACCGCCAACCTCATGAACACCATGGGGATCTTCGCGGTCGGCTTCTTCATGCGGCCAGTGGGTGGCTGGCTGCTGGGCCGGGTCGGTGACCGCAAGGGCCGCAAGGCGGCGCTGACCCTCACCGTCACCCTGATGTCCGCCTCGGCCGTCCTCATCGCCGTCGCGCCGACGTACGCGGTGGCCGGGTACGGCGGCGTCGCGGTCCTGCTCGTCGCCCGCATGCTGCAAGGGCTCTCGGTCGGCGGTGAGTACGCGGCCAGCGCCACCTACCTGACCGAGGCGTCCGCGCCCGGCCGGCGCGGCTTCGCCTCCAGCTTCCAGTACGTGTCCATGACCGCGGGCCAGCTCCTCGGACTCGGCCTCCAGATCGTCCTCCAGCGCACCCTGTCCGAGGACGCCCTGCACAACTGGGCCTGGCGCATCCCGTTCATCATCGGGGCGCTCGGCGCGGGCATCGTCTTCTACCTGCGGCGCAACATGCTGGAGACGGAGGTGTACGCGCAGGACGACGACGCGCACAACGACCCGGCGCGCGGCACGATCAAGGCACTGTGGGCGCACCGGCGCGAGGCGTTCCTCGTCATCGCCCTCACCATGGGCGGCACCGTCGCGTACTACACGTACACGACCTACCTCACCAAGTACCTCTCCGGCAGCGCCGGGATGGACAAGCCGACCGCCTCGATGGTCAGCTTCTGCGCGCTGTTCGTCTTCATGTGCGTCCAGCCGCTGGCGGGCAAGCTCTCCGACCGCATCGGACGCCGCCCGCTGCTGATCACCTTCGCGGTCGGCTCGACCTTCCTGACCGTGCCGATCATGACGCTGCTCCAGCACGCCGGCAGCTTCTGGCCCGCGCTCGGCCTCTCGCTGCTCGCCCTGCTCGTCGTCACCGGCTACACCTCGATCAACGCCTGTGTGAAGGCCGAACTCTTCCCCACCGGCATCCGCGCCCTCGGTGTCGCCCTCCCGTACGCCATCGCCAACGCCCTCTTCGGCGGCACCGCCGAATACGTCGCCCTGTGGTTCAAGAAGGGCGGCCTCGAATCCGGCTACTACTGGTACGTGGCCGGCTGCGCCGCGGTCTCCCTGATCGTCTACATCACGATGCGCGAAACGAAGACGATCGACCTGAACCGGGTGAGGCGACAGGAGGACGCGCCGACGAACATCCCCGGCCAAGCCACAACGATCCCGTCCGGGGGCACTTCGCGGCGGTAGCCGGGGGAGTCCGGGGGCGCGGGACGGGCCACCTCTGGTGGCCCGCACTGTGAGACACCCGGTTCCCCTCCGGGAACGTATGGCACACTGACGCCGTGCCCTCCCTCGCCACGATTATTGGCAGCAGGCGCGCCGGTCCGCAGTGACCGCCCCGTACGCACCGAGTACGGCGCGGTCACCGTCGCCCCAGACCCGCGCGCAGACCTCTCGCATCCGCGAGGGGTTTTTTCGTTTCCGGCGCCACCTCTTGCCGGCGGCGGAGCGCGAGGGACCATGAGGGGGCGGTGGAACCGGTCATTCCGGTAAACCGAGACCTCGACAGGAGCCAGACGAGCATGACGGACGCACCTGAACCCGACGCACCTCACCCCGCGTTGTCCGACGCCTTCCACGTCTTCGACACGACGCTGCGCGACGGAGCCCAGCGCGAAGGCATCAACCTCACCGTCGCGGACAAGCTGACCATCGCCCGGCACCTGGACGACTTCGGCGTCGGCTTCATCGAGGGCGGCTGGCCCGGCGCCAACCCCCGGGACACCGAGTTCTTCGAGCGGGCCCGCGCGGAGATCGATTTCCGGCACGCCCGGCTCGTCGCCTTCGGCGCCACCCGCAAGGCGGGCGTACGGGTCGAGGACGACCCGCAGGTGGCGGCGCTGCTGGCATCGCGGGCCCCGGTGGTCACGCTGGTCGCCAAGTCGCACGTACGGCACGTGGAGCTGGCACTGCGCACCACGCCGGAGGAGAACCTCGCGATGGTGCGGGACACCGTCGCCCACCTGCGCGCGCAGGGCCGCCGGGTCTTCCTGGACTGCGAGCACTTCTTCGACGGGTACGCCCTCGACCCGGTCTACGCCAAACAGGTCGTACGGACCGCGAGCGAGGCCGGCGCCGACGTGGTGGTCCTCTGCGACACCAACGGCGGCATGCTGCCCGCGCAGGTCGCGGCCGTCGTACGGACCGTGCTGGCGGACACCGGCGCGCGCCTGGGCATCCACGCCCAGGACGACACCGGCTGCGCGGTGGCCAACACCCTCGCCGCGGTCGACGCGGGCGCCACGCACGTGCAGTGCACCGCCAACGGCTACGGCGAGCGGGTCGGCAACTCCAACCTCTTTCCGGTCGTGGCGGCCCTGGAGCTGAAGTACGGGCGCCAGGTGCTGCCCGAGGGCAAGCTGGCCGAGACCACCCGCATCTCGCACGCCATCGCCGAGGTCGTCAACCTCACGCCCTCCACCCACCAGCCGTACGTCGGTGTCTCCGCCTTCGCGCACAAGGCCGGGCTGCACGCCTCCGCGATCAAGGTCGACCCCGACCTGTACCAGCACATCGACCCCGCGCTGGTCGGCAACAGCATGCGGATGCTGGTCTCCGACATGGCCGGCCGCGCCTCCATCGAACTCAAGGGCAAGGAGCTGGGCTTCGACCTGAGCGGCGACCGGGAGCTGGTCGGCCGGGTCGTGGAGCGGGTCAAGGAGCGCGAGCTGGCGGGGTACACGTACGAGGCCGCCGACGCCTCCTTCGAGCTGTTGCTGCGGGAGGAGGCGGAGGGCCGGCCGCGCCGGTACTTCCGGGTGGAGTCGTGGCGGGCCATCGTCGAGGACCGGCCGGACGGCACGCACGCCAACGAGGCGACGGTGAAGCTGTGGGCCAAGGGCGAGCGGCTGGTGGCCACCGCCGAGGGCAACGGCCCGGTGCACGCGCTGGACCGGGCGCTGCGGGTGGCCCTGGAGCGGATCTACCCGCAGCTCGCCGGGCTGGAGCTGGTGGACTACAAGGTCCGCATCCTGGAGGGCCGGCTGGGCACCGGTTCGATCACCCGCGTCCTGGTGTCCACCAGCGACGGGCAGGGGGAGTGGGCCACGGTCGGCGTCGCCGAGAACGTGATCGCCGCGTCGTGGCAGGCACTGGACGACGCGTACGCGTACGGGCTGATGCGCGCCGGGGTCGAGCCGCAGGAGTAGCCGCCGGGCGCGGGAGACGACCGCGGCCCCGTGCCGGTCCTTGGGGGAGGAGCCGGTGCGGGGCCGCGGGGTTTTCGGGGGCGGTCCGCCGCCGGGCGCGGTGGGCTCAGGCGGCGGCCTTGACCGCGGAGACGTCGAAGGTGAGCTTGGCCTTGTCGCTGACCATCACGCCACCGGCCTCCAGCGCCGCGTTCCAGGTCAGGCCCCAGTCGGAGCGCAGAATCTCGGCGCTACCCTCGAAGCCGACGCGCTCGGCGCCGTACACGTCCGTCGCCGCGCCCTGGAACTCCAGATCGATGGTGAGCGGCCGGGTGACGTCCTTGATCGTCAGGTCGCCGGTGACGCGGTAGGTGTCGCCGCCGACCCGCTCGGCGGCGGTGGAGCGGAATGTCATCAGCGGGAAGGCGTCGGTGTCGAAGAAGTCGGTGCCGCGCAGGTGGGCGTCGCGGTCGGCGATGCCGGTGTCGACGGAGGCGGTCGTGACGTCGACGGCGGCGGTGGAGCGGGCCGGGTCGGCGCCGTCGAGGTGGAGGGTGCCCTCGTGGGTGCCGAAGGAGCCGCGGACGTTGGTGACCATGGCGTGCCGGACGGTGAAGCCGATGCGGCTGTGGGCCGGGTCGATGGTGTAGTCGCCGGTCAGCGCGGCGAGGGCCGGGTCGGCGTCGAGGACGGCGGTGGCCCGGTCGGGGGTGGCGCGGCCGGTGCCGGCGGCCGCGGTGCGCTTGCGGTGGAACAGAGCCATGGCTCCTCCTCGAAGACGAGAACGTTTTGTTAAAGGTTCAACGAAAATGAGCGTAGCGCGATCTAGTTCAAGTTTCAACTGTTGGTCCACGGGGGAGTGATGCGGAGGTCCCGCGCTGGGCATGTCATGGGCATTGTCGAGGCGGGGCGGCTCGTGCTAGACCGTCGGACACCGTTCAACCAGACCGTGTCCGTACGCAGTTGACGTCCTACGCCCCATGTTTCACGCCCGACGTCTCACGTATCACGGAGAGGACGGACCGTGCCGCCTTCCCCCGTCTGGTCCCGCCGGGGCTTCCTCGGCTTCTCCGGCGCGGGCGCGCTCGGCCTGGCGCTGACGCCCGCGCTCGCCGGGCCGGCCCCCGCCGCGCACGCCGCCGACGGCGATCCGTACGAGACCCTGCGCCGCCGCTGGCTCGGCATCCAGCTCGGCACCGGCTTCGATCCCGCCGCCGATCCGTACGCCGCCCGCCTGAAGGAGACCGGCGAGCTGGCCCGCGGCTTCCGTACGGCCATGCGCCCGGCCGCCGGCTCACTCTGGCCCGACAGTCCCTTCGACCCGCCGGCCGGCATCACCCGCAGCTACAGCCGGCTCACCACCATGGCCCGGGCGTACGCCCAGCCCGGCACCGGCCTGACCGGGGACACCGGCCTCGCCGCCGACACCGTCCGGGGCCTGGACCACGTGCACGACACGGTCTACCACTCCGGCACCGTGCGCCACGGCAACTGGTGGGAGTGGCAGATCGGCAGCCCCCGGCTCCTCCTGGACGCCGTCGCGATCCTGTACGAGCGGCTCGGCGCGGAGCGGCGCGCCCGGTACCTGGCCGCCGTCGACCACTTCGTCCCGGACACCATGCTCGGCGACTACACCGGCACCAGCACCGGCGCCAACCGCGTCGACCTGTGCCGCGTCGTCGCACTGCGCGGCATCCTCGGCCGGGCCGCGGCCAAGATCGCACTGGCCCGCGACGCGCTGTCGCCGGTCTTCCCGTACGTCACCAAGGGCGACGGCCTCTACGCCGACGGCTCCTTCATCCAGCACACCTGGGTCGCCTACTCCGGCACCTACGGCTTCGTCCTCCTCGACGGACTCGGCCGCCTCTTCACCCTGCTCGGCGGAACCGACTGGGCCGTCACCGATCCGCGACGGCAGATCATCTTCGACAGCGTGGAGCACGCCTACGCGCCCCTGCTCTACAACGGCCTGATGATGGACAGCGTCAACGGGCGCGCCATCAGCCGCGGCTACCTGCGCGCCGACGAACGCCGGGTGCTGCGCGGCGACCACTTCCACGGCCACGCCCTGGTCGCCGCCGTCGCCCTGCTGGCCGAGGCCGCCGCGCCCCGGGAGCGGGAACGCTGGCAGGCGATGGTCCGGGGCTGGATCCGGCGCGACACCGGCTACCCCGTGCTCGCCGACCGGCAGTACGAGATCGCCGACCTCGCCCGCCTCAAGGCGCTCGCGGACGACGGCGGCCCGGTCGCGCCCGAACCCGTCGCCCACCGGCTCTTCCCGGCGATGGACCGGGCCGTGCACCGCCGCCCCGGCTGGGCCGCCGGCCTGGCCATGGCCTCGGACCGCATCACGTACTACGAGAACGGCAACGGCGAGAATCCGCGCGGCTGGCACACCGGCGCCGGAATGCTCTACTGGTGGGGCCACGACTTCGCGAACGACCAGTACACGGACGCCTTCTGGCCCACCGTCGACCCGTACCGCCTGCCCGGTACGACCGTGTCCACCAAGCGGCTGGCCGACAACGAGGGCGGCGGCTGGGGCGCGCCCAAACCGGCCGCGACGTGGGTGGGCGGGACCACCGACGGGGAGTTCGCCGTGGTCGGGCAGGACGTGCGCGGCCTGTCCGCCACACTGCGCGCCAAGAAGTCGTGGATCTTCACCGCGGACTGCGTCGTCTGCCTGGGCGCCGGCATCACCTCGCACGACGGGGTGCCCGCCGAGACGATCGTGGACAACCGCAACCTGGGCGCGTCGGGGGCGCCCGCGCTGACCGTGGACGGCGCCCGGCAGCCCGTCGCGCCCGGCCGTCCGCTCGTCTTCCCGCGCGCCCGCTGGATCCACCTGGCCGGGCACGGCGGGTACGTCTTTCCCCGCGTCCCGGGCGGCGGGGAAACCGTCCCGCACGCGCTGCGCGACACCCGGACGGGCGCGTGGAGCGACATCAACACCGGCGGCTCCCCCGAACCGTTCACCCGCCGCTATCTGACCCTGTGGATCGACCACGGCACCGACCCGGTGGACGCCGCGTACGCGTACCTGCTGATGCCCGGCGCGGGCCCGCGCGCCCTCGCCGCCCGGGCCGCCGACCGCCACTGGCTGACCGTCCTCGCCAACACCGGCGCACGGCAGGCGGTCGCGGTCCCGTCGCTCGGCCTGACCGCCGCCACCTTCTGGCGGGCCGGGTCGGCGGGCGGCCTGACCGTCTCGGCGCCCGCGAGCGTGCTGCTGCGGGAACGGCCGGCGCGGACCGCGCACGGGTGGCACGGCGGCCGGACGGCGACACTGTGCGTGGCCGAGCCGTCGCGTACCGGCGCGCCGTTCGAGGTGGTCTGGGACCGCCCGGTCCGTGCCGTGCTCACCGCCGACCCCTCCGTCACGGTCCTGGCGACCACTCCGGCGCTCCGGCTGCGTGTCACTCCGGGCACCGCCTGTACCACCCACATCTGCACCGTCGCCCCGCGCTGACCGGCCATGGCACCCGGCCACGGCGCCGCCGACGTGCCGCGTGAGGGCGCGCGGCGCCCGGGCCAACAGCGGACTGCCACAACACCACGCGGGCGCGTTTTGTCGGGGGCATACATACCGCTGAGACCGTCCGGCGTGCCCACCAGGCCGGACGCGGCCCCGTACAGGACGCTTCTGTCCTGCCTGCCCACCAAATCGCTTCCGACGTTGTACGAAACCGACATCGGTTCCGGAGGGTCCGGCCACGTACCGTCGATGCATGACCACTGTCGAAGAGGTGCCCGCCGAGGCGAACGACGCTCGTGGGCGGGTCGCCGAGCTGCATGCCATCCGTGAGCAGGCCCGGCGTGGGCCCGGTGAGCGGGCGACTGCGGCGCAGCATGCGAAGG
>NZ_JBIRFL010000015.1:0-151948 GCF_044327445.1 Streptomyces sp. NPDC018045
CGCCCCAGCGGCGACAGCACCCGGCCCGCCATCGCGTACCCGAAGGCGAACGCCACGACGGTCAGCCCCAGCAACGCCAGCAAGGAACGGTTGAGCAGGGTGTTCAGGGCCTGGGCCCGCTGGTGCTGGAGGCAGCTCTGGATCGCCTGGGTGAAGATCTCCCCGGAGGACTGGCTGGGCAGGTCGCAGACGTTGCTGGTGGCCACCAAGTTGCCCCGGAGGACCTTGACGGGCAGCTCGTTGCCTTCCTGGAGCGCGTTGGCGGCCAGCATGTAGATGATCGTGAGCAGCACGATGCCGGCCATCAGGAACATGCCGCCGTACAGCAGCGTGAGCCGTATCCGGATGGTGGGGCGCAGCCAGGGGAACGGCCGGACGTTGACCGGTTGGGGATCCCAGGTGGGCATGGGCGGGGTGGCGGGCGGCGGGGTGGGCGCCTTGGACGAAGCGGGCATCGGCGTCAGATCCGGTAACCGGAGCCCGGCACCGTGACGATCACCGCGGGCTCGCCCAGCTTGCGGCGCAGGGTCATGACCGTGACCCGCACGACGTTGGTGAAGGGGTCGGTGTTCTCGTCCCACGCCTTCTCCAGGAGCTGCTCGGCCGAGACGACCGTGCCCTCGCTGCGCATCAGGACCTCCAGCACCGCGAACTCCTTCGGCGCGAGCTGGACCTCCTTGCCGTCGCGGAAGACCTCGCGGCGGTTCGGGTCCAGCTTGATGCCGGCCCGCTCCAGGACGGGCGGCAGGGCGACCGTCGTACGGCGTCCCAGGGCCCGCACCCGGGCGGTCAGCTCGGTGAAGGCGAACGGCTTGGGGAGGTAGTCGTCGGCGCCGATCTCCAGGCCCTCGACGCGGTCGCTGACGTCACCGGAGGCGGTGAGCATCAGGACGCGGGTGGGCACCCCCAGTTCGACGATCTTGCGGCAGACGTCGTCGCCGTGCACCAGGGGGAGGTCCCGGTCCAGCACCACCACGTCGTAGTCGTTGATCTCGATGCGTTCCAGGGCGGCCGCGCCGTCGTACACCACGTCGACGGCCATGGCCTCCCGGCGCAGCCCGGTGGCCACCGCATCGGCGAGCAGTTGCTCGTCCTCGACGACGAGAACACGCACGTCGCAATTCCTTCCTCAGGGCCCTGGCAGTCCGGGGCACGGCAAATCGGAGCCCCTCCATCCTGCCCCGAACGGCTGTAAACCGGCAGTAAGAGGGGTGGGTGGCGCCCCGCGGCCGGGTGTCCCCGGGCTCCGGACCGACGGGTCCGGCCCCGGAACGGCGCCCTTCGGACGGTTTTCGAATTCCTGTGCCGGTTGAGGTTTCCGTGAGGTTGCCCATGGGGAGGACGTCTGCACACCCGCGATCACGCCCTGTACGGCGCCATGCCGCGCTCTGCTCCATTCGCAGGGACCACGCCGTGATCGCCCCGCCCGTCGGCACACCCCCGTGCCACCGACCCACGACGAGGGGGCGCACCATGGACGCGTTCACCGCAGGCATTCTGCAGCGCATACGGAACACCGAGGCCGACCTGGACCGGGCCCGCGAGTCGGGCGACGACTTCCTCGTCGAGGTGGAGCAGGCCGAGCTGGAAGACCTGCAGCGCCTTGCCGCCGAACACGGCGTGCAGGTCACGGCAGCCAGCGCCTGACCCCTTCCCGGCCGCTCACGACGGCAGCGCCCCGGACCCGCGCAGGGTCCGGGGCGCTGTCGCGTGCCGGGCGGGGCCAAGATCTCAGTCGTGCCAGGCGCCCAGTTCCTCCAGCAGGGGCTGAAGGACCGCGAACACCTTCGGCGAGGCGGCCACGACCAGGTCGTTGGAGGCGGGCTCGCCGGGACAGCCGCCGGTCGACGCGCCGGACTCGCGGGCGATCAGGGCGCCGGCCGCCATGTCCCACGGGTTCAGCCCGCGCTCGTAGTAGCCGTCGAGCCGGCCGCAGGCCACGTCGCACAGGTCGATCGCGGCCGAACCGCCGCGCCGGATGTCGCGGACCCGCGGGAGCAGGGTGCGCAGCACCTCGGCCTGGGCGGCACGGCGCTCGCCGATGTAGGCGAAGCCCGTACCGATCAGGGCCTGGGACAGCGGCGGCGCGGGGCGGCAGTGGACCGGCTCGCCGTTGCGGAAGGCGCCGCCGCCCAGAACGGCGTGGTACGTCTCGCCGCGCATCGGCGCCGCGACGACGCCGACGACGGCCTCGCCGTCCTTCTCAGCGGCGATGGACACGGCCCAGGAGGGCAGCCCGTACAGGTAGTTGACCGTGCCGTCGACCGGGTCGATGACCCAGCGGACCCCGCTGCTGCCCGTGACGCTGGCGCCCTCCTCCCCCAGGAAGCCGTCGTCCGGACGCCGCTCGGCGAGGAAGCCGGTGATCAGCTTCTCGCTGGCGATGTCCATCTCGGTGACGACGTCGATGGGGCTGGTCTTCGTCGCGGCCACGCCGAGGTCGGCGGGGCGGCCGTCGCGCAGCAGTTCACCGGCGCGGCGGGCGGCCTCCAGGGCCAGGTCGAGAAGTTCGTCCTGCAGCGGATCGGACACGGTGCTCCTTGCTCGTACGGACGGCCGCCCGTGACGGCCGTACGGGGCGGCGCGGCGCCGCCGAACGTCTGGTGACCCGGTGCGGGCCCGGCCCTACCCCCGGGCCTCCGGCACCACCGGGCCGGACCAGTCCACGCCCGCGGCAGCCGGGCGCGGGGTGCGGGCCGGGCAGCAGCCGACCGGGCACAGGTCGTGGCTGGGGCCCAGCTCGCCGAGGGCGCAGCGCGCCGGAGCGCCGCCCCGCTCGGCGGCGGCGCGCTCCAGGACCAGGTCGCGGACGGCCGCGGCGAAGCGCGGGTCGGCGCCGACGGTGGCGGAGCGGGCGACGGGCAGGCCCAGCTCGGCGGCCTTGGCGGTGGCTTCGGTGTCGAGGTCGTACTTGACCTCCATGTGGTCCGAGACGAAGCCGATGGGGGCCATGACGACGGCGGGGGCGCCCGCGCCGTGCACCTCTTCGAGGTGGTCGCAGATGTCCGGTTCCAGCCAAGGGATGTGCGGGGCGCCGCTGCGGGACTGGTAGACCAGCCGCCACGGGTGCTCGACGCCGGTCTCCTCGCGGACCGCTTCCGCGATCACCCGGGCCACGTCGAGGTGCTGGGCGACGTACGCGCCGCCCCCGCCGCCCCCGCCGCCCCCGCCGTCCCCGCCGTCCTCGCCGTCCCCGGTGTGGTCCTCCGGGCGGCCGGAGGTGTCGGCCGCGGCGGTCGGGATGGAGTGGGTGGTGAAGGCGATGTGGGCGCCGTCGCGGACGCCCTCGGGGAGTTCGGCGAGGGAGGCGAGCACGCCGTCGACCATCGGGCGGACGAAGCCGGGGTGGTTGAAGTAGTGGCGGAGCTTGTCCACCTGCGGCACCGGCAGGCCGTCGGCCCGGAGGGTGGCGAGCGCGTCGGCCAGGTTCTCGCGGTACTGGCGGCAGCCGGAGTACGAGGCGTAGGCGCTCGTGGCCAGGACGGCGATGCGGCGGCGGCCGTCGCGGACCATCTCGCGCAGCGTGTCGACCAGGTAGGGCGCCCAGTTGCGGTTGCCCCAGTAGACCGGCAGGTCCAGGCCGTGTTCGGCGAAGTCCTTGCGCAGGGCGTCCAGCAGCTCGCGGTTCTGCGCGTTGATCGGGCTGACGCCGCCGAACAGGAAGTAGTGCTGCCCGACCTCCTTCAGTCGCTCGCGGGGGATGCCGCGGCCGCGGGTGACGTTCTCCAGGAAGGGGACGACGTCGTCCGGGCCTTCGGGGCCGCCGAAGGACAGCAGCAGCAGGGCGTCGTAGGGACCGGGGGTCCCCCCGGCGGTTGGAAGGGGCGGATCGCACTGTTCGGGCATGTCTTCGATCCTGCCACCAGCCACTGACAGGCGGAAAACCGGAGCGGCCGACCGACCGGCACGCGTAAGCTGTGTCGGCCTCAGACATGCCTTACCGACCTCCGGCGCCCCCGGCGGCGGCTCTCACCGGCGGAGCTCCCCATGCCAAGCCCGTACCGCGCGCTCTTCGACACACCCGGCACCAAGACGTTCACCGCCGCCGGCTTCCTGGGCCGGATGACGCTGTCGATGTCCAGCATCGGCATCGTCACCATGGTCTCGCTGCTGACCGGCCGGTACGGCCTCGCGGGGGCCCTGGCGGCGACCGTCGCGCTGGCCTCGGCGGTGCTCAGCCCGCAGGTCTCCCGGCTGGTGGACCGGCACGGCCAGCGCCGGGTGCTGCGCCCGGTGACCCTGATCTCGGCGGCCGCCATGGCCGGACTGCTGGTGAGCGCGCAGCAGGGCTGGCCCGACTGGACGCTGTTCGTCTTCACGGCCTGCGCGGGCTGTGTGCCCAGCGTCGGCTCGATGGTCCGGGCCCGCTGGGCGGCCGTCCACCACAGCTCGCCGCACCTGCTGCACACCGCCTACTCGTGGGAGTCGATCGTCGACGAGGCGTGCTTCATCGTCGGCCCGATCCTCTCCATCGGCCTGTCCACCTCCTGGTTCCCCGAGGCGGGCCCGCTGCTGGCGACGGTCTTCCTGGTGGCGGGAGTCTTCTGGCTGACGGCGCAGCGCGCGACCGAGCCGGCGCCGCATCCGCGCGAACACCACGCCAAGGGCTCGGCGTTGCGCTCGCGCGGCCTCCAGGTGCTGGTGGTCACGTTCGTGGCGACCGGTGCGATCTTCGGCGCGATCGACGTGGTGACCCTGGCGTTCGCCACGGAGCAGGGCCATCAGGGCGCCGCCAGCCTGGTGCTGGCGACCTACGCGCTCGGGTCGTGCTCCGCGGGCGTGGTGTTCGGGATGATCCATTTCAAGGGCCTGGCCGCCCGCCGGTGGCTGGTGGGTGTGTGTGCGATGGCCGTGAGTATGATCCCGCTCCAACTGGTCGGGAACCTTCCGTTGCTGGCCGTGGCGCTCTTCTTCGCGGGCCTGTCCATCGCGCCGACGATGGTGACCACCATGGCCCTCGTCGAGCAGCACGTACCGCGCGCGAACCTGACCGAGGGCATGACCTGGACCAGCACCGGGCTCGCGGTCGGAGTGGCGCTCGGCTCGTCGGCCGCCGGGTCGGTGGTGGACGCGGCCGGAGCCGGCCGCGGCTACCTGGTGCCGGCCGTGGCGGGGGCGCTCGCGGCGGCGGTGGCGTTCCTCGGATACCGCCGGCTGCGGCCGGCGCCGCAGCGTGAGGGGACGGGCGCAGATGACCGAGGCACACAGGACGACCGGCAGGGACAGGACGGCCGTACGGACGGGGGCGGCCCGCGCGGTACGGGCGATACGGGGGACCAGGCCCCGGCCCGCCTGGCGTAACTGGGCGGGCACCGTCACCGCGGACCCGGCGCGCAGCGTCGCGCCGGCCTCCACCGGGGAACTGGCCGCGGCGGTGCGCGCGGCGGCCGCCGACGGGCTGACGGTCAAGGCGGCCGGCACCGGCCACTCCTTCACCGCGGCCGCCGCCACCGACGGCCTGCTGATACGGCCCGAGCGGCTGACCGGCATACGGAAGGTGGACCCCGCCGCCGGCACGGTGACGGTGGCCGCCGGCACCACGCTCAGGCACCTCAACCAGGCCCTCGCCGCGCACGGCCTGTCGCTGGCCAACATGGGCGACATCATGGAGCAGACGGTCTCCGGGGCGGTGAGCACCGGCACCCACGGCACCGGCCGCGACTCGGCGTCCCTGGCCGCCCAGATCACCGCGCTCGACCTGGTCACCGCCGACGGCACGGTGCGCACCTGCTCCGCCACCGAACACCCGGAGATCTTCGCGGCGGCCCGGGTGGGCCTGGGCGCGCTGGGCGTGATCAGCTCCGTCACCCTCGCCGTGGAGCCGCAGTTCTGGCTGTCGGCCCGTGAGGAGCCGATGTCCTTCACCCGGGTGACGGCCGAGTTCGACCAGTTCGTGGCCGAGAACGAGCACTTCGAGTTCTACTGGTTCCCGCACACCGGCAACTGCAGCACCAAGCGCAACAACCGCAGCCAGGGCCCCGCCGCCCCGCTCGGCCGGGTCGGCGGCTGGATCGACGACGAACTGCTCTCCAACGGGGTCTTCCGCGCCGCGTGCGCCGTCGGCCGGGCGGTGCCCGCCACCGTTCCCGGCCTCGCCCTGCTCTCCAGCCGCGCCCTGTCCGCCCGTACGTACACCGACATCCCGTACAAGGTCTTCACCAGCCCCCGCCGGGTGCGCTTCGTGGAGATGGAGTACGCGCTGCCGCGGGAGGCCGCCGTCGAGGCGCTGCGCGAGCTGCGGACGCTGGTGGAGCGCTCGGACTTCCGGGTGAGCTTCCCGGTGGAGGTGCGGACCGCGCCGGCCGACGACATCCCGCTGTCCACCGCCTTCGGGCGGGACACCGCCTACATCGCCGTACACATGTACCGGGGGACGCCGTACCGGGCGTACTTCACCGCCGCCGAGCGGATCATGACGGCGCACGGCGGGCGGCCGCACTGGGGGAAGCTGCACAGCCGCGATGCCGCGTACCTGGCCGGCGTCTACCCGCAATTCGGTGCGTTCACCGCGCTGCGCGACCGGCTGGACCCCCAGCGCCTGTTCACCAACGCCTACCTGCGGCGCGTGCTGGGCGAGTGAGACCGCGACCGGGCCGGCAGGACCGCCCGGACGGCTGAAACGCCCATTCGGCCCAACGTCCCGCAGGGATGAACGGCCCGGTGGGCCCAGGGGCCCGGCAGCGGCCCGGCCCGGACCCGGCGCGTGGGCCGGGTCCGGGCCGGTTCGGGGCACCGCCCGTGGGGCGGCCCGGTCCGTTCTCCCGCCGAAAGGGAATCGGCCGCCGCGGAGGACGGAAATTCCGCGCCGGTTAAGGGGATTAGGTCCCCGGGCGGGACGGCATTACGTCCCGCCCGGGTGCGGATTTCCGTCCCGCGTTCACGAGGATTTCGGGTCGGGGGCCTGCTGTTGGCCGGGCTCCTGCTTGTTCCGGTCGCCGGAATCGCCCTTGGAGTCGTCACCGCCCTTGCCGGTGTCGTCCCCGGTGCCGCCGCCGGACTTCGACGGCTGCGGGCTCGGCGGCGGGGTGGGCCCGCCGCTCCGGCTCGCGTCCGGGCTCGGCGTCGGCGAGGACGGGGCGCCCGTACCGCCGGTGGTGCCGTCGCCGGTGCCGGTGGAGCCGCTGGGGCCGGGCGACGGCGTGCCGCCGGTGCTGCCCGTCGTGCCGTCGCCGTGGGAGGTCCCGGGAGACGGCCGGTCCGTGGCCGGCGGGGGCTTCGGCTCGGACTTGTGCCCGTTGCCCTCGAAGAACTTGCCCACCGAGGTGCCGTCACCGCCCGCCGCGGTCTTCCCGGTGATCACCTCGACGCAGGTGACGGCGCCCATGGACAGCACGAAGATCGCCAGCGCGGCCAGCGCGGGACGCTTCCAGCCGCGCAGCCGGGTGCCGTAGGTGGCGGTGCTGACCTCCTCGGCCCGCCGCGGCACCGCGGTGGCGCCCGCCGCCGGATGGCCGGGGCGCGCCTGCCCCAGCGCCATGGTCCGGTCGTCGAGGCGCGGCACCATCTGCGTCTTGTCGGTGTCCGCGGCGTTCGCGGCGTCCGCGCCGGAGGCCCGCGCCGCGTCGGCCTGCGGCAGCATCCGCGTACGGTCCGCGTCCCCGGCCTGCGGAAGCAGTTGCGTACGGTCGGTGTCCCCGGCCTGGTCCTTGGCCGCGACGGACGTGATCTCGTCCTCCGCGCCGTGCCGGTCGAAGGTGGGCAGCACCATGCCGGTGCCGGACCCGGCGCCCGGCGGTCTGCGGGAGGCCGAGGACCGGCGCGGCTTCGGCCGGGTGCCGACGGTCGCGGCTTCCTTGAGCTGCTCGCCGGTACGCCGGAAGAGGTGCTGGAAGACCGAGCCGCCGGTCGTGGCCACGACACTCACCACACCCGCGCCGATGATGGTCCCGTACACGCCGAGCTTCCCGGCGAGAAAGGCGGCGACCGCAGCCGCCAGGGCACTGCCCGCGACCTGAGGAACGCTCAGGTCGAGCCGTTTCTCCTTGTTTTTCGTGTCGGTATCGCTTTTGTTGTCCATCTCCAGCCTTTGATCGCCCCTTCGATCCATCTTGCACGGACAAGTGACCTATGGGCGAAGCCGGTAGTTCCGATTCTGCGGATTCTGTGAACCTCGCCACCCGTCACGCCGTGTAGAGAGATCGACAAGGCGACCAACTCCCTTGGCGTACGAGAACTTCGGTGGCGCGGCGGTCCACCTCAGTGGCCCGAATGGAGTACTGTGGCGAGCCCTGGCCCCGGTATCCCGTCCGGCTGCCCGGATACACGGGAGGGGGCCGGAAGGTGGCACTCACCCCCGGGTGCCGCCACCGGGCACGGGTGACTGGGAGCAGGAACAGGACATGGTCACTGAGCGTTGCGAACAGGTAACCGTGTCATAACGGCGTTTCTGGGCCAAGCCTCGACACGCCGGGTAACTCGGCAATGTTGTGGCAGGCTGCACCCGGGCAGGCCACACTCGACTAGCGGAAGCAGCGACGCACGTGACGTCGGCAGGCACCACCCGGGAGGTCCCCATGCCCGAACTGCGTGTCGTGGCCGTCTCCAACGACGGCACACGGCTGGTGCTCAAAGCTGCGGACAGCACCGAGTACACGCTTCCGATCGACGAGCGGCTGCGCGCCGCGGTCCGTAACGACCGCGCGCGACTCGGCCAGATCGAGATCGAGGTCGAGAGCCACCTGCGCCCGCGGGACATCCAGGCCCGTATAAGGGCCGGTGCCTCCGCCGAGGAGGTCGCCCAGCTCGCCGGCATCCCGGTCGACCGGGTGCGCCGCTTCGAGGGCCCGGTGCTCGCCGAGCGCGCCTTTATGGCCGAGCGGGCCCGCAAGACGCCCGTACGCCGCCCCGGGGAGAACACCGGCCCGCAGCTCGGCGAGGCCGTCGCGGAGCGGCTGCTGCTGCGCGGCGCCGACAAGGAATCCGTGCAGTGGGACTCCTGGCGGCGCGACGACGGCACCTGGGAGGTCCTGCTGGTCTACCGCGTCGCGGCCGAGCCGCACTCGGCGAGCTGGACCTACGACCCGCCGCGGCGGCTCGTCCAGGCCGTCGACGACGAGGCGCGGGCGCTGATCGGCGAGACCGACGACACCCCGGAGCCCAGCTTCCCGTTCGTGCCGCGTATCGCGCGGCTGCCGCGCGACCGGCCGCTGGACCGCGCCCTGGACCGCCAGTCGTCCCAGGACCGCGACCGCGACCGTACGGGGGGCGAGGACGCCGAGCAGGCGCGGGCCGAGGACGGCTCCGGCGAGCGGGAGCGCGACTCCCTGACCAGCCTCCTGGAGGCGGTGCCCAGCTTCCGTGGCGACATGGTCGTCCCGGAGCCGGCGAAGGCGCCGGCGCAGGAGGAGTCCGTCGAGGACGAGGAGCTGGAGGAGCCGGCCGCTCCGGCGGCGAGCGCGGGCGCGGGGTCGGCCTACGCCGACGTGCTCATGCCACGGGCAGTGGCGGGCCACCGGGACCGCCTCACGGGGACGACCGACCGCCAGGCCGAGGCCGACGGCGTACGGCCGGGGCGGCGCGCCGCCGTGCCGAGCTGGGACGAGATCGTCTTCGGGACACGGCGCAAGAAACCGGAGTAGCGGCGGGGCAGGCACGGACGTAGCGGCTGGGACGCCGGCCCGTGTCCGCGCGCCCGCCGCCCGATACGCCCGCCCGCCGAAGCGGACGAGCGTACGGATCGTTTTCGGCCGGATGTCAGCCCGCCTGCGCGCCGGTGGCCACCGGACGCGCCGGGTCGCTGGACCACTCGCTCCAGGAGCCCACGTACAGCGCCGCGGGAACGCCCGCGACCGTGAGGGCCAGCACCTCCTGCGCGGCCGAGACGCCCGAACCGCAGTAGACCCCGACCTCGGCGTCCGCGGTGGCCCCGAGGGCGGTGAAGCGGGCGGCCAGCTCGGCGGGCGGCAGGAACGTGCCGTCGGCGGCGAGGTTCTCCGCCGTGGGCGCGGACAGCGCGCCCGGGATGTGCCCGGCCACGCGGTCGATGGGCTCCACCTCACCCCGGTAGCGCTCCCCGGCCCGCGCGTCCAGCAGGACACCCCGCCGGGCCAGGGCCGCCGCCTCGTCCGCCGTCAGCAGCGGCAGCGCGCCGGGCACCGCGGCGAAATCGCCGGGCTCGGGAGACGGTACGTCGGTACTGAGGGTCCCCCCGGACGCGATCCAGGCGGCCAGGCCGCCGTCCAGGACCCGTACCGCGGGGTGCCCGGTGTAGCGCAGCATCCACCAGGCACGGGCCGCCGACCACCCGCCCCCGGCGCCTTGCCCGGGAGGCGCCCCCAGCCCCCCGTCGTACACGACCACGGGGCGGTCCGCCGAGACCCCGGCCCGGCGCATCGCCTCGGCGAAGGCGTCGAGGTCCGGGAGGGGGTGGCGGCCGGCCGGCCCCGCGGGGCCCGCGAGGTCGCCGTCCATGTCCACGTAGACGGCGCCGGGTACGTGCCCGGCCTCGTACTCGGGGCGGCCGGGCGGGCCGCCGAGCCGGTAGCGGACGTCGAGGAGGACCGGCGGGGTCCCGGAGGCCAGTGCGTCCGCCAGCTCGGCGGCGGTGATGAGCGCGTTCATGGGGCTCATCCTCGCGCAGGACGGGCCCGCCGCAGAAGGCGGTGCCCGGCCCCGCGCGCGGCCCGCCCGGGCGGGCACCCGGAGCACGCCCCCGAACGGCAACGTCGCCGAAACGGGTGCGAAACATCAAATCGGGCAATCTTCCATGGGAACGCGTCGAAGACGGCGCGGCCGGGGCGCGCGGCGGATGAGGGGGTGCGAGCATCTGCACGGGACGGCGCACTCGCGCCCGGTCCCCGCACGGCCACCACCCCGATGGTCCGAGGAGAGAGTGACGATGACGACCGAGGCAACGACTCGGCGGACGCCCGGCGCGCCTTGCTGGGTGAGTCTCATGGTGCACGACCTGGCCACGACGGAGCAGTTCTACAGCGCGCTGTTCGGCTGGGAGTTCAAACCGGGGCCGCAGCACTTCGGCCCGTACGTCCGGGCCTGTCTCCAGGGGCGGGAGGTGGCCGGGATCGGGGAACTGGCGCCCGACCGCCACCTGCGGGTCGCCTGGACGACCTACCTGGCCAGTGACGACGCGGACGCGGCGGCCGAGCAGATCCGCTGCTGCGGCGGAACGGTCGCCGTCGGGCCGCTGGACGCCGACGACGAGGCGGGGCGGATGGCGATCGCCTCGGACCCGCAGGGTTCGGTCTTCGGGCTGTGGCAGGGCAAGGAGATGGTGGGCGCGGCGCTGGTCGGCGTGCCCGGGGCTCCGGTGTGGAACGAGCTGGTGACCCGGGAGACGGAGGTGACCGCCTTCTACGAGGCGGTGTTCGGCTACGAGACCCGGCCGGAGGACGCGGTCCCCGACTACCTGACACTGCATCTGAAGGGGCAGCCGGTGGCGGGAGTGCACGGCGTCGGCGACGCGCTGCCGCGGGAGCTGGGGCCGCACTGGATGACGTACTTCGCCGTGTCGGACACCGATGCCGCGGTGCGGCGCGTGGTGGAACTGGGCGGCCAGGAGGTGAAGGCGGCCCAGGACTCCGCGTACGGGCGCGTGGCGACGGTCGCCGACCCCGAGGGGGCCGTGTTCGCCCTGCTCCAGCAGCCGGGCTGAGCAATCGGCCGGACGGGGCGCGCGGCGCCCGCGCGGCGCGCCCTCCGGTGCCGCCGCCCGGCGCTACTCGGCGGTGTACACCGGCAGTACGTCCGGTGAGAGCGCCGCCGCGTGGGCGGTGGCGGAGGTCTGGCGGCGCCGGTGGTGGCGGCGGCAGAGCACCTCGTAGCCGACCTCCGCGGGAGCGCTGTGGACGTCGCCGATGACGACCTGCGCGCCCTCGACGACCATCTGGCCGTCGAGGGTGCGGGCGTTGTGGGTGGCGCGGGCGCCGCACCAGCACAGGGCCTCGACCTGGAGGACCTCTATGCGGTCGGCCAGTTCGACCAGGCGCTGCGAGCCGGGGAAGAGCTTGCTGCGGAAGTCGGTGCTGATGCCGAAGGCGAAGACGTCCAGCTCCAGATCGTCGACGACCCGCGCGAGCTGGTCGATCTGGTCCGGGGCGAGGAACTGCGCCTCGTCGGCGATGACGTAGTCCACCCGGCCGCCGGAACTGAGGGCGGCGACGATGTGGGCGTAGAAGTCCATCTCGTCCGTCGCCTCGACGGCCTCGGTGACCAGCCCGAGGCGGGAGGAGAGCTTGCCGCGGCCCGCCCGGTCGTCGCGTGTGTAGATCATTCCTTGCAGGCCGCGGGCCGAGCGGTTGTGCTCGATCTGCAGAGCGAGGGTGCTCTTTCCGCAGTCCATCGTTCCGGAGAAGAACACCAGCTCGGGCATGGGAGAACGCGGGCCTTTCGGGCTTGTGCCGGGTGGGGGCGGACGGGAGCGCGCGTGGGGGCGCGCCCGCCGGGCGGCAGGGCGGACAGGACGTGGGGCCGGGCTCAGCCACCCACGGTCGGGTACGGACTGGGGTACGGGCTCAGGTACGGACTTCGAGGAGCGGGACGAGCTGTTCGGCCGGGGTCATCGAGCCGTGCATCCCGACCATCGCGGACTCGCGCGGCTCCGTCTCGCTCGCCACGATCACCATGTCGGCGTGCGCGGCGGCGACGACGTCACCGATACGGGCCCGGACCCGGTCGTCGACCCGGGGGCCGAACCACCCGGCGGCGATGGCCTCGTCGCGGCCCGCCACCCACATGTGTTCCCCGACCACCTCCCGCCATACCGCGAGCACGTCACCGGCCGCGCCGGGGTGGGCGTACAGATGCCGCGCGCGCCCCTCGCCGCCCAGCAGCCGCACACCGGCGCGCAGTTCCCAGTCCTCGTCGAAGTCGACGCGGTGCTCCGGGTCGAACGGGATGTCGACCATGCCGTGGTCGGCGGTGACGTACAGGGCGCTGCGCGGCGGCAGTTGCTCGGCGAGGCGCTGGGCGAGGCGGTCGACGTACATCAACTGGCCGCGCCAGGCGTCGGAGTCGACGCCGTAGCGGTGTCCGGCGCCGTCCACCTCGGCGTAGTAGGTGTAGACCAGCGAGCGGTCACCGGCGGCGAGCTGCTCGGCCGCCAGGTCCATGCGTTCCTCGCCGGCGAGCCGTCCGTGGAACGTGCCGCCGCTGAGCGCGACCTCGGTGAGCGGGGTGCGCTCGAAGTTCGGCGAGGAGACCTGGCAGGTGTGGATCCCGGCGGCGTGCGCCTGCTGGAAGACGGTCGGGTACGGCTGCCAGGCGTACGGGTCGGTCCACGGGTACCAGCGGAGCTGGTTCATCAGCTCGCCGGTGTCCGGGTTCAGACAGGTGTACCCGGCCAGGCCGTGGGCGCCCGGCGGCAGGCCGGTGCCGACGGAGGCGAGCGAGGCGGCGGTGGTGGCCGGGAAACCGGCGGTGATCGGGCTGCCCGTGCGGTTGAACGAGCTGTCCAGAAGGGACGTCAGGAACGGCGCCTCGTCGGGGTGGTCGCGCAGCAGCTCCCAGCCGAGACCGTCGATGAGGAAGACACAGACGCGGTCGGCGGGGTCCAGGCCCATGCCCGGCGCGCCCGGTTGCCCGGCGCCGGGCTGGGTCAGGCCCTGGCCGGCGGTGATGGCGGGCAGCAGGTCGGCGAGCGAGCCGGTGCCGTAGCGGGGCACCGGCGCGCCGGCCAGGTCGAGGGGTTCCGGTTCCGGCCAGGCGGGGACGGCGTGTGCCATCAGCGGGTGGTGGCCGCGGTGGCTTCGGACAGGGCCTGGGCGAAGGCGAGGGTCTGCCGCACGGTGTCCGGGCCGTCACCGGCCTCGCTGACGCGCAGCGACAGGTCGTCGGCCGTCGAGGAGCCGGTGTAGCCGTGGTCGGCCTCGCAGTTGGGGTCGCCGCAGGTGGCGGGCTCCAGATCCAGACGGGCGACGGCGCCCCAGCCGATGGTCAGGACGACCTCGCGGGGCAGTCGGCCCGGGGTGTACGACTCGGGGTTGGCGACCACCCGGCTGAGCACGACGGAGGAGATCCGGCCCAGCTTCACGGACTCGGTGGAGGTCGTCGCGTACGGCGAGGGGGAGGTGTCGTCGGCGGACTGCTCGTCGGTGTGGCTGACGATGAACCGGGTGCCCGTCAGGACCAGGACCGTGACGTGGCGGCGGACCTCGTTGGCGTCGAAGGTCGTCTCCTGGTGGACCAAGTACGAGACCACCGGCTCGCCGCCGACCGCGGCCTGCACCGCCTCGGCCACCAGGGCCGGGTAATAGCCGCTGCGCTCGATCGCCGCGCGCAGCCCTTGGGTCGTCGTACCGGTCTTAGCCATGCGGCCATCTTACGGGGCGTACCGGCCGGGGCGGGTCCGAGAGCCCTCGTCCGGACCCCGGGCGCCCGGTGCGGGGCCCGAGGAGGCCCGGCCGGGACTGCGCGGAGCACGGCTCGGCCCCGCGCCCGGCGGTCCCGCCCGGCCGGGCCCGGGCCCGGCGCTCAGTAGGCGGACATCCGGCGGGGGCCCAGGTCGGTGGTGGCCGGCGGGCGGGCCAGGCGGACCGTGGCGTCCAGGACGGCGAGGCCGTGCGGGGCGACGACGACGGGCTCCAGGTCGACGCCGACGACCTCGGGGTGGTCGTCGACCAGCCGGGAGACCCGCAGCAGCAGATCCTCCAGGGCGGCGGTGTCCACCGGCTGGCTGCCGCGCCAGCCGAACAGCAGCGGAGCCGTGCGGATGGAGCGTATCTGCTCGGCGACGTCGCGGTCGGTCGCGGGGATGAGGCGGTGTGCCATGTCGCCGAGGAGCTGCGAGGGGGCACCGGCGAGGCCGAAGGACAGCACGGCGCCGGCGGCCGGGTCGATGGCGGCGCGGACGACCGTGTCGACGCCGCGCGGCACCATCGGCTGGACGACCGGGCGCAGCTCCTCCGGCTTGCCGAGGAAGTCGGTCAGCTCGGCGTAGGCACGGCGCAGCTCCGCCTCGCCGGTCAGGTCCAGCCGGACGCCGCCGAGGTCGGGGCGGTGGCGGAGATGCGGTGCGGTGGTCTTCAGGGCGACGGGGTAACCGAGGCGGGCGGCGGCGCGTACGGCGGTGTCCGGGTCGGGCGCCGGGTGGGCGGGGCGCACGGGGATGCCGTACCGGGCCAGGAGGGCGTGGGCGTCCCCGGCCGGCAGCGGTACGGAGCGGGTGATGTCGGCGTGCCGGGCGAGTTCGTCGAGCAGCCGGTCGATGTCGGCGCCGGCGGCGGCCTCCTCGATGTCCTCGTACTCGGGCACCCGGCCCGGGTCGGTGGCGTCCTTGCGCCATTTCGCGTACCGCACCGCCTGGGCGAGCGACCGGACGGCGCGCTCGGCGGCGGGGAAGGCCGGGACCAGGGGGGCGGCGGACGGGGCGCCTGTGGATGCGCCGCCGGGCGGGCCGGTTGGGGGCGGGGCGGGGGCCTGCGGGGCTCCGGTGGCGCCGCCCGGGGCCGTGGAGGCGTTCGGGCGGGCCGGGGTGCCGTCGGACGGTGGCGGGGCGTTGTGGGGCTGCGGGGCGTTGTGGGGCGGCTGTGGAGCGCTCTCGGGGGGCGGCGGAGCCGCCAGGGCGTCGGCGAGGGCGTCCATGGCCAGGTGCACGACGGTGACCGGCTTGGCGGGCGTCGCGGACGAGGCCGCCGCGCGCAGCGCCGCGGCGAGGTCGGCGCCTTCCCCCGGGGAGGCCACGCCCTCCTCCCCCACCCAGGGGATGGCCGTGACGACGACGGCGTCGCAGAGGCCGTTGGCCAGGGCGGCGGCCAGCGCCGTATGGAAGTCCTCGGGCGTGGCCGCGGCGGCGAGGACGTGCGGCCGCAGCGGCCGCAGCCCCTCGGTCAGACAGGCGTCGTACGTCAGCAGGGCAAGGGACTCGGAGTTGCCGAGGATGGCGACGCGCGGGCCGTTCGGCAGCGGCTGGGAGGCGAGCAGCAGCCCGGCGTCGATCAGCTCGGTGACCGTGTCGACCCGGATCACGCCGGCCTGGCGCATCAGGGCGGAGACCGTGCTGTCGGGGATGCGGACCGTGGGGACGGTGTGGCCGAGCGGCGCGGTGCCGGTGTGGCGGGCGCCCTTGGCGACGACGACGGGCTTGACGGCGGCGGTCCGGCGGGCGAGCCGCATGAACTTGCGCGGGTCGCCGATGGACTCCAGGTAGAGGATCGCGACGTCGGTGGCGGGGTCGTCGTACCAGTACTGGAGCAGGTCGTTGCCGGAGAGGTCGGCGCGGTTGCCGGCCGACAGGAAGGTGGAGATGCCGGCGATCGAGCCGTCCCCGGGGCCGCGCCGGTGCAGACCGCTGAGCAGGGCGATGCCGATCGCGCCGGACTGTGTGAACAGGCCGATGCGCCCGGCACCGGGCATTTGGGGGGCGAGGGAGGCGTTCAGGCGGACGTCGGCCGCGGTGTTGATCAGGCCGAAGGCGTTCGGCCCGATGAGCCGCATGCCGTACGAGCGGGCCTGGCGCAGCAGGGCGCGCTGCCGGTCGCGGCCCTCGGGGCCGGACTCGGCGTACCCGGAGGAGAGGATCACCAGGCCGCGCACGCCGTGCTCGCCGCACTCGCGGACCACGTCGGGGACCTGGGCGGCGGGGACGGCGAGCACCGCGAGGTCCACCGGCTCGGGGATCTCGGACACCGAGCGGTGGCCCGGCACGCCTTCGGGGTCGAGGCGGGCGCCGCTCCCGGGGAAGGCGTGGTTGACCGCGTACACCCGGCCCGGATAGCCGGAGTCGAGGAGGTTGCGCAGGACGGAGCGGCCGACGCCGCCGGGGGCACGGCCGGTGCCGATGACGGCGACCGAGCCGGGCGCCAGCAGGCGCTGTACGGAGCGGGCCTCGGCGCGCTGCTCGCGGCCGCGCATGACGGCCATGGACTGCTCGGTGGGCTCCAGGTCGAACACCAGGCGCACCACGCCGTCTTCGAAGGAGCGCTGCTGGGTGTACCCGGCGTCCGTGAAGACTTTGATCATCTTGGTGTTGGCGGGCAGCACCTCGGCCGCGAACCGGCGGATGCCGCGCTCCCGGGCGACCGCGGCGACGTGCTCCAGGAGCGCGGAGGCCACCCCGCGGCCCTGGTGGGCGTCCTGGACGAGGAAGGCGACCTCGGCCTGGTCGGCGCCGGGCTCCTTGGCGGGGCGGCCGCGCTCGTCGATGCGGTCGTAGCGGACCGTGGCGATGAACTCGCCGCCCACGGTGGCGGCGAGGCCCACCCGGTCGACGTAGTCGTGGTGGGTGAAGCGGTGCACGTCGCGGTCGGACAGGCGCGGGTAGGGCGCGAAGAAGCGGTAGTACTTCGACTCGTCCGAGACCTGTTCGTAGAACGAGACCAGGCGCTGCGCGTCGTCGGGGGTGATGGGGCGGATACGCGCGGTGCCGCCGTCGCGCAGCACGACATCGGCTTCCCAGTGGGCCGGGTAGACGCTGTCCGACGGGCTCTGCATGGGGGACAGCGTACGGCCCGCCACCGACAACCGGCTCGGTGTGCGGGCGGGTGCGGGCGCATGCGGGCGGGGGCAGGCTGGGACGGTACCGGGCGGCCGCCCACGAGGCGGACGGTGTGATCGCGCGCCCGCCACCCGCGGGTACGGTGCCCCCGGCCTGCGGAAAGCGCCGTCGTGAGCGCGGTCGTGAGCGCGGTCGTGAGCGCGGTCGCGGGCTGCCGGAGCACTCCCGGCGCCATGAGACACTGGTCTAGACAACCGTTACGACTTGAAGGGCAACACCATGGCTGAGCGCCGCGTCAATGTCGGTTGGGCCGAGGGTCTGCACGCCCGCCCCGCCTCGATCTTCGTCCGTGCGGCCACCGCCGCCGGGGTCCCCGTGACGATCGCCAAGGCCGACGGCAACCCGGTCAACGCCGCCTCCATGCTGGCCGTGCTGGGCCTGGGCGCCCAGGGTGGCGAGGAGATCGTGCTGGCCTCCGACGCCGAGGGCGCCGACGCCGCGCTCGACCGTCTCGCGAAGCTGGTCGCCGAGGGCCTCGAGGAGCTCCCGGAGACCGTCTGAACCGCCTCGCGGGTCACTGTGTTCGCGGCTCCGCCGCGGTAGCCGGGTTTCCGGCGCCGGGCGGGGCCGCTTTTGTGTGCCCGCCCGCCGGGGAGCCCGCGGGGCGGGGCGCGAATTCCCGGCCGGCCGCTCGGCATGACGCGTGGAATCGGCGAGGCCGCCCGTAAATCCCGTACACCACTTTCCGGGGACTTCCGAGGCCTTTCGGGGACGGGATTTCAGACCCCTCCCGGGAATTCCCCACCACACCTCCATGCCTTGACGTCCCGCCTGCTTTCCGTTTCCGGCCAATCCCCTACCGCTTGTATACGGCCGTCATGTTAATTCTGCTCGCGCGCCGTGTTTACGGTCCGTTTCGAACTTCTCACCGCCGGCGCCGGGACCACCGGGCGCAGCCGGTACACCGGGCGCGAGCGTTCGATGTGCGCCGCCATCAGGGCGCGGGCCCGCTCGGCGTCTCCGCGGCTCACCGCGTCCAGCACCGCCCCGTGCTCCTCCCAGGAGCGCTCGTCGCGGGCCGGGAGCTCGACTGTGTACATCCATTCGATCTTGCGCCGGAGCTGCGTGAGCAGCGCCGCCATGGCGGCGCTGCCGGACGCCTGGGCGAGCGTCTCGTGAAACCAGCCGTCGAGTTGGCGCAGCTCGGCCCGGTGGCCGTGCCGGGCGCGCTCCCGGCCCAACCGTACGACGCCGCGCAGGACCTTGAGGTGCGCGGCGGTGCGGCGGGCGGCGGCGCGCGCAGCGCCGAGCGGCTCCAGCAGCGCCCGGATGTCCAGGACGTCGGCCGCTTCGCGCTCGGTCGGCTCGGCCACGCAGGCGCCCGCGTGGTGCCGGATCGCGACGAAGCCCTCGGACTGCAACGTCCGCAGCGCCTCGCGCACGGGAACACGGGAGACCCCGTAACGGCCGGCCAGCAACTCCTCGATCAGCCGGCTGCCCGGCGGAAGAACGCCGGATACGATGTCGTCGCGGATCGCCGTGCACACCACATGCGCGGAAAGAGGGCCTCGCACCACCTGTGCCTCCGCCGTAATCCCCTGAGAACACCCGGAAATGACGCCGGGCGGCGACATTCGGTGCGACTCTATTCGACGGGAAGGCATTGGCCGACAGTCGCGGCGAATTCATGGCTATTTTTTGGCCGGGACCGCGTACGACGGCATATGGGCGCGACCGTGTCCGGGGCCGGCCCCGGACACGAAGATGCCCCGGCCACGGAGGCCGGGGCATCGTACGGGGGACGGGTGCGCGTCAGACGTTCACGCCGTGCGAGCGCAGGTAGGCGACCGGGTCGATGTCCGAGCCGTACTCCGCGGAGGTGCGGGCCTCGAAGTGCAGGTGCGGCCCGGTGGTGTTGCCGGTGTCGCCCGACAGGGCGATCTGCTGGCCCGGGGTGACGGTCTGGCCGACCGAGACACTGATGGACGACAGGTGGCCGTACTGCGTGTAGGTGCCGTCGTTCATTTTGATGACGACGTTGTTGCCGTACGCGCCGCCCCAGCCCGTCTCGACGACGGTGCCCGAGCCGACGGCGTGGACGGGGGTCCCGGAGGCGGCGTGGAAGTCGACGCCGGTGTGGCTGCCGGAGGACCACAGGCCGCTGGAGGCCTTGTAGCTGGTGGACACGTAGGAGCCGTCGACGGGGGCGACGTACGTGAGCAGGCGCTTGCGCTCGGCCTCGCGGGCGGCGCGCTCCTTGGCCTCCCGCTCCTTCTTCGCCTCGGCCTCGGCCTGGCGCTTGGCCTCCTCGGCCTGCTTGCGCGCCTCGGCCTCGGCCTTGGCCTGCGCGGCGGCGGCGTCGGCGGCCTCCTGCTGGGCGTCGGCCTGCGCCTCGATCTGCTCGGCGAGCTCGTCGCCGAGGACGACGGCCTGGTGGAAGCCGGTGTCGTGGGTGCTCGCGTCGTCCGGGTTGCCGGCCGCCAGTGCCGGGGAGGCGACGGAGGCGATGACGCCGGACGCGGCGAGCGTGGCTATGCCGGCGAGGTTACGGGTCGTCCGCGCGCTGCGGCTCGGACCACGGTGCTTCCCGGTGGCACGGGTGAACGCCATGGGCTGGCTGTGTCCTTTCCTTCCCTCTCGCCTACCGGGTTAGCTGACGGGTTCGGAGCAGGAAGGTCTCCTACGGGCGCCTCCGGGAAGGCGTCCGATTCACCCCAAGGGACATGGGTCCCCGGCTCCCCTGGCTCGCGCCGTACGGGGACTCGGCGATGACTGTCCGTGCCGCGGTTGCGGCGGTGATCCTGCGGACAGCCGGATCGACGCTAAACGGGGCAACTTTCAATCGGCAAACAGAACACCGAATTTGTGCCGTACGCCACACGGGCACCGTGCAACCACCCCCAACAATTGGGACATAAAGAAGATCCAGTGGCACCTGCGCACCACTGGATCCCTCGGGTGACCGTTCGTCACCCGCCCGGGCACGGGCCGTCGGCGGCCGACGGCCCCGCCCGCGCCGGTGTCGTGCCGTCAGCTTCTGACGACCGTCACCTCGCCGATGCCGAGCGCCTTGACCGGCTCCTCGATCTCGGCGGCGTCGCCCACCAGGACCGTCACCAGCCGGTCGCCCGGGAAGGCGTTGACGACCGCGGCGGTCGCCTCGACGGTGCCGGTCCGCGCCAGCCGCTCGTACAGCCGGGCCTGGAAGTCGTCCGGGAGCTGCTGCTCGACCTGGTCGGCGAGGGTGCCGGCGACCGCCGCCGCGGTCTCGTACTTCAGCGGCGCGACCCCGACGAGGTTCTGCACGGCCACATCGCGCTCGGCGTCCGTCAGGCCCTCCGCCGCGAGGGTGCGCAGCACCTTCCAGAGGTCCTCCAGCGCCGGGCCGGTGGACGCGGTGTCCACCGAACCGCTGATGGCCAGCATCGCGGCGCCGTCGCCGTCGGCCGAGGAGCGCAGCACCTGGCCGAAGGCGCGCACCCCGTAGGTGTAGCCCTTCTCCTCGCGCAGCACCCGGTCCAGACGGGAGGTGAGGGTGCCGCCCAGGCAGTACGTGCCGAGCACCTGGGCGGGCCAGACGCGGTCGTGCCGGTCGGCGCCGATGCGGCCGATCAGCAGTTGGGTCTGCACGGCGCCGGGGCGGTCGACGATCACCACGCGACCGGTGTCGTCGGCGGTGATCGGGCTGGCCTTCACCGGTTCGGCGGGCGAGCCCGTCCAGGCTCCGAGCGTTTCCGCGAGGGCCGCGTCCAGGTCGACGCCGGTGAAGTCACCGACGATGACGGCGGTGGCCGTGGCGGGGCGCACATGGGCCTCGTAGAAGGCACGCACGGCCGCCGCGTCGATACGGGAGACGGTCTCCTCGGTGCCCTGGCGCGGCCGCGACATCCGGGAGTCGGCCGGGAACAGCTCCTTGGACAGGGCCATCGCGGCGCGGCGCGCCGGGTTGGCCAGCTCGTGCGGGATCTCGTCGAGGCGGTTGCGCACCAGGCGCTCGACCTCGCTGTCCGGGAAGGCCGGGGCGCGCAGGGCGTCGGCGAGCAGGCCGAGCGCCTTGTCCAGCCGGGAGGCCGGGACCTCCAGGGAGACCCGGACGCCGGGGTGGTCGGCGTGCGCGTCCAGGGTGGCGCCGCAGCGCTCCAGCTCGGCGGCGAACTGCTCGGCGTCGTGCTTGTCGGTGCCCTCGGACAGGGCGCGCGCCATGATCGTGGCGACGCCGTCCAGGCCCGCGGGCTCGGCCTCCAGGGGCGCGACGATGTCGATCTCGACGGCGACGACCTGCTGACCGGGGCGGTGGCTGCGCAGCACCGTGAGGCCGTTGGGGAGCTGCCCGCGCCCGGGGGCCGGGAAGGCCCACGGCTTGGGGTCGCCGCCGGCCGGCTGCGGATGGAAGGTCATCGTGCTGCTGACGGCGTCGCTCACTGGGCCGCCTCCTCGTCGTTGTCCTCGGCGGCGGTCGGCTCGGTCGGCTCGTACACGAGGACCGCGCGGTTGTCGGGGCGCAGCCGGGCCTTGGCGACCTCCTGCACCTCCTGCGGGGTGATCTCCAGGACGCGCTGCACGGCGGTCAGGGCGAGCTGCGGGTCGCCGAACAGGACCGCGAACCGGCACAGTTCGTCGGCGCGGCCGCTCGCCGTCGCGAGCCGGTCCAGCCACTCGCGCTCGAGCTGGGCCTGGGCACGCTCCATCTCCTCGGCGCTGGGCCCCTCGGCGGCGAAGCGGGCCAGCTCCTCGTCCACGGCGCTCTCGATGGCGGGCACCTCGACGCCGCCGGAGGTCTTGACGTCCAGCCAGCCGAGCGAGGGGGCGCCGGCCAGCCGCAGCAGGCCGAAGCCCGCCGCCACGGCCGTGCGGTCGCGGCGCACCAGCCGGTTGTACAGGCGCGAGGACTCGCCACCGCCGAGCACCGTCAGCGCCAGGTCGGCCGCGTCGGCCTCGCGGGTGCCGTCCTGCGGGAGGCGGTAGGCGGCCATCAGGGCGCGGGAGGGGACGTCCTCCTCGACGACCTCACGCAGCTCCTTGCCGATGACGTCCGGGAGGGAGCCGTCGCGCGGCGGCTGCTTGCCCTCGTGGCCGGGGATGGAGCCGAAGTACTTCTCCACCCAGGCGAGGGTCTGCTCGGGGTCGATGTCGCCGACGATCGACAGCACCGCGTTGTTGGGCGCGTAGTACGTGCGGAAGAAGGCCCGCGCGTCCTCCAGGGAGGCGGCATCCAGGTCGGCCATCGAACCGATGGGCGTGTGGTGGTACGGGTGTCCCTCCGGATAGGCCATGGCCGTCAGCTTCTCGAAGGCCGTGCCGTAGGGGACGTTGTCGTAGCGCTGCCGGCGCTCGTTCTTGACGACGTCGCGCTGGTTCTCCAGGGACTCCTCGTCGAGCGCCGTCAGCAGGGAGCCCATGCGGTCGGCCTCCAGCCAGAGCGCCAGCTCCAGCTCGTGGGCGGGCATGGTCTCGAAGTAGTTGGTGCGCTCGAAGCTGGTGGTGCCGTTCAGGGAGCCGCCGGCGCCCTGGACCAGTTCGAAGTGACCGTTGCCCTTGACCTGGGCGGAGCCCTGGAACATGAGGTGCTCGAAAAGGTGGGCCAGGCCCGTACGGCCCTTGACCTCGTGGCGCGAGCCGACGTCGTACCAGAGGCAGACCGCGGCGACCGGGGTCAGGTGGTCTTCGGAGAGCACCACACGCAGGCCGTTGGCCAGCCGGTGCTCGGTTGCTGTCAGGCCGCCGGAGCCGGCTTGTTCTGTGGCCGTGTGACCCATGGGCATGTACGTCCCTTCGATCCGCTTGCGAGGAAGTTCTGTCACTGTATGCAAGCGTGCCGAGCTATGGCGAAGTTCCCGACCCGGCTGCCTCGTACGAGCGGTCTTCGCGACCACCTCGTCCGGGGCCACGGGGAGGGTCGCGGTCGGCGTTGTCAGTGGGGCGGGCCACAATGGTCGACGTAAGACCCGAACGTTGATCCCGCATCGGCAAGCAGCAGGAAGCAAGCGAAGGAGCCGCAGCCGCGATGGCCCGCCGTAGCACGAAGACCCCGCCGCCGGACGACTTCGAGGAGAGGATCCTCGACATCGACGTCGTCGACGAGATGCAGGGCTCCTTCCTTGAGTACGCGTACTCGGTCATCTACTCCCGCGCCCTCCCGGACGCCCGCGACGGCCTCAAGCCCGTACACCGCCGCATCCTCTACCAGATGAACGAGATGGGGCTGCGCCCCGAGCGCAGCTACGTCAAGTGCGCCCGCGTCGTGGGCGAGGTGATGGGTAAGCTCCACCCGCACGGCGACGCCTCCATCTACGACGCCCTGGTGCGGATGGCGCAGTCCTTCTCGATGCGGCTGCCCCTGGTGGACGGCCACGGCAACTTCGGCTCGCTCGGCAACGACGACCCGCCCGCCGCCATGCGGTACACCGAGTGCAAGATGGCCTCGGCCACGTCCTTGATGACGGAGTCCATCGACGAGGACACGGTCGACTTCGCACCGAACTACGACGGCCAGGAGCAGGAGCCGGTCGCCCTGCCGGCCGCCTACCCGAACCTCCTCGTCAACGGCGCGTCCGGCATCGCGGTCGGCATGGCGACGAACATGCCGCCGCACAACCTCGGCGAGGTCATCGCCGCCGCCCGCCACCTGATCAAACATCCGAACGCGGACCTCGACACGCTGATGAAGTACGTGCCGGGCCCCGACCTGCCGACCGGCGGCCGGATCGTGGGCCTGGGCGGCATCCGGGACGCGTACGAGTCCGGCCGCGGCACGTTCAAGATCCGCGCCACGGTCTCGGTCGAGAACGTGACCGCCCGCCGCAAGGGGCTGATCGTCACCGAACTCCCGTTCGCCGTCGGCCCCGAGAAGGTCATTTCCAAGATCAAGGACCTGGTGGGCGCGAAGAAGCTCCAGGGCATCGCGGACGTCAAGGACCTCACCGACCGCGAGCACGGCCTGCGCCTGGTCATCGAGATCAAGAACGGCTTCAACCCGGAAGCAGTCCTGGAGCAGCTCTACAAGCTCACGGCCATGGAGGAGTCCTTCGGCATCAACAACGTCGCGCTGGTGGACGGCCAGCCGCTGACGCTGGGGCTGAAGGAGCTGCTGGAGGTCTATGTCGACCACCGCTTCGACGTGGTGCGCCGGCGCAGCGAGTTCCGGCGCACCAAGAAGCGCGACCGCCTCCACCTGGTCGAGGGCCTGCTGACGGCCCTCATCGACATCGACGAGGTCATCCGCCTCATCCGCTCCAGCGACAACAGCGCACAGGCCAAGGAGCGGCTGATGGACCGCTTCGCGCTGAGCGACATCCAGACGCAGTACATCCTCGACACCCCGCTGCGCCGTCTGACCAAGTTCGACCGCATCGAGCTGGAGTCGGAGCGCGACAAGCTCAAGGCGGAGATCGAGGAGCTGACCAAGATCCTCGAATCGGACGCCGAGCTGCGCAAGCTGGTCTCCGGCGAGCTGGCCGCGGTGGCCAAGAAGTACGGCACGGACCGGCGCACGGTCCTGCTGGAGTCGGCGGGCGCCCCGGTGGCCGCGGTGCCGCTGGAGGTCGCCGACGACCCGTGCCGGGTGCTGCTGTCCTCCACGGGCCTGCTGGCCCGTACGGCCAACGGCGAGGTGAACTTCGACACGGAGGCCAAGCGCGTCAAGCACGACGTGATCGTCTCGGCGGTGCCGGCCACCACGCGCGGCGAGGTGGGCGCGGTGACGTCCGCCGGCCGGCTGCTGCGGCTCCAGGTGGTCGACCTGCCGCAGCTCCCGGACACCATCGCCGCGCCGACCCTGTCCGGTGGCGCGCCGGTCTCCGAGTTCCTCAGCCTCCAGGACGGCGAGTCGCTGATCTGCCTGATGACGCTCGACGAGTCCTCGCCCGGCCTGGCGCTGGGCACACAGCAGGGCATCGTCAAGCGCGTGGTGCCGGACTACCCGTCGCACAAGGAGGAGTTGGAGGTCATCACCCTCAAGGAGGGCGACCGCGTCGTGGGCGCCGTCGAGCTGCGTACGGGCGAGGAGGACCTGGTCTTCATCACCGACGAGGCACAGCTACTGCGCTATCCGGCCGGCCAGGTACGGCCGCAGGGCCGGCCCGCGGGCGGCATGACGGGCATCAAGCTGGGACCGGACGCGAAGGTCATCTTCTTCTCGGCCGTCGATCCGGGTGCCGACGCCATGGTCTTCACGGTCTCCGGCTCGCACGGCACGCTCGACGACTCGGTGTCCACGGCCAAGCTCACGCCCTTCGACCAGTATCCGCGCAAGGGCCGGGCGACCGGCGGCGTGCGCTGCCAGCGGTTCCTGAAGGGCGAGGACTGCCTCTCCCTGGCCTGGGCCGGCGCCGCGCCGGTGCGGGCGGCGAACGCCAAGGGCGCGCCGGTCGACCTCCCGGAGCCGGACCCGCGCCGGGACGGCTCGGGCGTACCACTGACGAAGCCGGTCGCCGCGCTGGCCGGGCCGGTGTAGCGGGCGCAGTACCGCGCTGACGACGCCCCCGGGGCGGCTGCGGCCGGGCCGGGGGCGTGCTCGTGCCGGGGGCCGGGCACGGGGGGCAGCCGGGCCCGGAGCGTTGTCGTGCTGTTCTCGGGGATCTCTCGGTGGGGGCCTGGTGGGGCCTCGTCGGAGGGCTCGGTGCGGGAGGGGCGGCTTACTGGTCGTCGGGCTCTTCCGGCCCCTCCGGCTCTCCCGGCTCCCCCGACTCTTCCGAAGCAGCGAAGGCAGCGGGCTCACCGGGCTCACCGGGCTCACCGGGCTCACCGGGCTCACCGGGCTCACCGGGCTCACCGGGCTCACCGAGGGACGGTACGTACCGCAGTACGCCCCACATGCTGTTGACGTCGGCGCGCTCCGGGCCCGTTTCCCGGCAGTCCGCCAGCTCCTTGCGCAGAGCCACCGCGTCGACCCCAGTGCCGATCAGGACGAGCTGGGTGCGGCGCGCCTCGTCCGGCTGCCACGGCGTCGGGTAGAAGCGCAGGAAGTCTCCGACCGCGTGCACGGCGAACTTCTGGCGGTTCTCCGGTACGTCGAAGTGGACGAACCCCTTGATCCGATAGAGTCCGGCGGGCCTGCTGTCGAGAAAGGCCATCAGCCGACGCGGGTTCATCGGCTCGTCCGATACGAACTCGACGCTCTCGTAAGCGGCGTGGAGGTGCCGCCGATGATCGTGGCCGCACTCCCGCCCGTCGCAGCCCGGCCCGTGCCCCTCCACGGCCGTCTCCCCCTCGGCTTCCGCCTCAGCCTCCGCCTCCTCGCGGAACAGGTCCTCGAAGGACAACTGACGGACCGCCTCGTCGTCCGCGTCGCGCGGTTTGCGGTCGAAGAACAGCTCCGGGTCGATCCGCCCGTACGCGGCGGGCACGACGGGCGTCCCCGGGCTCAGCTCGGCGAGGGTGTCCAGGAGCGAACGCTGCTCCGCCTCCCCGATCCGGTCGGCCTTGTTCAGGACCACCAGGTCGGCGATGGCCACATGCCGGTCGATCTCCGGGTGCCGGGCCCGGGTGGCCTCGAACTCCGCCGCGTCCACGACCTCGGCCAGCCCGCCGTAGACGATGCGGTCGTTCTCACTGGCCAGGATCATGCGGATGAGTTCCTGCGGCTCGGCCAGCCCGCTCGCCTCGATGACGATGACGTCGATCCGGGCCGACGGCCGGGCCAGCCGTTCCAGGTATTCGTCCAGCTCGCTGGTGTCGACGGCGCAGCACAGGCAGCCGTTTCCCAGCGAGACCATCGAGTCGACCTGGCCGGCCACCGTCATGGCGTCGATCTCGATGCTGCCGAAGTCGTTGACCACCGCACCGACGCGGCTGCCTCCGCTGCGGCCCAGCAGATGGTTGAGCAGGGTCGTCTTGCCGGAGCCGAGGAATCCGGCGAGCACGATGACCGGGATCTGTCGCGGGGCCTGCGGGGCCAAGGGGGCGCCTCCATCGTCGTACGTCGGTGCGGCGGCGCGCCGTCGGTCCGGCGCGCCGTCAGGTCAGCGCGGCGGGCACCGGCTGCGGCGGGAGCGGACCCACATAGCGGGCCGCCGGGCGGATGATCTTCGTGTCGTCCGCCTGCTCCAGGATATTGGCGCTCCACCCGACCACCCGTGCCGCACAGAACGTGGGGGTGAACATCTCACGCGGCAGGCCGCACAGCTCCATCACCACACCCGCGTAGAACTCGACGTTGGTGTGCAGTTCGCGGCCGGGCTTGAGTTCGGCGAGCAGCGCCTCGACCCGCTCCTCCACCTGCACGGCGAAGTCCACGAGCGGCCCGCCGAAGCCCCGGGCGATGTCGCGCAGCATCCGCGAGCGCGGGTCCTCGGTGCGGTAGACGGGGTGTCCGAAGCCCATGATGCGTTCCCCCGAGCGGACCCGTTCGCGGATCCAGGCGTCAATACGGTCCGGGCTGCCGATGGCGTCGAGGGAGTCCAGGGCCCGGCTGGGCGCCCCGCCGTGCAGCGGCCCGGAGAGCGCACCGACCGCGCCCGCCAGGCAGGCCGCGAGGTCGGCGCCCGTGGAGGCGATGACGCGGGCGGTGAACGTCGAGGCGTTGAAGCCGTGGTCGATGGTGGAGATCAGGTACCGCTCGATGGCCCTGGTACGCGCGGGGTCGGGCTCCTCACCGGTGAGCATGTACAGGTAGTTGGCGGCGTACGGAAGGTCGTCCCGCGGCTCGACCGGCGCCAGGCCCCGGCCGATGCGGTGCAGCGCGGTGAGGATGGTGGGCACCGCGGCACTCGCGGTGAGGGCGTCGACGTCGCGCTGCCGGGAGTCGATGTCGTAGAGAGGCTGGAAGTCCGCCGCGGCGCCGAGCAGGGAGAGCGCGGTGCGCAGGCCGGCGAGCGGGCCGCTGCGGGCACTCGCACGGGCGATCCCGGGCAGGGCGTCCCGTACGGCGTCGGGCAGGCGGCGCAGTGCCACGGTCGCCGCCTCGAAGGCCGCCCGCTGTTCCCCGTCCGGCAGGTGGCCGCGGAGCATCAGGTGCCAGACGTCCTCGAAGGTACGGCTCTGCGCGAGCTCCACGGCGGAGTACTGGCGGTAGTGGTAGAAGCCCTCCCCGCCCCGTACGTCCCCCAGCTCGGTCTCGGTGACGATCACTCCCGCGAGCCCGCGGGGCGCGTCGAACGTCGCACCGGCCTCGGCAATCGACATATCGGTCCTCCTGCTCTCCTGATCACTCCCTGTTGACTCGACTGTCCAATGTGGACTGGGGAGGTGTCAACATTGATTTAATCAATACATACGTCGAGACAATCGATACAGTGGGCATCATGGCGGATCACGGAACGGGCGGCAGTGGCCACGGCGACGTCGGCCCGGTAGGCATCGGTGGCGGCGGGAGCGGCAGCATGGGCGGCGAGCGGCGCCTGACCACCCGGGAGGCGGCCGAACGGCTCGGCGTGAAGCCGGAGACGATCTACGCCTACGTCAGCCGCGGCCAGTTGACCAGCCGACGGGCCCCGGCCGGCCGGGGCAGCACCTTCGACGCGGCGGAAGTGGACGCCCTCGCCCGCCGCGGCGCCCGCCGCGAACCGTCCGTCACGGGCGGTGACCTGGCCCTCCGTACGGGCATCACCCTCATCGACGCGGACCGCTGCTACTTCCGCGGCGTGGACACGACCGAGCTGGCCGCCCACTACGGCTACGAAGAGGTCGCCGAGTGGCTCTGGACCGGCGCACTGCGTCCTGGCGTCCGTTTCACCGCTCCGGAGGAAGCTCTCGCGGCCGCCCGCCGGGCCGTCGACGCCCTGCCCGGGCACTGCAGCCCGATGGACCGGCTACGCGTCGCGGTGGTGGCGGCGGCCTCCGCCGACCCGCTGCGCTTCGACCTGTCCGAGGACGCCGTCCTGGGCACCGCACGCTCCCTCATTCCCACGCTCGTGGACGCGCTCCCCCGCCTGGAGAGCGGAACCGACCGCGCCTCGGCGCCGATCCCCCGCCGTCTGTGGTCACGCCTCACCGAGCAGCGGCCCGACGAGGCGTCACTGCGCGTCCTGAGCGCGGCACTTGTCCTTCTCATCGACCACGACCTCGCCGCCTCAACCCTGGCCGCGCGGGTGGCCGCCTCGGCACGGGCCCACCCGTACACCATCGTCTCGGCCGGTTTCGGCGCCCTCGACGGCCCGCTGCACGGCGCCGCCAGCACCCTCACGCACCGCATGCTGCGGGAGGTACTGGAACGGGGCAGCGCGGCGGCCGTGGTGGCGGACCATCTGCGCGCCGGCCGTCGGGTGCCCGGCCTCGGCCACCGCGTCTACCGGGGCGAGGACCCGCGCGCCCGCGCCCTGTTCCGCCTCCTGGAGGACGTACCGCAGGCCGGCCCAGCGCTACGGGCGGCGCGCGAGGTGGCCGCGACGACCGCCCGCCACGCCCCGCTGCACCCCAATGTCGACCTCGCTCTGGGCGTGCTGACCGTCTCGGCGGGCATGTCCGCCGCGGCCGGCGAGACCGTCTTCGCGGTGGCCCGCACCGCCGGCTGGATCGCCCACGCGCTGGAGGAGTACGAGGAACGCCCCATGCGCATGCGCCCCAGCGGCCACTATCAGGGCCTCCGCCCACCGCAGCCCCTACCGTGACGAGACGAGACGAGAAGGAGCTTGAGCGACAAGGCCCCGAGGGCTGTCCGCCGAGGGGGGGGTGGCGATCCGCTCCGAACCCCTGGCCACCGCCCGGTCATCGTGCTCGTCCATGAGGTCCTCGAAGGCGGACACCGAAGGCCCCTCGACGCCTGGCCCGGCGGCCTGCGGCGCTGGCCGCCGCGGCGGCCAGGTGCGAGAACGGGCACGAAGCTGGGACGTGGGCTGCGGCTGGCGCCTGAGCCAAGGCCGGAGCCGGAGGCGGGGCCGGGCCGGGGACAAGCCCGGGGAGGGGCCAGGGCTGGAGCCGGGGCCGAGGACGAGGCCGGAGCCGAGGCCGGAGACAAGGCCGGAGCCGGCCCACAAGACCAAGGGCACTACCGGGGGCAAGGCCAGGGCTGGAGCCGGAGTAGAAGACATGGCCGGGCCCGGGGCCAAGACCAGAACCGAAGCCAGGGGCGGAGCCAAGCCCAGGTCCACCACCAAGACGCCACCCAGTGCGACCGCCGCGACAAACGCGGAACGGAACCTCACGGCTGTCTCCCCCTGAACCGGGCTCAACAAGCGGACGAGCGCGCCACATCAGCCACGACCGGCGAAGCACTCCACGACCACGGACCGGGCTCACTGTCGAGTCGTCAGGGCCCCCTCCGAACCGATCCAGAGTATTTCCGCCCAACCCCCTGGTCCCGAACAGAGAACCCGGCTCCGCCTCCTTCGTCCGGCTCCGGATCGCCCGTTTTCGGTTTCCGGTTCGCGCGCTTTCGGTTCCGGATTCCGGTCGCCCCGGGGCAGGTTAGGGTTACCTATGTGAGCACGTGCGCAACCGCTTCCCGCGATGCCGCCGAGCCCGTCGCGGGCACTTCGGCCACCGCCCGGACCTGGCTGCTCGTCGAGCAGACCGGCCCTTGGGGCACCGAGGCGCTGACCGAGAGCCACCTCGATCCCCGCATCGGCCGCGCCCTCGAGGCGGCGGCGGACGGCACGGGCGTACGGGTGGCCCTCGTCCGTCGTCCGGGCCGGCACGCAGACTGCCACGGCGCCCCCGCCCGCCGGGCGTTTCTCGCCCACACCGCGCCGAACCGCTCCTGGATCCGGACCGCCTCCGTCACCGACCCGGGCACCTTGCCGCACCTCGACTTCGCCCGGCTGGGCTCGGGCGAGCACGACGGGCTCTGGGAGCCGTACGACGGCGAGCCGCTGGCGTTCGTCTGCACCAACGGCAAGCGTGACCGCTGCTGCGCCGTCCTCGGGCGCCCGCTGGCCGCCGAACTCGCCGCCAGCGGCGCCGAGGCGTGGGAAGTCACCCACATCGGCGGCCACCGCTTCTCCCCCACCCTCTTCGTCCTCCCGTACGGATACGCCTACGGGCGGGCTTCCGCTCCGCTGGTCAAGGACGCCATGGCATCGGCGCGGGACGGCCGGATCCTGCTGGGCCACTGCCGCGGCCGTTCGACCTGGGAGCGCCCGGCGCAGGCCGCCGACCTCGCCGTCCGCGAGCTGATACGCGAGGACCGGGCGGACGCGATCGACGTCGTGCACAGCGCGCCCGTACCGCCACCCGACGACGGCGGAGACGACGGGGGCGAGGGGACGGGAGAAGATGAGGGGACGGAAAAAGAGGCGAAAGGCTCTCGCCACGAGGACCCCGCCTCGGCGGCTCCCGCACCCCCGGCGCCTCCCGCACCCCCGACGACCACGGCATCCCCGGCGGCGGCCCTGCGTGACGCCCCCGCCCCCACCTGGGCCGTCACCGTCGCGCACCGCGACGGCCGGTCCTGGCGGGTCATGGTCCAGCAGCGCGCCGACGGCACCCCCGCGCCGGTCGGCTGCGGTTCTCCGCTCGGCAGACCCGCCCGCATGGCCGTGCTGTCCGTACGCTCTCTCGCCTGACCCGGCCGCTCGGCCGCACCTTCCGCCGAACCTCTTGGCCGCACCCGCCATCTTCGACCACATAGGCCCCCTCCTTCGACCCCTTCGACTGCCCCGGCCACCCGTCACGTTCGGTGACCGGTTGTGACTCTGCGAGATTAACCGGTCACGGAAAGACCGTGAAACCCCTGTGGATAACGTCCCCCACCGCCCGGAGCCGGGCTGATTACCTGACCGCACTGCGCCCCGCCTACTGTTCGTGCGTATGGGCGCAAAGGGCGAGATCGACGCGCGGCCGGGTGTGGACCGCCCCACCGGCAGCGGGCTCCGTGCCGCGCTGCCGGGGCTGCGTCTGCGCGTGGGCTGGCCGCGCCGCGTCTTCGCGCAGGTGCTGCTGATGCAGTTGGCCATCGCCGCCGGCGTCACGGCGCTGGCCACCGGCCTCTTCCTCGCTCCGCTCGGTGCGCAGCTCGACGACCAGGCGATGCGCCGCGCCCTGGCCATCGCCCAGACCACCGCCGCCGAATCACGCCTCGACGACGCGCTGAAAAACTCCCGCCCCGGCCGCCGCGGCCCCGTCCAGGACGAGGCGGAGCGGATCCGCCGTGCCACCGGAGCGGAGTACGTCGTGATCATGGATACCCGCGGGGTGCGCTGGTCCCACACCGATCCGGACCAGATCGGGCGGCGCGTCTCCACCGATCCCAGCGGCGTCCTGGCGGGCCGCGAGGTCATGCAGATCGACGAGGGCACCCTGGGCCGCTCCGCGCGCGGGAAAGTGCCGCTGCGGGACGAGAAGGGCGACATCGTCGGCGCCGTCTCGGTCGGCATCGCGTACGAGAGCGTGCAACAGCGACTGCTGAGTACCGTTCCGCAGTTGCTCGCCTACGCGGGCGGGGCGCTCGCCGTCGGCGCGCTCGCCGCCTACCTGGTCGCCCGACGCCTCCAGCGCCGCACACATGACCTGGCCTTCTCCGACATCTCCGCCCTGCTCACCGAGCGCGAGGCGATGCTGCACGGCATCCGGGAGGGCTTCATCGCGCTCGACGCGCGCGGCCGCGTCCGGCTGCTGAACGACGAGGCGCAGCGCCTGCTCGACCTGCGTTCCGAGGACACCGGCCGTCCCCTGGAGGACGCCCTGCCGCCCGGCCGTACCGCCGAAGTGCTCTCCGGCCGGGTCCGCGGCGCCGACCTGCTCACCGTCAGCGGGCAGCGCGTCCTGGTGGCCAACCGGATGCCGACCGACGACGGCGGGGCCGTGGTGACGTTGCGCGACCGCACCGAGCTGGAGCGGCTGGGCCGCGAGCTGGACGGCACCCGCGGACTGATCGACGCGCTGCGCGCCCAGGACCACGAGCACGCCAACCGTCTCCACACCCTGCTGGGCCTCCTCGAACTGGGCCTGCACCAGGAAGCCGTGGAGTTCGTGACCCAGGCGGTGGGCGTGCACCGGGCGACCGCCGAGCAGGTCACCGAGCGGGTGCACGATCCGCTGCTGGCGTCCCTGTTGGTCGGCAAGGCGACGGTCGCCACCGAACGCGGCGTCTCGTTGAGCATCGCTCCCGGCAGTCGGCTGCCGGACCGCGTGGTGGACCCGCACAGCCTGGTCACCGTCCTGGGCAACCTGGTCGACAACGCCCTGGACGCGACCGCCGGCACTCCTGGTGCGCGGGTCGAGGTGGAGCTTTGCGCCGAGGGCCGTACCGCGGTCGTCCGGGTCCGCGACAACGGCCCCGGAGTGCCGCGGGCCCGGCGTACGGAGATCTTCACCGAGGGCTGGACGACCAAGGAGCCCCCCGCGCACGGGCAGCGCGGCATCGGCCTCGCGCTCGTCCGCCGGCTGGCCGAACGGTACGGAGGCACCGCCGATGTGGGCGAGAGTCCCGGCGGGGGCGCGGAGTTCACCGTCACGCTCCCTGACGCGCTGTCCGACGCGCTCGCCGAGGACGCACCGGACGGTGTCGCCGCCGGAAACGCGGGCGGCGCAGGTCCGCGAGCCACGGAGGGGCGCGCGTCCGACGGCCGCGACCCCGGCGACGCCGCGGCGGCCGGCCGATGATCGACGTGCTGGTCGTGGACGACGACATACGGGTCGCCGAGATCAACGCCGCGTATGTCGCGAAGATCCCGGGCTTCCGGGTCAGCCGCCTCGCCCACTCCGCCGCCGAGGCCCTGGCCGCCCTGCAGACCACCGCCGTCGATCTCGTCCTGCTGGACCACTACCTGCCCGACGGGACCGGGCTTCAGCTCGTCTCGCGGCTCCGGCAGCGCGGCCTGCAGACCGACGTGATCATGGTGACCGCGGCCCGCGACATCGCGACGGTGCAGGCGGCGATGCGTCAGGGCGCGCTCCAGTACCTGGTCAAACCGTTCACGTTCGCCGGGCTCCGTTCCAAGCTGGAGGGCTACGCGGCGCTCCACCGCACCTTCGAGGGCGGCGGCCAGGCCGAACAGTCCGAAGTCGACCGGCTCTTCGGGGCGCTGGGCTCCGCCAACGCCGGCCCCGCTGAGCTGCCCAAGGGGCACTCGACGGCCACCGCCGACCGCGTCCGGACCGTCCTGCGCTCGGCCGACGCGCCGCTGTCCGCCCAGGAGGTGGCCCGACAGGCCGGCCTGAGCCGGCAGACCGCGCAGCGCTACCTCAAGCTCCTCGAACGTGCCGGGCGGGTGCGGCTCAGTCTCCGGTACGGGGAGACCGGCCGCCCCGAACACCGTTACGTCTGGGTCTGACGACCGGACGCCGCCCCGAAGAGCTTTCTCACCCGATCAGGTGACGGATGATCCGGGTGGCTGTGCGAGACCGTGCCGGTAGGCGTAGTGGATCGCCTGGGCCCGGTCCCGCAGCCCCGCCTTGGCGAAGAGGTTGTTGATGTGGGTCTTCACGGTCGCGTTCGAGACGTGCAGCGACCGGGCGATCTCCGGGTTGGACAGCCCCTCGGCGACCAGTCCCAGTACCTCCACCTCGCGCGCGGTCAGCCCGTCCGGAGGGTCGGGCGGCGTCGCCGGGGCGGCCGTCCCTACGGGTTCGGCGAACCGCTCCAGCAGCCGCCGCTGCACCTTCGGGGACAGCCCGGCCGCGCCCGACAGCACGTCCTCGATGGCCCGGACGATCTCGTCGCCGTCCGCGTCCTTCGTCAGATAGCCCCGGGCGCCGGCTTCCAGCGCGGGGAAGAGGTGGTCGTCGTCCGCGTAGGTCGTCAGCACGACGACCTCGGTGCCCGGGTGCTCCGTCCGGATCCTGCGGGTGGCCTCGACGCCGTCGCAGCGGGGCATCCGGAGGTCCATCAGGACGACGTCCGGGGCCAGTTCGGCGGTGAGCCGCACCGCCTGCTCGCCGTCCCCGGCGGACCCTACGACCTCGATACCCGGCAACAGCCCCAGCAGCATCACGATTCCCTCGCGCACCACCGTCTGGTCGTCGGCCACCACGACGCGCACCGTCATACCGGCACCCTCAACCGCACCACGAAACCCTCCTCGGCAGGACCGGAGCCCAGCGTTCCGCCGAGGAGTTCGGCGCGCTCCCGCATCCCCAGCAGACCGTACCCGGAACCGGACGAGCCCAGATCGCCGAGGTCCCCCGGCCTGCCACCGCGGAATGTCCTCCGCGCGCCGGAATCCCGCACCTCCAGCTCCACCTCGTCCTCCACGTAGGCGAGCCGTACGGCCACCCGCGCGCCGGGGGCATGCTTGCGGACGTTCGTGAGCGCCTCCTGCGCCACCCTGCGCAGCGCGAGACCCGCTTCGGCGGACAGTTCGCGCCGCTCCCCCGTCACTTCCAGGGAGGCGTTCTCAGCGGCCGTCAGATGACGCAGGTAGTCCTCCACCGGGGCCATCTCACCCCGGAGCGCCGACAGCGCCTGACGCGTGCCGTCCAGCCCTTCCCTGGCCATACCGCGCGCGGCCACGACCCGCTCCAGGATCTGCTGCCGGTCCGCCTCCAGGTCGCCGCTGCGCCGGATCAGCAGCCGCGCCGCCTCCAGGTGCACCAATTGCGCGCTCAGACTGTGCGCGAGCACGTCGTGGACCTCGCGGGCGATGCGGCCGCGCTCGGCCAGCGCGGCCGTCTCGGCCTCGGCCTCACGGGCGGCCCGCTCCTGGGCCAGCAGCCGCTGTGCGTTGCCCCGCGCCTCGGCGTCCAGCCGCACGACGTACCCGGCGAGTCCGAGCCCGACGACGGTCGCCGCGATCGACGGCCAGCCGTCCGGGCTGCGCACGGCATACGCCGTCAGGGACGCGACCATGCACGGCACCGCCGCCGCCAGCGGAAGCTGCGCCATCGAGACGATGGCGCTCGCGCCCCACACCACGGCGGCCGGCACCCTCGCGTTTCCCATGTCGAACCAGAACGCGCCGCCCTCCAGCAGCGCCAGCAGTCCGAGCGCCGGCCACAGCCGGCGCCGGAGCGTCGCTCGGAAGAACCCCCACAGGGCCAGAACGCAGAGTGCGACCACGGCCAGCCCCAGCCCCACTCCGGCGTTCCGGAACTCCCGGCCCGCCAGCGCGCTCCACAGCAGGCCGGCCATCACCACGATGCGGATGGCTCGGCCGATCCACACGCGTGTCCTGTTCGAACCCTCCCGGGAAAGCGCCTCCCGGGAGGGCCAGCTCGTCCAGAAACTCAGCGGCACAAACGATCCTTCCGGCACGGTGCTCCCGGGGCTGGGCCGCCGGCGCGTTCTGCGGGACGCGGAGTCACGCTCTCATCCACCGGCTGCAACACGGTACGTCGGGCGCAGCGACTGGGCGCGCCACACCATGGCGCCCGTACGGGCGAGCAGCGTGGCGGCCACGGTCAGCAGCGTGGCCTGGGTGCCCAGGTGGACCCCGGCCGACACCGCGACCCCGTACAGGGCGAACCGCAGCCCCGCGCCGACGACCCAGGCCACGGCGGTCACCGCGCGGCCCGCGGACCAGACCTCGCCGTCCGCGTCGGTCCAGATCCGCGTCGTCCACGCCCAGGCCGCGCCGGTGAGCAGGCCGAGGGCCACGCCGACGGCCAGCAGGACGGTGGATCCGGTGGGGTGCGCGCTGTCGATCAGGCCGGGTTCGCGGACCGCCAGGAAGGTGAGGACAGCGGGTATCAGCCACCAGCTCTTGCCTTGCGCCGTCAGCCGCCGCGGCTTGAGCTGCCGTACGGCCACCACAGCGATGACCGCGATGACCGCGATGACGACGAGAACGTTGAGCGAGCCGCTCATGACCTGGGCCTCCGTGGTACGGGAACAACAACCGTCCCGACGCTACGGAGCGGGCCCCACCGGGCGGATCGGCGTGCGGGTGGGGCCCGGGTGGAAAACGCGGCGGGCGCCTCTCCACCCGTGGGTGGACAGACGCCCGCACCAGCGCGCGCAGACGCGTCACGCGCCCCCGCGGCGGCCCGTCAGGTGTCGATGCGCGAGAGGTCCAGCGTGGAGGCGGAGCTGGTGATGAACTCCCGGCGCGGCGCGACCTCGTTGCCCATGAGCAGATCGAAGGCCTTCTCGGCGGCCTCCAGATCGCTGATGTTGATCCGGCGCAGGGTCCGGTGGCGGGGGTCCATCGTGGTCTCCGCGAGCTGGTCGGCGTCCATCTCGCCGAGACCCTTGTAGCGCTGGATGCTGTCCTTGTAACGGACGTTCTTGCGCTGGAGTTCCAGCAGGGTCTGGCGCAGCTCGTTGTCCGAGTACGTGTAGATGTACTTGTCCTGGCCCTTCTTGGGCTGGATCAGCTCGACACGGTGCAGCGGCGGCACCGCCGAGAAGACCCGCCCCTGCTCGACCATCGGGCGCATGTAGCGCTGGAAGAGCGTCAGCAGCAGGCACCGGATGTGCGCGCCGTCGACATCGGCGTCCGCGAGGAAGATGACCTTGCCGTAACGGGCCGCGTCGATGTCGAAGGTACGGCCGGAACCCGCTCCTATGACCTGGATGATCGCGCCGCACTCGGCGTTCTTGAGCATGTCCGAGACCGACGACTTCTGAACATTGAGGATCTTGCCGCGGATCGGCAGCAGCGCCTGGAACTCGGAGTTGCGCGCCAGCTTGGCGGTGCCCAGCGCCGAGTCACCCTCGACGATGAACAGCTCGCTGCGCTCGACGTCGTCGCTGCGGCAGTCGGCCAGCTTGGCGGGCAGCGAGGAGGACTCCAGTGCCGTCTTGCGGCGCTGCGCCTCCTTGTGCTGCCGGGCCGCGATACGCGTACGGGCCGCCGCCACGATCTTGTCGAGAACGGCGCGGGCCTGCTGCTTGGCGTCCCGCTTGGTGGAGGTCAGGAACGCCTTGAGCTCTTTGGCGACGACCTGGGCCACGATCCGGGAGGCGGCCGAGGTGCCCAGCACCTCCTTGGTCTGCCCCTCGAACTGCGGCTCCGCCAGCCGCACGGTCACGACCGCGGTGAGCCCCTCCATGGCGTCGTCCTTGACGACGTCGTCCTCGGCGACGCGCAGGAGCTTGGCCGACCGCAGGACCTCGTTGACGGTCTTGGCCACGGACCGTTCGAATCCGGACACGTGCGTGCCGCCCTTGGGGGTGGCGATGATGTTGACGAAGGACCGGACGGTGGTGTCGTAGCCGGTGCCCCAGCGAAGCGCGATGTCGACGCCCAGCTCCCGGGTCACCTCGGTGGGCGTCATGTGGCCGCGCTCGTCCAGGACCGGCACGGTCTCCTTGAAGGTCCCCTGCCCGGTCAGCCGCAGCACGTCACAGACGGCCTTGTCCTGCGCCAGGTACTCGCAGAACTCGCTGATACCGCCGTCGTACCGGAAGGTTTCCTCCGTCGGGCCCTCGCTCTCGACGCCGCGCTCGTCCCGTACGACGAGGGTCAGGCCGGGCACCAGGAAGGCGGTCTGGCGCGCCCGCGCGTGCAGCGTCTCCAGGGACAGCTTGGCGTCCTTGAGGAAGATCTGCCGATCGGCCCAGTAGCGCACCCGGGTGCCGGTCCGGGTCTTGGGGATGCGCTTGCCCTTGAGCAGGCCGTTGGCCGGATCGAAGGGGGCGTCGGGGCCGGACTCGGTGAAGATGCCGGGCACCCCGCGGCGGAAGCTGATCGAGTGGGTCTTGCTGTTGCGGTCCACCTCGATGTCCAGCCGGGCGGAGAGCGCGTTGACCACCGAGGCGCCGACGCCGTGCAGACCGCCGGAGGCCGCGTAGGAGCCGCCGCCGAACTTGCCGCCGGCGTGCAGCTTGGTCATCACGACCTCGACGCCACTCAGGCCGGTCTTGGGCTCCACGTCGACCGGGATGCCGCGGCCGTTGTCCCGGACCTCGACCGAGCCGTCGTCGTGCAGGATGACGTCGATATGGTCGCAGTAGCCGCCCAGCGCTTCGTCGACGGAGTTGTCGATGATCTCCCAGAGACAGTGCATCAGGCCACGGCTGTCCGTCGAGCCGATGTACATGCCCGGGCGCTTGCGGACGGCCTCCAGTCCCTCCAGGACGAGCAGATGCCGCGCGGTGTAGTTGGATCCGTCCCGGTCTGCCCCGGTCAGCACGGCGGTGGACGGCACGGACATCTCGGCGGTCACGCGGTTCGCTCCTCGCTGAATTACTGGTGGCCCGCATTCCGCGGACCCGGTCGTGGCGGTGTCGCCGGTGAGAGCGTACCGAGGCCCGGTAGAGCCGATGTGACGCCACCCGTGACGGTGTCCATGGTAGTAGACTTTCGTTCAGGTGTTCGATCCCTCGATGGAGTGAGAGCGCGGTGCCGCGCACATCACGTTCCCTTCGAGGCATGAACCATTTAGGCTCCGGGCACGTCCTCTTGAACAACCGGCAAGCCAGCCGGGAGGACAAAAGCCCAGCAACCAACGTGAATCAGACCACCACGCAATACGGCTCATTCGCCGCCACCCGGCAACACCCGGCCCCCCTGGAAAAAAATTTTCAGGGAATAGGCACGAGCGGGAACGTTTTCGGCCTGGTTGGATGTTGACCCTGGTACGACAGCTCGTCGAGCTAGAGAAGAGGCGACGTGACTACTGTTCTGACCCCCGCGAGCCCGCTGACGGCCGCTGACCGCTGCGACCGCTGCGGCGCCCAGGCATACCTGCGCGTCGTCCTGATGTCCGGCGGCGAACTGCTCTTCTGCGCCCACCACGGCCGCAAGTTCGAGCCAGAACTCAAGAAGATCGCCGCGGAAATACAGGATGAGACGGAGCGGCTGACCGCCCCTCCCGCGTCTGCTTCCGATGAGGAGCGCTGACACATCGCATCCGACGACGAGCGAGTAGCGGTCTAGGGCCGTGCGGCGGGCGGTCCCCCGGCACCATCGGGGGGCCGCCCGCACTCGTCTGCACCCGCACAGCCGGCCCGAAGCCGTCACGGTTGCGCCTTCACGCGCCCCTCGTGACGCCCTGAGGCTCTCCCGTCGCACATCCCGACCCACGCCCCGGGCACCCGCTCCGCGGCCCTCAGCCGGCCCCATGGGCGGTCACATGCTTCACCATCGCCGAGATGCGCGTGTAGACGCCGGGCTTTCCCACCTTCCCGCAGCCCGTCCCCCAGGACACCAGCCCCACCAGGCGCCCCCGGGCCACCAGCGGCCCCCCGCTGTCCCCCTGGCAGGCGTCCCGGCCGCCGTTCGACGTGCCGGCGCACAGCATGGAACTGGACAGATACCTACCGTCCGCATTGCCTGGATACGCTCTGCTACAGGCCGCGTTCGAGAACATCTGGACCTGCGCCGAGCGGAGCGTGGCCGAGTACGAGCCGTTGCCGGTGGTGTCGCCCCAGCCGTACACGTCCGCCCTCGTACCCGCCTTGTACGCGGCGTCGCCGGCCTTGGCCATCACGAGTGCCCGCCCCTTCGGCATCTTCTTGCCGAGCGTGAGGACCGCGATGTCACCGGCGTTGCTGTAGCTGTCGTACGACGGGTTCACCCAGACCCGCCGCGGCGTCAGCTCCTCCCCGCCCCGGCCCCGCATGTCCTCGCGCCCCACGATGATCCGCAGATCCTTGACCTGCTGCCACTCCACGCCCAGCACCGCGCGGCTCAGGCAGTGCGCCGCCGTGACCACCGTCGCCCGGCCGACCAGCACACCGCCGCAGAACTGGCCCGAGCGGTCCGCACCGAAGCGCGAGCGGGAAGCGATGGCCACCATCCACGGGTTGTCGGAGACCTTCACCTGGCGGCCCCCCACCACCGACTCGTCCGCCCGCGCGGTGACCGGTACGGCGAGAACCAGGACGAGGGCCCCGAGGACGGCCCGGAGGTAGGCACGCATACACGCTCCTGACTGTGCGGAAGTGTTCGCACACCCAGGGTGAGACAGTTGGACGCATCACGCACCCGGACACACCGCGGGCCCGGCCCCCACCGAGGGGGTCCGGGCCCGCAATGCACTCGTACGGCCGTCCGGAACGACGGCTTCCGGATCAGTCCAGGTAGTCGCGGAGAACCTGCGAACGCGACGGGTGACGCAGCTTCGACATCGTCTTGGACTCGATCTGACGGATCCGCTCACGCGTGACGCCGTAGACCTTGCCGATCTCGTCCAGCGTCTTGGGCTGGCCGTCGGTGAGGCCGAAGCGCATGGAGACCACGCCCGCCTCACGCTCGCTGAGCGTGTCCAGGACCGAGTGAAGCTGCTCCTGCAGGAGCGTGAAGCTGACCGCGTCGGCCGGCACGACCGCCTCGGAGTCCTCGATCAGGTCACCGAACTCGCTGTCACCGTCCTCGCCCAGCGGGGTGTGCAGCGAGATCGGCTCGCGGCCGTACTTCTGGACCTCGATGACCTTCTCGGGGGTCATGTCCAGTTCCTTGGCCAGCTCCTCCGGGGTGGGCTCGCGGCCCAGGTCCTGGAGCATCTGGCGCTGCACACGGGCCAGCTTGTTGATGACCTCGACCATGTGGACGGGGATACGGATCGTCCGGGCCTGGTCGGCCATGGCGCGGGTGATCGCCTGGCGGATCCACCACGTCGCGTACGTGGAGAACTTGTAACCCTTCGTGTAGTCGAACTTCTCGACCGCACGGATCAGACCGAGGTTGCCCTCCTGGATCAGGTCCAGGAAGAGCATGCCGCGACCGGTGTAGCGCTTGGCCAGCGAGACCACCAGACGGAGGTTGGCCTCCAGCAGGTGGTTCTTGGCGCGGCGGCCGTCCTCGGCGATGATCTCCAGCTCGCGCTTGAGCTTAGGCGCCAGCTTGTCGGAGTTGGCCAGCTTGTCCTCGGCGAACAGGCCCGCCTCGATGCGCTTGGCGAGTTCGACCTCCTGCTCGGCGTTGAGCAGCGGAACCTTGCCGATCTGCTTGAGGTAGTCCTTGACCGGGTCGGCGGTGGCGCCGGCCGCGGCGACCTGCTGCGCGGGGGCGTCGTCCTCGTCGTCGTCGGACAGGACGAACCCGGCGTTCTCCGCGCCCTCGGGCACCTCGGCCGCGGCCTCGCCGCCCTTGCCGGCGGGCGCCGCCTCCTCGATCGGCTCGTCCTCGAGAAGCTCGTCGACGTCCTTCTTGGCGGCGGTCTTCTTCGCCACGGTCTTCTTGGCGGCGGTCTTCTTCGCGACCGTCTTCTTGGCGGCGGTCTTCTTGGCGACCGTCTTCTTCTCGGGCCCGCCCTCGGTCTCGCCGTACGACACGTCGCCCATCGGGGCGGCCGCGGTGGTGGCCTTCTTCGCCGTGGCCGTCTTGGCCGCGACGGTCTTGGTGGCGGTGCGCTTCGCCGGACTCTTCGCTGCGACGCTCTTGCGGGTGCGCTTGGGCGCCTCTGCGGCACTGACCATCAGCGTCACACCCTCCTCGTCGAGGATCTGGTTGAGGCTGCGCAGAACGTTCTTCCACTGGGTTGGCGGAATCTGGTCAGCCTCGAAGGCCCGACGCACGTCATCGCCGGCGATCTGCCCATCAGCCTTTCCCCGCTCGATGAGCGCCATCACTGACTCGGACTCGGCGATCTCCGGCGGGAGCGTACGGGATGTGCTGGCCGACACGAACAACCTCTCGGAACGATGGAAACGGCTTCCGACCCCGTCCACGATGGATCGGAGCCGACGACCGTCGGTGGGGATGGACCGACGGCGCGGGGGAAGCCGGGGAGTTGAACAGCGCCGAAAACGCCGCTCGCATTCCCTCCTCGGCTATCACCTCTTAAGTCATCGCGCCTCCCCGGCGAGCGTTACGCCCAATCTGCGTGGCCCGAGTCACACCACATAACGAGACATTCCCCCCTGAAGTGTGCGCAATCCTCCCAAGCAAACGCCGGGCCCGGATCACGCTTCCGGGCCCGGCGGCCTTACGTACATCGGCCCGCGTCCGTCGCTCGCTCGCGGCGGCGCACCGTCGCGGGCCCCACGCCCACGCCCGCGCGCTCCGCCGGCCTCCGCACGCCCTGTGCGCCCCCACGCCCTCCGCGCGCCCGGTATCCGCTCCCGCGCACCCCGGGTGGCCCGCACGCCTTCAGGCGGCCTGCCCCATGCGGACGTGCTTTCCGCCCCTACGGGTGCGCCCCTCGGCCGGGCCCTCCCGGCCGGTACGGGCCTCCGGCGGGCGGGGCCTCCGGGAGCGCCGGACCTTCAGTGCTCGCGGGGCGGCGGGACGGTGTGGTCCCCGGCGCCGCCGGCACCCTGGCCGCCGGTCTCGCCGTGGGCGGTCAGCAGGGCGCGCATCGCGCTCTCGGCGCCCGCCGCGTCGCCGGCGCCGATCGCGTCGACGATCCGCATGTGCTGGCCCACGGTCTTCTCCGCGGGGCGCTCGCAGCCGCCGGACGGGCCGCCCGAGACGTGCAGGGCGGAGGAGACGATGCCGGAGAGGTGCTCCAGCATCCGGTTGCCGGCGAGCTGGAGCAGCAGGGTGTGGAACTCGGAGTCGGCGCGGCCGAAGGTCAGCGTGTCACCCTGGGCAGCGGCGTGCCCCATGATCTCGACCATGTCGGCGAGGCGCTGCTGGATGTCGTCGCGGCTGTGGCCGGCGGCGAGCCGGGCGGCGAGGGGCTCGATGGTCCACCGCAGCTCGGACAGTTCACGGCGCTGGTCGTCGCGCTGCGGGCCGTACGCCCGCCACTCGATGATGTCGGGGTCGAGCAGATTCCAGTCGCTGACCGGACGCACCCGGGTGCCCACGTTCGGACGGGCGCTGACCAGGCCCTTGGCCTCCAGGACGCGCAGCGACTCACGGACCACGGTGCGGGAGACCTCGAAGCGCTGGCCGATCTCCTCGGGCACGAGCGGACGGTCCGCCCCGAGGTCACCGGAGACGATCATCTGGCCGAGCTGCTGGACGAGTTGGCCGTGCAGCCCGCGGCCCCGGTTGCCCGCCGCGCGGCGGCCGGCCCGGGCCATGTCCGCCTCGGGCCCGTCCCAGACGGGCGGTACGCGGTCGGCCCGCTCGGCGCCCGGAGCGTGGGCGACACCGCCGGCGCCGGGTGCGCCCGCGGCGGCGTAGGAGTAGCGGTCAAGCTCGCCCGGGCCGGCGAGGCCGGCGTCGGCGGGGCGAGCCGCGGTCATCATGGTGTGCGCAAGGGTACTCACGCATCATTTGTCGGCGACACCCCGGGACCCCTTGAGGTCTTTGGTGAAAAGCACACGAAAGGGTGATCGCCCATCATTCCCCAATTGACGCTTTATCGGAAAGAAAGGTGCTCCCCACGGGAGGGCTCGGGCATTGCCGTGCCAACTGCGCGCGAAAGCGGCCCGCGAGGGTCAGCGGGCCCTCTTCCGCAGTGCGGTCAGGGCGTAGGCGAAGACCAGCGCGGTGAGCGACAACGACAGGGCACCGCCCACCGGTTGGGCCGCCAGCCGCAGCGCCGCTCCGACCGCCTGGTCGAGCCCGGACGGCCACTGCACCAAAGCCGCCGACCGCAGCCGCGCGGGGGCCCCCACCAGGGACCGGGCGGCCGGAGCGGCCAACGCCTGCTGTACGAGGGGAAGAACGAGGACCGGTACGGCCAGGACGACGGCCAGGCCCGTCGCGGTGGACCGGAAGACACCGGCCGCCAGCACGCCCGCCCACGAACAGCCGATCAGGAGAGCCGTCCAACCGACGGCCAGCACCTTCACGTCGCCCCCGGGAGGCAGGCCGGCGGAACCGAACAGGACACCTACCGCCACCCCGTCGAGCAGCAGCGTGGCGAGCGCGAGGAGCGCCGCCGCGGCCCCGCTGATCAGCAGCTTGGCGGCGAGCAGGCCGAGGCGGCGGGGCACCGTGCCCTGCTCGGGCGCGAGCGCCGGATAGCGGAACTCCTGGCCGAAGGAGAGCGCACCGATCAGCCCGGCCGCGAGTGCCACCGGAGGGAACGGAAGTTGACGCGGCCAGCCGGTGAGCACATGCACCTGTGAAGTGTCCCCGGCACGTGCCAGCACCAGCGCGAAGGCCAGGGCCAGCGCCAGTGCCAGCACGAACACGACCGGACCGGCGGGATCGGTCGTGGCGCGGCGGAACTCGTAGAGCAGTGGCCATTCCGGGCCACGGCCGGACAGCCGCAGGCTGACGAGCTTTCGAGCAGCGTCTTCCGGCGAAGCCGGGGCGGGGCCGGGGGAGCCTGGGGGGAGGGAGGTGCGGAGGGGGCTCAGGGGTTTGAAGGTGGAGGTGGGGGTGGAAGCGGGGGGCTCCGGTTCGTGGGGTGTGGGTGCGGTGGGGGTGGGGTTCGGGTCGGGTGGGGTGGGTGTGGGTGAGGGGAGTACGTGCGCGGGAGGCGTCGCCTGGTACGGAGCGGCCGAGGGCGCGGGGTCGGCCGAGGACATGGGTGGTGGTGGCGTGTGGTCGGCCGACGGCGTGGGGGCGGTTTCTGCCACGTGGCCGACCGGTTGTGCGGGGTCGGCGGACCGGGCGTCGCCGCATGGCTGCATGGGGCCGAGCGGAGGGGCGTGGTCGACAAGCCGGCCTGTCACCGCAGGTGAGGGTTGGTCCGGGGTTTCTCGACCATCGCCCCTCAGGTCGGTGGAGACGGTGACGACGGCGGATGTGTCCGTCAACACGTGGGGTGCGTGGGGTGTGTGGGCCACCGGGGGTTCGTGAGCCGCGGAGTCACCGGGTTCCCCGGGATGTCTGGGGCCCCCGGGATGCCCGGGGAACTCGGGCCCCACGAGAGCCCCAGGGGCACCGAGATCCCCCGCAGCGCAGAGAGTTCCCCCCGTATCGGGAGCCCCCGCCGTGCCAGGAGCCCCCACCGCATTCGGAACTCCCGCGGCGTCCGAGGCTGCGGCCTCTTCGGAGCCCGCGGCGCCCGAGGCCGCCGTCGCGGCAGGTGCGGCTGGAACCTGCGCGGCGGAACGGGCGGCCGCCGGTACGGACCGGTTCCGGGTACGGCCGTCGGCGCGGGTGAGCGGGGCGACCGGGCCGGTGTCCCCCACCTCGTCGGCGAGCCGGTGCACGAGGATGCCGTGCCGGAACGCCGTGTCCCCCACAGCCGCGCAACTGCTCCCGTAGACGGCGATACGGTTGCCGCTCTCCCGTACGACCTCGATCGCGCGGCCGGCGTGCGGGTCCGTGCCCGGACGCGCGCGCTGCGCCTCGTCGACGAGCAGCGACGCGAGCCGGTCGGCGTGCGGGGAGCGGACGACGACGCGCGGGCGCAGCCGGGTCCGGGCGAAGTCGGTGACGTTCTGGTCCGCGACCAGCCTGCCGTCCTCGATGGTGACCACCCGGTGACCGAGCCGGGCGGCCACCCGGGTGTCGTCGGAGGTGACCAGTACGGCGCCGCCCTGCGCCGCGTAGCCCCGCAGCAGGCCGTGCAGCCAGGCCGCCTCGCGCGGGGACACACCCCGGGAGGGCTCGTCGAGGAGGAGGGTGTGCGGGTCGCCGAGGAGGGCGGCGGCCAGGCCGAGCCTGCGGTCCATGCCCCGCGAGAAGGCGCCGAGCTTCTCGTCGGCCAGGCCACTGAGGCCGACGAGGTCCAGGACATCGTCGGCCCTGGACGCCGGCACCCCCGCGGCGGCACTGAGCATCCGCAGGTGTCCACGCGCGGTACGGCCGGGGTGGCCGGGGACGTCCCCGAAGACCACGCCGATCTCCCGGGCCGGGTTCGGAACACGGTGCAGCGGACGGCCTCGGAAGAGCGCGACGCCACGGCCGCCTTCCAACTGGAGCATGAGCCGCAGCGCGGTGGTCTTGCCGGCCCCCTCGTCGCCGAGCAGGACGGTGATCCTGCCCGCGGGGGCCTCGAAGCTCAGGTCGTCGACGGCGGGGCGCCGCCCCTCGCGGGAGCCGCCGGTCAGTCCGATGGCCTGGATCATCGCGCCCCCCACGGGGTACGGGACCTTACGGAAGCGGTGGAGAGGAGGTGGGGACTCACCCGGCCACGGTAACTCCGCGTGTCCGTTTTGTCGGTAATGCTCCTCGGTTGACGCCCGCGCGTGTCACGCCCCGCCGACAACACCTCCGCGCCGCCGGGCCACCCGCCCGTCGAACCGCCGAACCTCCGCTCCCCACAGCTCGCTACGGCGTCGCCCACCCCTGCGGGGTTCTGTGCGACCACGCCCCCACCCTTCGGGGGCCCGACCGCTCAGACCTCCGGACGCAGCATCGGCGGATTGAGCAGAGTCGCACCGCCGGCTCTGAAAAGCTGGGCGGGGCGGCCTCCCTGACGGGTCGTCGTCCCGCCGGTCGGCACCAGAAAGCCCGGTGTACCGGTGACCTTGCGGTGGAAGTTGCGGGGGTCCAGCGCCACACCCCACACCGCTTCGTACACCCTGCGCAGCTCCCCGACGGTGAACTCCTGCGGGCAGAAAGCGGTGGCGAGCGAGGAGTACTCGATCTTCGAGCGGGCCCGCTCCACTCCGTCCGCGAGAATCCGGGCGTGGTCGAAGGCGAGCGGGGCGGACTGCTCGCCCTCGCGGCCCAGGCCACCGTCCTGGTCCAGAAGCGTGTCGACCGGGGCCCAGCGCGCACTGTGGGCGTCGCCGCCCGCCGTGGGAGCGGGCAGGTCGGGAGCGAGCACCAGGTGGGCGACGCTGACCACCCGCATACGGGGGTCGCGCTTGGGATCGCCGTACGTGGCGAGCTGTTCCAGGTGCGCGCCGTAGGGTGGCGGCGGGCCCGCCGGGCAGTGGGCGTGCAGTCCGGTCTCCTCGGCCAGCTCCCGTGCGGCGGCCGCCTCCAGGTCCTCGTCACCCCGCACGAACCCGCCCGGAAGAGCCCAGCGTCCCTGGAACGGCGGCTCGCCGCGGCGCACGGCCAGCGCGCACAGCGCGTGCCTGCGCACGGTGAGCACGACCAGGTCGACGGTAACGGCGAAGGGAGGGAAGGCCGACGGGTCGTAGGGAGGCATGGCGCGATCATAGTCGTCCGCCTGACGATAATCAGGCCCTGACGTATCTCACGCCCCCAGTTGCAAGCCATTCGCGGCCTCCTCGACCAGACCGAGGCCGAGTCTGCTGATCCGCACGGCGAACGGCTGCCCGGCGATGCTGAGCCCGGTGAACTGCATGGCTCCGAGCGGCGCGCTGCCGACCGGGCGGACCGCCACGGTCCCCGCCGGGACATCGGGACGCACCCCCGCCAGGGCGGTCAGGGCGTGCACCGCGCCCGCGGCGGCCACGGCGGCCGGGCGGCAGGCCGCGGGGTGCGGCACGGGGGCGCCGTCACGGGTGCGCTGCTCGCCCGCGTACATCTCAGGGAGCCGGTAGGCGAAGCTCTGGGCCGCGTCGAGGAGCCCGCGGACCAGGGAGGCGGCCTCTTTGTCATGGCCCGCGGCGGCCAGGCCGGCGACGGCGACCGCCGTCTCGTGGACCCGTACGGCGCCGCTGCGGTGGCCGAAGGGGTTGTAGCCGCTCTCCTTGGCGCCGAGTCCCCGCAGACCCCAGCCCGAGTCCATGGCCGGGCTTCCCAGGAGCCGGGCGAGGCGCTCCGTGCGCGCCGGGTCGAGCAGGCCGACGGCCGAGCGTCCGCCGCCGAGCAGTCCGGTGTCCAGGAGGTGGACGGCCGCGGCACCGAAGTGCGGCAGCAGGCGCCCGCCCGGGGTCCGCAGTACGGCAGGGCTGCCGCCGCTGCGGCTCTCCACCCAGAACTCCTCACGGAAGCGCGTCCGCAACCCGGCCGCCCACTCCCGCAGCCCGGACGCGCCCGGTCTGCCACAGGCGTCGAGCAGATCGGCGCCGAGCAGCGCGGCGCGGTGCGCGTGTGCCTGAGTGGCGCAGCGGTACGGCCCTCCGGGCGTCGGATCGGGGACGTAGCCGCTGCCTCCGCTCAGGGCTCCGTCACCGTCCCCGTCGCTCACGGCCGTACGCAGCCATCTCAGGCAGCTCTCCGCTGCCGGGAGCAACTGCTCGACCTCGCGGTCGGGCAGGCCCCAGCGGCGGGCTTCGGCGAGGACCGTCGGGAAGAGCAGCGTCGCCTCGACACCCGTACAACTGGGTGGGGCGTACGGACCCGCGTCCCGCAGGGCACCCGGAATTCGGCCGGAATCCGCTCCCGAACCGGTCAGTTGGACGTGCGCGAGCGTGCGCAGGGTGTTCCCCGCGAGCCGGGTGCCCAGAGGAAGCAGCATGCGCGCGGCCCAGAGGGCCTCGGCCGGCGAGAGGCCGCAGCGCCAGGGGACCCCGCCCGCCACGTAGGTGTCCGTGGGGGCGCCCGGACCGCGCATCAGCAGACCATGGAGGTCGTCGAGCCCGGTCGCCAGCAACGCGTCCGCCCGGGGGTCGTCGCACTGGAGCCGGGCCGCCGACCAGGGGCGAGGTGGTTGCTCACCACCGCGGGTGGCCGGGAGCGCCGGGAGCGGCCTGCCGGCGACGGTCCCCGATGTCGCGTGCTCCAGCCGGACCCGCACCTCGATGGTGTGGTGGCCGCCGGGCGGCAGGTCCAGCTCCCAGCACAGCAGTCCGGCCGAGGCCATGACGTCCGTGGGAGCCGGGGACGCGGCGATCACGGCGTGGGCCCCGGCGGCGGACCAGCGCAGCCCGGAACCGTGCACACTGGCGGGCAGTTCGGGGCCGGCGACGCCGACGGCGATCGCACCGAGATCGGCGAGGTCCGTGCCCAGGCGCAGCTCCACCGGCAGCCGCACCCGGCGCGGGGCACTGCTGTGGAACGTGATGCGTTCGACGCCGTCGGCGGACCGCAGCCGTTCCACCCGGATCTCGGGGTCCGGGCCCCGGTCGACGGCCGTACGGACCGTCCCGACGAACCGCGCACGGTCCGACGCGATCAACCTGCCCTGCACGATGACGGGTTCGGCGCCGCCCGCGCTCAGTTGGCAGCGCGACAGGACGCGGCGCCCGGCACGGTAGAAGCCGTCCGTCCCCCGGCCGGTGAGCTGGCCCTGTTCGGAGGAGATGGCCAGGGCCGGCAGAGCCACGCAGATCAAGGTCCCGTGGACAGGCTGCGGTTCCGGTGGCCGGGGCACCCCGGAACGGTGATCTCCGGATGCCCGGCGGGCCGGCTGAGTGGTGGGGACCGTGCCTGACACTCTCTGCGCTCCCTGCTGGGGTCTGGGCTCCATACGGACTGCGCCACAGAGGTGAACGCCGGGGCCGGCGCCCAGGTCACGCCGGCGTCCCCGCACCGGCGGGCTCACGGCCGGCTCCGGTCACCGTTGCGGGCGGAGCGCCGCCCGCCCCGGCCCGTGCCCGTACGCGAGCCGGGACGCCTACTGCCGCGCGGGCCGCCCGGGCGGTCCGATCCGCCGCAACGCCCGCTGCCGCCGGGGCGCTCCGCTCCGGTGGGCCCCCTGCCGAGGCCCTCCGATGGGGCGGGCAGCTCCGCCTCACCGGTGCGGTCGGCCTCACCCGACCGGGCCCCCCTCCGGGGTGAGCCGGGCCTGGGCACGACACCATCGACAAGCACCGGTACGGAGTCACACCCGGACGCCAGTACGACATTGCTGCCCGACAGGTCCTGGGTCCGTTCGTCCCGCTCCTCCCGCAGGCAGCGGCGCAGCGATTCGGGGTCCAGCCCCTCGTTGATGCCGCGGTGCAGCAGTTGGGCGAAGAGGCACTCGGGGTCCAGGGTCAGCGCACGGCCGAGCGCGACGCGGGCGGACGGCTGGTCGCCCGTCGCCCAGGCGACCCAGCCCGCCAGCGAGAGCGGTGCCACCGCGTACTCGGCGTAGCCGCCGACGCAGCGGCGGGCGAGCGCCTGCCACAGGCGCAGCGAAGGTTCGGCGTCGGGCCCTTCCATCCACTCCGCCGCGCGGTCCCGGGCCACGCGGTCCTGGAGGCCGATGATGAGGCGAGCGGCCTCGGCGTCGGTCAGGAGCGCGTCGTCGCAGGCGTCCCTGGCCCGGCGACTGCCCGTGGGCGGGTCCGCACGGAACCGGCGGACCAGGTCGCCCGCCCGCGCCAGGGTCTCCGCCCGCACGGGTGCCGCCGTCCCCTCTTGGATCATGCGTGGGACGAGGGCGTGGGCCTCGGTGTCCAGCGCGCTGGTCTGCCCCGCCGCGCGAGGGCCGGTCCACGCTGTCAGCCGGGCTTCCAATTCCCGCAGCGAACCGCGCACTTGGATGCCGGCGTAGGCAGCCGCGGCGGCCATCACCGACGTACCCGGCGGCGTCAGGGGTGTGCCCGCGGCGGGACAGCAGCGGAAGTCGGGACAGCAGTAGGACCAGAAGCGGCCGTCTGAGATGCACAGGGCATCGAGCACCGGGACGTCCAGCGCCCCGCAGGCGATGCGCAGCCCCTGCGCGAGCGGGCGGAGGCGCTCCTTAACGTCCCAGCCGCTCTCGCCCTTCGCCGGTTCCTGGCAGAGGTAGACGATGATTCCCTCGGGGCGGGAGCGACGCTCCTCGCCGAGTGTCACGAGCGAGCCCGCGAGCTGCTCGGACACATACGCCCACTGCGTCCGGTCGGTCGGGATGCCGAGGCGGGCCCGGCTGCCGAAGCGCCCCCGCTCGCCGTGCAGGCCGACGAGAACGATGCTGTCGTCGGGGAAGAAGCCGAGGAGATACGGCAGCGCGTCGGCCAGCTCGGCCGGTCCGCGCAGGGTCACCCTGGCCTCGGCCTCCTCGGCCTCCTCGGTTTCGTCGCCGCCCTCGGCTCCCTTCGCCACGGCCGCGGATCCGGCTGTGGCTGCGGCTGCGGTCGGGGCCGGGAAGGGAGGGGCGGCCGGCTGGGACGGGGCGGCCGGGCGCATCGGTACGGACGGGCGGGGGCGGTCGAGCTCGGCGGGCTGGTCGGGCCCGGCGGGCCGGTCCTGCCCAAGCCGCGCGGAGCGGTCGATCCTCGCGGGACGTCCGGGCAGGTCGGGGAGGACGGGCAGGTCGGGGAGGTCGGGGAGGTCGGGGAGGCCCGGCTGAGCGGTCCGGTCGGAACGGCCGGGCCGGTCGTCCTGGCCGCGCTGACCGATTCGGTCGGGCCGGCCGATCCGGTCGTCCTGGCCGGGCCGTCCGGGCCGCCCCGGTCGCTCGGGCTGGTTGGGCTGATCGGGCTGGCCAGGCGTTTCGCTGTGCTGGTTCATGGCTCGAAGATCCCGCGAATCGCCACGCCGCCGCGACCCCTGTGGATAACTCGCGGGTGACGGAAGTTGTCCACAGCATCGGGCGGCGGTTCGCGCGTTGTCAGTGGCATCGGGTTGCATGGAGCCATGAGCAACGAAGACCTACGTGCCTCGGCCGATGCCATCCTCTCCCGCCTCGTCGGGGACCCCGGCGGTACGGCCCGGCTGCGCGAGGACCAGTGGCGGGCGATCGAGGCGCTGGTCGCCGAGCACCGCCGCGCGCTGGTGGTGCAGCGCACGGGCTGGGGCAAGTCGGCGGTCTACTTCGTCGCGACCGCGCTGCTGCGTGAGCGCGGCAGCGGCCCGACCGTGATCGTCTCGCCGCTGCTCGCGCTGATGCGCAACCAGGTCGAGGCGGCGGCCCGGGCCGGCATCCGCGCGCGCACGATCAACTCCTCCAACACCGAGGACTGGGACACGATCCAGGCCGAGGTGGCGGCGGGCGAGGTCGATGTCCTGCTCGTGTCGCCGGAGCGCCTCAACAACCCCGACTTCCGCGATCAGGTGCTCCCCAAACTGGCCGCGGCCACGGGCCTGCTGGTGGTCGACGAGGCACACTGCATCTCCGACTGGGGCCACGACTTCCGGCCCGACTACCGACGGCTGCGCACGATGCTCGCCGACCTCCCGCCCGGCGTGCCCGTGCTCGCGACCACGGCGACGGCCAACGCGCGGGTCACGGCCGACGTGGCGGAGCAGTTGGGGACGGGCGAGGGGGCCGCCGAGGCGCTCGTACTGCGTGGTGCCCTGGACCGGGAGAGCCTGAGCCTGGGCGTGCTCCCCCTCCCGGACGCCGCGCACCGGCTGGCCTGGCTGGCCGACCACCTGCACGAGCTGCCGGGCTCGGGGATCATCTACACCCTCACGGTCGCCGCGGCGGAGGAGGTGACCGCGTTCCTGCGGCAGCGCGGCCACACGGTCACCTCGTACACGGGAAAGACCGAGAACGCGGACCGTCAGCAGGCCGAGGACGACCTGCTCGGCAATCGCGTCAAGGCCCTGGTGGCCACCTCCGCGCTGGGCATGGGCTTCGACAAGCCCGACCTCGGATTCGTGGTGCACCTCGGTTCGCCCTCCTCCCCCATCGCCTACTACCAGCAGGTCGGGCGCGCCGGGCGCGGTGTCGAGCACGCCGAGGTGCTGCTGCTGCCCGGCCGTGAGGACGAGGCGATCTGGAAGTACTTCGCGTCGCTGGCGTTCCCGCCCGAGGAGCAGGTGCGCCGGACGCTGGACGTCCTGGCGGGCTCGGAGCGGCCGCTGTCGCTGCCGGCGCTGGAGCCTCTCGTGGAGCTGCGCCGCTCGCGTCTGGAGACCATGCTGAAGGTGCTCGACGTGGACGGCGCGGTCCACCGGGTCAAGGGCGGCTGGACCGCGACCGGCCGCCCGTGGACGTACGACGCCGAGCGTTACGCCTGGGTGGCGCGGCAGCGCGAGGCCGAGCAGCAGGCCATGCGGGACTACGCCACGACCACGGACTGCCGGATGGAGTTCCTGCGGCGGCAGTTGGACGACGAGGCGGCGGCGCCATGCGGCCGCTGCGACAACTGCGCGGGAGCGCGCTTCACCACGGAGGTCTCCACCGCCTCGTTGGACGCCGCGCGCGGCGAGCTGGGGCGGCCGGGTGTGGAGGTCGAGCCGCGGCGGATGTGGCCGACGGGGCTGCCTGCCGTCGGTGTGGATCTCAAGGGGCGCATTCCGGCCGGTGAGCAGGCGGCCACCGGGCGGGCGCTGGGGCGGCTCTCCGACATCGGGTGGGGCAACCGGCTGCGTCCGATGCTCGCCGCGCAGGCCGCCGACGGGCCGATTCCGGACGATGTCGCGTCCGCGGTGGTGACGGTGCTCGCCGACTGGGCGAAGGGCCCCGGAGGCTGGGCCTCGGGTGCCCCGGACGCCCCGGCGCGTCCGGTGGGGGTCGTGACGCTCGACTCCCGCACCCGTCCGCAGTTGGTCCGTTCCCTGGGCGAGCGCATCGCCACCGTCGGCCGGATGCCGTTCCTGGGGACGGTGGCGTACGGGGAGCAGGGACCGGACACCCGGATTCCGCGCAGCAACAGCGCGCAGCGACTGCGGGCGCTGCACGGGTCGTTGAGCGTACCGCCGGAGCTGGCACAGGCCCTGGCGTCGGCGGGCGGGCCGGTGCTGTTGGTGGACGACTACGCGGACACCGGCTGGACCTTGGCCGTGGGCGCCCGGCTGCTGCGCAGGGCGGGAGCCGCCGGAGTGTTTCCGCTGGTCCTTGCCGTACAAGGGTGAGGTGGAGGGGGTGGTCGGGCGTCAGGGGCCGGTGCGGCGGGCATGAATACAGCAGACGCGGCGCCCGATTACGGCCCCGCGCGTGACGAGTTCATTGCCGCATGTCTGTACGAACGCAAGAATTGGACCGCTTCCCCGTACCCGCCGTCCGCGGCCCGGTACGGCGGTACCGAGCCGTGCCCGCACGGCCGGCCGCCGTCCGGAGTGCGGACGCGTAGACGAAGGGAGGACCGTGACCTTCGGCTTCGCCCAGCCCCCGGATGTTTCCCTGCCCACGTCCGCCGATTCCGCCGCCCGGCTGAGCCGCATGCTGGAGCCCTCCGAGTGGGCATCGGCCGGCATCCCCCTGCTGCGCAACCCGCGTGAGGTCGTCACCGGCCTGCACGACCGGCATCTGCCGGGGATTTCGACGGCCGTCGTGGCGGTGCTCGGGCCCGAGGACCGCATCGTCGCCAGCGCGTCGTTCGTCCAGCACGCCTCGGCGCCGGACGGCTGGGAGTTCCGCAACGCGCTCCTGGCCCGGCTTCGCCGGGTCGTCCCGCACGACCTGCGGCTACGGGTCCCGGTCCGTACGGCCGTCCTGCTCTACTGCCGTGAGGGCGAGCCGCGTTGGACGGAGGCGGACGGCGCCTGGATGTGGGGACTACGCGATGCGTGCACTTTGCACGGGCTGCGCTGCGGCGCGTACATCACGCTGACCCGCAGCGGTTGGCAGGTGCTGGGCGAGGACCGCGGCGGCCGGCGTCCCCGCTCTGTCATACGCCCCGACCGCCCTCGCGGCACGGGACAGATGCCGGGCCGGTACGTACCGGAACAGCCCGGTCCGGTCGAGCGGCCAACGGCGTCGGGGCAGGCCCCGGAGGGGGCCCCGGGGCAGGACGAGGACACCGCACTGCCAGGGAGGACCAGGCACACCGGCGGAGCAATACGGCGGTCCGGGCCACCATCGCCGCCCGGCTCACCGGAATGGATCGCTCCGGTGGAGCCGACCCGCTCCACGGAACGGACGCGCACGACAGCCCCGCAGCCGTACGCCGGAGAAGCGCGACCCCCTTCGGAGCCGCCGCGCAACGACGGAAGGCGCACGCCACGACGCGGCACATCCAGCGCGCTGGACGCGCGACGGCGTACCGCGGCCCGCTGACGGTCAGCGCGCATCCGGCGCGAGACGCCCGGTCGGCCCGTGGCCGCCGGGCTTCCCCCTGACAGCGCCCGTCAGGCGTTGACGCCCAGCAGGGCGTTGATCCGCTGCGGGTCACCGCAGACGACCAGGAGCGCACCGGCCCGGGTCATCGCGGCGGGCAGGGCCTCGGCGACGGTCTGCTCGGCACCACCGTTGACCGCGACGACCACGACGGGCCGTCCGGTCGCACGCTCGGCGGCGGCGTCCGCGTAAAACACGTCGTCCGCGGCATCCTGCTGCGCCCAGTAGGCCGCTTCGCCGAAGGACAGTTCGTGGGCGGCCCACGGGTGCATCTCACCGGTGGTGAGGACCAGGATGTCGCCCGGCGCGCGTCCGGAGTCCAGCAGCAGGTCGACGGCCTCCTCGGCGGCGTCGAGCGCGCCGGACTGCGGGGCCGGGATCAACTGGAGCTGCGTTCCGGAAGCGGCGTCGGCGGCGCCGGCGGTCGCGGTGGGCTGCGTGGGCCCCGGACGCTGCGCCGGAGGAGCGCCGGCCGGCCCACGGGACGGCATGGCGGGTCCGGGCTTGCCGGGGCGGGCGCTGGCCGCGGGGGCGCCGCGCGGAGGCGCGGGGCGGGGACCGGGGCCAGGAACAGGACGGGGGGTCGACGCGGTGCGGCCGGCGGCCGGAGTTGCGCGGGGACCCGGGACACTCTCGTGAATCTGAGGCTCCTCGGGGAAGAGAGGCATAAAAGGATGTCTATCAAACGTAGGTGCGGAACATGTCATCGGGTACCGAATTCATGCCCGCACCGCTCAGAAGTCGAAGCCGAGTTGGCCACCGGCCTCCAGAGCGGCTGCTTCGGGGGTGCTGCGCACCTTCTTCAGGTGGCGCCAGCGGGGCAGGGCGTCCATGTAGGACCACGACACCCGGTGGTGGGCCGTGGGGCCGTACTCCTCCAGCGCCGTACGGTGCGCCGGTGACGGGTAACCGGCGTTCTCCGCGAAGGCGAAGTCGGCGTGCACGCCCACCAGTTCACCCATCATGGCGTCGCGACGGACCTTGGCGAGTACGGACGCCGCGGCCACCGCGATACAGGACTGATCACCCTTGATGACCGTACGGACCTTCCAGGGACCGCCGAGGTAGTCGTGCTTGCCGTCGAGGATGACCGCGTCCGGACGGACCGGCAGCGCTTCCAGGGCACGCACGGCCGCGAGTCGAAGCGCCGCGGTCATGCCCAGACTGTCGATCTCCTCCGGAGAGGCGTGCCCCAGGGCGTGCGCCGTGACCCAGCCGTCGAGCACTTCGGCGAGTTCGGTACGTCGCTTGGGTGTCAGCAGCTTGGAATCGGTGAGTCCGTCCGGCGGGCGGCGCAGTCCGGTGACGGCTGCGCAGACGCTGACCGGACCGGCCCAGGCGCCGCGCCCGACTTCGTCCACCCCAGCGATGATCTTGGCGCCCGTGGTGGCGCGAAGCGATCGCTCGACGGTGTGGGTTGGGGGCTCGTACGGCATGGCGCCAGCAAGCGTACGCCTAATCGTGGCAGCCGTGCGCACCGGGTACCCGCCTGACCGCCCCGCCCCCGGAACCGATCATCGCCGACACCCCCGAGGGCGGCAGCGCGGGGGCTGGTCAGCGGGTTCGCGATCAAGTGCTGCCGCCCGGTCCGCTCCCGACGCGCGGTCGGCGGCCTCCGGGCCCGGGCATAGATCAACTACACGCTCGAAGAGCCGCCTTGGCCCCGTCCAGCGTCGCTCGGCCCTGCCGCTCCCGCCCCGCCACTCCGCCTCTGCCCGCGCTTGCCGCGGCTCAGCCGGAGAGCTTCGGCAGCCAGCTCGGGAGCGGTTCCGTGCGAGCCAGCCAGTCAGGCGGCGGCGCGGCGCCACCGGCCGCGACGATCCCCCCGACGATGGCGCAGGTCGTGTCCACGTCACCGCCCACCTGGGCCGTGGTCCAGAGCGCCTGCTCGAAGTCGTCGAGGTGGCGCGCGGCGGCCCACAGCGCGAACGGGACGGTGTCGTGGGCGCTGGTCCGGCGCCCACAGCCCAGTACGGCCGCGACCGTGCCGGCGTCGCCGTAGTCGAGCATGTCCCGGGCACGCCGCAGACCGGCCTGCACGGCGCTGCGCGGGATCAGCGCCAGCACGCCGTCCAGCAGCGCCTCGGGGCCCGCCGTCCGGCCGGGAGCGGCGGCCAGCGCGGCCGCGGCGGCCACCGCCATCGCCCCGACCACCGCTTCCCGGTGCTGATGGGTGGTGTAGGCCGAGATCTCGGCCTGGTGCGTCGCCTGCTCGGGGTCGTCCGCGTACCAGGCACCGAGCGGAGCGATGCGCATGGCCGCGCCGTTGCCCCAGGAGCCCTGGCCGTTGAAGAGCGCCGAGGCCAGCTCGCGCCAGTCGCCGCCCTCCCGGACCAGCCGGAGCATACGGTTGACCGCCGGGCCGTACCCCCGGTCGACGTCGTGGTGATCGGCGAAGGACCGGGCGAGTGCGTCCTGGTCGATGCGGCCGTGGTCCGCGAGCACGGCGACGACCGAGCAGGCCATCTCCGTGTCGTCGGTCCACTGCCACGGCGACGGCGGCAGCTCACGGCGCTTGAGGTGGGGGTAGTTGGCGGGAACGAAGAACTGGGAGCCGAGGGCATCGCCCAGGGAAAGTCCGCGCAGGCTCTTCAGAGCCCGCTCGAATCGGTCTGCGTCACGGTGGTCGGCGCTCATCGGTGTGCACTCTAACCGGTGATGCCGTACGACTCCGGTTCACACCAGCGCTCGAACGACCGGTCCAGCGTGTACCGGCCGTCCGGGCCCAGGAGCAGGGAGCGCCACTCCGCGTTCCCCGGATTGGACAGGGACTCGAACTCCGCCACGGTCCAGTGGAACCACCGCATGCAGAAGAGCCGCATGGTCAGGCCGTGCGTGACGATCAGGACGTTGGGCGGGTGGTCCGGGTGCTCGAAGCTGCGCCACAGACTCTCCAGGAACGCACCGACGCGGTCGTACACATCGGCGCCGGACTCCCCCTGCGCGAAACGGTAGAAGAAGTGGCCGTAGGCGTCGCGGTAGACCTTCTGCAGGCGTACGTCCTCGCGGTCCTGCCAGTTCCCCCAGTCCTGCTCGCGCAGCCGCGGCTCCTCGCGGACCCGGACCCGGTCCATGTCGAGGCCGAGCGCCTGGAAGGTCTGGTGCGTGCGGCGGTACGGCGACACGTACGCGGAAACCCCCTCGTCGCCGAACATCGCACGCAGTGAGCCGCCGGCCTCCTCGGCCTGCCGCAGTCCGTCCTTCGTGAGGCTCAGGGCGTGGTCGGGCTCCCGTTCGTAGACCGTGTCGTCGGTGTTCCCCTCCGATTCTCCGTGGCGGATGAGGACGATGCGTCGGGGCCGTGCCATGCCGCCACCCTAAAACGGTTGCTCTGTACATGCCTCATGCCCACGTACCCCCGCCCCCCGCCAAGGCAGCCGCACCGTCACCGTCCGCTCACCTCACCCCCCTCTTCGGTCACCGGACGCACACCGGTCGCCCGGCCCGTATCTCGCATCGGCGCCCGCCGAAACGGCGGCCGAGCAGCCGGTCGTGGGAGACGACGACCAGAGCGCCCGGCCAGGCGGCGAGCGCCGCGTCCAGCTCCTCCACCAGGCCGAGCGCCAGATGGTTGGTCGGCTCGTCCAGAAGCAGGAGGTCGGCGGGGCGGGCCAGCAGGCGGGCCAGGGCCAGCCGGCGCCGCTGCCCCGCCGAAAGGACCCCCACCGGCACCGGCAGATCGTCCTCCCGGAACAGGCCGAACGACAGGAGAAGTTCGGCGAGCTCATCGGTGTCTCCGGAAAGACCGCGCCCGAAGGCCGACAGCAGTCGCTCCCGCGGCCGGGACACCGGTATTTCCTGAGCCAGATAGCCGATGCGCCCCCGCCGCGCAACCGTGCCCGCGTCGGGCTGCTGCACGCCCGCCAGCACCCGCAGCAGCGTGCTCTTCCCTGCCCCGTTGGCTCCGTGGACCAGCAAGCGCTCTCCCGCGGCGACGGTCAGCGCATCCACGGTCAGCCTGTCCCCCACCCGTACGCCGTCCAGCTCGACGAGCGTCCCTTCGGCATCCCCGGCCGCCGGGCCGGCGCGGAAGCGAAGGGGATCCGGCGGCTTGGGCACCGGGTCCGCACGCAGTCGGCGAAGCCGCTCCTGGGCGTTGCGCACCCGGCCGGCCACCGATGCCTGGACCCGGCCGCCGGCCCGGTCGTACGCCATCTTGTTGTTGTCCTTGATCGCCCGGCCCTGGGCGACATGACGGGCAGCGCCCGCCGCGAACTCCGTCAGCCGCGCGGTCTCCGCGCACCACTGCTCGTACTCCTGCCCCCAGCGGCGGCGGGCCGCGGCCTTGGCCGCGGTGAAGGCGCCGTATCCGCCGCCGTACCGGACGACCGTCCGGCGGTCCGCGTCGACCTCGACGATCGTGCCGGCCACACGTTGCAGGAAGAGGCGGTCGTGCGAGACCGCGACGACCGTGCCGCGGTGGGCCGTCAGGGCGCCCTCCAGCCAGTCCAACGCCTTTGCGTCGAGATGGTTGGTCGGCTCGTCGAGCAGCATCACCTCGGGTGACGCGGCGATCAGACAGGCGATCCCGAGCCTGGCCTGCTCCCCGCCGGAAAGGCTGCCGAAGGGCCGGTCCCGTGCCACGTGTCTCAGCCCGAGGCCGTACAGCGCCTTGTCGACCCGCGCATCGGCCTCGTAGCCACCGCGCAGCTCGAAGATGCCGAGCAGCCGGCCGTACTCCTCCATGTCCTGCGGCCTTCCGGCCGCGAGGCGCGCCTCCAGCGCGCGCAGCCGGCTTTCGATGTCACGCAACTCCGCCATGGCCGCGTCCACCGCCTGGTCGACCGTGCAGTGAGCCGGCAGGTCGGGAACCTGGCCGAGGTAGCCCGTGCCTCCGTCGGCGGTCAGCACGGCCCGGCCCTCGTCCGGTCGCTCCAGGCCCGCCACGATCCGCAGCAAGGTCGACTTGCCCGCACCGTTCTCCCCCACGATGCCGATCCGGTCGCCAGGGCGGACCGAGAGAGTGACACCGTCCAGCAGAAGCCGGTCGCCGTAGGACCTGGACACCTCGTGCAGCGAGATCTGCGTGGTCATGCGGGCCCCCTGACTCGGCGGCGCGACACCGCACCCCGAACTCAAACGCTACGCTTGTTGCGTTACGTCGATGATGACACACGCCGCCGCGCTAACGCAACAGGAGTTGCAGTTGTCTCAAGATCCGGAGTCCTCCGTCCCGAACCCCGGCACCCGCCGCCCGGGCGGGCGCACCGCCCGCACCCGCGCCGCCGTCCGCGACGCCGTGCTGGCCGGCCTGGTCGAACACGGCTATCCCGGCCTGACCGTCGAGTACGTCGCGGAGCATTCGGGCGTGCACAAGACGACGCTCTACCGCCGCTGGGGAAGCCTCGAAGGCCTGCTGGCCGACACTCTCGACCTGGCCGGCGAAGACAGTTGGACGCCCCCCGACACCGGCTCCCTGGAAGGCGATCTGCGCACGCTCGCCCGCGAGGTGGTGGAGTCGTTCACCGATCCGGCCACCTCGGCCTCCGGCTCCGCGATCATCGCGGCCGCCTTCCAATCACAGCGGGCCGCCGACGCGCTGAGCGCCTACTACGGGGAGCGCTTCGAACGCTGCGAGCCCTTGGTGCGGCGCGCGGTCGAGCGCGGCGAACTCCCGGGTGCCCTGGAGGGCGACATCGACGCCGGAGCACTCTCACGCGCCGCGTGCGCGCCGCTGTTCTTCCGCCTCTTCATCACGCGTGAACCGGTCGACGAGCACACCGCCGACCAGGCCGCGGCGGCGGCCCTGGCAGCCGCGCGCGCCGGAGTCTTCACCTCGCCGAGGACCGGGGCACCCGCCGCGCCGGACACCGACGCGGCCGCGCAGGAGGAGACCGACGCGACCGCACAGCCATGAGCCCCGGTGTCCGCGCCGCCGTGCGCCGGGCACACCACCGTGAACCACGGCCCTGAGCCGGGCGCACCCCTGTGAGCCACAGCTCTGAGCCGTGCCTCCACGCCCCCGGACCGGGCGCCGTCCGTCACACCGCCCACGACGGTTCGAGATCGGCCACATCGCCCGTCACGGCCCGCACATCGGCCTCCGTCTGCGCACGGAGGCCGAGGCGCTCCACCCGTTCCGGCCGGTACTTCCCCCGTTCGGCCGCCGACTCCCACATCGACAGGATCAGGAACTCCTCGCCCGGAGCGCGCCCCATCAGCCCGCGCAGCATCCCCGGGGAGCCGGCCATGGCCGGATTCCATACCTTCTCCTGCATCAGCATGAAGTGCTCGACCCGGTCGGCGCGCACCTGGCAGTGGGCTATCCGCAGCACGTCGGCGTCGGCGAACACCGGCCGGAAGCCCACCTTCACGTCGAGTTCGTACTCGAACAGGCGCACGCGGGAGTCCTTGAACGTGCCCACCTGGGCCGCCGCCAGCCGGTCGTGCGAACGCGCCATGAAGGAGTCGTAGAACGCCCTGCTCTCCCAGAAGGCGACCAGATGCGCGACCGAAGGCCGCGTCCGGCTCCACCCGCCGCCCTGCCCACGGAAGCCCGGTTCACCGAGCAGCCCCGCCCACTTCCGCTGCCCCCTCTCGAACCCCCGGCGGTCCACGACCGTGCATCTAATCCACTTGACCAGCACCGCGCCATCGTACGGCCCGGCGGGGCCCGGCATCACCGCGTGTCACGCTCCCACCACACCGAACTCCCCTACGACCGCGGGTCGATGGGAGTGATCACTCCGAGCCTCCGCTCCACGGCCTCGGCGGCCTCCAGACACAGGTCCTCCCGGTAGGCGCGGCCGACGAGCTGGACTCCGTACGGGAGCCCGTCCGTCACTCCGGTGGGCACGGCCACCGCCGGTACGCCCACGAGGCTCGTGGCCGCGCACAGGCGCATCGCCTTCTGGACGCGCGCGTGTCCCTCCAGGTCGCGCACCTCCAGCCCCGGTTCGAAGGGCGGCTCGGCGAAAACGGGGCCCAGCAGCAGCGGGTAGGTGTCCAGGAATTCGGCCCACGCCCTCTGGAGGCCGAGCCGGGCGCCCGTCAGGCGCAGGTATTCCGGCACGTCCATCGGCACGGCGTCCCGCGCCTCCATCGACATCTCGATGTAGCGATGCCCTTCCTTGCCCAGCAGGTTCCGCACCACGGGCCAGGTGGGGGCGAATTCGGCCAGCGTCATCCGGCCGTACACCTCCAGCGCCTCGTCCAACCGTGGTACGTCCGGGACCTCGCGCACCTCGTACCCGGCGTCGCGCAGTGCGTCCGCCGCGTCCTCGACGGCCTTGCGGACCAAGGGGTGCACGCCCTTGCCGCCCGGGTCCGTGACCATCGCGACCTTCGTCGGCCGCGGGGCCCGCGCACCGTACAGGGGCACCGCCACGGCCCTCGGATCCCGCGGGTCGGTACCGGCGAGGGCCTCGTAGGCCAGGCGCAGATCGCCGACCGTACGGGCCAGCGGCCCGTCGACCACCAGTACCTGAGTGGCGAGCGCCGGATCCTCCGCACCGAGGCGGTGGTCCGCGGGGAAGCGCCCGTACGTGGGCTTGAGGCCCGCCACGCCGCAGAAGGACGCCGGCAGCCGCACCGATCCGCCGGAGTCGTTGCCCAGCCCGATCGCGGCCATGCCGCTGGCCACCGCGGCCCCGTCGCCGCCACTGCTCCCGCCCGGCGTCACGCCCGGCGCCCAAGGGTTGGCGGTGTCCCCGTACAGCTCGCTGCGCGTGTGGATGCCCGCGAGGATGAGTGTGGGCATGTTGCTGTGGCCGATCGGTACGGCGCCCGCGGCACGCAAGCGCGCCACCGGGGGCGCGTCGGAGTGCGCGACATGGTGACGGAAGTGTTCCGCGCCGTATGTCGTCGGTACGCCCTCGATGGCGGTGGTCTCCTTGACCGTGAAGGGCACGCCGGCGAGCGGCCCCGGGTCCTCGCCCGCGGCGCGGCGCCGGTCGACGGCGGCCGCATCCGCACGCGCCCGGTCGGCGAGAAGCTGTGTGACGGCGTTGACGACCGGGTTGACCTCGGCGATCCGTTCCAGGTGGTGCTCGACCACCTGGACGGCGGTGACCTCTCCGCTCCGCACGGCGGCCGCCTGTGCCGCGGCCGTCAGCTTCCACAGCGTCTGCTGCGCTCCCACTTCGCGCTCCTTCGTCCTCGACGTTCCGTGACGGGCACGGACGCGCCGCCCACCCGTTCCGATGCAAGTGCATCACATCGTACCCTTGTCATCGATACACACGCATCGCATCACCGGGAGCGCCGCATGCCCAAGCAGGTGGACCACGAGAGCCGCCGCCGGCAGATCGCCGAGGCCGTCTGCCGCCTCGCCGACGAGCACGGCCTGGAGGGCGTCACCCTGCGGGACGTGGCGGCGCGCGCCGACGTGTCCATGGGGGCGGTGCAGCGCTGCTTCCGCACCAAGGAGGAGATGCTGGTCTTCGCGCTCGGCCACATCGGCACGCGGATCTCCGCGCGGGCGGCGGCGCGGCTCGCCGAGTCCCCCGCACAGTCGGCCCGTACGGCACTCGGGCACGCGACCACCGAGATCTCCCTGCTGCGCCCCGAGCACCGGGCCGAGGCACGCGTCTGGCTCGCTTTCGCCGCCCAGGCCGCGGTCAGCCCCGCGCTGGCCGAGATCCTGCGTGGCAACTACGCGGACCTGCACGGCCTCTTCACACGTCTGATCACCGAGGCCACCGCGTCGCCGGACGCGGAGCGCGAGGCGCGCACCCTGCTCGCCCTCACCGACGGCCTGACCACCCACGTCCTGATCGGGCACCTCACCCCGGACGCGGCGCTCGACGCCCTGGACAGCCACTTGGCGCGCCTCTGGGGCGACCTGGCCGCCTGACGGTCGTTCCGGGCCCGGAAGCAGCCTCCCGGCACGCTCTCCACCCGCGCTTCCCCGCGGCGGACTCCGGGACCGCCGCGCGCTTCCGGCGGACGATGCCGCCCGTCAACTCACCGCCCGTGTCGCCCGTCAACTCACCGCCCACCGCGCCGACAACGTGGCACGGCCGCAGAACCGTTCCGACCTGGGCTTCAACTCGCGTACGGCACATCTGCGCACCCCCGTACGGGGCATTGGTGGAACTTCAGTCCTACCGCATACGTCGGAGTAGCAGTACGCGTACCAGTCCTGCCGACGGGACGGCGTCGCCCCGACCGCCGGGGCAGGGCGCGCGGAGCGTGACACCATGGTGGACCGCCTTGCACAGCCCGGGAGTTGCAACACCGGAAAGGGATCTCTGTGAGCAGCCTCAACAAAGGGATCGGCAAAGTCGAAGTGTCCCTCAAGTGGGACCCCAACCCCGCGGGCACTCCGGCCCACGACCTGGATCTCATCGCTGCGACCTACACGAAGGACGACCCGCGCGGCGCGCCCGCCTACCTCGTGCACTTCGACAGCCGTTCCCCCGACGGCACCATCACCCTCAGCCGGGACAGCCGCACCGGGCTGGGCCTGGGCACCGACGAGGCCATGGTGCTGGAACTGAACCGGCTGGCGGACACGTACGGGCGTGTGGTCGTCGGCGTGGCCATTCAGCAGCGCGGCGGACGCAAGACGTTCGGGGACATCGCCAACACCGCGGTCCGCGTCAGCGAGGGGTACGACGAACTGGCGGCGGACGACTTCTCCGCCGTCGCCGGATCCACCGCGGCCGTGATAGCGCAATTCGACCGGGACGAGCGGGGCGAATGGCAGTTCCACCCGTCCGTACGGGGATTCGACACCGACCCGGAAGCTTTCGTCACCATCATGGGCGACTGAAAACGTCACCCGCTGACGCGTCGGTGAAGGCGTCCCCGGACGCGTGAAACCCGCCCGGGCTCCGCCGGGCCCGGCGGGCGGAGCCGTGCACACAAATGCGGGGTGGGGAGCCGGAATCCCGGCTCCCCACCCTGGTCAGTCAGTCACCCGAGGGCGTCCGACGTCAGCTACAACCACTGGTCGAGCCGCAGCCCTCGCACAGGTAGCAGCTACCCGCGCGCTGCATCTTCGTGCCGCAGGAGAAGCACAGCGGAGCGTCGGCGTTGATGCCGAGCTGCATCTCCACCAGTTCCGCGTTGGTGTGAGCCTGCTTGGGAGCCGGGGCGGCGGCCTCCTCGACGATCTCGGTCGTCGACGGCTCCTTCGCCGACTCCAGGCGGCGCGGCGCCGACTGGGCCAGACTCTCGACGTCCAGCTCCTCCTCGTCGGCCGGCTCGTACGAACCGGTCTCCAGGTGGCGCTGGCGCTCCTCGACGGAGTGGATGCCGAGCGCGGAGCGGGTCTCGAAGGGCAGGAAGTCCAGCGCCAGGCGGCGGAAGATGTAGTCGACGATCGACTGCGCCATCCGCACGTCCGGGTCGTCCGTCATGCCGGCCGGCTCGAAGCGCATGTTGGTGAACTTCGAGACGTAGGTCTCCAGCGGCACGCCGTACTGGAGGCCCACCGAGACGGCGATGGAGAAGGCGTCCATCATGCCCGCGAGGGTCGAGCCCTGCTTGGACATCTTCAGGAAGACCTCGCCCAGACCGTCGTCCGGGTAGGAGTTGGCGGTCATGTAGCCCTCGGCGCCGCCCACCGTGAAGGACGTGGTGATGCCGGGACGGCCCTTGGGCAGGCGCTTGCGGACCGGACGGTACTCGACGACCTTCTCGGCCGGCTTCTCCTCGGCCTTCTTCTCCTCCTTCTTCTTGGCGGAGAGCGGCTGGCCGACCTTGCAGTTGTCGCGGTAGATCGCCAGCGCCTTCAGGCCGAGCTTCCAGCCCTCGAAGTAGACCTCCTCGACCTCCTCGACGGTGGCCGACTCGGGGAGGTTGACGGTCTTGGAGATCGCGCCGGACAGGAACGGCTGGGCCGCCGCCATCATCCGTACGTGACCCATGGCCGAGATGGAGCGCTCGCCCATGGCGCAGTCGAAGACCTCGTAGTGGGCGGGGTCCAGGCCGGGGGCGTCGATCACATTGCCGTTCTCGGCGATGTGGGCGACGATCGCCTCGACCTGCTCCGGCTGGTAGCCGAGCCGCTTGAGCGCCTTGGGGACCGTGTTGTTCACGATCTGCATGGAGCCGCCGCCGACCAGCTTCTTGAACTTGACCAGGGCCAGGTCCGGCTCGACGCCCGTGGTGTCGCAGTCCATCATCAGGCCGATGGTGCCGGTCGGCGCGAGCACCGACGCCTGCGCGTTGCGGAAGCCGTTCTTGTCGCCGAGGCGGACGACGTCCTGCCACGCCTCGGTGGCCGCGGCCCAGACCGGGGTGTCCAGGTCGTCCATGCGCTTGGCGGCGCCGTTGGCGTCCGCGTGCTGCTTCATGACGCGCTTGTGGGCGTCGGCGTTGCGGGCGTAGCCGTCGTACGGGCCGACGACCGCGGCCAGCTCGGCGGAGCGCTTGTACGAGGTGCCGGTCATCAGGGAGGTGATGGCACCGGCGAGGGCGCGGCCGCCGTCCGAGTCGTACGCGTGGCCGGTGGCCATCAGCAGGGCGCCGAGGTTGGCGTAGCCGATACCGAGCTGGCGGAAGGCGCGGGTGGTCTCACCGATCTTCTCGGTGGGGAAGTCCGCGAAGCAGATGGAGATGTCCATCGCGGTGATGACCAGCTCGACGACCTTCGCGAAGCGCTCGGCGTCGAACGACTGGTTGCCCTTGTCGTCATCGCGCAGGAACTTCATCAGGTTCAGCGAGGCCAGGTTGCACGAGGAGTTGTCCAGGTGCATGTACTCGCTGCACGGGTTCGAGGCGGTGATCCGGCCCGACTCCGGCGAGGTGTGCCAGTGGTTGATCGTGTCGTCGTACTGGATGCCCGGGTCGGCGCACGCCCAGGCGGCCTCCGCCATCTTGCGGAACAGGCCCTTGGCGTCGATCTCCTCGATGACCTCGCCGTTCATCCGGCCGCGCAGGCCGAACTTCGAGCCGGTCTCGACGGCCTTCATGAACTCGTCGTTGACACGGACCGAGTTGTTGGCGTTCTGGTACTGGACGGACGTGATGTCGTCGCCGCCCAGGTCCATGTCGAAGCCCGCGTCACGCAGGGCGCGGACCTTCTCCTCCTCCTTCACCTTGGTGTCGATGAAGGCCTCGACGTCCGGGTGGTCCACGTCCAGGACGACCATCTTGGCGGCACGGCGGGTGGCGCCGCCCGACTTGATCGTTCCGGCGGACGCGTCGGCGCCGCGCATGAAGGAGACCGGACCCGAGGCGTTGCCGCCGGAGGACAGCAGCTCCTTGGAGGAGCGGATGCGGGAGAGGTTCAGGCCGGCACCGGAGCCGCCCTTGAAGATCATCCCCTCTTCCTTGTACCAGTCCAGGATCGAGTCCATGGAGTCGTCGACGGAGAGGATGAAGCACGCGCTGACCTGCTGCGGCTGCTTCGTGCCGACGTTGAACCACACCGGGGAGTTGAAGCTGAAGACCTGGTGGAGCAGGGCGTACGCCAGCTCGTGCTCGAAGATCTCGGCGTCCGCCGGGGAGGCGAAGTAGCCGTTCTCCTCGCCGGCCTTGGTGTACGTCTTGACCACCCGGTCGATGAGCTGCTTGAGGCTCGATTCCCGGGTGTCGGACCCCACCGCGCCGCGGAAGTACTTGCTCGTGACGATGTTGACCGCGTTCACCGACCAGAACTCGGGGAACTCGACGCCACGCTGCTCGAAGTTGACCGAGCCGTCGCGCCAGTTGGTCATGACGACGTCACGGCGCTCCCACGCCACCTCGTCGTACGGATGCACGCCAGGGGTGGTGTGGATGCGCTCGATACGCAGACCCTTGCTCGCCTTGCTGCCCTTGGCGCGGGAGCCTCGTGCCGGGCCGCTCGTCGTCTCTGTCATTCCGCCTCCCTGTACGGGCAAACGCCCATATGTGCGCACTTCTTCCCGTGGCACGGTGTGTGTCTGTCTGGCACCAGGGCGCCTGCATTTGCCCTGGTCAGGTCTGTGGTGTGCCGATCTCAGTCGGCGGCGGTGGCGGGCACCGGGACCGCCGGATGTCCGGCGCCCCCTTCACACCCGCACGCCCGCGCGGGCGTTCCCCGCTCGCTCTGCTCCCGCAGTTCGGCGATGGCCGCCTCGAAGTCTTCCAGCGAGTCGAAGGCCCGGTAGACGCTCGCGAAGCGCAGGTACGCGACGAGGTCGAGTTCCTGGAGCGGGCCCAGTATGGCCAGCCCGACGTCGTGGGTGGACAGCTCGGCGCTGCCGGTGGCGCGCACGGCCTCCTCGACCCGCTGGCCCAGCTTGGCGAGCGCGTCCTCGGTGACCGGCCGGCCCTGGCACGCCTTGCGCACGCCGGCGATGACCTTGTTGCGGCTGAAGGGCTCGGTGACCCCGCTCCGCTTGATCACCATCAGGGACGCCGTCTCGATGGTGGTGAAGCGGCGCGAGCAGTCCGGGCACTGGCGGCGCCGGCGGATCGAGGTGCCGTCGTCGGTGGTGCGGCTGTCGACCACCCGGCTGTCGGGGTGCCTGCAGAAGGGGCAATGCATGAATTCACCCTCCTCACCCTCGAAAATTACGGTCGTACGCCCACTGGTCCCGGCGTACGGCTGATGACCTCCGGGCCGCCCTCACGGGCCCCTCGGAGCGACCCCAAGCATAGGCGATCCCCAGAGCCCCGAAAGACACCGGCACCACAACTTCTGGGCTGCCGTAGTCATCAAAGCACTACATGTGGTGTCGGGAGGCCATCCGCGTCCCCAGCGTGTCGTGGCGGGGCGGACCGTCGGGGGCCGTGCACAGGGCCGCCGACGAGAGTACGGGACGAGGCCCGGGGGCGGCTCCGGCGGGGCGGGGATGGCAGAATCGGCACGTCGCGGCGCCCGGGCCGCACCCGGCGGGACGGCGCGCGTTCCCGACCATCAGCTCGGGGCGAACAGTACCGCAATGACCCGAATTGCCTTTCGGCTATACACCTAAGCCCGTGATCAGGTCAGCTAATCCGGAAATTTTCACTCGAACGTGTGTTTGGCGCAACCTTTCGAAAGCAACTACCGTTGGCTAACTAGGGAGCACATTCCGAGAGGGGCCGACGTGACCACCACCGCAGACAGCGCCACCATCACCGCCCAGAGCCACTCCCAGAGCCGATTCGATCCGACCCGGAAACCGCCGATGGACGACGCGATGAACCCCGAGGGGCAGAAGCCAGCCCGCTCACTGCCCGGCCGCCCTCCAGGCATCCGCGCCGACAGTTCGGGACTCACCGACCGGCAGCGCAGGGTCATCGAGGTCATCCGGGATTCCGTCCAGCGCCGCGGCTACCCGCCGTCCATGCGCGAGATCGGCCAGGCGGTCGGGCTGTCCAGCACCTCGTCCGTCGCCCACCAGCTCATGGCTCTGGAGCGCAAGGGTTTCCTGCGCCGCGACCCGCACCGCCCCCGGGCGTACGAGGTCCGCGGCTCCGACCAGCCGAGCAGCGCGCCCACCGACACGACCGGCAAGCCCGCCGCGTCCTACGTCCCGCTCGTCGGCCGGATCGCCGCCGGCGGCCCCATCCTCGCCGAGGAATCGGTCGAGGACGTCTTCCCGCTGCCCCGGCAGTTGGTCGGCGACGGCGAGCTGTTCGTCCTGAAGGTCGTCGGTGACTCGATGGTCGAGGCCGCGATCTGCGACGGCGACTGGGTCACGGTACGCCGCCAGCCCGTCGCGGAGAACGGCGACATCGTCGCGGCCATGCTGGACGGCGAGGCCACGGTCAAGCGCTTCAAGCGCGAGGACGGTCACGTATGGCTGCTCCCGCACAACTCCGCGTACCAGCCCATCCCCGGTGACGAGGCCACGATCCTCGGCAAGGTCGTGGCGGTGCTGCGGCGGGTCTGACCCCCTCGACCGAGCCCCGGGACCACTGCGCCGGTCCCGGGGCTCGCAGCATGTGCGGGGCCCCTTTGCGCCTGAGTCGGCGCCGCTCTCGCGGGGCTGGTTGAGCGACGTGGGGGTTGCTCCACTGACGGTGGGGGGTTACTGCGGGTCGGGGCTGTGGGCTTTGAGGGCGCGGGTCGGGTGGCAGGGCCGTCACGGCCCCCTCCGACGCCCCGGTGGAACTACTCGCCCTCGGTCGCCTTGGCTGCGGCGTCAATGGCGGCCAGGGAGCGGCGGACCTGGTTGCGGTCGGTGGTGTACCAGAATTCGGGCATCGACCTGCGCAGGAATGAGCCGTAGCGGGCTCGCTCCACGCGCGGATCCAATACGGCCACGACGCCGCGATCGCCCGTGGCACGGACGAGACGGCCCGCCCCCTGGGCCATGAGGAGGGCGGCGTGGGTCGCCGCGACAGCCATGAAACCATTGCCGCCGGCCTCCTCCACGGCCTTCTGCCGGGCGCTCATCAGGGGGTCGTCGGGCCGCGGGAACGGCACCCGGTCCATGACCACGAGCTGGCAGTTCGGGCCCGGCACATCGACGCCCTGCCACAGGGAGAGCGTCCCGAACAAGCACGTACGGGCGTCACCGGCGAAGGTGCGGATCAGTTCGCCGAGCGTCTCCTCGCCCTGGAGGAGGATCGGCACGTCCAGCCGCCCGCGAAGGTTCTCGGCGGCGGCCTGCGCCGCGCGCATCGAGGAGAACAGGCCGAGGGTGCGGCCGCCGGCGGCCTCGATCAGCTCGGCCAGCTCGTCGAGCATGTCCGTACGGCTGCCCTCGCGGCCCGGCTGGGCCAGGTGCTTGGCGACGTACAGAATGCCCTGCTTGCCGTAGTCGAACGGCGAGCCGACGTCCAGACCCTTCCACCGCAGGACGTCCTCGCCCTCCGTGCCCTCGGGGGCGAGGCCCAGGGAGGCGCCGACGCCGTTGAAGTCCCCGCCCAGCTTGAGGGTGGCGGACGTGAGCACGACGGAGCGGTCCGCGAAGAGCTTCTCGCGCAGCAGGCCGGAGACCGACAGGGGCGCGACGCGCAGGGAGGCGCCGAAGCGGTCGTGGCGCTCGTACCAGACGACGTCGTACTCGGAACCGTTGGCGATCCGCTCGGCGACCGCGTGGACGTTCTCGACCGAGGCCAGGGCCTGCTTGCGCACGGCGTCCTCGTCCTGGACGGACTTGTCGCGGGTCGAGCCGAGGGCCGAGATCACCGTACGGGCCGCGTCCCGTAGCGCCATGAGGCAGTAGCCGAGGTCCTCGGGGATCTCCTCCAGGCGGCCGGGCAGTGCCAGCTCCATCAGGCGCTCGAAGGTCTCCGAGGCGGTCTGGAGCTGGTCGGCGGCCTTCTCGTTGACCAGCTTGGCGGCACGCTTGACGGCCCGGTTGACCTGGCCGGGGGTCAGCTCCCCGGTGGCCACGCCGGTGACCCGGGAGACCAGCTCATGGGCCTCGTCGACGATCAGTACCTCGTGCTGGGGCAGCACCGGGGCACCCTCGATGGCGTCGATGGCCAGCAGGGCGTGATTGGTGACGATCACGTCGGCGAGCTTGGCGCGCTCGCGGGCGGCCTCGGCGAAGCACTCCGCGCCGTACGCGCACTTCGAGGCGCCCAGGCACTCCCGCGAGGAGACGGAGACCTGCCCCCAGGCCCGGTCGGAGACGCCGGGGGTGAGATCGTCGCGGTCGCCGGTCTCGGTCTCGTCCGCCCAGTCGCGCAGCCGCAGCAGATCCTTGCCCAGCCTGCTGGTGGGCGTGGCGTGCTCGAAGGGGTCGAACAGGCCCTCCTCCTCTTCCTGCGGCACACCTTCGTGCAGGCGGTGGAGGCACACATAGTTGGAGCGGCCCTTGAGCATGGCGAACTGCGGACGGCGGCGTAGCTGCGGATGCAGCGCCTCGACCGTGCGCGGCAGGTCGCGCTCGACGAGCTGGCGCTGGAGCGCGAGGGTGGCCGTGGCCACCACCACACGGCCGCCGTGGGCCAGCGCCGGCACCAGATAGCCGAGCGACTTTCCGGTGCCGGTACCGGCCTGTACGAGCAGGTGGGAACCGCTTCGCTGCGCTTCGCCTGCGCTGCCTTCCGAGTCTTCGGGAGCGGCGCCGCCGACCGCTTCGGCGACGGCTTCGGCCATGGCGATCTGGCCAGGGCGCTCGGTGCCGCCGACAGCGGTGACGGCGGCGTGCAGCAGATCGGGGAGGGAGGGCTTCGTCATAGCGCTGCCACCCTACGCGGGCCCACTGACAATCTGCTCGGTCACGGGTGGTGGAGGGGGTTCGGCACGGTGCCGTGGACGGCGGCGTGCGGACGCTGGGCACGGTCGCGGTATCCGTCGAGGTGGAGCCGGTTGCGGTTCAGGCACAGCCGGGCGATGCGGGGGGTGAGCAGGTCGAAGGTCTCGTGGCGTTTCTTCAGGTGCGGGAAGCGTCCCTGATGGCGCAGGATCTCCGCCCGCACCAGGGACCAGAACTCGCTTTCGGGCACCGCGAGTTGCTGAGCGCACAGCGGGGCGAGGTAGCGGAAGACCCCGACGAAGAGACCGGAATGGATGAACTGGGTGAGGAAGTCCGGGGGCTCGGTGAGCAGCACCGCGCGGACGTCGGCGGGCATGGTGGCGTGTTCCGGCAGCGGCTCGGCGCTGGTGTTGACATCGTCGACGAAGTCCTTGACCGCGAGGCGGGTGGGGACGTCCCGCTGGTCGAAGACGACGATGGCGTTCTCGCCGTGCGGCGAGAAGACCGTGCCGTACTGGTAGAGGAAGTGCAGCAGCGGCGGCAGCAGGGCGGCGAAGAGGTGGCGCAGCCAGACACGGGGCGCCAGCCCGGAGCGGTGCACCAGCTCGGCTGTTAAAGCCCGCCCGCGCGGGTCGGTCTGCAGGAGCGCGGCCAAGGTGCGGGCACGCTCCCCCGGAACCAGGTAGCGGCTGATCGGCTCGCGCCAGATGCAGCCGAGCAGTTCCTTGTACTGATACGGCACGCCGGGCAGCCGGTCGTACAGGGGGTGTTCGACGGTGACGGACGCGGTCTCGCCGAGCAGGATCACCCGGGTCTCGTCGCGCAGATACGGGTCGGCGTCACGCAGGCCGTGGACCCAGGCGGTGACGGCGGGGGCGGCGATGGTGCGTTCCGTCGGCAGGCCGCGCCAGACCAGGGTGTTGAGGACGGAGAGCGGAACCTTGACCGTACGGGCCTGCGGGCGGCTGAGGTTGAGGAAGGTGCGGATGGACTGCTGCGGCAGGCGCAGGTCGTTGTCAGTGGCGAGTGGGACGATGAGTTTGTCGGCGAGTTGGGGGGCGAAGAGGGGCGCAACGGTCTCGTCCCACTGCCAGGGGTGGACGGGGAGGTAGAGGTAGTCGGCGGGGTCGAGGCCCTGCGAGGAGAGGGTGCGGGCGAAGGCGGCACGGGTTTCGGGGGTGAGTTCATCGGCGTAGAGACGATCGGGGTCGGCCAGGGCCGGGACGCCCCGGTAGACGGCCAGCCTGCGGTGCGCGGCGATCCAGGGCAGGCGCTGCGGGGTGCGGGCCTCGGGTGACCAGACGGCGGCGTCGGTCGCCGAGAAGCCCAGCCGCCCCTTGTTGGCGACCAGCCAGGGGTGGCCGGTCTGGTGGCCTTCCAGGGCGGCGTAGTCGAGGTCGGCCAGCTCCGCCGCGTCGAGGGCCGTGGCGTCCAGGCGGGTGTCTGCGGCGAGGGTCGCGGTCAGCTCGCGGATGAGGTGGCCGGTCGTGTCACCGGACAGGCTCAGGACGGTGTCGTGGGCGTGGAACAGGAAGTGGAGGGGGTCGCCTGTGGGGGTGATGGAGTCGGGGTCGACACGCCAGTGTCCGTAGGCGCCACGCCGGGCCCGGAAGCGGTAGGTGACGTCGTCGTTCAGGCGCAGGCGGTAGGGGCGGGCCCCGTCGGCGGTACGGGCGCGTCGCGGGTCCGGTGCGGCCTCGCTGGGCGGTGCGAGGTCGCTGGGCGGTACGGCCTTGCTCGCCGGTGCGGCTGCGCTGGACGGTGCGGCTGCGCTGGACGGTGCGGTTGCGCTGGACGGTGCGGACTTGGGGGGTGCGGAGGCCTCACTGGGGGCGGTGGCCTCGGGGGTGGCGCCGAGGTGCACTGCGGAGTCGGTGGTGGGGCCCCAGGGGCTGTCGGCATCGCGGCCGGGGGTGCTGCCGGGCTCGCCGTGACCGTCGCGTGGGTCGGAGAAGGGGACGGTCACGGAGGCGGGGACGGAGGCGGCGCCCGGGTCGGGTTCGGGGGTGATGATCTCCTCGTAGGCGAACTCCGCCAGGATCTTGGCGAGCAGCCGACGGGCGGCTCTCTGCCACGCACGGTGGCTGTCCGTCCCGACGCCGGAGGGCTCGTCGCTCGGGGCTGCCGGAGCTTCTGGCGCCTCGGGGGCGGAGACGGGGACGGCGTGGCTGGTGGGGGCGGTGGTGCCTGTGGGGAGAGTGGGGGCGGCGTCCGGACTGCTGGGTTCGGGGGCGACTGCGCGGGCAGTGGGCGCGCCTGCTGGGGCGGCGTCCGGGCAGCCTGGGTCCGGGGCGTCTACGCCGGTGCGGCTGGGGTTGCCGACGCCGGGAGCGGTGGCCTCGGTGCTGTCGGTGGCTCGGCTGCGGGGACTCGGGCCATCACTGCCGGGATCACCCGGGTTACCGGGGGTGGAGGGTGTGGAGGGTGTGGAGGGTGTGGAGGGGATGCCGGGATCGGAAGCAGGACTATGGAGGGGTTCGGAGGAAGGACACAAGGCGGGACTCCTGGGGACGTGACCTGAGCGACACGGACAGTGCGCGGGGAAAGGGAGCCTGGTGTGAAGACGCGAACAGTGCGAAAGGAGCGGCCGGACGAACCGGAAGGCAGGCACAGGCCAGGAGGAAGGCACAGGCCGGAGGGGGCGGAGGAAGTGGAAGGTCCAGAGGGGATGGAGGGACCGGAATAGTCGTACGAGCTGCTGGTAGACCCTCCGAGCGGGCTGCCGGTGGAGCCTTCCGGCGGACTTCCGGTGGAATCTCCGGGCGGGCGGCCGGTAGAGCCTCCCGGCGGAATTCCGGCAGAGCCCCCGAGCGGGCGGCCGATGGACCCTCCGAGCGGGCTTCCGTCGGGCCGGCCGGCGGGCGGGGCCGGCCAGTCGGCCAGCCTGCCGGGCAGGGCCGGTCGGTCGGGCGGAAGCGGTCGGCCGGACAGGATCGGCAGAGGGGATGAGGCCGAGTCCGTAGGCGCGGCAGGTGGCGCTGACAGCGGGGTGGGGCGGCCGGGTGGGGCCGGTGGAGAGATGGCGAGGCCGGGAGGAGCGGGGCGTGCGGTGAGGGCGTTGTGAGTGGTGGAGGGCAGGCGGGAGCCGCCGGCGGTGGGGCGTCGGCGGCGGGCGCGAGATATGGGGACGGTCACAGGAGGTGGCGGTGGACGCGGTCGCGGACCATGAGGGCCGCGCGTTTGGCGGGCAGGTCGATCTCGTCGGCGTAGCGGAAACCGGCGCCGAGGAAGGCGGCGACGGACGGGACATTGCGCAGATCGGGCTCGGCGATGACCCGGCCGCACTGCGGCCGGTGGTCCAGGACCAGATCGGCGGCGGCCCGCAGCAGAGCGGTCCCGATGCCGCGGCCCCGGTCGGCCACGCCCCCGATCAGCAGGTGCAGCCCCGTGTCATGGGGCCGGACCGGGTAGTAGCGGGCGATCGGGTCCAGGTCGGCGCGGTAGACCTCCCAGTAACTCATGGGGACACCGCTCAGTACGCCGAGACAGGGCACGCTGCGTCCGTCACCGTCGAGCTGGGCGCGCAGGTGGGCGGCGGTGATCTCCTGGGGCCCGGCCAGTTCCCAGAATGCCGCGACGGCCGGGTCGTTCATCCAGGCGGAGATCAGCGGCAGGTCACGTTCGATACGTACCGGTACGAGTTGGAACGGCCCGGCGGCCGTGGCTGCCGGGCCCCAGCCGGCGATGTGATCGAGCAGGTCTCCGCCGCCCGGGCTGTCGGCCGGGTCGGTGGAGAGGGGCGCCGCGCTGAACAGCGCCGTGATGTCGGGCGGCAGGTGCAGGTCGAGGGTGTCGTCGAGGGCGTCGTCCGGAGAGGTTTCGAGGGGGTGGTCGAAGGTCTCTTCGGATCCTGGATCGATACCGGACTCGGTGGGGGGCACGATGGCGCTCTCTCCTTTCCGGGCCTCCTCACGAGGTCACGGGGCGGGCGGGCAGGGAGTCGGGGACACGGTCGGCTTCGGAGGGCGGAGACGAGGGTCGGGGCGGGCGGGGCCTGGGACCGGGCCGGCGAGGTGCGGAGGCGGCGGACGCGGACGTCCGCGGACGCCGCGCACAGACCGGAACCGGTCAGGGACAGGAGGAGGAGTCAGAGGGTCAGGGGCAGGGGGATCAGGAGGTCAGGGGTGAAGGGGATTGGGGATGGTGACGTAGACGGACTGGGTGTCGACGGGGCCGACGAGTTCGTCGAGGCCGCGCAGCCGGGTCAGCAGGTTGGCCTTGCAACGCAGGGTGCGGGCTTCCAGGAGGCGGCCGGGGAGCGGTGAACGGTGTTCCGCGGGCCCGGTGGCGGCATCGGTGAGGAAGCGCCGGAAGGCCGCGAGCAGCACCTTCTCGCCCGCCAGACGCTGGGAACCGAAGGCGCCGATGAGGCCGAGGACGTTGTTGATGCCGAGGTAGTAGGCAAAGCGTTCGTCGGTGACCTCGTCGGTGACGAAGGTGTCGCTGGTGGAGCCGATGCCGGGCAGCCGCCGTTCCAGCTCCGTACGGCGCGACTCGCGGAAGTAATAGCCCTGGTTGTCCCGGTAACGGCCGCCGGCGGGCCAGCCGTCCCGGTCCAGCAGGACGAGGGTGTTCTGCTGGTGCGCTTCGAGGGCGACGCCCGCGGTGCCGTCGAGCCAGAGGACGGGCCGTACCACCGCTTCGAGGTAGCGCAGGAACCACTCGGTGGCGACGGCGCCCGCGGGCCGTCCGGTACGGGCGGTGAGCCCCCCGATCACGTCGGCGAGGCGGGAGCGCAGGCCGGTGCGGCCGGGCCAGGGGCGGGGCGAGGTGAGGGCGGCGATGCAGACGGCGTCGTCGGTGGCGGTGAAGGGGTTGTGCCGGACGACCACGTCCAGCCCGTGCACCGGCTCGCCGTCGGTCCCGGCGACGCCGAACCAGGCCGGGTCGCGGACGATGTCGAAGCCCGGGGAGCCGGGGAAGGCCGCCCGCCACCGCGCGGCCAGGCCGGTACGGAGCAGCCGGTGCACCTCGACGCCGCGCTCCAGCTCCTTGCGGAGGTTGTCCCGGCGGGAGTTGGTGATGCGTACGCCCAGGGAGAGTTTGAGCATGGCCTCGCCGCCGGCGCGGAAGACGGTGCGTACGGAGGAGGTGGGGCACCAGGCGGGGCCACCGGGGCCCAGGTCGTGGAGGCGGCCCGCCTCGTACAGTTCGGCGATGTCCGGACGGTGGCCGAGTTGGTGGGCCTGCCACGGGTGCATCGGCAGTGGCAGGGTGCCGGCGGGCGTCCGGGGCGCTCCCTCGGCCAGGCGGGCGGCCAGGTGCGCGGCGGGGACGATCCTGCCGCGTTCGGTCCAGGCCGAGGCGGCGGTGAAGACGTCCCGGTGGACGGCCATCCAGTGGAGGCGGAACGCGCCGCGCAGCTCCGGGGAGTAGGCACGCGTCTCGGCGTCGGTCAGGCCCTCCCGGCTCTTGGGGGTCGGGTGCATGGGGTGGCCGAAGAGCAGGGCCTGTTCGGCGGCGAGGAAGCGGGAGCCTTCGTGCTCGTCGGCCGGGGTGGCGCGCCGGTCGGCGAGGAATACCGCGGTGTGCCGTACGGAGTCGGCGACGCGGCCGACGAGATCGGCGCTCTCGCTGTCCGGCGCACCGGAGGGGTGGATGGGGGCGGCCCCGCGCGGGGCGGAAAGCGAGGCGCCGGTGCCGCCGGTACTGCCGAGGGCGTTGCCGGTGCCGTTCGTACCGCCGAGGGGGGTACCGGTGGCGCCCGTATCGCCAAGGGCGGTAGCGGTGTCCCCCATACCGCCGAGGGCGCTGCCACGGCTTTCCGTAGTGCGGGCGCCGCCACCCCTTTCCGTGGTGGCGAGGGCGCTGCCGCCACTGTCCGGGCCCCCGGCACCGCCATGGTCCGGTGCCCCTTCGCCGGTGCTGCCCCCCGTACCGCCGTGTACGGCCTCGCGGCGCAATAGGGCGGCGAGGGTCACCGCGTCCAGGGGCGCGGCGTCGAGGGGGGCGCCTTCCAGTACGGGCGCGCCAAAACGGTGCCAACCGGTCTCCGACCAGTACAGGACCGGGACGTGCAGGGCCGCCGCGCTGGCGTCGAGGGGGATGCGGAGCCAGTCACCGGCCGGGCGGGGCGTACCGCTCTCGCGGACCCAGCAGCGGAGCAGGCTCTCGGCCCCGGCGGCGTCGGCGGCGACGGCCGGGTCCTGGTGCTCCAGCCTGTCCTGAACGGGGAACCGAGCCTGAGCCCGCACGGGTTCCTGGGCCAGGGCCGGTACGGGGTCCTGCTCGGCCCCCTGGGCGCCGGGCCCTTGGCTGTCGCTGCCCTGATGGACGGCGCCCTGGTCGGTGGCGCACCCGGCCGCGGTCAGGCTTTCGACGCCGACCTCGTCGTCCGTGTACACGGTGACGACCCGGGTGGCCCCGCCCCCGTGGCACTCGTCGTGCCCCTGCCGCTCGTGGTGCCCGAGCCGTACGGCGCAGCCGGCGTGGGCGCCGTGCTCCCCGCTCTCGCCGGTGTCGTGGGCGCCGACGCGGCGGTTCTGGCGGGGGACGGCGGGTTCCCGCAGCCGGGCCAGCGGTTCACGGGGCAGACGTCGCTCGTCGGCCGGAGTCCCGTCGGGGCCGGGGCTTTCGTTCATCGGGGTGTGCCTCGCAGGGTCGGCGCGGTCGACGCGGTCTGGACGGTGCTGGAGCGGTGAGCGGGCATGCGGCGGTGGGCAGGCGTGTGCCCGTGAGGAGCTGTGGGCCTATGACGAACCGGGGCCCCATAGGAAACTGCGGGCCTATGAGGCGCTGGGGCCCCGTGGGGAATGGTGGGCTCATGGGGAACGGTGGGCCCATGGGGACCGGTGGGTCCCTGAGGAGCTGAGGGCCCGTGAGGAGCTGTGGCCCCACGGGAAACCGGAAGCCCAAAGGCAGGCGTGGGGCGCCCGGGGCGCCCGGGCCGGAGCGACGTGGCGCGGCGGGGCGACGAGCGCCTGGCTTCCGTACGGCCGGAGCGGCGCGGATCCGCGCTCATGGGGTCGCTCCGGAGGGTGTCGCCTGCCGCCGTGCCGCGTGGCCCTGCCCGTCCGGCGCGGGCGCCACACCCGCCTCCTCGGCCGGGCCGCCTGCCTCGGCCGACTCCCCCGATGCGCTCTCCTCCCCCGCTCCCGCCCGCCGGCCGGGCACCGCGAGTTCCCCGGCGCCCACCCCCGGCACTACGGCCCTACCGGCCGCCATCGGCTCCGCGACCGCCTCGGCGACCACGCGCGCTCCCGCGCCCACGTGGGCTCCGGCAACCGCACCGGCTCCGGGGGCCGCACCCCGCACCCCCGCAGGCGCCGCACACGCTCCGGCGGCCGCACCACGCTCCCCGGGGGCCGCACCCCGCTCCCCCGCGGCCATGCCGCTCGCCTCCGGGCGGGCCGCGGCCGCCAGTGCGTCGGCGAGTCGGTCGAGGACCGCGTCCGCCTGTTCGTCGGTGATGGTCAGCGGGGGCAGCAGCCGGACCACCGCGCTGTGGCGGCCGCCCAGTTCGACGATCAGGCCGCGGTCGAGGCACTCCCGCTGGACGGCCGCGGCCAGTGTGGGGGCGGCCGGGCGGGCCCCCGACGGGTCCGGGGCGGCGTCCGGGTCGACCAGCTCCAGGCCGAGCATCAGGCCCCGGCCGCGTACGTCGCCGACGCAGTCGTGCTCGGCGGCGAGCCCGGCCAGCCGGGACGTCATACGGGCGCCCAGCTCACCCGCGCGCCGCGCCAGGCCGTGCTCCCTGACGTACGCGAGGGTGGCCGCGCCGGCCGCCATCGCGAGCTGGTTGCCGCGGAAGGTGCCCGCGTGCGCGCCGGGCCGCCAGGTGTCCAGGTCCTCGTGGTAGACGATGACCGCGAGCGGCAGGCTGCCCCCGATCGCCTTGGACAGGACGAGGACGTCGGGCACCACACCGCTGTGCTCAATGGCCCAGAACGCGCCGGTGCGGCCGACGCCGGTCTGCACCTCGTCCACGATGAGCGGGATGTCGCGCGCCGCCGTGATCTCGCGCATCCGGCGCAGCCAGGTGTCGGGGGCCGGGATCACCCCGCCCTCGCCCTGGACCGGTTCGAGGATCATTCCGGCCGGCCGGGCGACGCCGCTCTTGTCGTCGTCGAGCACGTTGGCGGTCCAGCGCGCCGCCAGTTCGGCGCCGCGTTCGCCGCCCGTACCGAAGGGGCAGCGGTAGTCGTACGGATACGGGAGGCGGGTCACGGAGGTGTCGCGCGCGCCCCCTGACGCCGCGAGCGCCCCCGCCGTCATGCCGTGGTACGCGCCGGTGAAGGCCGCCAGCCCATCCCGGCCGGTCGCGGTCCGCACCAGCTTGAAGGCGGCCTCGACGGCGTCCGTGCCGGCCGGTCCGCAGAACTGGATGCGGCCGTGGTCGGCCAGTTCGGGAGGCAGGGTGGCGAACAGCTCGGTGACGAAGGCGTCCTTGACCGGGGTGGCGAGGTCGAGAACGTGCAACGGGGCGCCGGAGTCCAGCACGGAGCGGATCGCTTCCAGGACGACGGGGTGGTTGTGCCCGAGCGCCAGGGTGCCCGCCCCGGAGAGGCAGTCCAGATAGCGGCGGCCGTCGGCGCCCTCGATGGTCAGCCCACGGGCCCGCACCGGGACGATGGGGAGCGAGCGCGCGTACGTACGGGCGGCGGATTCGCGGAGCGACTGCCGCCGCAGGATGCCCTCTTGGGCGGGAGGGGGTGCCATCGGCAGGGGCTGGGTCAAGGCCACGGCGGTTCGGTCCTCCTGCTGCTGGGCTCTCGCGGTGAACTGCGGGCGGGCCCGCCGCGCGCCGGCCGCGCCCCGTCGGGCCGCTTTCCGTCGCGCACCGGGCCTGGTCCGCTGTCGGCAGGTCGCCGGGCCTGGCCGGCGGGCCGCTTCCCGCTACCGCCGGACACGGCTCAGCCGTCCCCCGTACGTATCAACGACGCCGGCCGCGGGAGAACACGGCCTGCCACAAGATCCTTGCCGCACCGGGAAGCGGGGCGCCCGGCAGCGCTACGCCCGCCGCGCGAGGGCATGGCGCGCGGCGCGGCGCCCACGGTGCGGGGGCATGGCGCGCGGCGTTGAGCCCACGGCGCAAAGGCACGGCGCGCGGCACGACACCCCCGCGCGGCGCTCCCGCGCCATGCCTCTTCAGCGCCCCCCACCGCCCCACGCCATGCCCCTTCACCGCGCCCGTCCCACCCCCACATCACCTCCACAGAAAGATCCCCACCGGATCGGAACCGGGGACCCGCTCACCACCGTCCCCAACGGCACCGGCATAGTGGGGACCTGCGCCCGGCTTTCCGGTGCATGACAAAACAGCAGATGCGGGCACGTCCGGGGCAAGACCGGCACGCATGTCCACGGCGCGGTACGGCCGCCCGAGGCCGGACGCGTGCCCGCGGCAAACCTGAACAGACCAGGGGGAGTTCACCCATGCGATCCATACGTCGGCCGGTCCTGGCCGCGGCCGCCCTCACCGCCGTGGTGGCGCTGACCGCCACCGGCTGCGGGCCCGAGGGCAACCAGGCGGACGGCAAGCCCGGCCAGTCCGCGGAACAGGGCAGCGCGGGCGGGGGTGGCTTCACGATCCCCCAGGACATCCAGGACAAGCTCAAGGAACACGGCGTCGACCTGGACAAGTGGAAGAACGGCGAGTGGAAGAACTGGGACAAGGACAAGTGGCTCCGCGAGGCCAGTGAGTTCATCAACCCGATCATCAAGGGTCTGTGGGACCCGGACCGGGCGAGCAAGGCCAAGCCGCCGAAGGAGCCCACACCCAAGGACATCTCGGGTGACCAGGGGCGGACCGACCCGGATCCGCGGCCGGTCCAGGCCAAGGCCGTCAAGCCGCCGTTCGGCCAGAACGCGCCCGGCCTCGGCAAGATCTTCTTCGACACGCCCGAGGGCCACGCGGTCTGCTCCGGCGCGGTGGTCAAGGACCCGGCGCACCCGGGCAAGTCCAACCTGGTCTGGACGGCCGGCCACTGCGTGCACGCCGGCAAGACCGGCGGATGGTACCGCAACATGATCTTCGCCCCGTCGTTCAACGACAGCGGCAAGTCCGCGGCCCAACTGGAGAACGCCTCGCGTGAGCAGATGTTCCCCAAGGGCGTGTGGTGGGCCGACGGCGCGTCGACCTCCAACCAGTGGATCAGCCAGGGCGGTCCGCAGGGCAACAGCGTGCCGATGGCGCCGTACGACTTCGCGATCATGCACGTGACGCCGGAGAAGGGCGCGGGCGCCAAGTCCCTCGAAGAGGTCGCCGGCGGCGCCTACTCGGTGGACTTCAACGCTTCCGCGATCCCGGACATCCGTAGCATCACCGCCCAGGGCTACCCGGCCGAGGCACCGTTCGACGGCGCGACGCTGCAGCAGTGCACCGACAAGCCGGGGCGGCTGTCGCTGGACGCCAAGAGGCCGACCATGTACCGCATCGGCTGCCTGATGACCGCCGGCTCCTCCGGTGGCCCCTGGTTCGCCAAGGGCACGGACGGCAAGCCGGCGCTGGTGTCCAACACCTCGATCGGCCCGCGTCCGGCCGGCTGGCTGGCCGGCCCGCACCTCGGCCCGGAGGCCAAGAGCATGTACGGCGCGATGAGCAAGAAGTTCGCGTCGAAGTAGGCGAGGTGCGCGGCGGGCACCCGGCACGCGCCGGGTGAGCGCGCGGGCGGCCCGGCCCCGTACGGCGGGGACGGGCCGGTCCGCCGCCGCCCGCGGCAGAGCGCGACAGCATGACGAAGGCCCGCCCCGGGGCTCCGGGAGCGGGCCTTCATGCTGTCTACGTGCTGGCTTCGTACTGCCTTGTGCTGTCTCTTCGGTGCGGCGCTACGGCCGTCGCGTCACGCGGCGGGTACGTACGGCCGGAGTTCGGCGGCCAGTTCCTCGTGCACCCGCGCCTTGAGGACGGTGCCCTCCGCGATGTGTTCCTCGGAGATCACCTCGCCCTCGGCGTGCGCCCGCGAGACCAGCGCGCCCTGTGTGTACGGCACCAGCGCCTCGATCTCGACCTGCGGCCGCGGCAGCTCCTCGTCGATCAGCGCGAGCAGCTCGTCGATGCCCTGCCCCGTACGCGCCGAGACCAGCAGCGCGTGCTTCTCCTGGCGCAGCAGCCGCTGGAGGACCAGCGGGTCGGCGGCGTCCGCCTTGTTGACGACGACGATCTCCGGTACGTGGGTGGCACCCACGTCACGGATCACCTCGCGCACGGCGGCGAGCTGCTCCTCCGGCACCGGGTGCGAACCGTCGACCACGTGGAGGATCAGGTCGGAGTCGCCGACCTCCTCCATCGTGGAGCGGAACGCCTCGACGAGGTGGTGCGGCAGGTGCCGGACGAATCCGACGGTGTCGGCGAGGGTGTAGAGCCGCCCGCTGGGCGTCTCGGCCCGGCGCACGGTCGGGTCCAGGGTGGCGAACAGCGCGTTCTCCACCAGGACGCCGGCCCCGGTCAGGCGGTTGAGCAGCGAGGACTTGCCCGCGTTGGTGTAACCGGCGATGGCCACCGAGGGGACCTTGTGACGGCGGCGTTCCTGCCGCTTGATGTCACGGCCGGTCTTCATCTCCGCGATCTCCCGGCGCATCTTCGCCATCTTCTCGCGGATCCGCCGACGGTCCGTCTCGATCTTGGTCTCACCGGGGCCACGGGTGGCCATACCGCCGCCCGCGGAGCCGGAGCCACCGCCACCCATCTGCCGGGACAGCGACTGGCCCCAGCCGCGCAGCCTGGGCAGCATGTACTGCATCTGCGCCAGCGAGACCTGCGCCTTGCCCTCACGGGACTTGGCGTGCTGGGCGAAGATGTCGAGGATCAGCGCCGTACGGTCGACGACCTTGACCTTGACGACGTCTTCGAGGTGGATGAGCTGGCCGGGGCTCAGCTCACCGTCGCAGACCACCGTGTCGGCGCCGGACTCCAGGACGATGTCGCGCAGCTCCAGGGCCTTGCCCGAACCGATGTACGTCGCCGGGTCGGGCTTGTCGCGGCGCTGGACGACGCCGTCGAGCACCATCGCGCCCGCCGTCTCCGCCAGGGCGGCCAGCTCGGCGAGGGAGTTCTCCGCGTCCTGCGCCGTGCCCGTGGTCCAGACACCGACCAGCACCACGCGCTCCAGGCGCAACTGGCGGTACTCGACCTCGGTGACGTCTTCGAGCTCGGTGGACAGTCCGGCCACACGCCGCAGGGCGGCCCGCTCCGTGCGGTCGTACTGCTCGCCGTCACGCTCCCCGTCGATCTCGTAACTCCAGGCGACGTCCTCTTCCATCAGGGCGTCGGCCCGGCGGCTCTCGGGGAGGCGCTGTCGGTCCTGTGGAAGGGAAGAAGAGGAGGTCATTTGATCCTTTGCGTCGTTGGGACGTCCCGTGCGGGGCCACGCGGCCCCGGGACTCTCGATCGTGACAACGTCCGGGCCGCCCGGGAGATTCCCGGTGGCCGCCCCGTCATCGGCCACACGATGGTCGCACGGCCGCTGGTCACCGTCATACGGATTTTCCGTGTGGGGTGGCGGTCCGCGCCGTCTCAGGTGTACGGGGGGCGGCCCCGCGGGCCCACCGGCGAGGCCGCCCGGCAGGCTCACCCACGGGGCTTCCCGGCGGACTGCCCGGCAGGCTTTACGGCGGGCTTGGTCGCAGGCTTCCCGGCGGGCTTGCCCCCCGGCTTCCGTGCCGGTGGCTGCGGCGTCCGGTGGTTGCTCTTCCAGTCCGGGTGTCCCGGCATCGGCGGTGTCTTCGCGTCGTACAGCCAGCTACGGAAGAACCCGCCGAGGTCCTGGCCAGAGACGCGGGAGGCCAGCGCGACAAAGTCGGCGGTGCCCGCGACGCCGTCGCGGTGCCGGGCCACCCAGGCGCGCTCCAGCTTGTCGAAGGCGGCGTGCCCGATCTTGGCGCGCAGCGCATACAGCACGAGGGCGCTGCCGTCGTACATGACCGGGCGGAAGATGCCGGTCTTGTTGCCGGGGCCGGGGGCCTTCGGTGCCCCGGGCGGGCCGCCCTCGGCGCGCATCCGGTCCGAGACGCTGTAGGCGCGGCGGGTCCGCTCGTCCATCGACATCTTGGAGCGCTCGTGCGCGTACAGCTCCTCGTACCAGGTGGCGTGCGACTCGTTGAGCCAGGCGTCCGACCAGGTGCGCGGGGAGACGCTGTTGCCGAACCACTGGTGCGCCAGCTCGTGGACCATGATCGCTTCGATGTACCAGCGGGGGTACTGCTGGGTGGTGAACAGCCGCTCCTCGAAGAGGGACAGCGTCTGGGTCTCCAGCTCGAAGCCGGTCTCGGCCTGGGCGAGGAGCACGCCGTACGTCTCGAAGGGGTAGCGGCCGACCTTGCTCTCCATCCAGGAGAGCTGACCGGGTGTCTTGGCCAGCCAGGGTTCCAGGCGCTTGCGGTCGGCGGCCGGTACGACGTCGCGGAGCGGCAGGCCGTGCGGCCCGGTGCGCCGGACGACGGCGGAGCGCCCGATGGACACCTGCGCCACCTCGGTGGCCATGGGGTGGGCGGAGCGGTAGACCCAGGTGGTGGTGGCCGGGGCCGCCCGCCCCTGTCCCGTCCGGGTGGTGCCCTTCCACGGCAGGGCGCTCGGGTGGCGCGCCACACGGGTCCCGTTGGCGACGACCGTCAGGCCGCTGGGCGCGGTGACGCGGAAGGTGTAGAGCGCCTTGTCCGAGGGGTGGTCGTTGCCCGGGAAGACGCGGTGTGCGGCGTCGACCTGGTTGGCCATCACCAGTCCGTCCTTCGTCCGCAGCCAGCCGACTTCCCTGTCCTTGCCGCCCTTGGGGGGACGCGGATCGCTGGTGTGCCGGACGACGATCCGCATCGGGGTGCCGGCGCGCACGCCGCGGTGGGGCGTGACGATCAGGTCCTCGCCGCGGCTGACGTGGGCCGCGGGCCGGCCGTCGACCTCGACGGAGCGGACGGTGCCGTGCGCGAAGTCGAGGTTGACGCGCTCCAGGCGGGCGGTGGCCCGTGCGGTGATCTTCGTGACGGCGTCCAGCGGCCGGTCGTTGCGGCCGGAGTACGTCAGGGCGATGTCGTACGCGCGGACGTCGTAGCCGGGGTTGCCGAGGTGGGGGTAGAGCCGGTCGCCGATGCCGAGCGGTGCGGCGTCCGGCAGGCCGGCGGCGACCAGTGAGGCGGCGGCGAGCAGGCCGAGCGCGCTCCGGCGGCGGGTGGCGGCCCCGGAGAGGCGGCGTGGGCGGGACGGGGCGCCTTCGGGGCCCCGTCCGGGGGCGGAGCCGGGGCCGGGCGCGGGGTGGGACGAGGAAAGCGGCATGACAAACGGCTATCAGCGCGGCACGCTCGCCCGTGGCCGACGCGACAGTACGGCACCCGAACGAGGGGCTCCGTGCGTCCGTAGAGGCCGGAGTGACACGTGTGAACACCGGGCCGCGCGCGAACAGGCGGCTTCTCAGGACCGCGGGAACGGACCGCCGATGACGTACGAGGGAACCGGCCACCCCCGAGGAACGCGGATTCGAGCGCCCCCTGAGGAAAGTAGCCACGGGCTGCCCACCAGGAACGCGGCCACAGGTGCTCCCCTCCAGGAACGCGGCCACAGGCGCCCCTCCAGGAACGAGCGGCCCTTCACGTACACGGCGGCTAGCGCCCCTCAGGACCGCGCCGCCACCCTCGGCTGCGCACGCCCCGCCCGGAGCACGTCGAAGACGCCCGGTACCTGCCGCATCGCCCGCATCAGGGACGGCAGCTTGGCCGCGTCCGGCAGGTGCAGCGTGTAGGTGTGCCGTACGCGCTGCTCACGGGGCGGTTCGACGGCCGCGGCGACCACGGCGGCGCCTTCGGCGGCGATGGCCTCCGTGAGGTCGGCGAGCAGATGCGGCCTGGTGAACGCCTCCGCGAGGAGCGTGACCCGGCAGCCCTGCACGCGGTTTCCCGCGCCGCGCCAGCGCGCGCCGACGGGTTGCCGGCCGGACGCGGCCATCCGGGCCACCACGGGGCACAGCGCCCGGTGCACGGTGACGATGCCGCCCCGTACGGCGAAGCCGGTGACGTGGTCCGGCGGTACGGGGGTGCAGCAGCCCGCGAGCCGTACGGTCGCGCCGGGGAGGTCGGTGGACAGACCGGCGGTGTCGCCGCCGTGGCGCCCGGACGCCACGACGGCCCCGGCGCTCCGTGTCCCGCCGGCGCCGCTCGGCGCTCCCGCGTCCACCGGGCCCTCCCCCGGCCCGGTCTCCGCCCCCGGGTGCGCGGCCAGCCACCGGGAGATGGCGAGCCGGGCGGCCGGGGTACGGGTGTGGTCGAGCCAGTCCGGTGAGGGCCCGGCGGCGGAGTCGGGGGCCATGAGCAGGTGCAGGCTGTCGCCGTCGCACAGCACCGTGGAGAGCGTCGCCAGGCGTCCGTTGACGCGCGCGCCGATGCAGTGGTGGGCCCCTTCGCCGTACAGCGCGTACGCGGCGTCCACGCAGCTCGCGCCGGCGGGGAGGCCGACGGCGCCGGTGCCTGCCGCGCCGTTGCTCGCGGGGTCCGTCGCGACCGTGCCGCTCCCGTCGTCGAAGCCGCCCTCCGCGCAGAAGACCGTGATCTCCCGGTCCTGGGCGAGGTCGTCGCGCAACGAGGTCCAGAACGTGTCCGGGTCGGGGGTGGCGCGCTGCCACTCCAGGAGGCGGCACAGCCACCCGGGCTGGGTCGGGTCGACGCGCTCGCCGTCCTCGGCCGCCTGCGCGCCCTCCGCGCCCCCGGCGCCGTCCGCCACCGCCGCGGCCGGGTCGGAGCCGGCCGCGGGGGCGTACGGGTTGCCCAGTGCGATCACCCCGGCTTCCGCGACACGGTGCATCCGGTGGGTACGGATGAGCGTTTCGGCAATCGCGCCGTCCGCGTCCGATACGGCGGTGTGCAGCGACTGGTAGAGGTTGAACTTCGGCGCGGCGATGAAGTCCTTGAACTCCGAGACCACCGGGGTGAAACAGGTGTGCAGCTCGCCGAGCACGGCGTAGCAGTCGGCGTCCTCGGCGACCAGCACCAGCAGCCGGCCGAGGTCCGCGTCGGTGACCGTGCCGCGCGCCAGGCGTACCCGGTGCACGGAGACGAAGTGCCGCGGCCGGATGAGGACTTCGGCGTCGATGTCGGCCTCGCCCAGCACGGTGCGCACCCGTTCCGCGATGGCGTCCAGCGGGCCCGGGCGGCCGGCGTGACCGAGGACGAGCGCGCGGGTGGTGGCGTACTCCTCCGGGTGCAGGACCGCGAAGACCAGGTCCTCCAGCTCGGTCTTGAGCGCCTGCACGCCCAGCCGTTCGGCGAGCGGGATCAGCACGTCGCGCGTCACCTTGGCGATCCTGGCCTGCTTCTCGGGGCGCATCACGCCGAGGGTGCGCATGTTGTGCAGCCGGTCGGCCAGCTTGATGGACATCACGCGGACGTCGTTGCCGGTGGCGACCAGCATCTTGCGGAAGGTCTCGGGCTCGGCGGCGGCGCCGTAGTCGACCTTCTCCAGCTTGGTCACGCCGTCGACCAGGTAGCAGACCTCCTTGCCGAACTCCCGGCTGACCTGATCGAGCGTCACTTCCGTGTCCTCGACGGTGTCGTGGAGCAGGGAGGCGGTCAAGGTCGTGGTCTCGGCGCCCAGTTCGGCCAGGATCAAGGTCACCGCGAGCGGGTGGGTGATGTACGGTTCGCCGCTCTTGCGCATCTGCCCGCGGTGCGAGGACTCGGCGAGCGCGTAGGCCCGGCTCAGGGTGTCCAGGTCGGCGTCCGGGTGGTGGGCGCGGTGCACCTTGGCGACGTGCTCCAGGGCGTCCGGCAGGCCGTCGCGGGGGGCCGGCCCGAGCAGCGCGGCCCGGCCGATGCGGCGCAGCCCGCGCAGTTCCAGGCGGGGGCGGCCGCGCTTGCGATGTGAGGCTTCCCCCAGGTCGGACGGAGCGGCCTGGGCAGGCGCGGCGGGGTTACCAGGGTTCGTGGCCTCTGCGCTCATGGGCACCTCCGGCGGCGTCGACCGGCGGTTGGGCGCCCGCAGTCAGTCGCCCGGGCCGGTGCTTGATGCTACCGAGCCCATCACGCAGCGCTGTCCCGCTCTCGCCCAGCGTGAACCGGATCACCCATTCGAGCGAAGTCTCAGTCGAGGGCCGTGACCAGCCACGCGGGGTCCATCGCACCTTGCGCGACGATCACCGCGGGGCCGGTCATCTCGACCGTGCCGTCCGGCAGCTCGGTGATCGTCAGGCTGCCGCCCAGGACATCGACGGTGTACGTGACGGGGCTGCCGGTGACCGAAGGGTCGGTGCCGTCCCGGCGGGCGGTGGCGACGGCCACGGCGCAGGCGCCCGTGCCGCAGGAGCGGGTCTCGCCGGAGCCGCGCTCATGGACCCGCATCGCCACGTGGCGCGGGCCGCGGTCGGCGACGAACTCGATGTTGACGCCGTCCGGGTAGACGGCGGCTGGGCCGAACGGCGGGGCCGTGCGCAGCTCTCCGGCGTGGTCGAGGTCCTCGACGAAGGCGACGGCGTGCGGGTTGCCCATGCTCACGTTGCGGGCGGGCCAGCTCCGGTCGCCGACGGTGACCGTCACGCCGTCCGGGAGCAGCTCGGCGCGGCCCATGGCGACCGTGACCTCGCCGGTCGCGGTCAGGCGCGCCCTGCGGACGCCGGCCCGGGTGGCGATGGCCAGCTCGCCCTCGCCGGCCAGGCCGGCGTGCTGGAGGTAGCGGGCGAAGACGCGGACGCCGTTGCCGCACATCTCGGCGACGGAGCCGTCGCCGTTGCGGTAGTCCATGAACCACTCGGCCTCGCCGGCCAGGGCGCGGGCCGCGGGGTCGGCGGCGGAGCGCACCACGCGCAGCAGGCCGTCGCCGCCGATGCCGGCCCGGCGGTCGCAGATCCGCGCGACGGCGTCGGCGGACAGCTCCAGGGCGCCGTCCGGGTCGGGGACGATCACGAAGTCGTTCTCCGTGCCGTGTCCCTTGAGGAAGGCGATGCCCCGGCCCGAGCCACCCGCGGCGGTCGTGGCGGCGCTCACCGCGGCCCCCGTGGCCTCTGCGGTCCCCTGTGCGTTGGTCATGACTGCATCGTACGGCGCGGCGGTGACAGTCAGTGCAGGCGGGCGACGCGCCAGACGGCCAGCAGGGCCAGGACGATCACGACCGCCGCGTACGCCAGGGCGACCCGCCAGTCCGGGCGGCGGCCGGAGCCGCGTGCGGGCAGGCCGGGCCAGGTGTGGCCGACCCGGCGGGCGGCCATCATGCCCCAGCCGGCGGCGCAGCCGAACAGCAGCAGGCCGAGCATGGAGATCACCGCGCCGCTGTCGCCGCCGAACTCGAAGGCCAGTGGGAAGGCGAACATCAGCGAGCCGAGGATGGCCAGGCCCACGATCGGCGCGAGCTGCCAGATGCGCAGCCGGCGCGGCGGGCGCAGTTCCCGGAAGGACTCGCCGCCCTCGGCCGCCTCCGCGGGGCCGTCCCCGGCGTCCAGGGGCGCCGGGCGAACCGGTTCACCCAGCGCGTCGGGGCCGTCGGGCCCGACGGCCGCGGCGTGGTCGAGGGCAGGCCCGTCGGGGCCCACGGCCCCGGGCCCGTCCTGGGTCAGCGACTCCGTCGCGTCCCGCTGTCCGTCTCTCGGCCCGTCCGGTTGCTGCGGTCTGTTGCGAGGGCCGGCCTCCATCGCCACGCGCCCTCCCCACTCCGACTGCACGCCTCGATCGAAGGTCGATGATGACACGCTCCCGGGGGCCCGGATGACGGGCGGAGCGTCCCGATGCCATGACGTGATCAGGCTGTGACCGGTCGTTCGACCAACGTCAGCGCCCGCCCCGGGAGTTCCGCGCGGTCAGCGGCGCCGCCGCTGAGCCAGTGGACCCGGGGGTCCCTGCGGAACCAGGAGTCCTGGCGGCGCGCGAAGCGCTTGGTGGCCCGCACCGTCTCGGCCCGCGCCTGCTCCTCCGTGCACTCCCCCGCGAGCTGGGCGAGCACCTGCTGGTAGCCGAGGGCACGGGAGGCGGTACGGCCCTCGCGCAGCCCCTCGCCCTCCAGCCGCCGCACCTCGTCCACCAGGCCCTCCTCCCACATCCGGTCCACCCTGCGGGCGATGCGGTCGTCCAGTTCGGGGCGTGCCACGTCGACGCCGATCTGCACGGTGTCGTAGACCGCCTCGTGTCCGGGGAGGTTCGCGGTGAAGGGGCGGCCGGTGATCTCGATGACCTCCAGGGCGCGCACGATGCGGCGTCCGTTGCTCGCGAGGATGGCGCGGGCGGCCTCCGGGTCGGCGGCGGCGAGCCGGGCGTGCAGGGCGCCACTGCCCCGCTCGGCGAGTTCGGCCTCCAGCCGGGCCCGCACCTCCGGGTCGGTACCGGGGAAGTCGAGGGCGTCGATGGCGCCGCGTACGTACAGGCCGGAGCCGCCGACGAGGACGGGGGTGCGGCCTTCGGCGAGCAGGCGGTCGATCTCGGCGCGGGCCAGCCGCTGGTACTCGGCGACGTTCGCGGCCCGGGTCACGTCCCAGATGTCCAGGAGGTGGTGCGGGACGCCCTGGCGTTCGGGCACCGTCAGCTTGGCGGTGCCGATGTCCATTCCCCGGTAGAGCTGCATGGAGTCGGCGTTGACGACTTCGCCACCGAGGTGGCGGGCGAGCGCGACGCCCAGATCGGACTTTCCGGCCGCGGTGGGACCGACGACGGCGATGACCCGGGGTGCGGGAACTGCGGTGTTCACCGGCCCAGTCTCGCAAACCTGCGGGGCTCATCTCGAACGAGCGACGTGACGGCTCGTCTCCGTGTTCGTTGCCTGTTGCGAGGTTCCGGCCGCCGGTTTACGAACCGGGGCCCGCGGGCGGCGCAATGGGACGCTCCGGGCGCCCCGGGATTTCGCCCACACGAGTAGGGTATGGAGTAGTTATGGGCGTGTTTTCACGGTTTCGTCGCCGCAAGGACGAGGCGTCGACGGAGGAGGCCGCCGCCATCACGCTGACGGCGGAGCCGTCGGCCGCGGAGGGCGGGGAGCCCGCCGCCGGGCGGTCCGAGGCCGCACCGGTGGCGGAGCGGGACGAGGCGGCAGCGGCGGACGGGCAGCCATCGGTGGAGGAAGCCGGCGAGGCGGCGGCCGCCGAAGGCGTCGAGATCCCCAAGCAGCAGTCGGCGGAGGAGGCTGCGGACAGCGAAGCCGGGGAAGGCGCCCGCAAGTAGCACGCACGCCGTACGAAGGAAGGTGGCCCATGGGCCTGCTGGACAACCTCAAGGCCAAGCTCGGTCCTCTGAAGAACAAGGCCGGTGACCTCGCGCAGCAGCACGGCGACAAGATCGAGCAGGGGCTCGACAAGGCCGCGCGGGCAGCCGACGAGAGGACCAAGGGCAAGTACAGCAGTCAGATCGGCACCGGCGCGGGCAAGGCGAAGGACGCCCTCGGCCGGCTGTCCGAGGAGTCCCGCCGCTCCGGGAACCAGGGCCCCGGCGGCTCCGGCCCACAGGGACCGGCCTCCTGACCTTCCCACCGGGCCCGCGCGGGACGGCCCGGACGGCACCACGGCCGCGGAGCGAAGCGCTCCGCGGCCGTCGCGTGAGTGGAGCGGCGCGCGAGTGGGGCAGCGCGTGAGAGCGGGCGTCGCGGGAGTGGGGCGACGCCTTCGGGGCCGTACGCCACGCCGGTGGCTCCGCGGCCCGGCCCGCGGCTCTCCGTACGCCCCGGGCCTCTCCGTACGCCTGGCGCACCGCTCCCGTACGCCTCGCGCGCATCTCCCGTACACCCCGGGCCCGAGCCGGCCCGGGCCCGGCCCGCCGCGGGCTCCACCGCGGGCTTCAGGCCCGTCTCAGGACCAGGCCGCCACGAAGTACCCCACCCCGTACGGCGCCTCCTCGCGCAGCAGCTCGCCGCGGAGCCCGGCGTCCTGCGCGGCGCCTGCCAGGACCTGCCAGCAGGCCCGGCCCGAGGCCTTAAGCTCGTACGCCAGCTCCGCGTCCAGCCCGGTCAGCGCCTCGGTGTCGGCGGCGCCCAGGGCGCGCCCCACGGCGGCGTCGAACGCCTCGGCCCGCTCGTCGAGGTAGCCCGGTGCCTTCACCGAGCGGCACGCGCTGCCGTCGCCCATGACCAGCAGGGCGACCCGTTCCGACGAGGCCGCGATCTCCCGGCCGACCTGTACGCAGCGGTCGGCGGCGAGCGGTTCCCCGATGCCCAGCCCTTCCACCGGCGCGTCGGCCCAGTCCGTACGGGTCAGCAGCCAGGCGCCGACCGACAGCGACGGCGGAAGCGGCCGCTCCGGGGGCGTCTCGGCGGCGCCCAGGCTCACGTCCAGGTCCACACCGAAGCCGCGGAACGAGCCGACCGCGCCCTGTCCGTGCGGTCCGCGGCCGGCCTGTTCGGCGGGGCCGACGACGACCAGCCGGTCCGGCCGGGCCGCGGCGAGCACGCCGACCGCGTCCAGGGCGGCGGCCCGCAGACCGTCCAGCTCGGGCGCGGCTCCGGAGGCGACCTCCGGGACGAGGACCGGCGGACACGGGCAGACGGCGGCGGCGACAAGCATGGCTGGAACCCTAGCAAGGGCGCACCGCCGACCACGGGCGCTCGGACGCCGGCCCACGCCGCGTCCGGCACCGGCCGAACGAGGCGAAGGCAGTACGAGGCGAAGGCAGTACGAGGCACCGGCCGCACGGGGCGGAGGCCGCATGAGGCACCGGCCGCATGAGGCGGAAGCCGCATGCGGCGAAAGCCGCACGGGGCGAAAGCCACGCCACAGCCGCACGGGGCACCGGCCACGCCCCGACACGGCATGATCACGGCCGCCCCGTCCAGCACGCGCCCCTCAGGGCGTCAGTCGCACCCGCAGCCCGCCGCCGGGGCCGGGGTGGGGGCCGGCGCGCCGATCGTCGGCAGGCCGAGCATGACGCCGGCGGGCTGGGCGGCCGGGGCGGCGTTGCGCTTCTCCCACGCGTCGCCCGCGCGCGTCCGGCGGACGGCCCGGGCCTGTCCTTCGGCGAGCAGGTGGTGCGGCGCGGCGTAGGTGATCTCGACGGTCACCAGGTCGCCGGGGCGGACCGGCTCCTCGGGGCGGGTGAAGTGCACCAGGCGGTTGTCGGGCGCACGGCCGGACAGGCGGCGCGTGGCATCGTCCTTGCGCCCCTCGCCCTCGGCGACCATGACCTCCAGCGTGCGGCCGACCTGCTTCTTGTTCTCCTCCCAGGAGATCTCCTCCTGAAGGGCCACCAGCCGCTCGTAGCGCGCCTGGACGACCTCCTTGGGGATCTGGCCGTCCATCTCGGCGGCCGGGGTCCCGGGGCGCTTGGAGTACTGGAAGGTGAAGGCCTGCGCGAAGCGGGACTCCCGGACCGTGTGCAGGGTCTGCTCGAAGTCCTCCTCGGTCTCGCCCGGGAAGCCGACGATGATGTCCGTGGAGATGGCGGCGTCCGGCATCGCGGCGCGCACCTTCTCGATGATGCCGAGGAAGCGCTCCTGGCGGTACGAGCGGCGCATCGCCTTGAGGACCGTGTCCGAGCCGGACTGCAGCGGCATGTGCAACTGCGGCATCACGTTCGGCGTCTCGGCCATGGCGGCGATGACGTCGTCGGTGAAGTCGCGGGGGTGCGGCGAGGTGAAACGGACCCGCTCCAGGCCCTCGATCTTCCCGCAGGCGCGCAGCAGCTTGCTGAACGCCTCACGGTCGCCGATGTCGGAGCCGTACGCGTTGACGTTCTGGCCGAGCAGGGTGATCTCGGAGACGCCCTCCGCGACCAGCGCCTCGATCTCGGCGAGGATGTCGCCGGGGCGGCGGTCCTTCTCCTTGCCGCGCAGGGCGGGGACGATGCAGAAGGTACAGGTGTTGTTGCAGCCGACGGAGATCGAGACCCAGGCCGCGTACGCGCTCTCGCGGCGGGTGGGCAGCGTGGAGGGGAACGCCTCCAGCGACTCGGCGATCTCGACCTGCGCCTCCTCCTGGACGCGGGCGCGCTCCAGGAGCACCGGCAGCTTGCCGATGTTGTGCGTCCCGAAGACCACGTCGACCCAGGGGGCCTTCTTGACGATGGTGTCGCGGTCCTTCTGGGCCAGGCAGCCGCCGACGGCGATCTGCATGCCCGGCCGCGCGGCCTTCTTCGGCGCGAGTTGGCCGAGGTTGCCGTAGAGCCGGTTGTCGGCGTTCTCCCGCACCGCGCAGGTGTTGAAGACGACGACGTCGGCTCCGTCGGCGCCCTGGGGCGCGGGCACGTATCCGGCGTCCTCCAGCAGGCCCGACAGCCGCTCGGAGTCGTGGACGTTCATCTGGCACCCGTAGGTGCGCACCTCGTATGTCTTCGCACTCATCTCAATCGACCAGGGTACGTGTTCCCGCCGCCGCCTCGCCCCTCCCGTTCCCGTCGCGGGGCTGGCAGGATCCGGCCCATGGTCTCCGTACTCCCCCGCGCCGGCGGTCGCCGGGCGCTGCTCGCGGCTGCCGCGGCGCTGGTCGCGCTCGGCCTGCTGCTGTGGTGGCTGCTGCCGCTGGGCGGCCCGCCCGCGCCCGGCGGGCCGCTGACGCTGTCCACCGGCGTGCGCTCCGGGGTGTACGCGCGTTACGGGGAGCTTCTCAAGCAGGATCTGCGCCGGGACCTGCCGCGGGTCGACGTACGGCTGAGGAACAGCGCGGGGTCGCTGGACAACCTGAGCCAACTGGCGAGCGGCAACGCCCAGTTCGCGATAGCGACCGCGGACGCGGTGGCCGAGCAGCAGCGTCTGAAGCCACGGGAGGCGGCCCGGCTGCGGGCCTGCGCGCGGCTGTACGACGACTACATGCAGCTCGTGGTCCGCGCGGACTCCCCGGTCGGTTCGGCCAAGGACCTCGGGAAGCTGCGCGTCGGCGTGGGGGCGGACGGCTCCGGCGTCCAGCTCATCACCCGGCGGCTGGTCGCGGCGGCCGGGCTGGACTTCGACCACGACATCGAAGCGGTACGGGTCGGTATCGACCGGATGCCGAAGCTGCTGGAGGACGGGAAGCTGGACGCCTTCTTCTGGTCGGGCGGGCTGCCGACCTCGGCCGTGCAGCAGGTGGCCCGGCGGCTGCCCGTACGGCTCGTCCAGCTCGGAGACCTGCTGCCGGCGCTGCACCGGCAGGGCGGGCGGACCCGCCACTACCGGGCGGCGGTGATGCCGGCCGACGCGTACCCGCGGGTCCAGAAGGGACAGGCGATCAAGACGATCGCGGTCGCGAACCTCTTGGTCACCACCGACCGGCAGGACCCGGTGCTGACGGAGGCGATCACCAGGACCGTCATAAGGAGCCGGGACCGGATCGGTACCGAGGTGCACGCCGCCCAGAAGGTGGACCTGCGGACCGCGGTGTTCACCGACCCGCTGCCGCTGCACGAGGGCGCGCGGCGCTATTACGTGTCGGAGAAGCCGTGAGCGGACGGTCCGACCGTGGCCCCGGCGCGGGGCGCGCACCGGCTTCCGTGCGCGCCCCGGCGCGCGTCACGCCTTCGGTGCCCGCGGGGCGCGGGGGCCCTTAGGGGCGCGGGAGGGGCGGCGGGACGGACGGCCGCCGCCCGCCGCACCGTTGCCGCCGCCCGCCGAGCCGGAGCCGGAGCCACCGCGGCGCGGACGCCGCCGCGCGCCGCCTCCCGCGGGCTTGGGCCGCTCCTGCTGCGCGGGGACGGCGATCACCACCGGCTGGCCGGACGGCGCCTGCGCGCCCGTGATCCGTATCAGTTCGCTGTCGCCCGGCCGGACCCGCGCCGTACCGGGGGTGATCTTCGCCTGGGACATCAGCCGGGTCATGTCCCGGCGCTGGGCGGGCGTGACCAGGGTGACGACGGTGCCCGACTCGCCGGCCCGCGCGGTGCGGCCACCGCGGTGCAGGTAGTCCTTGGCCTCGGTCGGCGGGTCGACGTTGACCACCAGGTCGAGGCCGTCGATGTGGATGCCGCGGGCGGCGACGTTGGTGGCGATCAGCGCGGTGGCCTGCCCCGTGCGGAACTGCTCCAGGGTGCGGGTGCGCTGCGGCTGGGACTTGCCGCCGTGCAGCGCCGCGGCCCGGACGCCCTGCGCCAGCAGGTGCTTGGTGAGCCGGTCGGCGCCGCGCTTGGTGTCCACGAACATGATCACGCGGCCGTCGCGGGCGGCGATCTCGGTGGTGGTGGCCCGCTTGTCGGTGTCGTCCACGTACAGGACGTGGTGCTCCATGGTGGTGACCGTCGCGGCCGACGGGTCCACGGAGTGGGTGACCGGGTCGGTCAGGAACCGGCGGACGAGCTTGTCGACATTGCGGTCGAGCGTCGCGGAGAACAGCATCCGCTGGCCGCCCGGGTCCACCTTCTCCATCAGGCGGGTGACCTGCGGCAGGAAGCCCATGTCGGTCATCTGGTCGGCCTCGTCGAGGACCGTGACGGCGACCTGGTCGAGCTTGCAGGCCCGGCGGTCCAGCAGGTCGGCGAGCCGGCCGGGGGTGGCGACCAGGATCTCGGCGCCCTTGCGCAGCGCGTCGACCTGGCGGTTGATCGAGGTGCCGCCGACAACCGTGGTCGTACGCAGGCCGACCGCCGTGGCGTACGGGGCGAGCGCCTCGGTGACCTGGGTGGCCAGTTCGCGGGTGGGCACGAGCACCATCGCCAGGGGGCTCTTGCTCTCGGCACGGCGGCCCGCCGTACGGCTGAGCATCGCCAGGCCGAAGGCCAGGGTCTTGCCGGAGCCGGTCCGGCCGCGGCCCAGCACGTCCCGGCCCGCGAGGGTGGCGGGCAGCGTCGCGGCCTGGATGGGGAACGGCTCGGTGACGCCCTGCGCACGCAGCGCGGTGAGAAGAGCCGGTGCCAGCGGCAGCTCGTCGAAGGAGACGGCGGGCGGCTGACCGGCCGTCCCCGGGGACGGCTCGGAGGCGGCGCTCTGTCGCGGTGCGTTCGCTCGGGTCACTGAAAGCCCTTCGGTGGCGGGGAGGCCGAGCGCGTACGGCACGGTGCCGTGCGGTCTCGGGCCGTGTGGGTACGGGACGCACGCACACGGGTCGTACGGGCGCGGGGCGTCCGTACGGTGATCGTCGTACGGACGGCGGGCCGTACGGATACGGACGGGGCCCGCACCGACCGGTGCGGGCCCCGTCCGCGGACGCGCGGTCCGTCAGGCGGGGATGATGTTCTCCGCCTGCGGGCCCTTCGGGCCCTGGGTCACGTCGAAGCTGACCTTCTGGCCCTCCAGGAGCTCACGGAAGCCCTGGGACTGGATGTTCGAGTAGTGGGCGAAGACGTCGGGGCCGCCGCCGTCCTGCTCGATGAAGCCGAAGCCCTTTTCCGCGTTGAACCACTTCACGGTGCCGGTAGCCATGTGTTTCTCCTTCTAGGGGCGCAAGCCGGAGACCGCACTGCACGGCCTCCCTGTCGCCGAGATGATCGCCCCACACCGGAGAAAGGTCCGGAAAACAAGGAACGCCCGGGGCTTCCAGCCTCCGGGCGCGCACAAAGTTCATGGGTACCACAACTGCAACGCCGCCAACGGTAACACAGGTCCGCAGCCGCGAACGATCGTACGAGTGCGGCACCGGAGCCGCTGGTCACGGCGCGGTGCGCGGCACCACCACGGTCACCCGCAGCCCGTGCGGCCGGTGCGGCGCGAAGGAGAGGGTGGCGCCTCCGGCAGCGAGCAGCGCGCGGGTGATCGACAGGCCCAGGCCGGAGCCGGAGACGTTCTGGTGGCGGCCGCTGCGCCAGAAGCGGTCGCCGATGCGGGCCAGCTCGTCCTCGGTGAGGCCGGGCCCGTGGTCGCGGACGGTGATCCGTACGCACTCGCCGTCCGGCACCACGCCGACGGTGACCCGCTCCCCGGCGGGCGTGAACTTCAGGGCGTTGTCGACCAGGGCGTCCAGGGCGCTGGACAGGGCGACCGGGTCCGCCCAGCCCGTCACGGCCCGCTGGCCCTCGTAGGACAGCAGCACCCCCTTGTCACCGGCCAGCGGGCGCCAGGAGTCGACGCGCTCGTCGGCGAGCGCGGCGATGTCGGTGAGCTGGAGGTCGGCGGCGGCATGCTCGGCCAGCGCCAGGTCCAGGAGGTCGTCCAGGACCCGGGCCAGCCGCTTGCCCTCCGTCCGCACGGAGGCGATCTCCGCGTTGCCCTCGGGCAGGTCCAGGGCGAGCAGCTCGATGCGCAGCAGCAGCGCGGAGAGCGGGTTGCGCAACTGGTGGGAGGCGTCGGCGACGAAGGCGCGCTGCTGCTCCAGCACTTCCTCGACGTTGTCGGCCATCTCGTTGAACGAACGGGCCAGGCGGCGCAGTTCCGGCGGCCCGGAGGCGGCGGCGACCCGGGACTTCATCCGGCCGGTGGCGATGTCGTGGCTCGCGGCATCCAGGACGCGCACGGGGCGCAGCACCCAGCCGGTGAGCCGGAAGGCGGCGGCCACGGCGACGAGCATGGCGGCGCACTCGCCCGCGCCGATCAGCAGCCACCCGTGCAGGGTGCGGGAGCGCATCTGCCCGGTGGGCGAGTCGGTGACGACGACGGCCACCACGTCGCCGTCCCGGACGACGGGCGAGGCGACCGGAATCCGGCCGTCCTCGTCCCAGGGCCAGATCTGGTGGGGGTCGTGGCTGCGGCGGCCCGCCAGCGCCTCGCTGAAGGCCCGCGCGCCCTCGCCCTCCTCCGGTACGCGCCAGTCGGCGGGCGCCGCCGCCATGGGCGTCCCGTCGCGGAAGAAGACGCCGGCGCGGATGCCGTACAGCTCGTGGTAGCGCTTGAGTTCGGCGCCGAGCGTGGACTGCCGTTCGTCCTCGTCGGGGGACTTGCCACCGGCGCCCGGCCGGGCGGTGACGTACTGGGCGAGGGAGGCGAAGCGCGCCGCGTCGTCGATCCGGTCGACGACCACCCGCTGCTGTTCGACGGCGGCGGTGATGCCGGCGAGCGGGAAGCCGAGCGCGAGCAGCACACCGGCCAGCAGGACGATCAGGAGGGGGAGGAGTCGGGTGCGCACGGTGCGGTGCCGCCGGCCGTCAGGAGGCCGGGCCGGCCGGTGACACGGCGGCGGGCGGCGCGACGAGGCGGTAGCCGACGCCGCGCACCGTCTCGATCAGCGCGGGCGTCCCCAGCTTGGCGCGCAGCGACGCGATGTGCACCTCCAGGGTCCGGCCGGTCCCCTCCCAGCTCGTGCGCCACACCTCGCTGATGATCTGCTCGCGCCGGAAGACGACGCCCGGCCGCTGCGCGAGCAGGGCGAGCAGGTCGAACTCCTTGCGGGTCAGGGGCACGGCGCCGCCGTTCACGGAGACCTGCCGGGTGGACAGTTCGATCGTGACGGCGCCGAGCCGCAGTCCGTCGCGCGGGGCGCCCTCCTCGGCGGGCGGCTCCCCCGCGGCGGCGGGCGCGGCGGCGCGGCGCCGGCTGACGGCGTGGATACGGGCGAGCAGCTCGCCGGTGTCGTAGGGCTTGACCACGTAGTCGTCGGCGCCGAGGTTCAGGCCGTGGATCCGCGACCGTACGTCCGCGCGCGCGGTCACCATGATCACCGGGCTGCTGCTGATCCGCCGGATCCGCCCGCAGACCTCGAAGCCGTCCTGGTCGGGCAGGCCGAGGTCGAGCAGGACCACCCCGAAGGGCGTCTGGTCGCCGGGGAGCAGGGCCTGGAGCGCCTCCTCGCCGCTGCGGGCGTGGGTGACGTCGAAGCCGTGCCGCGACAGCACGGCGGACAGGGCGGCCGCGACATGGTCGTCGTCCTCCACGAGCAGCAGCCGCACCGGCCCCCTCCTCACGATGTGTGCCCGGCCGCGCATAGGTGGACGCGCGGGTGCATAGGTGTACACCCGTGCGCGGACGCGTACGGGCACGGGCCGTCGGCGGAGCGGCCAAAAGGCATCTACGGCGATGGACGGCACGCACGTCAAGGGGGTATTCCCGGTGGGGCGGTTCCGTTATGCAGCCGGTACCCCGGGGTGCCCGCCCCGTGCGCCCCGTTCACGCCGCGTGTCCCTTCGCGGCCGTATCGTTATGCTCAAATCCCGCTCAGATGTAATGACGCTGGTCGCAGGGCGTTACTAGGGTCCTCCCCAACCGAGGAGGACGGAGCTGTACGCCGATGAGCGAAGTATCGGTGACCAAGAGCGACAAGGGGCCCGCGCCGGCGGGCGACCCGCTGGTCGTGCTGGACAACGTGAACAAGCACTTCGGCGCGCTGCACGTACTCCAGGACATCGACCTGACCATCCGGCGCGGTGAGGTGGTCGTGGTGATCGGGCCCTCCGGGTCCGGCAAGTCGACCCTGTGCCGCACGATCAACCGGCTGGAGACCGTGGACTCCGGCTCCATCACGATCGACGGCAAGCCGTTGCCGCAGGAGGGGCGCGAGCTGGCCCGGCTCCGCGCCGACGTGGGCATGGTCTTCCAGTCCTTCAACCTCTTCGCGCACAAGACGGTGCTGGAGAACGTGATGCTGGGCCAGACCAAGGTCCGCCGTACGGACAAGAAGGCGGCCGAGGAGAAGGCCCGGGCCCTGCTGGACCGGGTGGGGGTCGGTACCCAGGCGGACAAGTACCCCGCACAGTTGTCCGGCGGACAGCAGCAGCGGGTGGCCATCGCCCGGGCCCTGGCGATGGACCCCAAGGTCATGCTTTTCGACGAGCCGACCTCCGCACTCGACCCGGAGATGATCAATGAGGTGCTGGAGGTCATGCAGCAGCTCGCCCGGGACGGCATGACGATGGTCGTGGTCACGCACGAGATGGGCTTCGCCCGCTCGGCCGCCAACCGGGTCGTCTTCATGGCGGACGGCCGCATCGTCGAAGAGGCCGAGCCGAACCAGTTCTTCAGCAACCCGCGCAGCGACCGGGCCAAGGACTTCCTTTCGAAGATCCTCCACCACTGATCCCGCGGCCGGTCATCATGATTGCCAACTTCCGCTGAACCAAAGGATGTTCACCATGAGGATTCGTAAGACGGCCGCGGCGGGTGCGGTGGCGCTCGCGCTGGCGGTGACGGCGACCGCGTGCGGCGGCGAGTCGGGCACGGCCGGCGACAAGGCGTCCGGCGGGGAGGTCTTCAGCGGGACGTACCCGGTCAACGCCAAGGCGGACGTGAACTCGCCGGCCTGGAAGAAGGCCAAGAAGGCCGGGAAGATCACCATCGGCGCCAAGGCCGACCAGCCCTACCTCGGCTTCCAGGACACCACCGGCAAGCGGTCCGGCTTCGACATCGAGATCGCCAAGATGATCGCCGCCGACCTGGGCTTCTCCGAGAAGCAGATCGAGTTCAAGACGATCGACTCCAACGTCCGCGAGACCGCGATCTCCAAGGGCCAGGTCGACTACTACGTCGGCACGTACACGATCAACGACGAGCGCAAGAAGCAGATCGACTTCGCGGGCCCGTACTACACCGCGGGCGCCGACCTTCTGGTGCGCCGGGACGACAAGTCCATCACCGGCCCGGACAGCCTCAAGGGCAAGAAGGTCTGCTCGATCGTCGGCTCCACACCGCTCCAGGAGATCAAGAAGCCGAAGTACGGCGCGCAGACCACCGAGCTGGCCAAGTACTCGCTGTGCGTCAAGCAACTGCTCGACGGCCAGGTGGACGCGGTCACCACGGACGACGCGATCCTCAAGGGGTACGCGGCCGAGCGGAAGACCAAGCTGCGGGTCGTCGGCCAGAAGTTCACCAAGGAGCCGTACGGCGTCGGCCTGATGAAGGGCGACAAGGCGCTGCGTGACGCGATCACCGACGCGCTGGAGAAGCACATCAAGAACGGCGACTACAAGAAGGCGTACGAAGGCACCCTCGGCAAGTCCGGGACCAGCTTCGTCGCGCCGGAGACGCCGCTGCCGCGCGACTGATCCAGGTCGCCCGCCCGCTGTCCGCCGCCGCACGCCCCGTACGCCGCCTCGGCGGGCGTACGGGGCGTGGGTGCCTGGGGAGCCACGCGCCGGGCCGCCCGTGCGCACGCCGTCGCGGGCCGCGCCCGCGCCCCAGGCCGTGCATCCGTACGCCGCGCACGCAAGTGCCCGCACGCCGGTGCACACTCCCGTACCCCGCGCGTCGCGCACGCCCCGTGCCGGACCGTCCACCCGCCCGCCGCTGACCTGACCGCTACCGCGGAGAACCCATGAACGTACTCCTCGACTATCTCCCCGAGTTCCGCACCGGGTTCCTCGGAACCGTGTCGCTCACCGCGGCCAGCGGGGCGCTCGCCCTCCTGCTGGGCCTCCTCATAGCCGGTTTCCGGGTCTCGCCGGTGCCCCCGCTGCGCGCCTTCGGGACGGCCTGGGTGACGCTGCTGCGCAACACCCCGCTCACCCTGCTGTTCCTGGTCGCCTTCTTCGTCGTCCCGCAGATCTTCTTCCCGGGCATCAGCCCGTTCGTGCTCGCCACCCTGGCGCTGGGCTTCTACACGTCCTCGTTCATCTGCGAGGCCGTGCGCTCGGGCATCAACACCGTGCCGCTGGGCCAGGCGGAGGCCGCGCGCAGCATCGGGATGACCTTCATCCAGACGCTTCGCATCATCGTCCTGCCGCAGGCCACCCGCACCGTGATCCCGCCGCTGAGCAGCATCCTCATCGCGCTCACCAAGAACTCGGCGATCGCGGGCGCCTTCAGCAACGCCGAGCTGTTCAACGTCTCCAAGCTCCTCAACGACCAGGGCCGGCCGATCGGCTGGATCTTCCTCTGGATCGCCCTCGCCTACTTGATCATCACGTTCGCCATCAGCGGCATCTTCCGGCTGCTCGAACGCCGCCTGGAGGTGGCCCGATGACCAGCGTCCTCTACGACGCCCCAGGGCCCAAGGCCAAGGTCCGCAACCGTCTCTACACCGTCGCGGGCGGGCTCGCCGTCCTCGGCCTGATCGTCTTCGCCGTGCTGCGGCTGGCCTCCAAGGGCCAGTTCGAGCCGGAGATGTGGAACATCTTCAACAACGCGGGCGTGCGCACCAACATCCGCAACGGTGTCCTGACGACCCTCCAGGTCTTCGTGGTCGCCGCCGTGCTCTCCCTCGCGCTCGGCGTGCTGCTCGCCGTCGCCCGGCTCTCCGACCACAAGCCGGTGCGCTGGCTGGCGACCGGCTTCATCGAACTCTTCCGGGCCGTCCCGCTGCTGATCACGATCTACGCCCTGTGGGTGATCCTGCTCTCCTACAAGGGGGAGCTGGGCCTGACCGGCGACACCCCGCAGTTCTGGGCGCTGGTCATCGGCCTGACCGTCTACAACGGCTCGGTGCAGGCGGAGGTCCTGCGGGCCGGCATCAACGCGGTGCCCCGGGGCCAGCGCGAGGCGGCGTACGCGCTCGGCATGAGCAAGACACAGGTCATGACGACGGTACTGATGCCGCAGGCCGTCCGGGCGATGCTCCCGACGATCATCAGCCAGCTCGTGGTGACCCTCAAGGACACCTCGCTCGGCTACGTCATCACCTTCGAGGAGCTGCTGTACACGATCCAGCAGATGGCCAGCACCATCGTCGTCAACGACGAGAACCCGTACGTCCCGATGATCATCGTGGCCGGCGCGATCTACGTGGCGATGTGTCTGGCGCTGTCCGCGCTGGCCAACTGGATCGAGCGGCGCGGCCGGCGGGCCAAGACCGGCATCGTGATGGCCGGGGCGGCCGAGCCGGTCACCGCGGCGGACGCGCTGGAAACAGCCGACGGCACACCCGGCGACCCAGCGGGCACCCGGCGGCCGCCGGACATCCCGCCCGCGGGCGGCGGGGGCGGCGCCGGGGGCTGACGGTGTGACACCTTGGACGGGGGCAGTGCCGCGTGCGCCGCTGCCCCCGTCACTTGACGCGGGCGCCCGCAATGGGTTGCATACGCTGTGTGATCGCGCACCGGGCTCCAACTGCCAGTTCCCGTACGTCCCGTAAGCACCTGCGGACCGGGGGAGCCACGCCGTGGACCCGGTGATCGTCGTCGGGGCCGGCCCCGTCGGCCTCGCGCTCGCCCTCTCCCTCGCCCGCCTCGACGTGCCGTGTGTGGTCCTGGACGAAGCCCCCGGCGCGGTCGACCCGCGGCCCGCCCGCACCGTCGTCCTGCGACCGGACACCACCGCGTTCCTGGAGCGGCTGGGCTGCGGCCCCGCCCTGGACTCGGCGGGCACCCGCTGGACGGCCTGGCGCTCGGTGCGCCGCAGGCGGCTGCTGGAGCGGGTGGAGTTCGGCCCGGAGAACCCCTCCCCCGTACACGTGCCGCAGCACGCGCTGACCCGGGCGCTGCGCACCGCGCTCGCGGCGGAACCCGGCGCCCGGATCGTCGCCGGCAGCCGGCTCGACGACCTGCGGCAGGACGAGTACGGGATCAGCGCCCACACCCGCGGCAGCAACGGCACGTGGTGGCGCGCCAGTTACCTGGTCGGCTGCGACGGCCCGCGCTCGACGGTCCGCAAGCTGCTGGAGGTCCGCTTCCCCGGGCGTACGGCGGTCGAACGGCACGCGGTGGCGGCGCTGCGTACGGAACTCCCCTGGCCCGGCGAGGCGCTCCTGCACCGCTCACCCGCGCGGCAGGGCGGTGGCGGGTCCGGGGGCGAGGTGACGGCCCGGCCGCTGCCCGGCGGGGTCTGGCGGCTGGACTGGCTGCTGCCGCCCGGCCGGGACCTGGTCACTCCGGACGCGCTGGTGGCCCGGATCCGCGATTCGCTGGCGGTGTGGTGCGCGGAGGCGGGGGCCGGGTCGGGGGTGGGAGCCGGGGCTGGGGTCGGGGCCGGGATTGGCTCGGGGGTTGGTGCTGGTTCGGGGGTTGGTGCTGGTTCGGGGGTTGGTGCTGGTTCGGGGGTTGGTGGCGGGTCTGAAGGGAGTTTCGGGCCGGGGGTGGGTGCCGGGCCCGGGGCGGGTGTGGGTCCGGGGGGCGGGGCCAAGCCGTCTCGTGGTGCCCGGGACGGGGGCGGCGTACGTGTTCCGTCCGTGCCGCCGTACGAACTCCTCGACACCGGTGTGCACACGGTGCACCACCGGCTGGCGCGGCGCTGGCGGCGCGGGCGCGCCTTCCTCGCCGGTGACGCCGCCCACCTGCTCGGCGCGCTCGGCACCCAGGGCCTGGACGAGGGCCTGCGGGACGCCGAGAACCTCGCGTGGAAGCTGGCGCTGGCCTGGCACCAGGGCGCTTCGGAGACCCTGCTGGACAGTTACCAGACGGAGCGCAGGGGCGCCGTCACGGCCCGGCTGCGCGCCGCCGACCGGGCTCTGCCACTGCTGCGCGACGGCGAGCGGGGCGGTCGGTGGCGGGCGGTGCTCCCGGGAGCCGCTCGCGGGCACACGGCGATGCTCACCGACGGGCATCTAGGGCGCGGACCACTCGGCGCGCCCCCCGCGTACGCCCGCTCCCCGCTCGCCCCGGTCACCGATCCGTCCTGCGCGATGACGGTGGGGACGCCGGCCGGCGCGCCGGTCGCGGACGTTCCCGTGACGGCCTCGGACGGGTCCCAGGTACCGCTCCGCACCCGGCTGGGCCGGGGGTTGCTGGTGGTGCTGGTGGCGCCGGGCACGGGTGTGTGGGACCGGCGGCACTGGAAGTCGGCCGGCCTGATGCCGCGCCTCTCGAAGACGGTGGACGCCCTGCCGATGCCCGCCGAGGTGCTGGTCGCCGAGGGGTACCCGGGCGCGGTCGCGCACACCGTCCTGGTCGTACGGCCGGACGGCCACCTGGTCGCGGCCATGGGCGGCGTTCGCCCGGCGGAGCTGTACGCGTGCGCGGAAGCGGTACGGGGCGGGGGTGTGGGCGCGGAGGACGGCCGGGAGGGTGCGGGGAGCGGCTTGGAGGGTGTGGGGGGGGTGGGCCCCACGGGGCGCACGGGTCGCGCGGAGGGTGCTGCGGCGTCCGGGGGTGGGGCCGGTGGTGGGACCGGAGCCGGGGCTGGGGCCGGAGCCGTTGGGGTCGGCGCGGATCCGGAGGGCTCGATTCCGGACCCGGCGCGCGCGGCCGGGGGCCCGCCACCCGCCGAAGGGGCGTACCCGCAGGCCGAGCGGGACGCGGCGCGGGGCGGGACGGAGGCGGAGGTCCGGTCGGCGGGCGGGTGAGCCCACGGGGCCGCTGGGGCCGGGCCGACGGCCTGCTTCACGGGAGGCGTCCAGGGTCGGCCTGCGGCTGCCCCTGTGCGCCCCCCGTTGCGCCGGTCGGCGGTTGACCCTGTGGGAAGCCCCGTGCTTGACTCCGGAACGTGACGGAGAACGGTTCGCGCTTCTGGCGGAGGGTCCATCTGGACCTGGTCCGCTACGCGGGCTGTGTGTGTCGTCCGTCCTGCTGATCCGCAGTCCTTCCCCGCGCGCCGCCGCGTCCCACGCTGCCCGCGCGCCTCTTCGCGATCACTCAGGACGGTTCCTGTGCCCGACGTACGTACTTCCGCGCGCCCGCAACCTGCCGCCACCGGCGGCCCCGGCGCCGCCGAACTCCTCGACTTCGCCCGCCGTACCGCCGCCGACACCGCGCTCATCGCTTCCCTGCCCCTCGACCCCGAAGGCCGTACCTGGATCCGTCTGGACGGGCCCGGCGGCAGTGAGGCGTGGCTGATCGGCTGGCCGCCCGGTACGGGCACCGGCTGGCACGACCACGGCGGCTCGCACGGCGCGTTCGCCGCCGCCGCGGGCGAGCTGACCGAGCAGTCGCTCGCCGCCCGACTGCCCACCGAAGGCTGGAAGACGCTGGAGCTGGCGGACGGCGTGGACCGGCAGCGCAAGCTGGCCGACGGCCACGGCCGCGCCTTCGGCCCGCACCACGTCCACCAGGTGCTCAACCTCTCCGAGGACGCGCACGCCGTCTCGGTACACGCTTACTATCCGCCGCTGCCGCTGATGCGCCGCTACAGCCGCACCGGGCCCGTCCTGCGCCTCGAAGAGGTCGAGGGCCCCGAGGACTGGCTGTGAGCGCCGTCGACGCGCTCCTGGACGCGGCGCGCGCCGAACTGGACCGGGTGTCCCCCGAGCAGGCCGCGGCGGTCCAGCGGGGTGGCGGGCTCCTGGTCGACATCCGCTACGCGGCCCTGCGCGACCGCGACGGCACCATCCCGGGCGCGCTGATCGTCGAACGCAACGAACTGGAGTGGCGCCTGGACCCCACCGGCGCCCACCGCGCCCCGGAAGCCACCGGTCACGACCTTGCGGTGGTGGTCGTCTGCAACGAGGGCTACGCGTCGAGTCTCGCGGCCGTCTCCCTGCGTCAGCTCGGCCTGTTCCGGGCGACCGACCTGGTGGGCGGCTTCCAGGCGTGGCGGGCGGCGGGACTGCCGGTCCACGCGTGAGGTGGTGGCGGATCCGCCCGGGGCGGATCCGCCGTCGGCTCAGCGGTCGGCGTCGAACTGCCGGACCACTGACGGCAGGGCCTCGCGCACCGTCCCGTTGTGGTCGGCGTCCCCGCCGTCCGTGAGCTGTTGGGCGGCCCCGTTGACGGTGAGCTGACGTTGGCAGGTGCGGGCGTTGGCGAACGCCACGTCCTTGTCCCCCTTTGCGTGGTAGAGGTGCACCGGCACATCCGGGTGCCAGTCGCAGGTGGGGTTCAGCGCCTTCACCTGCTGCCGCAGCCTGCCCCTCGGGCTGCGGATCGGGTCCAGGAACTCCGGGATGAACAGTCCTTGCGAGGTCGCCGGCAGCGCTGCCGCGATCTCCGACGCCTTGTGGTCACCGTCGAAGAGAACCTCCACCGTCGTGTCGTACGGCGCGCGGAACGCCTGACCCGGCGTGTCGTACAAGCCGCACATCCGACCCGCAGCCGGGAAGTAGGCCAGGTAGAGCGACGACCGGACGATCTCGTCGTTGGCCGCGGCGGCTTCGAAGCCGCTCAGGTCGAAGGGCCCGGCGATCGGGACGAGCGCGCCCAGGCGGAAGTACGGATCAGCACCCCGTTGCAGGGCCCCGGCCGGCCATCATGCTGGCGGGCCCGCCTTGCGAGAAGCCACTGACCAGCACGTTCCTGGCGAGGGTGCGGCGCTCCTGCCGGGAAAACGCACGAGCCGCGCGCAACGCGTCGACCGAGGCGGTGACGGTCGCCCGCGGGTGGCCGTACGGGCGGGTGCCGGGGCCCTCACCCAGGCCGAGGTGGTGCCGGCGTGCCGTGCCGCCCCCCCCAGGCCACGTCCCCGCTGGATCACGCCCGCCGCATCGGAACACCTCTGCCAGGACCCACCCCGCCAAGCCACACCCCTGCTGTGTCGCCCCCACCGGTCGCCCCTTCCACCGAGGTACGCCACCCCCAGGCCACGCCTCCGCCGAGACACACCGCCAGATCACGTACCCGCCGAGACGCATCCCCAGATCACGCCTCCACCGAGACGCCTCCCGACTCGCACCCCACCAGCTCACCCCTCCGGCAGGTGATACCCCATCAGCTCCGAGTCCTCCCCCTCGTCACCCTCTTCCTCCAGCGCCTGCCGGACCACCCGTAGGGCGAGGCCCTCCGGGTAGCCCTTGCGGGCCAGCATTCCCGCGAGGCGCCGTATCCGTTTCTGCCGGTCCAGGCCCCGGGTCGTCCGCAGCTTGCGGTCGACCAGTTCCCGGGCCGTGCGTTCCTCCTGGTCGGAGTCCAGTTGTCCGAGGGCTTCGTCGACCGTCGCCGGGTCGACGCCCTTGGTGCGCAGTTCGCGGGCGAGTGCGCGGCGGGCCAGCCCCCGGCCGTGGTGCCGGGACTCCACCCAGGCGTCGGCGAACTTCGCGTCGTCGATCAGCCCCACCTCCTCGAAGCGGGACAGCACCTCTTGTGCGGCCTCCTCGGGGATGCCCCGCTCGCGCAGGGCGTCCCCGAGCTGCTTGCGCGTCCGCGCGGACCCGGTGAGCAGGCGCAGGCAGATCGCCCGCGCCTGCTCCTGGGGCGTACGCGGCGGTCCCGCCTCGGCCCTCGACGAGGAGGAACCACCGCCGTCCTTGCGTTTCCCACGGTTCTCGGCGCCGCCCGCGGCGCTGCCGCTCCCGCCCCGGCCGTCGTCGTCACGCCCCCCGTCGTGACCGACTTCCGCACCGGGGCCGTAGTCGTGGTCGTCGGGCCATTCCGTTCGCCGCGTCACGATGGACTAGCTCTTGGCCGCGGCGGCCTTGGAGCCCTTGGCCCCCTTGGCGGCCGGTGCCGGTACGGACTTGGCCGGGGCCTCCGCGTCGGCCGCCGCACCCGCCGCGTCCGCGCCGGGCTCCGCCAGGGCCTCCGGCTTGACGCCGATGCCCAGCTTCTCCTTGATCTTCTTCTCCACCTCGTTGGCGAGGTCGGGATTGTCCTTGAGGAAGTTGCGGGCGTTCTCCTTGCCCTGGCCGAGCTGGTCGCCCTCGTAGGTGTACCAGGCGCCGGACTTGCGGATGAAGCCGTGCTCCACACCCATGTCGATCAGGCCGCCCTCGCGGCTGATGCCCTGGCCGTACAGGATGTCGAACTCCGCCTGCTTGAAGGGCGGGGCGACCTTGTTCTTGACGACCTTGCAGCGGGTGCGGTTGCCGACCGCCTCGGTGCCGTCCTTGAGGGTCTCGATGCGGCGGATGTCGATGCGCACCGAGGCGTAGAACTTCAGGGCGCGGCCACCGGTCGTGGTCTCCGGCGAGCCGAACATCACGCCGATCTTCTCGCGGAGCTGGTTGATGAAGATCGCGGTGGTCTTGGACTGGTTGAGCGCGCTGGTGATCTTCCGCAGCGCCTGGCTCATCAGACGGGCCTGGAGACCCACGTGGGAGTCGCCCATCTCACCCTCGATCTCGGCCCGGGGCACCAGCGCGGCGACCGAGTCGATCACGATGAGGTCGAGCGCGCCGGAGCGGACCAGCATGTCCGTGATCTCCAGGGCCTGCTCGCCGTTGTCCGGCTGGGACAGGATCAGCGCGTCCGTGTCCACGCCCAGCTTCTTGGCGTACTCGGGGTCGAGCGCGTGCTCGGCGTCGATGAAGGCGACGGAGCCGCCGGCCTTCTGCGCGTTCGCCACCGCGTGCAGGGTCAGGGTCGTCTTGCCGGAGGACTCCGGGCCGTAGACCTCCACCACACGGCCGCGCGGGATGCCGCCGACGCCGAGCGCGACATCGAGTGCGGTCGACCCGGTGGGGATGACCTCGATGGGCTCGTTCGGGCGCTCGCCCATCCTCATCACGGCGCCCTTGCCGAATTGCCGTTCAATCTGTGCGAGTGCGGCGTCCAGCGCCTTCTCGCGGTCAGTCCCTGCCATGGCTTCCACCCGGTTTGCTTGAGTCGATCGCTTCACGTCCATGACGCTAACGCCTGCCACTGACAATGCGCCCGGACCCGGCTCCGGCCTGTGGATAACTCCCGGGGCCTCCGGGCGGAAACACGGGTCGGATGCCTCATAAGAATAGATGTTCGATTTTGGTGTCAAGCGCACCCCGCAGGCCCGCCGCCCCTGCCTTCCAGCGCCGCCCGGCGCCGTCGAACTGTGACCGCGTGCCAGTGAACCTCGATGGCTGCGAGGTGGTGTCACCGAGGATGGAACGCGCTGGTCAGAGGCCCGACCGCGGAAGCCCGCAGCAGACGGCCGCGCAGCGTGCGGACGCGGGGGCCGGGGTGTGGGCGCGCTGGTGCCGCACCCGCCCGAGACGGGGATCCGGGCGTTCGAGCAATCCCGCGGCAGGCCGGATCGGGACACCGGTCGACGGAGTGAACCGGGGCAGCCTCATGCTGGCCGTACAGGCTACGGCGCCTTCATCCGGCTCCCCCTGAGGCCCGCACGCAGGCGAGATCTGGCAGATCGATCCGGACCGGGGCGGCTCGTACCGGTGAGCTCCGGGTTTCGTGCTCGGTACACCGATTGGCCGGCAAGTCCGTAACCACACATCACGCCGTCCGGACCGGCCCACTGCCCTCCGGCGCAGGAACGCGAGCATGTGGCCCAGATCATGCAAACTCGGATGGCACTCGCAAGGTTCGACGGCATGGGGCAGGGGCCCCGTGGCCCCGCTCCCCTGCCGGCCGGCCAGGGACTCGGGCCCGTCACCGTACGCTGCCACCCGGCCGGGCCCTCACCCCGACCAGGCCCTCACTGCGGCCGGGCCCTCACCCCGGACGGGCCGCTCCCCTCACTCCCCCTTGCCCCCTGTGCCGGGCTCCCCCTCACCTCGCCCGTCCCGGTCGCCCTCGGCTCCACGGCCCTCCAGCGGCGCGGCCGGGGGCTCGTCGTGCAGGGAGCGGCGCAGCCGCCGCAGGGCAGAGGACGCGCGCCGGCGCCGTCCGCCACCCTGCACCCGTACGTCGTCCGTGACCTCGTACCGCTTCACGTACGCCCCGAGGAACGCCTGCAGTGTCGCGGTGGCCGGGATGGCGATCAGCGCGCCGACGGCGCCCATCAGCGCCGTACCGGCGATCACCGACCCGAAGGCGACGGCCGGGTGGATGTCCACGGTCTTGGCCGTGATGCGCGGCTGGAGCAGGTAGTTCTCGAACTGCTGGTAGACCACGACGAACCCGAAGACCCACAGCGCGTACCAGGGATCGACGGTGAAGGCGATCAGGATCGGCAGCGCGCCCGCGAGGTAGGTGCCGATGGTCGGGATGAACTGGGAGACCAGCCCCACCCACATGCCGAGCGCGGGGGCGTACGGAACGCCCAGGATCTCCAGCAGGACGTAGTGCGCGATGCCGGAGATCAGTGCCATCAGGCCGCGGGAGTAGAGATACCCGCCGGTCTTGGCGACCGCGATCTCCCAGGCGCGCAGCACCTCGGTCTGCCGGGACGGCGGCAGGACCGAGCACAGGGCGCGGCGCAGCCGGGGGCCGTCGGCGGCGAAGTAGAAGGAGAACAGCGCCACCGTCAGGAGGTTGAACAGGCTGCCCAGGACGGTCGCGGAGACGGCGAGCACGTTGTTGGCGCTGTCCTGGACGTACTTCTGCAGCCAGTCGGACTTCAGCAGGTTGTTCTGCACCTCGACCCGCGAGAGGTGGGTGTGGAAGGTGGTGTTGATCCAACTGATCACCGAGTCCAAATACTGCGGGAACTCCTGGACCATGTTCGCGATCTGCCCCGCGAGCATCGAGCCGAGCAGCGCGAAGAAGCCCGCGGTCCCGACGAGTATCCCGAGGAAGACCAGCCCGGTGGCGCCCCCTCGGCGCATCCCCCGGGCCGCCATCCAGTCCACGGCCGGCTCGACGGCCAGGGCGAGGAAGAAGGCGATCAGCACATTCAGCAGCAACGAGATGAGCTGGTGGAACGCCCAGCTCGCGAGCTGGAAACAGGCCACGAGGGCGAGCGCCAGCACCATGGCGCGGGGCAGCCACCGCGGCATCCGCTGAGCGGACCCCCCGGGGCGTGGGTCGTCGTGGCTGATGGGATTCTCGGTCGCTGGCACGGGCCCAGTGTCGCTCACGGGTCCGACAATGCCCGCCCTGCCCCGCGCACCCCGGCCGCCCGCCGCGGCCCGATACCTCCGGGCGGCTCTCCTCCGCCCCCGGAGGCGTGGTTCCCGTCAGCGCTTGTCGTACGGCACGTCCATCGTCGCGCAGACCACCCGCCACACGTCCTTGGCCTCCCACCCGTCCGCCAGTGCCTGGTGAACGGTCCGCCCGCCGAGCCCGGACATCACGTGATCCCGCGCGAACGAGTCGGCGTACGCCTCGCCGAAGTGATCCGCCATCCGCTCCCAGAAGACCGTCAACCGCATGAAACCCACTCCGCACTCGCCTTGACCCGCACGTTTCCTCTGCCGCGCCCCCCACACGAGTGAAGAGCACGCATGGACGCAGAGTAAGGCCCGGAGCGCGGGCCCGAAGGCCCTGGGAAGCGTCCCGGGCCGCCGCTCGCTTCCGACCGCCCGGCGCGGCCGTGCCCTCCCCCTCGGCGAGTGCCGCGCCGCCATGAGTCCGGTCGAACAGCATGCCCGGCGGTGCACGGTGCCCTCCGCGAGAACATCACCCACGCGAAACCGGACGCCACGGGCAAGGGAGGCGACCACGCCGTCGACCTCGCGAGCCTCGCCCCTCTGACGCTCCGTCTGTCGAAGGACCCCGACACGCCCGTCGGCGAACGCGGGGGGGGCATGCTGCGCGGCGGTGAGCGCCGGCGGGCGGCCAGGGCGGCGCCCCGTCCGCCCCGTCCGCCGCCGGGCGGCCGTCAACCGCGGACGTCCGACACCCCGCCCTGAGGGTGCAGCCGCGTCCGCGCCGGTGCCGGGCGGGGCCCACGGCCCTACCGTCGGTCCATGGCGGAAAACGGAGCACCACAGCCGACCTCACTGGCCCGTGCCGAGCGGTTCATCTGGCTCACTGCCCGGGTGCTCGAACAGCGCCGTTTCGCGTATCACTTCCTGGGCGGGAGCGCGGACGGTGTCGACGCCGCGCTCGCCGCGTACACGAATCCCGACGGCGGTTACGGGCACGCCCTGGAGCCTGACCTGCGCGGGCCGGTCAGCCAGCCGCTGCACACCGCGCACGCCCTGTACGTCCTCGACCTCATCGGGCGCTGCGGCGGACAGCGGGCCGAGCGGATCTGCCGCTATCTGACCGGGGTGTCCACCCTGGAGGGGGCGCTGCCCGCCGTGCACCCCACCTTGCGCGGTTATCCGGCCGCGCCGTGGCTGCCGGTGCGCGACGACCCGCCGAGCGCCCTCCTGGCCACCGGCCCCGTCGTGGGCCTGCTGCACCGTAACGAGGTGTGGCACGCCTGGCTGTTCCGGGCCACGGACTTCTGCTGGCGGGCGGTGGAGTCCCTGGAACGGCCCCATCCGTACGAGGTCCTGGCGGCGCTCGCCTTCCTGGAGGGCGCGCCCGACCGGCCGCGCGCCGAGGCCGCCGCGCGGCGCCTGGGTGCCATGGTGCGCGAGCAGCGGCTGGTCCTCCTGGCCCCGGACCGGGCGGCGGACGTCCCCGTACCCGAGGGCTTCGCGCCCGGTGAGCACCATTTCGCGTACGACTACGCGGCCGCGCCGGGCTCGCTGGCCCGCGCCTGGTTCACGGACTCGGAGACGCGCCGGGCGCTGGACCACCTCGCCGCGCTCCAGCGGGAGGACGGCGGCTGGCCCGTGAACCGGCGCGTATGGGCCCCCGGGGCGGCTCTGGAGGGCCGCCCGATGATGACGGTCAAGGCGCTGCTGACGCTGCGTGCGTACGGGCGCCTCACCGCCCCGTAGCGGGCGGCCGCGCGCCGGGTGCGTCATCGCCCCCCGGGGTCCTCCTGGCGTAGCAGCAGGGCCGCCAGGGCGAGCGCGGTGCCGCGCGGCGACGTCAGGTCGATGCCGGTCAGTTCACTGATCCGGGTGAGCCGGTTGTCCACGGTGTTCGGGTGCAGTCCGAGGGCGCGGGCGGTCGCCCGGCGGTCCTGCCGCTGCTCCAGGTGGGTACGGAGCGTCTCGGTCAGCTCGGGACGTCCGTCCAGCGGGTCGAGCAGCGCGGCGATCGGTCCGCTGCTCTCGTCGCGGCGGGAGAGGTGGTATTCGAGCAGGACGTCGTCGAGCCGGTGGAGTCCGGCGGGCCGGCCGCAGGCACGGGCGATACGGACGACTTCGGAGGCGGTACGGGCGGCGTACGGGATGCCCTCGGGACGCTCGGCCCGGGCGGCGGCGCACCGCACCTCCACGCCGCACGCCCGGCGCAGCCGCTCCCCCAGCCCGTCGTCCACGGCGGCCCCACCCGGTACGAGGGCGTGCCCACCGTCGGCGTCCATCAGGGAGAGCACCTCGGTACCGAACTCCCGGTCCAGTGCGGTCTGCAGGCGCCGCAGCCGCCTGCGTACGGCTACGGGGGTGGGCTCGGCCTCTCGGGGAGGGGCCGCGCACGGGGCCGCGTCCTCGGGCGGCGCCGGGCCGAGGCGTACGGCGATCACGGTGGCCGGGCCGTGCAGCCCCAGCTCCTCCAGGGCGGCCGGGTCCCGGTGCGGCACGCCGTCGAGGAGACCGCGCGCCAGAGTGCGGCGGTGTTCACGGCGTTCGGCGTCCAGGGCCGCCCGCTCGTCCAGGTAGGTCTCGGCGACCGCACCGAGGATGCCGCCCTGGGCCCGGAAGAGGAGGTCGCCGAGCTCGATGAGCGCCTGCGCCTCGTCGGGGCCCGCCTCCTGGCGCAGGGCCTGCCACAGCGCGTACTCCCCCAGCGCATGGGTCCGCAGCAGCAGGTGCAGCGGCATGCCCTCCTCGGCGCGCTGCGCGGCGCGCTCGCGGAACACGCCGTGGTCGCCGTGCCGCCCCTCGGGGGCGCGGACCCGGCGCAGGAAGAGGCGCAGCCCGTGCCGGACCGTGGCGGCGATCTCCACGTCCTTCAGGTCACCGGGCAGCTCGGCGTATCCCGGGAGGTCCTCGAAGGCGCCCCGGGCCATTCGCCGGGCCAGTTCGTTGACCCGGGGCTCGCAGCGCAGGGCGAGGGCGCGGGCGGCGTCGGACAGGTGCACGTCGGCTCCTTCGCTCCGGCGCGGGGACTGTGACGCGTCACAGTACGCAGCGGGTACGGGTGTGACACCGGCGGGTGCCGCCGAACCCCGCGGATCACCAGACTCGTGCCCACGGGGACCGACCTGAGGACCGATCCGCCGGTGCCTGTCCAGCGCGGGTGTCCGGCGTACACGAGGAGCCGCTCGGCATGACGGATGGCAGGACGCAGCACAGCCCGCAGGCAGGCACCACCAGGGCCGGAACGGGGACGCCCGGAACCGGGGCGCCGAAAACGTGGGCGCCCGGAACCGCAGCGCCCGGTGCCGGGGCCGGCTCCGGGTACCTCGCGTACGCGGACCGCGTCTGGTCGGGTGAGGACACCCTGCTGGCCCACTTCACGGGTGCGTACGCCGGGGAAGGCCTCGTCCGTGTCGGTGAGCGCACCGGGTTCTTCCCCGCCTTCGCGAACGTCGCGGTCTTCGACACCGGCACCGAGGGGCTGGTCATGGTGGACTCCGGCGAGGCCCGTACGGCGGACCGGTTGTACGCGGCCGTGTCCGCGTTCGGCGGCTCTGGACGCGAGGTGCGTACGGTCGTCCACACACACGGCCACATCGACCACGTCTTCGGCGTCGGGCCCTTCGACGCCGCGGCACGGGCCCGCGGCACCGAGCCGCCCGAGGTCGTGGCCCATGAGGCCGTCGCCGCGCGCTTCGACCGCTACACCGCCACGGCCGGTTACAACTCCTGGATCAACCGCCGACAGTTCGGTGTCCCGGGAATCGAGTGGCCCACCTCCTACCGTTATCCGGACACCACCTACCGGGACCGGCTCACCCTCCGCCACGGCGACCTGACCTTCGAGCTCCGGCACGCACGCGGCGAGACCGACGACGCCACCTATGTGTGGGTACCGGAACTCAAAACCCTCTGTACGGGTGATCTGTTCATCTGGAACGTCCCCAACGCGGGCAACCCCCAGAAGGTGCAGCGTTACCCGGAGGACTGGGCACGGGCGCTGCGCTCCATGGGCGCCCTGGGAGCCGAGGTGCTGCTTCCGGGGCACGGGGTGCCGATCCGGGGGGCCGACCGCGTCGCGGCCGCGCTGGGCGACTGCGCCGAGCTGCTGGAGTCGCTGTGCGCGCAGACCCGCGACCTGATGAACGCCGGGCTGCGGCTGGACGAGGTGGTCCACCGGGTGCGGGCTCCGGCCCGGCTGCTGGACAAGCCGTACCTGCACCCCGCCTACGACGAGCCGGAGTTCGTCGTCCGCAACCTGTGGCGCCTGTGGGGCGGCTGGTACGACCAGAACCCGGCCCACCTCAAGCCGGCGCCGGAACGGGCGCTGGCCGCCGAACTCGCCGACGCCGCGGGCGGCGCCCCCGTACTGGCGCGCCGGGCCCTGCGCCTGCTGGCCGGGGACGAACAGCGCCTGGCCGCCCATCTGGCGGAGACCGCGGCGCTGGCGGCGCCGGAGGACCGCGAGGTCGCGCGCATACGGGCCGAGGTGTACGCGGCACGGGCCGCCGCCGAGCCGTCCACCATGGCCCGTGGGATCTTCGGCTGGGCGGCGGCGGAGTCGGCGGCTGTGGCGGAAGGGACGGATGTGGAGTCGGAGTTGACGCGTAGCGAGGAAGGGCGGCGGCGCGCGGCCGGCGCGATCAGTGTGGGCGTGACCGACGAGGACACGTGCTCCTGTGGAGGCGCGCGGGACGGGGCCGACGGCATGGGGCCGGACGGGGGGACCGTGCGGTGACCCGTGGGGCCGGGACCGGGGCACGGCCCGGCGCGCTCTCCGGCATGACCGCTTCCGAGCACCGGCGGGCATGGCGCACCACCTGGCTGCTGGTCGCCTTCATACTCATCAACTTCGCCGACAAGACGGTGATGGGCCTGGTCGCGAACCCGGTGATGGCCGACCTGCACCTGACCCGCGGCCAGTTCGGCGCCGCGTCCGCCGCGTTCTTCGCGCTCTTCAGCCTGGCGGCGCTCGGCGGCTCCTTCCTCACCCGTACGGTCCGCACCCCGGTCCTGCTGCTCGGCATGGCGCTGCTCTGGTCCGCCGCCCAGTTGCCGATGCTCCTCGGCGTGGCCGGATTCGGCGTCCTGGTCGCCACCCGGGTGCTGCTGGGCGCGGCGGAGGGCCCGGCCACCCCGGTGGCGGTGCACCACCTGCACGGCTGGTTCGAGGAGCGCGACCGCACGCTGCCGACCGCCGTCTTTCTGGTCGGCGCGGCGGTGGGCGTCGCCGTCGCGGCGCCGGTGCTCGGCGCGGTCACCGCCGCCTGGGGCTGGCGATGGGCGTTCGGCGTGGTGGGTCTGATCGGCCTGGTGTGGGCGGCGGTATGGCTCCGGTACGGCGAGGAGGGGCCACTGGCGCCCCCGGTGGGACGGCGGTCCGCCGGTCGCGCCTCCGGGGGCGGCGGCTCCGTCCCGTACCGGAAACTGCTGCTCTCCGGGACCTGGCTGTCCGCGGCCCTCGGCGCGTTCGCCGCCTTCTGGACGGTGTCTGCCTCACTCACCTGGGCCGTGGACTACTTCCAGGAGGTCGGCGGGCTGGAGCTGCGCCAGGCGAGCCTGCTCATCATGCTGGCCGCTCTGGCCAAGGGCGCCGCGATGCTGACCCACGGCCTGCTCGTACAGCGCACGGGCCGGCGCGCGGCAGCCGGCCTGCGCCCCCGCATCGCGCTCCCCTCAGGAGTGAAGAACGGGCTGGTGCTGCTCCTCTCCAGCGCGGCGACCCTGGCCTTCGCCGCCACGGACACGCTGTGGCTGAAGGCCGTCCTGCTGCTCGGGCCGATGGCCGTCTCCGACATCATCCTGACGGTGGCGCAGACCTCGGTCTCCCGGATCTCCCCGGCAGACCGGCGCGGTGTCGCCCTCGGCTCGCTGACCTGCGTCTTCGCCCTGGCAGGCATCCTGGCGCCCGCGGTGACGGGGCGGCTGGTGGACGCCGGGGAGACCGTCGCGGACGGGTACGTCGGCGCGTACGCGACCATGGCGGGCCTGACGGCGCTGGCCGGAGTGGCCGTGACGCTCTTCCTGCGCCCGGAACGGGACGCGCGGCGGCTGGGGGTGGCGGCGGCGACGGTCGTGAGGGGGTAGACGGGGAGCGCGCCGGGCCCTCAAGCCCGGCGCCCGGCCGATGCGACGGTCCCCGTACCCAGGGCCGGCATCTCCGCCCCCGGAAACCGGCGTCCCTCACCCACCCAGCGCCCGCACCCCCGCCGTCACCACCACCGCGACGGCCACGACCAGGAGGAACGGCGCGCGCAGCAGCAGCGCGAGCACCGCGGCGCCAACGCCCGCCGCCTTCGCGTCGAACAGGAGCTGATGTCCGTCGCCGAACGTCTCCTGAGCGGTGAGCGCGGCGAGCAGCGCCACCGGCAACAGGGCGGCGAGGCGCTTGACGAGCGGCCGTTCCAGGGCGCCCGCCGGTATCAGAAGGCCGAGGTACTTCACCAGGTAGCAGCCCACGGCCGTGCCGCCGATCGCGATCCAGACACTCACCGCGCGTCCACCTCCCGTGCGCCGTTCTCCTGCACGCCGTTCTCCTGCACGCGCGTCTTCAGGCCCGCGTCAGGGTCGCCCGTAGGACGCGTACGGGCCCGTCGCCCCTCCAGACACAGGACGGCCGGAGCGGCGAGCGCCGCGACCAGGACCGGCACCCCCGCCGGCAGCAACGGCAACGTCACCAGGAGGAGCCCGGCCGCGAGCCCCGCGACAGCGCGTTCCGCCGCCGAGGCGAGCAGGGGCGCCAGCAGCGCCACGAAGACGGCGGGACCGGCCGCGTCGAGCCCCCATGCCTCCCGGTCGCCGAGGGCCCCGGCGCCCATGGCCCCGGCCAGGGTGGTGAGGTTCCACAGGAGGTACATGGTCAGCCCGGTGACCAGGAATCCGAGGCGCGCGCTGCGCCGGTCGGGCTGGACCAGGGCGACGGCCGAGGTCTCGTCGATGACCCAATGGGCGGCGAACGGCTCGGTTCCGGCCCGGAACCCGAGGAGGCCGGACAGCCGCAGGCCGTAGAACGCGTTACGGGTGCCCAGGAAGAACGCCCCGGCCGCCGCGGTGAACGGGTTGCCGCCCGCGGCCAGCGCGCCGACCAGCGCGAACTGCGAGGCGCCGGTGAAGACCAGCAGGCTCAGCGCACAGGCCTGCCACACCGACAGCCCCGCGCCCGCCGCGGTCACCCCGAAGGCGAACCCGGACAACCCGACGGCGACGCCGACGCCGAGCGCGTCCCTGACGACCGCGGAAGTGGACTTTTCCCGGGAAGCGGGCTCGACCGCGGGAGCGAACCCGGCCTCAGGACCGGGCTCGGCCGCGTGAACTGCCCCGACCGCGGAAACGGGACCGGTCGCGGAAACGGCCTGTCCCGCGAGAAGCGAATCGGCCCCCGCCGCGCGTTCTGGGGCCGGGCCCCGGGGCTGCTGTATCTGTTGGTATCGCTGCGTCTCTCGTGCCACGCCCCGGACCCTAGGAAGCCCTCTCCCCAGCGGTCTTGTACGTTCTTGCGCCGCCCGCGCGCTCACGTCGGTACGCGCCCGGGGGCACGCCCACGATCCGGGTGAAGTGGCGGTTCAGGTGCGGCTGGTCGGTGAATCCGACGGCGACGGCGGCCTCCGCCGGTGCCATACCGGTCTCCAGGAGCCGCCGTGCCCGGCGGACGCGGGCGTCCGTGAGCCAGGCGTGCGGCGGCATCCCGTACGCGTTCTTGAAGGCGCGCAGCAGGGCGAACGGGCTGGTGCCCAGTTCCCGCGCCACCTGCTCCAGGGTCGGTGGCGCGGTCAGCCGTGCCTCCAGGAGCGCTCGGGCGCGTTCGGCGGTGCGCGCTCCCGCCGAGGCGGGGGTACGGGTCGGGGCCGGGCCACCGTGGCGCCGCAGCAGCCGGGCCACCACGATGCGCAGCAGACTGTCGGCGGCCAGCGCGTTGCCTTCCTCGGCCGCGCGGTGCACGCCGTTGACGAGGTGTACGGCGTACGGGTCGTCCGCGAGAGGCTCGGTGAAGGCGGCGGTGCCGGTCAGGCCGGTCGTCTCGGCGGCGATGTCGGCGACGAGTCGCTCGGCGGGGTAGAGCGTGGCGTACGCCCAGCCCTCGGGCGCACCGGCCTGCGCGGTGTGCGGCACCTCCGGATTGATCATGACGAGACCGCCGTGCCCCGCGTCCGTGACGCCGTCCGGCAGCCCGACCCGCTCGATGCCGCCGGTGACGGCGCCCAGGACGTAACCGTCGTGCGAGTGGCGGGGAAAGAAGTGGCGTATGTAGCGGGCACGCAGCAGGTCCAGGCCGGGCAGTTCGGCGTACTGCCAGTGCCGGGCCCACTCGCCGCCCTTGCGGCCGCTGTGCGCCCCGGGCGGGGCGCCGTCGGCGCGGGCTCTCGCGCCCGCCGCCACCGCGTCCTCCGCGCCTCGCGCGTCCCCCGCCCCGCTCCCCGTCATGGCGTCATTGTGCTGACGCGCGGTCGGCCGCAGTCGGCCTGTCCGGCACGTGGACGGCGCCGCCACGCACCGACATCGCCTACATCACCGCAGGTGAGCGGCGGGGCACCGGCGATTGTCAGTGGTCCGTTGCACGATGGGGGACATGGCCAAGGCAGCGCTCGACTCGTTCTCCCCCGCGACCCGCGACTGGTTCACGGGGGCGTTCCGCGCGCCCACCGCCGCGCAGGAGGGTGCCTGGCAGGCCATCGGCGAGGGCTCCGATGTGCTGGTGGTCGCGCCGACCGGTTCCGGCAAGACCCTGGCCGCCTTCCTCGCCTCGCTCGACCGGCTCGCGAGCGTCCCTCCGCCCGCCGAGCCGAAGAAGCGCTGCCGCGTGCTGTACGTCTCCCCGCTGAAGGCCCTGGCGGTCGACGTCGAGCGCAACCTGCGCAGTCCGCTGACCGGCATCCGTCAGGAGTCCGTCCGCCTGGGGCTGCCCGAGCCCGACATCCGGGTGGGCATCCGCTCCGGTGACACCCCGGCCGCCGAGCGCCGCGCCATCGCCAACCGGCCGCCGGACATCCTCATCACCACCCCCGAGTCGCTCTTCCTCATGCTGACCTCCTCGGCCCGGGAGGCCCTGGAAGGCGTCGAGACGGTGATCGTGGACGAGGTGCACGCGGTCGCGGGCACGAAGCGCGGCGCCCACCTGGCCCTGTCCCTGGAGCGGCTCGACCACCTGCTGGAGCGTCCGGCCCGGCGCATCGGCCTGTCGGCGACGGTGCGCCCGGTGGAGGAGGTCGCCCGCTATCTGTCGCCGCAGCGCCGGGTGGAGATCGTCCAGCCGCCTTCCGGCAAGGAGTTCGACCTTTCGGTGGTCGTCCCCGTCGAGGACCTCGGCGAGCTGGGCGGCTCCCCCGTCCAGGAGGGCGACACCGGTGAGAAGCCCTCCATCTGGCCGCATGTCGAGGAGAAGATCGCCGACCTGATCCAGGCGCACCGCTCGACGATCGTCTTCGCCAACTCCCGGCGTCTCGCCGAGCGCCTGTGCAACCGGCTGAACGAGATCGCCTACGAGCGCGCCACCGGCGAGGCCCTGCCCGAGGACCACTCCCCCGCCGAGCTGATGGCCGAGGCCGGCGCCGCCAAGGGGGCGCCCGCGCTGTTGGCCCGCGCCCACCACGGCTCGGTGTCCAAGGAGCAGCGCGCCCAGGTGGAGGAGGACCTCAAGGCGGGCCGGCTGCCGGCCGTCGTCGCCACGTCCAGTCTGGAGCTGGGCATCGACATGGGTGCGGTCGACCTGGTGGTGCAGGTCGAGTCCCCGCCGTCGGTCGCCTCCGGTCTCCAGCGGGTCGGCCGCGCCGGCCATCAGGTCGGCGCGGTGTCCCGGGGCGTGGTCTTCCCCAAGTACCGCGGCGACCTCGTGCAGGCCGCGGTGGTCACGGAGCGGATGCGCGCGGGGTCCATCGAGTCGCTGCGCGTCCCCGCCAACCCGCTGGACGTCCTGGCCCAGCAACTGGTCGCGATGGTCGCGATGGACACCTGGGACGTGACGGAGCTGCTGGCTCTGGTCCGCCGCTCCGCCTCCTTCGCGGCCCTCCCCGAGTCGGCGTTCAACGGCGTGCTGGACATGCTCGCGGGCCGCTATCCCTCCGACGCCTTCGCCGAGCTGCGTCCGCGCGTCGTCTGGGACCGCGTGGCCCAGACGGTCACCGGCCGGCCCGGCGCGCAGCGGCTGGCCGTCACCTCCGGCGGCACCATTCCCGACCGCGGCCTCTTCGGCGTCTTCCTGGCGGGCGCCGACCCGAAGAAGAGCGGTGGGGCATCGGACACCGCGGCGAGCGGTGCCTCCCCCCGGGGCGGTGGCGGGCGGCGGGTGGGCGAGCTGGACGAGGAGATGGTCTACGAGTCCCGCGTCGGCGACGTCTTCACGCTCGGGACGACGTCCTGGCGCATCGAGGACATCACCCGCGACCGGGTACTGGTCTCCCCGGCCCCCGGCGTCCCCGGCAGGCTGCCCTTCTGGAAGGGCGACCAGCTCGGCCGCCCCCTCGAACTGGGCCGCGCGCTGGGCGCGTTCCTCCGTGAGATCGGCTCGCTGGCCCCGGAGGCCGCCCGCGCGCGATTGTCCGCCGCCGGCCTGGACGACTGGGCGACGGGCAACGTCCTCGCGTATCTCACGGAGCAGAAGCAGAGCTGCGGCCATGTGCCGGACGACCGCACGATCGTCGTCGAGCGCTTCCGCGACGAGCTGGGCGACTGGCGGGTGGTGGTGCACTCCCCGTTCGGCGCGCAGGTGCACGCCCCCTGGGCGCTCGCCCTCGGCGCCCGCCTCTCCGAGCGCTACGGCATGGACGCACAGGTCATGCACGCCGACGACGGCATCGTGCTGCGCCTGCCGGACGCCGACCTGATGGGCCTGGACCTGCTCGACAGCGACACCGGCGACTTCGACCCGGCGGCCCGCGGCATGGAGTACGACCCCGAGCAGTCCCCCGTGGGCGCCGCCGATGTCGTCTTCGACCAGAGCGAGGTCGACCAGGTGGTCACGGACCAGGTGGGCGGCTCGGCCCTGTTCGCCTCCCGGTTCCGGGAGTGCGCGGCCCGCGCCCTGCTGCTGCCCCGCCGCAGCCCCGGCAAGCGCACTCCCCTGTGGCAGCAGCGCCAGCGCGCTTCCCAGCTCCTCCAGGTGGCGGGCGAGTTCGGCTCGTTCCCGATCGTGCTGGAGGCCGTCCGCGAGTGCCTCCAGGACGTCTTCGACGTGCCCGGCCTGACGGAGCTGATGGGCGACATCGAGGCCCGCCGGGTCCGTCTCGTCGAGGTCACCACACCCGCGCCCTCCCCCTTCGCCCGCTCCCTGCTGTTCGGGTATGTGGCCCAGTTCCTGTACGAGGGCGACTCCCCGCTCGCCGAGCGCCGGGCCGCCGCCCTCTCCCTGGACTCCCGGCTGCTGGCCGAGCTGCTCGGCCAGGCCGAACTACGCGAGCTGCTCGACGCCGACGTCCTGGCGGAGCTGGAGAACGAGCTGCAGTGGCGCACCGAGGACCGCCGGGTCAAGGACGCCGAGGGCGTCGCCGACCTGCTGCGGATGCTCGGCCCGCGCACCGACGACGAACTGGCCGAGCGCGGCGCCGAGCCCGGGTGGGTCAGGGAACTCGCGGCGGCCCGCCGGGCCATCACGGTCCGGATCGCCGGCCGGGACCACTGGGCAGCGATCGAGGACGCGGGCCGGCTGCGCGACGCCCTGGGCACGGCCCTGCCCGTGGGTGTTCCCGAGTCGTTCACCGAGCCCGTCAAGGACCCGCTCGGCGACCTGCTGTCCCGCTACGCACGGACGCACGGCCCGTTCACCTCCGAACAGGCCGCCGCCCGCTTCGGCCTCGGCACGGCCGTCACGGAAGGCGCCCTCCAGCGCCTGGCGGCGAGCGGCCGCGTCGTCCAAGGTGAATTCCGCCCGCCCGCCGCCCACCCCCCTTCGACGGAAGCGCCGCACACCTCTTCCGGCCTCGGCCAGGAATGGTGCGACGCCCAGGTCCTGCGCCGCCTGCGCCGCCGTTCCCTGGCCGCCCTGCGACACGAGCTGGAGCCCGTACCACCCGCCGCCCTCGCGTCCTTCCTCCCGCAGTGGCAGCAGGTGGGGCCGCTGGCCGCCAAGGGGCCGTACGGGTCGGGCGCGCAGCGCGGCGGCTCGTACGGCCTGCGCGGCATCGACGGCCTGGTCCGCGCCGTCGAGCAGATGCAGGGCGCCTCCGTGCCCGCCTCCGCCCTCGAAAAGCTGGTCCTGCCGTCCCGGGTCGGCGACTACGCCCCGGCGCTGCTGGACGAGCTGACCTCCACCGGCGAGGTGCTGTGGGCCGGCGCGGGAGCGCTGCCCGGCAAGGACGGCTGGGTGTCCCTCTACCTCGCCGACACCGCCCCGCTGCTCCTGCCGCCGCCCCACCCACTGGAGCTGTCCCCCCTGCACCAGTCCGTCCTCCAGGCCCTCGCCCCCGGCTACGGCCTCTTCTTCCGCCAGCTCGCCGACCAGGTCCGCGCCACCACCCACCCCGAGTGCACGGACCCCCAACTCGCCGACGCCCTGTGGGACCTGGCCTGGTCCGGTCGCCTCACCAACGACACCCTCGCCCCGCTCCGGTCCCTCCTCGGCTCGGGCCGGACGTCCGGCTCCACCGCCCACCGCGCCAAGCGCGCGGTCCCCCGCGGCCGGTACGGCACCCTGACCGCCGCCACCGGCCGTACGGGCCGCCCCACCGCCTCCCGCTCCGGCCCGCCGACCGTCGCCGGCCGCTGGTCGCTGCTCCCCGCCCCCGAACCGAACCCCACCCACCGCGCCCACGCCCTGGCACGCACGCTTCTCGACCGCCACGGCGTCGTCACCCGCGGCGCCGTGGCCGCCGAGGGCGTCGAGGGCGGCTTCTCCGCCGCGTACCGCGTCCTGGCCGTCTTCGAGGAGACCGGGCAGGCCCGGCGCGGCTATGTGGTCGAGGGGCTGGGCGCCGCGCAGTTCGCGATGGACGGCGCGGTCGACCGGCTCCGCGCCGTCAACACCGGCCGCGAGCGCGTCGCCGACGCGTACGCCCAGGACGGCCCGGGGGACCGCCGCGCCACCGGACCCCAGCGGGCCCTGGTGCTCGCCGCCGCCGACCCGGCGAACGCGTACGGAGCCGCCCTGCCCTGGCCCGAGCCGCCCGGCGGCTCGACGCACAAGCCGGGCCGCAAGGCGGGCTCCCTCGTCGTCCTCGTCGACGGCGAACTGACGCTGTACATGGAACGCGGCGGCAAGACCCTGCTGGCCTGGACGCCGTCCGGCGACGGTGCCGCGCCCGACAGCGACGCCCCCGCCGGCACCCGCCAGCGACTCGCCCTCGAAGCGCTCACCGACGCGGCCCGCGCGGGCGCGCTCGGCACGATCACCGTGGAGCGCGTCAACGGCACCGCCGCCCTCACCGCCCCGCTCGCCACCGCCCTGGAGACCGCCGGATTCCACCCCACCCCGCGCGGCTTCCGCCTCCGCCCCTGACCGCCACGAGGAGCCGCCGACGACCGCCACCACGGACTTACGGCCCGTAGGCCGCGCTCACCCGCCCTGTTCGAACCCTCCGAACCGACCGAACCCTCCGAACCGACCGGACCCTCCGAACCGACCGGACCCTCCGGACCCTCCGGACCGCCACGCGCGAAGCGCTCGCGCAGGGACACCCGCGCCCGAACGGTCCATGCCCGAACCGCCCACGCACGAAGGGCTCACGCACGAAGGGCTCACGCACGAAGGGCTCACGCACGAAGGGCTCACGCGGAGGCCGCCCGCGCCCACGCCCGAACCACTCGCGCGGAGACCGCCCACACTCAAGCCGCCCACGCCCGAACCACTGGCGCCTGGACCGCCCACGGCGCCGCCACCGCGTGCCCCCACCCGGCACAATGTCCCCATGCCCGAAGGCGACACCGTTTGGCGCACCGCCCGCCGTCTGCACGAAGCGCTGGCCGGTAAGCCGCTGACCCGAACCGACCTGCGCGTACCGAAGCTCGCCACCACCGACCTGTCCGGCCGCACGGTCCTGGAGGTGGTCCCGCGCGGCAAGCACCTGCTCACCCGCGTCGAAGGCGGACTGACCCTCCACTCGCATCTGCGCATGGACGGCGCCTGGAAAATCTACGCCCCCGCCGAGCGCTGGCGCGGCGGCCCCGCGCACCAGATCCGCGCCATCCTCGCCACCGCCGACCGCATCGCCGTCGGCTACCGTCTCCCCGTTCTCGAACTCCTGCGCACCGCCGACGAGGACGACGCCGTGGGCCACCTGGGCCCCGATCTGCTCGGCCCCGACTGGGACCCGGCGGAAGCCCTGCGCCGCCTGCTCTCGGATCCCGCCCGCCCTCTCGGCGAGGCCCTGCTCGACCAGCGGAACCTGGCCGGCATCGGCAACGTCTTCACTTGCGAGCTGTGCTTCCTGCTGCGCGCGTCCCCCTGGCTCCCGATCGGCCGCCTGCCGGCACCGGAGCGCGCGACCACCCTCGCCAAGAAGCTCCTGGAAGCCAACAAAAACCGCCTCGCCCGCGTCACGACACCCAGTGCCCGCCCGGACCGCCGCCAGTGGGTCTACGGACGCGCCGGCCGCCCCTGCTTCCGCTGTGGCACACCGATCCGTACGGGAGAACAGGGCCCGCCCACCCAGGAACGCGTCACCTACTGGTGCCCCACCTGCCAGCCGGAGGACGGGACGACGCCGGAGGACCCCAAGGCGTAACCCGTGCCGGGTGCTGACGCCACATCATTTTGCCCCGCCACCCCAGGTGGCCCCGCGGCGGAAGCCCCCAGGCCCCCCCCCCGCGAAAGACCTCAGGCCCCTGACGGCAGGCTGCCCCAGGCGGAAGGCCGCCCCCGCCCTCCAACGGAAGCCAACCGACTCCCGCACCCTCCCCTCACTCCCCGATCCGCGCCCCCACTCCCCTCGGCCGAACGGGTGACCTCACAAACCTCACAGGCTCGGCTTTCACCGGCGCGACCCGCCTACGACCGGCCGCCGCCAGCCCCTCCCCCTCGGCCCCGCCCCCGGCTCCACCACGCCTCGGCCACCCGATCCCTCAACACACCCCCAAGCCTCACCGACCCCTCAGCACCCCCACCTCCACCACATCGCCTCCTGCCCCTGCCCCGTCCTCGCTCCGCCCACGGCACGCAGTGCACCGGCAGCAGGCTCAGCCCCCATCCCCCGGCCGCCACCGCTCCCTCGACGATCCCCGGCGTGCCCGGCCACAGCGTCAGCCGTAGTACGGCCCACCACCACAGGCCCGCGGCAGCAGCCCTGGCGGCCAGCCGGCCCGGGGATATGCCGAACCGGGCGAAGAAGTCGTGCCCAGCCATGACTGCCTCCTCCGGTCGACGCTAGACGGGCACAGCCGTCCAGCGGGAGGGCGCACCGGGGCACAACCGGCGCGAACGTTTCGACGGGGCCCGCTCGTCCATGCCCCGTCCTCACGGATCTCTGTCTCCCCGGTATTTTCGCCCGCCGCCTCCCGGCCCGCATCCAGACGCCCCACGCCCGCCGCCCGGCGCGACGGGCGCACGCATCAGGACGAACGCGCCTATCGGACAACCGCCCCCCTCCCCCGCACACCTGCACGGCCCCGTTTCTCCTCGGCCCGTCGCCCGCTGTCTCCTACGCTGCACTGAATGATCACCGCCCGACGGCGGGCGCCCCGAGACGCACCGAACGGAGACCGCCCGTGAGCGCCGATTTCCCCGCCCGCGAGCTGCGCATCGGAACCCGAACGAGCCCCATGGCCCTCGTCCAGACCGCCCACGTCACCCGACTGCTGCACCAGCTCGACCCGCGGCTGCGGACCGTGACCGTCCCGGTCCGGACCGAGGCCGACCTCTGGCAGGGCGATCTGTCCGGCACCGGCGGGAAGGAGCTGTTCGTCAAGGCCCTCGACGCGCGGTTGCAGAGCGGCGACATCGATCTCGCGCTGCACTGCCTCAAGGACGTGCCCGGCGACGTGCCGCTCCGTGCGGGCCTGGTCGTCGCCGCCCACCTGGAGCGCGCCGACGTACGGGACGTCCTGGTCGTGCCCGAGCACTCGGCGGCGCGCCACCTCGGCGATCTCCCGCCCGGCGCCCGGATCGGCACCAGCTCCGTACGCCGCCGCGCCCAGCTCCTGCGAACCCGCCCCGACCTGCGCATCGTCCCCGTGCGCGGCGCGGTCGGCACCCGCCTGGACCTGCTGGACGGCGCACGGGACGGACACGTGGAGCCGGACACCCCCGTGGAACCGGGCGCCCCCGACGACCCGAAGGCCGCCCCCGGCGCGCTGGACGCCCTGGTCCTGGCGAGTGCCGGGCTGGCGCGGCTGGGCCTGACCCACCGGGTGCGGCAGGTCTTCGAGGTGGAGGAACTGCTGCCGGCCGTCGGGGCCGGCGTCCTGTCCCTGGAATGCCGCCGCGACGACAGTGCCGTCGCCGCGCTGCTGGACCACCTCAACCACGAGCCCACACTCACCGAAGCGACCGCCGAACGCGTCATGCTCCAGGGCCTGCGCGGCCACTGCAACAGCCCCATCGCGGGTTACTGCGTCACCGGCCCGGACGGCCGGCTCTCGCTGCGCGGCATGGTCTTCTCCCCGGACGGCACCGCCTTCGCGCAGGTTCACCTGTACAGCGACGCCCCGCACGACCCGGCGGCCCTCGGCGCGCACGCCGCCACCGAACTCCTCAGCCAGGGCGCCCGTTCCCTGATCGATACCGGAGTTCCGCTCTGAACGGCTGTCCGTGTCCCGCAATTCCCCTACCGGCCCCGGTCCGCCTGCCCGGTGAAGGCAGGCGTACGCTCCGATCATGGAGGGGCGTAAGGCGCTTCGACGCCGTATTCGTATCTGGTTGGTCGTCTTCATCATCGGCCTTGTGCTGAGTGGTCTGACGGCTTTTCCGCTCAGTACCGAAATCCGGTGGGCCGACGAACTGCTGCGGTCCGACGCATCCCCGATCGCCGGGAATTTCCCGGGACTGGTGGAGTGGATCGGCAGGGTACGGGAGGGGCTGGAGGCGACCGACGCGAAGTATCCATTCCTGCTGTACGGCACGGACTGGCTGGCGTTCGCGCATCTGGTCATCGCGGTGGCGTTCTACGGTCCGTTCCGCGACCCGGTTCGCAACATCTGGGTCATCGACTTCGGCATGATCGCGTGCGCGGGCATCATTCCGCTGGCCCTCATCTGCGGCCCGATCCGGGGAATTCCACTCCACTGGCAGCTTATTGACATGTCGTTCGGCGTCTTCGGCGTGATTCCGCTGTTGGTGGTCCGCCGAATGATCAAACGTCTGGAGGCGTACGAACTCGCCGCCTGAACGCAGCGGCCGGCGGCAGCAGGGCCCGCGACCGATTCCCTGCGATTGCCGTCACACACGGCAGAAGACCTCCCCCGAATTCCCGGGGGAGGTCCCTCACCCGAGCCGTCAGCCGGCCTGGTCGCTGTCCTTGAGGGTGCCCCAGCCGTGCCAGCGGTCGATCTCGATCCAGGCGCTGACCCGGGCGCGGTCGCGCTGCGGGTAGGGGTTGCCGAGGTAGTGGTGGGCCAGTCGGTCGATGTCGGCCAGGTCCTGGTCCGCACGGAACTCGGTGACGCGGCCGATGATGCTGATGTGGGTGTACCAGCTCGACTCGTCGAGAACGGTGATCGTCACCCGGGGGTCGTTGCGCATGTGCTGCAGACGCCTGCGGCCCTCGTCCATGTTGACCAGCACCCGGCCGTCGTCCCAGAGGTACCAGGTCGCCGTGGAGACCGGCTGGCCGTCCGACCGCAGGGTCGTGATGACGGACGGGTTGGCCTTCTCCAGCATGGCGACCGCCTCTTGCGGCAGCGGGGGTTTCGACATAGCGGACATTCCTCCATACGTTGCTGATCCGGCGTTCGTTTCCCCAACATGATCGTCCGCCCACACCTTCCCGGATCACAGACACGCCACTACGGCGCTCCCGTCACGCACGTCGCACGAACCCCGCACCGTCCACTACCTTCGGCAGCCCCGACCACAATCACCAGGGGCTGCGACCGCCAGTGACCCACCCCACCCCAAGCCCCCACACCCTCCTCTCCCAAGTGGCCACGGCCCTCGGCCGCCCCGTCCCGGCACCCTGGGCCGAGGCCGTGCGGGCCGTGCCGCGGGACCGGTTCCTGCCGGACCGGATCTGGCTCCGCGACGGGGGCGGCGGCTACGCCCCGTGCGACCGCACCACGCAGCCGGCCTGCTGGGCCGAGGCCGCGTTCCGCGACGCGCCGCTCGTCACGCAGATCACCGAGGACGACGACGGGTTCCAGGAACCCACCTCGTCCGCTTCCGCGCCCAGCACGGTGCTGCGCATGATCGAAGACGCCGCCCTCACCGACGGGCACCGCGTACTGGAGATCGGCACCGGCACCGGCTTCCACGCGGCCCTGCTCGCCCACCGGCTCGGCTCCGACCACGTGGTGAGCGTCGAGGTGGACCCGGTGCTCGCCGAAGCCGCCCGGGCCAACCTGAAGGCCGTCGGCCTCACGCCGGCCGTCATCACCGGTGACGGGGCCCTCGGCCACACCGCCGCCGCCCCGTACGACCGGATCATCGCCACCTGTTCCGTGCGCTCCGTCCCCGGGGCCTGGCTCGCGCAGACGCCGCCCGGCGCCCGGCTCGTCGTGCCGTGGAGCACGAGCTGGATCACGTACGGCACGCTCGTTCTCACCCGTCGGCCGGACGGCACGGCCACCGGCCGGTTCGCGGGCTACGGCTCCTACATGGTCATGCGTGGCCTGCGCGCGGCCGCCGACCTGGACCGCGACCTCCTGCGCGCGGGGCAGCGGCCCAGCCGTTCCCGTACGACCCTGTCCCCCTGGGCGGTGGCCGGCGACAGTCTCGACGCGCAGTTCGCCATCGGGCTGCGCGTGCCCGACGTGTGGTACTCCTGGGACACCGCCACGGACGAGGCGCACACCCGCCTGTGGCTGGCCGACGACGCGGCGGCATCGTGGGCCTCGGTGGACTACGACGGCCGGCAGACCGGCACGTACCGCGTACGGCAGCACGGGCCGCGCCGGCTCTGGGACGAGGTCGAGGCGGCCCACCGGCGATGGGTGCGCGCCGGCGCACCGGAGATCGCCCGCCACGGCCTCACCGTCACCGCCGAAGGACAGCGGATCCGCCTCGACAAGCCTTCTCAACCGCCAAGCGCCCCCCTGACGGTGTCAGAGGGGCGCTGAAGCGGGCTGTCGCGCGCACCCGGACGGGCTGGGCCCGGTCCGCGGTCGAAGCGCGAGCGTCAGGCGGACTCGGCCTGGAACATCCAGTGGTGCTTCTCCAGGTCGCCGGTGAGGCCGATGAGGATGTCCTGGCTGACCGGATCGGGCTCGTCCGTGACGCGGATCCGCTCGCGCATCCGTGCGATGATCGCGCCCAGCGCGTCGGTCACCACGCGCACGACCTCGGCGTCCTTGATCCAGTTGTCCTGCACCGTGTCGATACCGCTGGTCTTCGCGACCGTCTCGGCCCGGCCGTCCGGGGAGACGCCGATCGCCGAGGCGCGCTCGGCGACCGTGTCGGCGTACGCGCGAGCCGTGTCCACTACATCGTCGAGCTGAAGATGTACGGACCGGAAGCGCGGGCCGATGATGTTCCAGTGGACCTGCTTCGCCACGAGCGAGAGATCCACCAGGTCGACGAGGGCTCCCTGCAGTGCGTCCCCGACCACCTTCCGGTCGTCGTCGGACAGCGTGCTCTTGACGACAGACATCCATTTACTCCTTTTCAGGGCGAATAACTCCGCTTCGCCCACCGTACAAACGATTGGTCCTGTCTGTACGGATCGGGTACCCAGACGCGCTGCGGTAATGCGCGGGGATTTCACTCCGGGGACGAAAGTCCCCGTCGGCCCCGCCGTTCGCCCCGGCACTCGGGGCTTTCTCCCGTACGCATCCCGGACCCCGGATCCCGAATCCCGGACCCCGGGCCCCGGGCCCCGGGCCCCGGGCCCCGGATCCCGGTCTCGTTCGGCTCCGCGTACGGTCCGGTCATGGGCACGGCCGGACGGCCCCGACACGCGCTGACGCCCGACGCGCCCGGACGCCCCCAACACACACCGAGCCCCGTCCAGCGGCTGCCGGACGGGGCTCAGAGAAGTTGAGGGGCCCTCGGGGGGGACGCACAAAAGGACTCGACGCCCGCGCGACTCAGCGGGCCCGAGGAGGGCGGTTGTCGCCCTCAGGAAGCACAGGACACAGGAAAGCGGGCCGTTACGGCCGGACACCCCGACCGCGCCACGCCCGCGGCCTCAGGCCGCGACGACGTCGACGGCCTCCGCCGGTGCCTTGATCGTCACGCGGTCCTCCGGAACCCCGGCCAGCGAGGTCACGGACACCGAGTTCAGCTTCGGACGGACCGGTGCGGGCACCGGGTCGCCGGCCGCGGCAGACCGGGCCAGCTCCGCGAGCGCCAGTTCGTCACTGACCTCGCGCATCAGCTCGGACATCCGCACATCCAGCGCGTCACAGATCGCCGAGAGCAGTTCGGAAGAGGCTTCCTTCTGTCCCCGTTCGACCTCGGACAAGTAACCGAGCGACACCCGGGCGGAGGAGGAGACCTCGCGCAGGGTGCGGCCCTGGCGCTGACGCTGTCGGCGCAGCACGTCACCCAGCAGGCGACGAAGCAGAATCATCGCTGGCTCCCTCCTCGGACCTCGGATCCGGATCCTTCTCGCCCCACCGTACCGCCTCGGGCCTCGGCCGTGCGGGGCGCGAGTACGTGTTCACTCAGGGCTGCAAACATCAAAAATCCCCCCGTTGTTCCGTATCCTGTGCCGCCGCGTTCTCTGTCAGTTGGCTCACCAGCAGGCGGAGCGCCGCCACCACCGTGTCCCGGCGGATCGTCCGGCGGTCGCCGTCCAGCGTGAGGCGCAGCACACTGCCCGCCCCGCCGGGTCCGTCGGCCGCGACGAAGACGGTGCCCACGGGCTGCCCGTCCTGGGGGTCCGGGCCGGCCACCCCTGTAGTGGCGATACCCCAGTGCGCGCTCAGCACACGCCTTACACCACGGGCCATCTGGCGGGCAACCTCCGCGTCCACGGCTCCGCGCGCGTCGAGCAGCGGCCCGTCGACACCGAGGACGTCCCGTTTCAGCTCGGTCGCGTACGCCGTCACCGAGCCCCGGAAGACCCGGGAGGCTCCGGGTACCCCGGTGAGCGCCCCGGCCACCAGTCCGCCCGTGAGGGACTCGGCCACCGCCAGACTCTCCCCGCGCGCCGCGAGCACATCCAGCGCCCGCGCCGCCGCCGTCAGCGCCTCGGAGGACGGCTCCGTGGCACCGTCGCGGTTCGCGCCGCGCAGGGCCTCAGGCGCTGCCCCAGGGGTCTCCGCGCCCGCTTCCCGTCCGGTTTCAGCGTGCATTTCCGCAGCCACTTCGGGAGGTCGCCCCGGCGGCCGTCTCCGGCCTCACCGTGCGGGGCCCCCGTCGCCGCGCGCCTTCGCGGCCGTCCTGGCCCGCTCCTCGGCCTGTACGGCCCGTGCCTCGGCCAGTCCGGCCCGCCGCAGCACGACCGCCTGCCGTACGTAGTCCAGCCCGGTCACGACGGTCAGCACCACGGCCACCGCCATCACCCACCACCGGAACGTCGCCAGCGGCCCGGTCAGCAAGAGCACATACATGCCCACCGCGGTGCCCTGGGCCAGGGTCTTCAGCTTCCCGCCGCGGCTGGCGGGGATGACCCCGTGCCTGATCACCCAGAACCGCATCAGCGTGATGCCCAGCTCACGGAAGAGGATGACGCCCGTCACCCACCACGAGAGGTCGCCCAGGACGGACAGACAGACCAGCGCCGCGCCCATGATCGCCTTGTCCGCGATCGGGTCGGCGATCTTGCCGAAGTCCGTGACCAGGTTGTACTGGCGCGCCAGGTGGCCGTCGAACACATCGGTGATCATGGCGATGGCGAAGGCCGCCCAGGCGAACGAGCGCCACGCCGGGTCGAAGCCGTCGCCGTGCATCAGCAGCAGCACGAAGGCCGGTACGAGCAGCAGCCGCACCATCGTCAGGACGTTGGCGATGTTCCACAGCCCGGCCGTCCGGACGGCCGGCGCCGGGCGGTGGTGCCCACCGGCCGCGGAAGCCGGGACTCCGGTCATCTGCCCGCCTCCTCAGTACACGGCGCGCCGTCCGCCGACAGCACCTCGGCCACCAGGTCGACGCCCTCACTGGCCACGACCTTTGCTTCGACCATACGACCCGGCGCAAGGTCGAGTGAGGTCCGCAGCAAGGTCACGCCGTCGGTCTCGGGCGCCTGGTGCGCGGCGCGCCCCACGACCCCGTCCTCCTCGTCGACGCTGTCCACCAGGACCGTGAGGGTCTCCCCCAGCCGCTCCTCGGCGCGCTGCGCGGTCAGCTCCTCGGCCAGCCGGGAGATACGCGCGAGGCGCTCGGCGACCTCGTCCGGGTCGACCTTCTTCTCGTACGTGGCGGCCTCGGTGCCGTCCTCGTCGGAGTAGCCGAACACGCCGATGGCGTCCAGCCGCGCCCCGGTCAGGAAGCGCTCCAGCTCGGCGACGTCCTCCTCGGTCTCGCCGGGGAAGCCGACGATGAAGTTCGAGCGGGCACCGGCCTGCGGCGCCTTCGCGCGGATCTGCTCCAGCAGGCCCAGGAAGCGGTCGGTGTCGCCGAAGCGCCGCATGGCGCGCAGCACGCCCGGTGCCGAGTGCTGGAAGGACAGGTCGAAGTACGGGGCGACCTTCTCCGTCCCGGTCAGCACGTCGATCAGGCCGGGGCGCATCTCGGCGGGCTGCAGGTAGCTGACCCGGATCCGCTCCAGGCCGTCGACGGCCGCCAGCTCCGGCAGCAGAGTCTCCAGCAGGCGGATGTCGCCCAGGTCCTTGCCGTAGGAGGTGTTGTTCTCGGAGACCAGCATGATCTCCTTCACGCCCTGCTCCGCCAGCCAGCGCGTCTCGCCGAGCACGTCGGAGGGGCGGCGCGAGATGAAGGAGCCGCGGAAGGACGGGATGGCGCAGAAGGAGCAGCGCCGGTCACAGCCGGAGGCCAGTTTCACGGAGGCGACCGGGCTGGTGCCCAGACGGCGCCGGAGCGGCGCGCGGGGCCCCGAGGCGGGCGCCACGCCCTCCGGCAGGTCCGCGGGGGCCGGGGCCGGCGCGGTTTCGCCGTGGCCGGGCAGGGCGACGCCCGCGGCGTCCTGGCGCTCGGCGGGGCTGATCGGCAGCAGTTTGCGGCGGTCGCGCGGGGTGTGCGGCGCGTGCACGCCGCCGGAGAGGATGGTCTGCAGCCGCCCCGAGATGTCGCCGTAGTCGTCAAAGCCGAGTACGCCGTCGGCTTCCGGCAGGGCCTCGGCCAGCTCCTTGCCGTACCGCTCGGCCATGCAGCCGACGGCCACCACCGCCTGGGTGCGGCCGTGGTCCTTCAGGTCGTTGGCCTCCAGCAGGGCATCGACGGAGTCCTTCTTGGCGGCCTCGACGAAGCCACAGGTGTTGACGACGGCGACATCGGCATCGGCGGCGTCCTCGACGAGGTCCCAGCCGTCCGCTGCCAGGCGGCCTGCGAGCTCCTCCGAGTCCACCTCGTTACGGGCGCAGCCAAGAGTGACAAGGGCGACGGTACGGCGTTCGGGCATGGAGTCAGCCTACTTTGTCCCGGCAACCTCCCTCGCTGCCAGGGTTGCCCTCCGCCCGGCGCCCCCGGGCGGGGCCTGCTCAGCCCGCCTGCGGGCCCGCCGAGTAGCTCAGCCGCTCGACCGCTCCCTCGGCGCCGACCTTCTCGACCTCCTTGCCGTTGACGAACAACTGCACGACTCCGGCATTGCCGACGACCAGGTCGATCCGCTTCTTGTCCGTGAAGGTCTTGGACTCGCCCTTCTTGAGCAGGCCGTCCTCCAGCAGCCGGCCGTTGGCGTCCTTGGCGGAGATCCAGCTCTGCCCGTCCTTCGCGGTGATCTTGATGGTGACCTTGTCCTTCGGGACGCCCGCGACGGCGCTCTCCGAGGGCCCGGGGCCGGGGACGGTGCTGGGCCTGGCCGTCTTGCCGGACTTGCCGGACTTGCCGGCGGCGGGCTTGGTCGGCTGCACCGGCGCCACGGTGTTGTCGCCCTCGGCGACCGCGCTCCCCTTGCCGCCGCCGCTGAAGAGGGTGAAGCCCACGAACCCGACGACCACGACGATGGCCGCGACCATCGCCGCCGTCCAGTTCGGGCGGCCCCGCTCGGGCCGGATGCGTTCGGCCTCGAAGAGCGGCGCGGCGGGGGTCGGCTCGGGGCGGCCGCCGCGGTCCCCGTCGAACTGCGCGATCAGCGGTTCCGGATCGAGTCCGACGGCGCGCGCCAGCGTGCGCAGATGCCCCCGCGCGTAGACGTCGCCGCCACAGCGCGAGAAGTCGTCCTGCTCGATGCCCTGCACGATGGGCACGCGCACCCGCGTGGTGGTACTGACCTCGTCGACGGTCAGTCCCGCCGCGATACGGGCCTGCTGGATGGCGCGGCCGATGGAGGGCCGGTCGTCTTCGGGGGAGTTGCCGATGGACACGTGGGCGCCTTTCGAGCGTGAGCCACCTGCTGGAGGTTCAGTCTAGGGGTGTACCGAAAGGGTCGGGCAAGCGGAAGAGCGGAGTTTGTACGCCATCAGAACGCCGGGTCAGACCGCCGGACGCCCGGTCCGGGTGCCGATGGTGCACCATCCTCCCACCACCTCCCTCAACTTGACGTATCGGCGGAAGAAACGGTTGCTTACGGTCTCTCGTGCCTGCCCCGGACCGCTCGTACGGGTGAATCCGGCGCGTGGCTCGTGAACTTCCTCCGCCTCGGCCGCGCGTCCGGTGGACGGGCCCGGAGCGCCGCGCGGGCGGCGCCGGACACCGCCCGGCCGACGGCCTCTAGGAAGGCGTCTCCCCCCGGATGACCGCCAGTACGCCCTCCAACTCGTCCGGCTTGACGAGCACGTCGCGCGCCTTCGACCCCTCGCTCGGCCCGACGATGTTGCGCGACTCCATCAGGTCCATCAGCCGGCCCGCCTTGGCGAAGCCCACCCGCAGCTTCCGCTGGAGCATGGACGTGGACCCGAACTGGGTGGAGACCACCAGCTCCGCGGCCTGGCACAGCAGATCGAGGTCGTCGCCGATGTCCTCGTCGATCTCCTTCTTCTTGGCCGTGCCGACCGTGACGTCCTCCCGGAAGACCGGCGCCATCTGGTCCTTGCAGTGCTGGACGACCTGCTGGACCTCGTCCTCCTGCACGAACGCGCCCTGCATGCGCACCGGTTTGTTCGCGCCCATCGGCAGGAACAGGCTGTCGCCCTTGCCGATGAGCTTCTCCGCGCCGGGCTGGTCGAGGATGACCCGGCTGTCGGCGAGCGAGGAGGTCGCGAACGCCAGCCGGGACGGCACGTTCGCCTTGATCAGACCGGTCACCACGTCCACCGAGGGGCGCTGCGTGGCCAGCACCAGGTGGATGCCGGCGGCGCGCGCGAGCTGGGTGATCCGCACGATGGAGTCCTCCACGTCGCGCGGCGCGACCATCATCAGGTCCGCCAGCTCGTCCACGATCACCAGCAGGTACGGGTACGGCGACAGGTCGCGCTCGCTGCCCTCCGGCGGCTTCGCCTTGCCGCTGCGCACGGCCGCGTTGAAGTCGTCGATGTGCCGGTAGCCGTACGCCGCCAGGTCGTCGTAGCGCAGGTCCATCTCGCGCACCACCCACTGGAGGGCCTCGGCGGCCTTCTTGGGGTTGGTGATGATCGGGGTGATCAGGTGCGGGATGCCCTCGTACGCGGTCAGCTCGACGCGCTTGGGGTCGACCAGCACCATCCGGACCTCGTCGGGGGTGGCGCGCGCCATCACCGAGGTGATCAGGCAGTTGATGCAGGACGACTTGCCGGAGCCGGTGGCGCCCGCGACGAGGATGTGCGGCATCCGCGCCAGGTTGGCCGAGACGTACCCGCCCTCGACGTCCTTGCCGAGCCCGACCAGCAGCGGGTGGTCCTCGCCCACCGACTCCGCCGAGCGCAGCACGTCGCCGAGGTTGACCATCTCCCGGTCGCTGTTGGGGATCTCGATGCCGACCGCGGACTTGCCGGGGATCGGGCTGATGATCCGTACGTCCGGGCTGGCGACCGCGTACGCGATGTTCTTGGCCAGCGCGGTGATCTTCTCGACCTTGACCGCGGGGCCCAGCTCGATCTCGTAGCGGGTGACCGTCGGGCCGCGGGTGAAGCCGGTGACCGCCGCGTCGACCTTGAATTCCTGGAAGACGGTGGTCAGCGACTCCACGACGGCGTCGTTGGCCGCGCTGCGGGTCTTGCCGGGGCCGCCGCGGGTCAGCAGGTCCAGCGACGGCAGGGAGTAGGTGATGTCGTTGGACAGCAGTAGCTGCTCGGCCCGGGAGGGCAGCTCGCCGGAGGGTTCCGGCGCGGACTTCGTGAAGTCGGGCACCGGCCCCGAGGGCTGCTCCTCGCCGCCCCGGGCCGCGCCCCGGGCGGGCGGCACCGCGCCGCTGTCCTGCTGGTGCCCGGCCGCGGGCCGCTCACCGTCGCCACGCCCGCCGTCACCGCGCGCCCCGTCCCGGCGCTCGCCGGAGATGCTGCTGCTGAGGTCGGCGACCAGCGGTGAGGGCTGCACGCCGTGCAGGACGGCCCCGTCCAGCGAGGCGGCGGCCGCTGCGGCCACGTCCACCGCGTCCATGGGCCGGTCGGCGGGCTGCAGGGGCGTACGGCGCCCGCGGCGGCGCTTGGCCAGCGCCGCCTCCTCTATGGCGTCCGGATCGCCGTCCGGGTCCGGCTCGGGGGCGGCGCGCCGCGCGCCCCGACGGGGCTGCTCGCGCCAGTCCTCGGCGTACGCGTCGGCCTCCGCGGCCACCGGCTCGGGCTCGTACACCTCGACGAGGCCCAGCCGGGCGCCGAGCAGCCGCAGCCGCTGCGGGATGGCGTTGACCGGCGTGGCGGTGACGACGAGCAGGCCGAAGACGGTGAGCAGCACCAGCAACGCCACCGCCAGCGTCTGGCCGACGGTGAAGATCAGCGGCTTGGACGCGGCCCAGCCGACATAGCCACCGGCGTCCTGCATGGCCGCTATGCCGTCGCCCCGGCCGGGCGACCCGCAGGCCATGGCGACCTGCCCGAGGACGCCGATGACCAGCGCGGACAGGCCGATCACGATCCGCCCGTTGGCCTCGGGCTGCTCCGGGTGCCGGATCAGGCGCAGCGCGATGCCGCCGAGCAGTATCGGTACGACCAGGTCCAGGCGGCCGAAGGCACCGGTGATCAGCAGTTGGACGAGGTCGCCGACCGGGCCGCTGAGGTTGGACCAGGTGCCGGCCGCGATGACCAGGGCGAGCCCGAGCAGCAGCAGGGACAGCCCGTCCTTGCGGTGCGCCGGGTCCAGGTTCTTCGCGCCGCGCCCGACGCCGCGGAACATCGCGCCGACGCCGTGCGCCAGCCCGAGCCAGCAGGCCCGCACCAGGCGGTAGACGCCGCCGGTGGGCGACGGCGCGGGTCTCGGCGGCGCCTTCTTGGCGGCTGCCTTCTTCGCCGGCGCGCGCTTGGCCGGTGCGGTCTTCTTGGCGGGCGCCCTCTTGGCCGGAGCCGGCGCCTTCTTCGCCGGTGCTTTCTTCGCGGCGGCCTTCTTGGCGGCGCCCCCGGGCTGTCCGGCGCGCTGCTTCGAGGGGCCCGCCGTGCTCTGGGAACCCTTGCCGGACGTACGTGAGGCCATGGTGACGAGATTACAGGCGACGGCCACAGTGACACGAGCGCTCGGGACTTCACCCATTCGTGTCGCGCACCGCACCGCGCACTTCACGCCGACGGCTCACGACGTCGGCCGTACACGGGCCTGGTGATGGCGCGTCAGGCGCGCCGGGCCCCGGACCCGCCACCATGGTCCCGCAGGCCGCCCAACGGGCCCCTGGAGCGCCTGCCGGCGCCCCGCACGGCACCCCTCAGGAAGCGCCGTCGCCCGTCCCGGGCTCCAGGGCGTCCAGCGCCCGCCGCAGTCCGGTGAGCTTGCGCTCCAGATGCGCCGCCGTCGCGATGGCCGCCGCGTCCGCCGACTCGTCCAGTTGCTTGGACAGCGCCTCGGCCTGCTCCTCCACGGCCGCGAGCCGGGCGGACAGCTCGGCGAGCAGCCCCGCCGGCTCCTTGGCCTCGTCCGCCGCGGCGCGGCCGCTCTCCAACTGGAGCCGCAGCAGCGTCGCCTGCTCCCGCAGTTGACAGTTCTTCATGTACAGCTCGACGAAGACCGAGACCTTGGCGCGCAGCACCCACGGGTCGAACGGCTTGGAGATGTAGTCGACCGCTCCCGCGGCGTAACCACGGAAGGTGTGGTGCGGGCCGTGGTTGATGGCGGTCAGGAAGATGATCGGGATGTCGCGGGTACGCTCGCGCCGCTTGATGTGCGCGGCCGTCTCGAACCCGTCCATCCCCGGCATCTGCACGTCGAGCAGAATCACCGCGAAATCGTCGGTGAGCAGTGCCTTGAGCGCTTCCTCCCCGGACGATGCCCGCACCAGTGTCTGATCGAGCGCGGAGAGGATCGCCTCCAGCGCCAGCAGATTCTCCGGCCGGTCATCGACCAGGAGGATCTTGGCCTTCTGCACCATGGCCCGTCCTCCTCGCCCCGGCAATGAACCGGACGCCGCCCCAGGGGACGGCTCTGTCATGCCGCCCGTCCTTGTGCCGGTCATCGTAGCCGCACCCCGCCTGTCGCCACACCCTGTCACCGCGATGTCACTGTGCACGTAGCACAAACGCAGTGAGAGACCAGAAGGTTCCCCGAATACCGCTCTCCCACACGTGGCCGGCCACACTGAGTCAACATGCGGGGAACCTTACGAGCCTCATTTGACGAACGTGTCACCGCGTGCGCATCCATTGCTCCATCACCGTCAGCAGGTGATCGGTGTCCACCGGCTTGGTCACGTAGTCCGAAGCCCCGGACTCGATGCTCTTCTCCCGGTCGCCCTTCATCGCCTTCGCGGTCAGCGCGATGATCGGCAGCCCGGCGAACTGCGGCATCCGCCGGATCGCGGCCGTGGTCGCGTAGCCGTCCATCTCCGGCATCATGATGTCCATCAGGACGAGCACCACGTCGTCGTGCTGCTCCAGGACCTCGATGCCCTCCCGGCCGTTCTCCGCGTACAGCACGGACAGCCCGTTCTGCTCCAGCACGCTGGTGAGCGCGAACACGTTGCGGATGTCGTCGTCGACGATCAGCACCTTCTCGCCGTGGAAGCCGCCGTCGAAACCGGACGACACCAGGTCCTGGCCGTTGCCGACCCAGGGCTCCTCGGCGGGCGCCCGCGAGGGCTCCGCGGCCGGCTGCGGTGCCGCCGGCGGCGTGGGCACGGCCGGCAGCTCCGGCCGCGGCGCCTCGGCGACGGCCGGGCGCCGACGCCGCCGGCTGAGCCCCGGGCCGCTGCCCCGGGAGGGCGCGACACCGGTCTGCGCGGCCTCCTCCGCGGCCTGCCGCCCGAGCTCCGCGTCCCGCGCCTCGGCGTCCATCGCGAGCCCGCCCGCGACGAGCTGCGGGTAGCCCTGCGGCGGCAGCCCGCCCGGGTTGTACGGCAGGTAGAGCGTGAACGTCGAGCCGCGGCCCGGCTCACTGGCGGCGTGGATCTCGCCGCCGAGCAGCCGCGCGATCTCCCGGCTGATCGACAGACCCAGGCCCGTACCGCCGTACTTGCGGCTGGTGGTGCCGTCCGCCTGCTTGAACGCCTCGAAGATCACCCGCATCTTGCTGGACGCGATGCCGATGCCGGTGTCCGTCACCGAGAACGCGATCATGTCGGCGTCCGGTTCGCGCAACGCGCCGTGCTCCAGCAGATGCTCGCGGATGTCCGTCGGCACGTCGTCGCCGGCCGGCCGGATGACCAGCTCGACGGCGCCGCTGTCGGTGAACTTCACCGCGTTGGCCAGCAGGTTGCGCAGCACCTGGAGCAGCCGCTGCTCGTCGGTGTGCAGCGTGGCGGGCAGCTCAGGGGAGACCCGTACGGAGAAGTCGAGCCCCTTCTCCGCGGTCAGCGGCCGGAACGTGGCCTCCACGTAGTCGACGAGCTGGACCAGCGCGATCCGGGTCGGGCTGACGTCCATCTTGCCCGCCTCGACCTTCGACAGGTCCAGGATGTCGTTGATCAACTGAAGCAGGTCGGAACCGGCGCCGTGAATGGTCTCGGAGAATTCGACCTGCTTCGGCGAGAGGTTCCCCTCCGCGTTGTCGGCGAGCAGCTTGGCGAGAATCAGCAGCGAGTTCAGCGGCGTCCGCAGCTCGTGCGACATGTTCGCCAGGAATTCCGACTTGTAGCGCATCGAGACGGCCAACTGCTCGGCGCGCTCCTCCAGGACCTGCCGCGCCTCCTCGATCTCGGTGTTCTTCACCTCGATGTCGCGGTTCTGCGCGCGCAGTTGCTCGGCCTTCTCCTCCAGTTCGGAGTTGGACAGCTCCAGCGCCTTCTGGCGGCTCTCCAACTCGCCCGAGCGCTCCTTGAGTTGCTCGGTCAGCTCCTGCGACTGCTTGAGCAGCACCTCGGTCTTGGTGTTGACGGAGATGGTGTTGACGCTGGTCGCGATCATCTCCGCGATCTGGCTGAGGAAGTCCTTCTGGATCTGCGTGAACGGCTGGAAGGACGCCAGCTCGATCACCCCGAGCACCTTGTCCTCGAAGAGCACCGGCAGCACGATCACATTGGCCGGCGGTGCCTCGCCCAGCCCGGAGGCAATCTTCAGGTAGCCGGAGGGAACGTTCTCCACCAGGATCGTGCGCTTCTCCGCCGCCGCCGTGCCGATCAGGGTCTCCCCCGGCCGGAACGTCGTCGGCATGGTGCCCATGGAGTAGCCGTACGAGCCCATCAGCCGCAGCTCGTAGGCGCCCGGCTCGCCGCCGTCCGCGCCGATCTCGTTGCTGTCGCCGGGCTGCGCGGCGAGGAAGAACGCGCCGTGCTGCGCCGAGACCGCCGGGGACAGCTCGCTCATGATGAGCGTCGCCACGTCCTTGAGGTCACGGCGGCCCTGCATCAGGCCGGAGATCCGGGCCAGGTTGCCCTTGAGCCAGTCCTGCTCCTCGTTGGCGAGGGTGGTCTCCCGGAGCGTGGCGATCATCGTGTTGACGTTGTCCTGGAGCTCCAGGATCTCGCCCGCCGCGTCCACGTCGATACGGACGTTGTGGTCGCCCAGGGTCACCGCCGCGGCGACGGCGGCGATCGCGCGCACCTGACGGGTCAGATTGCCCGCCATCTCGTTCACCGACTCCGTGAGGTCCTTCCAGGTGCCGGCCACGCCGCGCACCTGGGCCTGGCCACCGAGCTGGCCCTCCGTACCGACCTCACGGGCCACCCGGGTGACCTGCTCGGCGAAGGAGGAGAGCTGGTCGACCATCGTGTTGATGGTCGTCTTCAGGGCCAGGATCTCGCCCCGGGCGTCGATGTCGATCTTCTTGGTCAGGTCACCCTTGGCGATGGCCGTGGTGACCATCGCGATGTTGCGCACCTGTCCGGTCAGGTTGTTGGCCATCGAGTTCACCGACTCGGTCAGGTCCTTCCACGTGCCGGCGACGCCCGGTACGCGGGCCTGGCCGCCCAGGATGCCGTCGGTGCCCACCTCGCGGGCCACCCTGGTGACCTCGTCGGCGAACGACGACAGCGTCGTGACCATCGTGTTGACCGTGTCGGCGAGCTGCGCGACCTCGCCGCGCGCCTCGACCGTGACCTTCTTGGTCAGGTCGCCGTTGGCGACCGCCGCCGAGACCTGGGAGATGTTGCGCACCTGGATGGTCAGGTTGTTGGCCATCAGGTTGACGTTGTCGCTGAGGTCCTTCCAGATGCCGGTGACGCCGGGGACCCGGGCCTGGCCGCCGAGCTGGCCCTCCGTACCGACCTCACGGGCGACGCGCGTCACCTGCTCGGCGAAGAGGGAGAGCTGGTCGACCATCGTGTTCACGGTCGTGACCAGTTCGAGGATCTCACCCTTGGCGTCGACGGTGATCTTCTTCGAGAGGTCGCCGCGCGCGACCGCGGTGGTCACCTCGCCGATGCTGCGCACCTGGGACGTCAGGTTGTTCGCCATGAAGTTGACGGACTGGGTGAGGTCCTTCCACGTACCGCTGACGCCCTGCACCTCGGCCTGGCCGCCGAGGATGCCCTCGGTGCCCACCTCGCGCGCCACCCGTGTCACCTGGTCGGCGAACGACGAGAGCTGGTCGACCATCGTGTTCAGGGTGTTCTTCAGCTCCAGGATCTCGCCCCGGGCGTCCACGTCGATCTTCTGCGACAGGTCACCGCGCGCCACCGCCGTCGCGACCTGCGCGATGTTGCGGACCTGGGCGGTCAGGTTGCCGGCCATGCCGTTCACCGAGTCGGTCAGGTCGCGCCAGACACCCGCCACGCCGGGCACCTGGGCCTGCCCGCCGAGCCTGCCGTCCGTACCGACCTCGCGGGCCACCCGGGTGACCTGTTCCGCGAAGGCCGAGAGCTGGTCGACCATCGTGTTGATGGTGTTCTTCAGCTCCAGGATCTCGCCGCGCGCGTCCACGTCGATCTTCTGCGACAGGTCACCGCGCGCGACCGCCGTCGTCACCTGGGCGATCTGCCGCACCTGGGACGTCAGGTTGCCCGCCATGAAGTTGACGGAGTCGGTCAGTTCCTTCCACGTACCGCTGACGCCGTCCACCCGGGCCTGACCGCCCAGCCGGCCCTCCGTGCCCACGTCGCGGGCCATCCGGGTGACCTGGTCGGCGAACGACGAGAGCTGGTCGACCATCGTGTTCACGGTGTTCTTCAACTGGAGCATCTCACCGGACACGTCGACGGTGACCTTCTGCGACAGATCACCGTTGGCCACGGCCGTCGTCACCTGCGCGATGTTGCGCACCTGACCGGTCAGGTTGCGGAAGGCGGTGTTCACGGAGTCCGTGAGGTCCTTCCAGGTGCCCGCGGCGCCCGGCACCGCGGCCTGACCGCCCAGCTCGCCCTCGACACCGATCTCCCGCGCGACGCGCGTCACCTCGGCACCGAACGAGGAGAGCTGGTCCACCATGGTGTTCACGGTGTTCTTCAGTTCGAGCATCTCGCCCGCGACGTCCACGGTGACCTTCTGCGACAGGTCACCGTTCGCGACCGCCGTCGTCACCTGCGCGATGTCGCGGACCTGGCCCGTCAGGTTGCGGAAGGCGTTGTTCACCGAGTCGGTGAGGTCCTTCCACGTACCGGCGGCGCCCGGCACCTGCGCCTGCCCGCCGAGCTGGCCCTCGGCACCGACCTCGTTGGCGACCCGCGTGACCTCGTCCGCGAACGTCCGCAGCGTCTCGGTCATCGTGTTGATCGTGTCGGCGAGCTGCGCGACCTCGCCGCGCGCGCTGACCGTGACCTTCTGCGACAGGTCGCCGTTGGCCACCGCCGTGGTCACCTGGGCGATCCCGCGCACCTGCGCGGTGAGGTTGCCGGCCATCAGGTTGACCGAGTCCGTGAGGTCCTTCCAGACCCCCGCCACGCCCGGGACCTGCGCCTGGCCGCCCAGCTCGCCCTCCGTGCCGACCTCGCGCGCCACGCGGGTCACCTCGGAGGCGAAGGAGGAGAGCTGGTCCACCATCGTGTTGACGGTGTTCTTCAGCTCCAGCATCTCGCCGGCGACATGGACGGTCACCTTGCGTGACAGATCACCCTTGGCGACGGCGGTGGTGACCAGCGCGATGTCCCGCACCTGCGCCGTCAGCCGGGACGCCATCGTGTTGACGGACTCGGTCAGGTCCTTCCAGGACCCGGACATGCCGCGCACCCGCGCCTGCCCGCCGAGCTTGCCCTCCGTACCGACCTCGCTGGCGACCCGCGTCACCTCGTCGGTGAAGGCCGAGAGCTGGTCCACCAGGCCGTTGACCGTGCGGCCCACCTTCAGGAACTCACCGCGCAACGGATGCGCCGAGGTCCCGTCCGTACCGCGCGAGCGCAGGTCCATCCGCTGTTCCAGGTCGCCCTCGGACACCGCCGAGAGCACCCGGCCCACCTCGGACACCGGCCGTACGAGATCGTCGACCAGGGCGTTCGAGGCGTCGATGGCCGCGGCCCAGGAGCCCTCGCAGGCGCCCGCCTCCAGCCGTTCCGTGAGTTTTCCCTCACGTCCGACGACCCGGCGCACCCGCGCCAGCTCCCCCGTCAGGTGCAGATTGCGGTCCGCCACCTCGTTGTAAACAGCCGCGACCTCCGACATCACTCCGTCGCCGGAGACCGTCAGCCGCTTACGGAAATTCCCGTCCCGCATCGAGACGAGAGCAGCCAGCAGCCGGTTCAGCGCAGCCGTATCCACCTCAGTCGTCCCGTTGCTCCGGGAACGTCCGCCTTTCGCGCGCGTGCTCGTGCCCCGCGCCGCTGCGCCAGACTCCACCGTGTCCCTCCCGCAGGGTCGACCGTTCTACCCGGGCCTTCTCTTTGAGCTTGCCCAGTGTTTCACCATGGCCCAACCAGGCCATAACAGTTCGGCAGCATCGCATACCGTCCCGAGCACGATCGGGGCGCAAACAGACGTGACCGGCATCCGCACGCGCGGCGAAGGTAAGTAACCTGGCATCCGGCTGTCCACCCGCCCCGGCCGTCCAGCACGGGCAGTGGGCGAGCACACCAGGCTTTCGGAGGGCGCCGCCATGGTGGGAGAGCAGATCACCGACACACGCATGAGGAGACCAGTGATCACCGCGCGGGCCGCTGCCACATTCGAGCCGGTCGGCCGCTCGGTCGCCACCGCCCGCGCCTTTGTGCGCGACACCCTCCAGGGCTGGGGCTACGGCGACATCGTCGACGACGCCGTCGTCCTGACCAGCGAACTGGTCACCAACGCCGTCGTCCACGCGGGCACCGCCGCCGACGTACTGTGCCTGCGCACGGACGGCGGCGTACGCATCGAGGTCGCGGACCGCTACCCGGAGCGGGAGATCCCGCTGCAGAACACCGGCCGCGCGTTCGCCCATCCGGACCGCGAGGGCGGCCGCGGACTGCTGCTGTGCGGCGCGCTGGCCGGCCGCTGGGGCGTGGAGTACACCGCCTCGCAAAAGCACGTCTGGTTCCAGCTCGACCTGCCCGAGCGCCCCGCCGGCACCCGCTCGGCGGGCCCCGCGCTGCCCGTCGACGCCCTGCCGGTCGCCGACAGCCGGGTCCGCGTCGCCGTCGTCCAGATCGACCGCGGCGGCTGCATCAGCTTCTGGAACGAGGACGCCCGGGACCTCTTCGCGTACGACCCCGAGCAGGTCGCCGGCAAGCCGCTCACCGACTTCGCCGCCTGGCCGCACACTCCCGGCACGGGCACCGGTATCGCCGAGGCGCTCCAGCTCTCCCGCTGGGAAGGCTCGTACGGCATACGGGGCGCCGACGGCCGGGTCGTCCCGGTGTACGCCTCCCACCTCCGCGTCCGCGACGCCGACGGCGAGCCGTACACGGTCTGCCTGCTGGTGCGCGACCACGAGCGCGCGGTCCTGCAGAGCCCGCTGCGCACCCCCGCCCCCGACCAGGCGACCCAGCCGCCCGAGGGCCGCGGCCCGGCCGACCCGTTCGAGGTCTTCATCGGCTCGCCGGCCCCGGACGACCTGGACGGCCTGCTCCAGCGCACGGTCGAGCGCGCCCGCGACATGCTCGACGGCGACGCCGCGTACCTCCTGCTGGCCACCGACGACGAGACGGAGCTGGAGGTACGCGCCTCCACCGGCCTGCCCTCGGCCCGCCAGCGCTTCGCCCGGGTCCCGGTCGAGGCGGGCTCCGGGCGGTACGGCTCCGCCCGCATGCCGGCCGTCCACGAGGACCTGACCGCCGTACCGGGGGCCGTACCCCTGCTCTCCGGTACCGGCATGCGCTCGGTCGTGACCGTCCCCCTGAAGGTCGAGGGCCGCCTGACCGGCTCCCTTGGCGTCGCCGCGGAGGCCCCGGGACGCTACACGAACGAGGAGGCCCTGCGCCTCCAGTTCGCCGCCGACCGCATCGCGCTGGCCGTCGAGCGGGCCCGCCTGACCGAACTGGAACGGCTGCGCCGCGGCTCCCTCTCCTTCCTGGTCGAGGCCTCCGACCTGCTGGCCGGCACCCTCGACCGGGACCAGACGCTGGCCCTGATGGCCCAGATGACGGTCCCCACCCTCGCCACCTGGTGCGCCGTCTACACCGTCGCCGACCAGGCGTCCGAGCCGGAGCTGTCCTACGTGCTGCACGAGGACGAGGACCGCATCGACGGCCTCAAGTCGCTCCTGATGAAGGTCGACCCGCCGGAGCCGGTGCCCACGCCCGGAGCCCGGCTGTGGAACGCGCCGACCGACGCCGCCCACGACGCGGCCCTGCGCACCTCCCTGCGCAGTCTCGGGCTGGGCAACTCGGCCCGCCCCTCCAAGGGCCCCGGCGCCACCCTGGCGACCGCCTCGGCGGTGGGCGGCGAGACCGTCGTGCTGCCGCTGGTCGCCCGCAACCGCGTCATCGGCATGCTCACCCTCGGCAAGCCCAGCGAGGAACACTTCCGCCAGGAGATCCTGGAGCTGGCCGAGGACCTCTCCCGGCGGGCCGCGCTCGCCCTGGACAACGCGCGCCTGTACTCGGAGCGCACGGCCATCAGCCAGTCCCTCCAGCGCAGCCTGCTGCCCCCGGAGCTGCCCGAGGTGCCGGGCGTCGAGGTCGAGGTCATCTACCGCGCGGCCGGCGAGGGCAACGAGGTCGGCGGTGACTTCTACGACCTGTTCCCCATCCGCGACGGGGCGTACGGCTTCGCCATCGGCGACGTCTGCGGTACGGGGCCGGAGGCCGCCGCGGTCACCGGCCTGGCCCGGCACGCGCTGCGCCTGCTCGCCCGCGAGGGCTTCGGCGGCCCCGCCGTCCTGGAGCGGCTGAACGCCGCGATCCTCGACGAGGGCGCCCGCAGCCGCTTCCTGACGCTGCTGTACGGCGAACTGTGGCCGCAGCGCGACGGCAGCGCCGTCCTGAAGGTCGTCTGCGCGGGCCATCCGCTGCCGCTGCGTCTGCGCCAGGACGGCTCGGTCGAGCCGGCCGCCGAGCCGCAGCCGCTGCTGGGCGTCATGGACGACCTGGAGCTGTACGAGCAGACCGTCACGCTCGATCCGGGCGATGTCCTGCTGTGCGTCACCGACGGCGTCACCGAGCGCCGGGAGGGCACCCGGATGCTGGGCGACGACGGCCTCACGGACGTGCTGACGACCTGCACGGGCCTGACGGCCGGCGCCGTGGCCGCCCGCATCCTGCGGGCGGTGGAGCGCTTTGCCGCCGAACCGGCGTCCGACGACATGGCCATTCTCGCCATGCGTGTCCCCGAGGTCCCGCTCACCGCGTGACCCGGGGCCCGCCCGGGCCCCCCTTTCCCGGCCTTTCCCGCATACGAAAAAGGCCCCCGCCGAATGGCGGGGGCCTTCTTCTGTGGAGCCCCAATACGGAATCGAACCGTAGACCTTCTCCTTACCATGGAGACGCTCTGCCGACTGAGCTATTGGGGCCGGCAACGGGGAAAACTCTACCCGACCTCGTCCGATAAACCGAATCGCGTACCGCTCATCCCGAAGGCCGTATCCCACTCCCCCGCAAAAGGGATTTTCAGCCCGCCGGTTGCAGCAGTCCGCCGAGCGCGTTGCACGCGCCGGCCATCTTGTGCAGCTCGCGTCGCGACAGTTCGCCGCGTACCGGCAGCGCCAGCGTCTCGTCCACGGCCCGCTCGGTCTGCGGCAGAAACACGTCCCGCCGCAGCCCCGGCGTGCGATAGACGGGCGCCTGTACGGGAATGCGGCACGCGACGCCCCGGGAGCGCAGGGCCCGCGCGAAGGCGTCCCGGTCCGGCCGTCCGTTCCCCGGGACCCGCACGACGTACTGCTCGTACGTGTGCCCCGCGACGGCAGGCGGCGTCGCCACACCGGTCAGCCGACTGTCCAGATAGGCGGCGCGGTCGCGCCTGCGCCGTACGCCGTCCTGGTCCGTCTGCCCGGCACCGGGCTCGTCGGCGGCGACGACCAGCAGGCCGTGCCGCTGGCCGGTCTCCCGTATCCAGCCCATGTCCGCGGGCCGGCCGAAGCGGTGTACGGCAATGACGGCGGCCGTCCGCGGTGTGACCGCGTCGGCCACCGCGGCCGGGTCGAGGCAGAGGCTGTCCGCGTCCACATCGGCGAAGACCGGCAGCGCGCCCAGCTCCATGACTGCCTCGGCGATCTCGGGGTTGCCGTACGCCGGCACCACCACCTCGTCGCCTTCACGGACACCGGCCGACCTGAGCGTTCCCACTGTCCCCATGCTGCGGATCCTGACCACGTGAAGTGAACATGAAGTAACGCGCCGCACTGCACCGTGAGAACAAAAAAGCTCCGGTCCCTGAACCAGAGGTTCAGGGACCGGAGCTGAAAAATTGTTCGGCGGCGTCCTACTCTCCCACAGGGTCCCCCCTGCAGT
>NZ_JBIRFL010000016.1:0-82110 GCF_044327445.1 Streptomyces sp. NPDC018045
CACCCCGCCGCTCGCCCGAGCTCGCCCCGTGGGACCCCCCCTGGGGTGGGGGGTGTGGGGGTGGCCGCCGGCGGGGGGGGCGCCCCCGCGGGGCGCCCCGCCCCCGTCGGGGGGCGGGCCCGCCGGTGGGTCACTGCATGACGGCCATGGCCAGAGCGCGCCGGGCGCGCAGCGACGCCCGCTCGGCGCGGCGCTGCATGCGCCGGGCCGCGGCGAGGCGCTGGGCCCTGCGTTCGGACTCGGCCTCCCGCAGGCGCTCTTGCATATGTGCGCGAGCCAGGGCTTCTGGGATGAGTTGCATCTCGCGGGTCCTGTTCTGGCGCGACTCGATCACGCCGGAGTTCGTGGGTGCGGTGGTGTCGGTGAGGGTGGGGTTCATCGGGTCCTGCTTCTGGGGGTCCCGTTGGGCGGGACGGTCGATCGTTCCTGTGCCGCTGGTGTACGCGCCGCTGAGGTTCATGCCGCGACCGGGTTCTTGCGCGGGCGGCCACGCGGACGCTTGCGGGGCACCACGACGCCCTGGACGAACAGTTCGCCGCCCCAGACGCCCCACGGCTCACGCCGGTCCTTGGCGCCGGCGAGACACGCCTCGCGCACCGGGCAGGTCTGGCACAGGGACTTGGCGTACTCCACGTCGGCCGGGGTCTCGGCGAAGAAGACCTCCGGGTCGTAGGTACGGCATGGCACGGCGGCGCCGAGTCGGTCGATCTCGTCGTCGAGCTCGGTGAGGGGCAGCAAGGGGGTCTCCTGGGAGTCGGGCGGGGGAATCAGGTCGGTGGCGACGGACGGGGTGTGCGTCTGGAGTTGCACGGTGGTGTGTTCCTCGTCTGTTCGGCCCGGCTGGTGGCCGGGCTCATGGGCAAAGCAAAAGGGCCGCGGATCCCGGTGTGGGTTCCGCGGCCCTGGAAGGTGCCGACCTGATCATGCCGATCAGGCTGGATCTCTCCAGGGTTCGTGCCCGCGGTGGGCCCACGTGTCCTGCTGCGTCTCGTACTGCTTCCGGGATTCGGCACCGTTGGCCGCCGCGCGGATGAAGGCATGCGCATTCGCTGCCTGTGCCGCTGCCGCTACTGCGGGTGCCTGGGCCGGTCGCTCGTCGCACTCGCCCTGGGGCAGGAACACCAGGGAAGCGGCACGGGAGACCTCAAGACCGGACAGTCGGCCGGAGCCGGACAGACCGGTGCCCGGGAGCGAGGCGCCGAGCATGCAGGTGGCGACGACCGAACGATCGGTCATTTTCTGGGTCTCGATGAAGCTGATCACTGGTCTCGCCTCCTCTCGGCGTCTCGGCGGACCGGAAAATCCGGTCCGGGCTTGTTCAGTACAACACGAATCCAGCGGATCCCGGAAGGCCCGTTGTCTCCGTGCCCGTGAAGGCTATGGGGATGCGCTCCACGCGCGCAAACTATTTTTCTGACGACTTTCCGGAGGTTCTTGCACCACCCTCCGGAAGATCGTCCGGCGACGGCTCGTCCGCTGCCGCAACGAGCTCCTCACCTGCGCACAGCGCGAGGACATCGGCGCCGAATCGGCCCAGCTTGCGTCCCCCCACTCCGGGGATGCCCGCCAGCTCGCCCTCGGTTCCCGGCGCGGACTCGGCGATCGCCATCAGGGTCTTGTCCGTGAAGACGCAGTACGCCGGCTGGCCCAACTGCCGGGCCCGCTCGGCCCGCCAGTCGCGCAGCCGCTCGTACAACGCCTCGTCGACCTCACAGGGGCAGTCGTCGCAGCGCATGAGCTTCATTTCACCCGCATCGGTGAGCGTCTTGCCGCAGACCCGGCAGCGGGCGGGTGACCGGCTCCGACGCTTGCTCGCGCCCCTGGCCGCGGCGCCGCGCTCGATGCCGCCCGCGACGGCTGCCGCCGCACGGCGCCCGGCGCCTCCCGATCCGGGCCGCAGCCCGTCCAGGAAGCGGCTGGGACGCCGGACGGCGCGGCCGCCCGGCGAGCGCGACAGGGACCACGACAGGCCCAGGTGCAGGCGGGCCCGGGTCACGCCGACATACAGCAGGCGGCGCTCCTCCTCCGTCTGCTCGTCCGTCTTGGCGTAGGTGATCGGCATCATGCCCTCGGTGAGGCCGACCAGGAAGACGGCGTCCCACTCCAGGCCCTTGGCCGCGTGGAACGAGGCGAGCGTCACACCTTCGACGGTCGGCGCGTGCTGGGCGTTGGCCCGCTCGTCCAGCTCGGCGACCAGATCGGCGAGGGTGGCCGCCGACCGGGCCTTGGCGAAGTCCTCGGCGAGGCGGACCAGCGCGGCCAGCGACTCCCAGCGGTCCCGCACCGCGCCGGACCCGGCCGGGGGCACGCTCGTCCACCCCATGTCGCTCAGCACGGCCCGCACCTCGGACGGGAGGTCCACGGCGTCGTCCAGGAGGGCGTCGTTGGCGCCGAAGCGGGCGGCGCCGCGCAGCTTGACGCCCGCCTCCCGCACCTCGGGCCGCTCGAAGAACCGCTCGGCACCCCGGAGCTGGTAGGGCACGCCGAGGTCGGCGAGCGCCTGCTCGTAGACCTCGGACTGGGCATTGATGCGGTAGAGGACCGCTATCTCGCTCGCCGGTACGCCGGAGGCGATCAGATCGCGGATCCGGCGGGCGGTGCCTTCCGCCTCGGCGGGCTCGTCCCCGTACTCGACGTACACCGGCTCGGGGCCGGTGTCCCGCTGGGAGACCAGCTCCAGGCGGTGCTCGGCGGCGCGGCCGCGCGCCTGGGACAGGAGGCCGTTGGCGAGGTGCACGACCTGGGGGGTGGAGCGGTAGTCGCGGACCAGCTTGACGACCGTGGCGTTCGGATGGCGGGTGCGGAAGTTCAGCAGGTGGTCGGGGGTGGCGCCGGTGAAGCTGTAGATCGTCTGGCTGGCGTCGCCGACGACGCAGAGGTTGTCGCGGTCGCCGAGCCACAGGTCGAGCAGCCGCTGCTGGAGCGGGCTGACGTCCTGGTACTCGTCCACGACGAAGTGCTGGTACTGGGCGCGGACCTGCTCGGCGATGTCGTGCCGGTCCTGGAGGACGCCGACGGTCAGCAGCAGCACGTCCTCGAAATCGATGGTCCCCCGGTCGCGCTTGAGCTGCTCGTACGTCCCGTAGATCTGCCCGATCTCGGCCGGGTCGCGAGGGGCCTCGCGGCCGGCCTTGCGGACGGCGGCCGGATAGTCGGCGGGCACGGTCTGGGTGACCTTGGACCACTCGATCTCGCCCGTGACATCGCGCAGCTCGTTGCGGTCCAGGCGGACGCGGCAGCGGGCGGCGGCCTCGGAGACCAACTGGATCTTGCGCTCCAGCAGCCGCGGCACCTCACCGCCGACCGCCTTGGGCCAGAAGTACTGGAGCTGGCGCAGCGCGGCGGAGTGGAACGTCCTCGCCTGCACCCCGGCCGCCCCGAGCTGGCGCAGCCGTCCGCGCATCTCCCCCGCCGCGCGGGCGGTGAAGGTGACGGCGAGCACCGTGGAGGGCTGCAGGATGCCCGCACGCACGCCGTACGCGATGCGGTGGGTGATCGCGCGGGTCTTGCCCGTCCCGGCGCCCGCCAGGACGCACACGGGGCCGTGCAGGGCCGTGGCGACCTCGCGTTGCTCGGGGTCCAGGCCGTCGAGCACCGCGTCGGCACCCTCGGGCGCGGCCGGGAACTGGGTCGCGGCCGCAACCTGCGGGAAGAGAGTGGAGTCCGATGCTGCTGTCACCCCGCCATGCTGCCAGGTCGACCGGGGCAGCCGGGAAAGTTGTCCACAGCCGCCACCCCCGGTCGTACGAATACGCGGGCCTACGGGTGGGCTCCCGTACGCGTATGGGAGCGGTCCGGCACGGGCGGGAATGGTCCGGGCCGGACCGGCGTTCTTCCACTGCAAACACGCCGAGCTTGAAGGAGCGCGAGGACCCATGGCGGGCACTGTGACGATGTACAGCACCACGTGGTGCGGATACTGCCGTCGGCTGAAGGGCCAGATGGACCGCGAGGGAATCGCGTACACCGAGATCAACATCGAGCAGGACCCCGAGTCGGCGGCCTTCGTCGAAAAGGCCAACGGCGGCAACCAGACCGTGCCCACGGTCCTCTTCCCCGACGGCTCCACCCTGACCAACCCGTCCCTGGCCCAGGTCAAGCAGGCTCTCGGCGCCTGAGACCCGGTTCACACGCGCGAACCCCCGGCCGTTGCGGCCGGGGGTTCGTCGTGCGCGTTCGTCGCGGCCGGGGGGGGCGTCACGCCCGTGTCACTCCCGATCACTCCGGACGGCGGCTGTACCGCCCCACCGTCTCCTTCGACGTGGAGGCGTCCTTGAAGATCAGCTCCCACGGTCCGGTGTTCACGTCGAAGTCCTTGCCGAAGCCGACCCACTTCCCGGCCATGCGCCTGCCGGTCGGCTCGGCCAGTAGCTGGAGGGCGCCGTGGTAGCGGGCGCCCGCGTAGTAGTCGCCTGTCGCGGTCTGCTCCACCCAGGTGCCGGTGACCACGTTCCCGTCCACGGTGAGGTCGAGGGACAGGGGCGAGTCGGGGTGGGACGACGCTCCGGGCAGTGACCGGCCGGTGAGACGGTCGCCGTGCTGCACCAGCACGACGTAGTGGGCGCCGGTGTGGGTCTGCCCCCTGCCGGACGAGTAGAACTCGTACCGGCTGAGCCACACGCCCGCGTAGTGCGCGCGCCCCGTCGTCCGGGCGGCCGACTCGGCGTCGCCGGACGCGGCGGCCACACCGTCCGCCCCAGGGGTCACATCATGCCCTCCAGCACCGTCGTCCCGGACGCGGGCCATGACCGACAGGGCGAAGCCGAGCGACTCGATGGGCAGCCCGGTGACCTTTTCCAGGGCACGTACGTAGACGGGCCGGGGTACGCGTGTGGTGCCGCCTTCCCAGCGCTGCACGAGCCGTTTGTTGGCGTCGTTGGGTTCGCCGGCCTCGTCGCCCGCCTTCCGCAGCGCACGGGCCATGTCGTCCTGGCTCATGCGAAGGGAGAGGCGAGCCGCCCGTAGGGCTTCGTTCGCTGTGAGGTCCGGCGCCGTCGTCATAGATCCAAGCTAGACCCAACTCCGGCGAAGTGACACCGATTTGACGTCTTGCCTGTGACGCCGTTCGGACACTGGACGGACGTCCTGACGCCGTCGCGGTGGCGTGCGGCCGCCCGGAAGCATGAGCGCCATGAGCGAGAACCCGACGGACAGGTGCGAGGTATGCGAAACATGCGAGCTGCTGAAGGCCCTCGAAGCCGAAGGGCGGGCGAGCCGGGATCAGTCGATGGAGGTGGACGCCCGGGTGCGGTATCGGCGGCATGTGAGGGAGGCGCACCGGCGGGAGGTTCCGCTGCCGTTGTGAGGGTGGTGGAGGGCGTGGTTCCGCCGTGTCCGTTCGCCTGCGCCCTCTGTGTGGCCAAGGGCAGGCAGTAGGGCAGCCCTTCCCCCCGCTGGGCAGGCGGCCGGGGCCTGGTGGGGCCCCGGCCGGTTGCCGTTACGGCTTCGGCAGCGGCTTGCCGTACCACAGTTCGATCAGGCGGGCGGCGATGGAGATGCCGTACGCGGGGAGGACCTCGCCGGACTCGAAGGCGGCCTTCAGGTCCTCGCGGGAGAACCAGCGGGCCTCTTCGATCTCCTCGCCGTCGACCTGGATCTCGGAGGACGTGGCGCGGGCCATGAAGCCGAGCATCAGGCTGGAGGGGAAGGGCCACGGCTGGCTCGCGACGTACTCGACCTCGCCGACGACCACGCCCGCCTCCTCGAAGACCTCGCGGGCCACCGACTGCTCGATGGATTCGCCGGGCTCGACGAAACCGGCGAGGGTGGAGAAACGGCCCTCCGGCCAGTGCACCTGGCGGCCGAGCAGCGCGCGGTCCTCCTCGTCCGTGACGAGCATGATCACGGCCGGGTCGGTGCGCGGGTAGTGTTCGGCGCCGCAGGCGGGGCAGCGGCGGATGTGGCCCGCCGCCGCGATGACGGTGCGTTCGCCGCAGCGGGAGCAGAAGCGGTGCAGGCGCTGCCAGTTCTCCAGGGCGACGGCGTGCACGAGCAGCCCCGCGTCGCGCGGGGAGAGCAGCAGGCCCGCCTCACGCAGGCCGGCCGGGCGCGCGGACTGGTCCATGCGCCCCGGCAGCGAGTCCTTCTGGAGCGCGAAGTAGCGCACGCCGTCCTCGTCGGTACCGAGGAAGTAGCGGTGCGTCTCGGTGAGCGGCGCCTCGAAGGACGGCGTCATGACGAGTTCGGTGCGGCCGTCGGGGGTGTCGTCGACCAGCGCCTGGCCTCCGGAGACCACGAAGACGCGCGTCGTCGGGTGGCTCCAGGCGGCCGCGAGCCAGGCCTCGTCGAGGCGGTGGTGGGCGGCCCGGTCGATGCCGCTCGGTGCGCTGAAGGTGATCGGCCGGTCGGCGCTGTGGTCGGTCCAGGTGGTCACTGCGGTTTCCAACTCCCCCTATGGCGTGGGTGATTGCTGCCCGGGGGCGCGGCCGCCGGGCGGTTGGCGGTACGGGCGGTGTGGGTGGGACGGCGGGTGCGCGGGGCGGGCGGCGGCCACGGCGGCGGTACGCGGGCCGCCTCACCGGACGCGGGGAACACGGGCGGTGCGGATGACGTGGGTGGTGTGCGTGGCGTGGGCGGGTGGTGGCCGGTGCTGACGACGCGCTGGGCGGCGGCGGACGCGGGAGCCCCCGCGCCGCCCGTCGTCGCCGGACGGCGGGAGACGGGCAGGCCGTGGGAGACGGGCAGGCCGTGGGGGCGGCCCGCGCCGGTGTCCGGCATGCAGGCCGCCGGCCCGGTCACGGGCGCGGAGGCCGGTACGGCGCGGTCACCCCTCAAGCCACGCGCCAGTTCTCCGCCAGGTCGCCCCACAGGTGCGCGGCGGTCTCGACGCCCTTCATCAGCAGGTCCAGTTCGACCTTCTCGTTCGGGGCGTGCCAGCCGTCCGAGGGGATGGATATGCCGAGGAAGAGGACCGGTACGCCGAGGACGTCCTGGAGGTCGGCGGCCGGGCCCGAGCCGCCCTCGCGGGTGAAGCGGATCTTCTGGCCGAAGGCACGGCCCATGGCCCGTACGACGGATTGCAGGGCGGGGTGGTCGAGCGGGGTCAGGCAGGGGCGGGTGGCGCCCCAGAAGGTGATGTCGTGGCGGATGCCGTCGGGCAGGCGGGCGGCGACCCAGTCCCGTACGGCCTGCTGGACGCCGGCCGCGTCCTGGCCCGCCACCAGGCGGAAGGACAGCTTGAGCTGCGCCGCGGACGGCACGATGGTCTTGCCGCCGGGGCCTTGGTAGCCGCCGCTGATGCCGTTGACCTCGGCGGTGGGGCGGGCCCAGATCCGCTCCAGGGTGCTGTGGCCGGCTTCGCCGAGCGCGGCGTGCGAGTGGGCCGTACGCAGCCACTCGGGCTCGTCGAAGGGCAGCTCGGCGAAGAGTTCGCGCTCGCGGTCGGTCAGCTCGACGACGCCGTCGTAGAAGCCGGGGACGGCCACCCGGCGGTCCTCGTCGTGCAGCGCGGCGGCCAGCCGGGCGGCCTCGGTGGCCGGGTTGGGCACCGCGCCGCCGAAGGACCCGGAGTGGATGTCCTGGTCGGGGCCGTACAGGTCGATCTGGCAGTCGGTGAGGCCGCGCATGCCCGTGCAGACGGTCGGGGTGTCCTTGGACCACATGCCGGTGTCGGAGACGATCACCGTGTCGCAGGCCAGCCGGTCGGCGTGCTTGGTGATCAGCGCCGGGAAGTTCGGGGAGCCGGACTCCTCCTCGCCCTCGATGAGGAATTTGAGGTTGACGGCCGGGGCGGTGCGGCCGGTCGCGGCGAGGTGGGCGCGTACGCCGAGGGTGTGGAAGAACACCTGGCCCTTGTCGTCGGCGGCACCACGCGCGTACAGCTTCCCGTCGACGGTCTGCGGCTCGAAGGGGTCAGTGCGCCAGCCGTCCTCGCGGGCGGCGGGCTGCACGTCGTGGTGGCCGTAGACGAGGACGGTGGGGGCCGACGGGTCCCCGGAGGGCCACTCGGCGAAGACCGCGGGCGCGCCGTCCGTCTCCCAGATCTCGGCGGTGGGGAAGCCGGTCGCGGTGAGCCGTCCGGCGAGCCACTCGGCGCTGCGGCGCACGTCGGCGGCGCGCTCCGGGTCGGCGGACACCGAGGGGATGCGCAGCCAGGCGGCCAGGTCGTCGAGGAACTCTTCGCGGTGGACGTTGATGTACGCGCGGACGGCGCTGTCCGAGGTGGTGCTCATACGTCCGAGCCTATCCGGCTCACGGGCACGGTCCGCCGCCGGTCCCGACGATCTTGTCACCTCTGCCGTCATCGTCCGTCACCTGCCGTCGCTGTCGCCGTCATGGCCGGTGGCGGGGCCGGTGGCGGCACGGGGGGCGGCGTCGGTGGCGTCGGCGGTCCGGTCGTGCTCGCCGAGGAGGATGCGCTCCAGTCCGGCCCGGTCGGGCAGCCGCTGCGGCCGTACGGTCTCGCCGCTGCGTACGTACAGGAACGCGGCGTCGACCGCGGACAGGGGCAGGCCGTGCTGCTCGGCCCAGGCCACGCGGTAGAGGGCCAATTGGAGCGGGTCGGCGGTCTGGGCGTGGTGGGTCTTCCAGTCGATGATCTCGTAGGTGTCCCCCTGGGGTCCGCGGCTGCGGTAGACGGCGTCGATACGGCCGCGGATCACCCGACCCGCGAGGGTGACCTGCACCGGGACCTCGATGCGGTACGGGGTGCGCCGGGCGTACGGGCTGCGGGCGAAGGCCTCCTTGAGGGCCTCCAGGTCGTCCTCGTCCCTGATGGGGTCCGCCTCCCCGGCCGCTTCCTGCGCGCGGGCCTCGTGGCCGTACGCGCCACCCGGCAGCTCGTCGGGGCCGAGCAGGGGCAGCGTCAGCTCCTCGAAGCGCGACTCCACCCAGGCGTGGAAGCGCGTACCGCGGCGGGCGGCGGGCCGGGGCGGGTGCGGCATGGGGCGGGCCAGCTCCCGGGTGAAGCCGTCCGGGTCGGACGCGAGCCACAGCAACTGCGAGGCGCTGAGCGAGGACGGCAGGGGGACGTCCCGGACGGTCGCGCGGGCGCGGCGCAGCTCGTCGGCGAGCGCGTCGAGATCGCGGTCCCAGGAGGCGACGGTGCGGCGCTCCTCGGGGAGGAGGGGAGTGGGAGCGGAGTCGGGGGCGGGGCCGGTGGCGGCTTCGAGAGCCGGGGCCGCTTCGGGGGTCCGGGCTGTCCGGGGGGCCGAGGTGGGCTCGGGGGGCTGGGCTTGGGCCGGTACGTGAGGACGCCCGCCTCCGGTGCCCACGGCTTCGCCCGCCCGGTCCTCGTCCTGCGGGTGCGCGGGCCGTTCGGCGCTCCAGGCGTCCCAGTCGGCGAGGCCGTGCTCGGAGACGGGCTCGGCGGCGGGCCGCTGGGGGGCCTCGAAGGCGTCCCCGTCGGCGTACATGTCCTCGTACGGATCATCGTCGGGTGGCGGCGGCCACTCCGGGTCGTGGACGGGCCGGACCGGGCCGGGCGGCAGGGCCGGACCGGGCACCGCCGCGGCTCCGGCACCCGCCGCCGGGTGCGGGGCGTCATGGGCGGCGGCGGCCTCCGGGGCATCGGCCGCGGTGGCGTGTGGCGGCACCGCGCCGCCACCTGGGGCGTCCGCCGACACCGCCGACGTCCCGTCCAGATACGCCCGGACCGTCGCCGCGGCCGCGCGCCGGCGCTCCTTCGCCACCGCGTCCAGCGGCAGTGGCCACTCCAGCTCGGCCTCCGCCTCCTTCAGCGACGGATTCTCCGCGCCCTCCTCCGGTGCCTCGGCCCACTCCTCGATCTCGCCGTGGCCCGCCTCGCAGTGCGCGCGCAGTGCCTCCAGGAAGGCGGACGGGCCGCGCGGGCGCTTCTGGTCGGGGCCCCACCAGTGGCCGGAGCCGAGCAGCAGGGAACGCGGGCGGGTGAAGGTCACATACCCGAGGCGCAGCTCCTCCACGGACTGGTGGTCCTTCATCTCCTCCTTGAAGGACTTCAGGCCGCGGCTGCTCCAGTCGGCCACGTCCGGCAGCGTCGCGGCGTCGCCGCGCAGGGCGTGCGGCAGCACCTTGGGCTGGGTGAGCCAGGAATCGCGGGACTGCTCGCTGGGGAACTGCTTGCCGACCAGGCCGGGAACGGCGACCACGTCCCACTCCAGGCCCTTGGACTTGTGGGCGGTCAGCACCTTGACCGTGTTCTCACCGCCCGGGAGGGAGCTGTCCAGGCCCTTCTCGTGCTGCACGGCCGTGCGCAGGAAGCCCAGGAAGGCGAGGAGCGTCGCGTCGCCGTCCAGGGCCGCGCCGCCCTGCTTGGCGGCGAAGCCGGCGGCGATGTCCAGGAAGGTGCCCAGGGTCTCCCGGCGGCGGGCCGCCAGGGCGCGCGGGGACGCGGAGAGTTCGACCTCCAGGCCGGTGACGGACAGCACCCGGTGCAGTACGTCCATCAGGGGGTCGCCCAGCGAACGTCGCAGCTCGCGCAGTTCGCGCGCCACGTAGGCGAAGCGGACGCGCGCCTCCGGGGAGAACGGCAGGCCGTCGTCGGGGCGGCCGTCCGACTCCAGGAACGTGTCGAGCGCGTCGGCGAGCGAGATCGTCTCGGCCGGGTCGACGCCCTCCACGGCCTCGGCCAGCCGCCGTTCGGGGTCCTCGGACTGACCGGCCCGGTGGACCAGCAGCCGCGCCCGGCGGCCCAGGAGGGCCAGGTCGCGGGGGCCGATGCGCCAGCGCGGGCCGATCAGCAGCCGTACCAGGGCGGCGTTGGCCGTGGGGTCCTGGAGGACCTCGCACACCGCCACCAGATCGGCGATCTCCGGCAGGTGCAGCAGCCCGGACAGGCCGACGACCTCGACCGGGACGTCTCGCGCGACCAGCTCGCCCTGGATACGGGCGAAGTCGCCGGCGGTCCGGCACAGCACCGCGATCTCACCGGGCGGGGTGCCCGTCCGCACCAGATGGGCGATGCTCCCGGCGAGCCAGGTCATCTCCTCCGCGTGGGTGGGCAGCAGCGCACAGCGCACCATGCCGTCGCGCTCCGCGCCCGGCGCCGGGCGCAGCGCCTCGACGCCCGCGTGCCGGGCGCGGAGCGGCGCGGCGAGGCCGTTGGCCAGGTCGAGCAGCCGGCCGCCGCTGCGGCGGTTCTGGCTGAGGGCGGAGCGCCCGGCCGGGCTGCCGTCCTCGAAGGGGAAGTGGTCAGGGAAGTCGTCCAGGTTGGCGACGGAGGCGCCGCGCCATCCGTAGATGGCCTGGCAGGGGTCGCCGACGGCGGTCACCGCATGGCCCGTACCCCCGCCGAACAGGCCGGACAGCATGATCCGCTGGGCCACGGAGGTGTCCTGGTACTCGTCCAGGAGGACGACCCTGAAATCCTCCCGGAGCAGCGCGCCCACCTCGGGGCGGGTGGTCGCGAGGGTCGCCGACAGGGCGATCTGGTCGCCGAAGTCCAGCAGCTCGCGCCGGCGCTTCTCGGCGCGGTATGCCCGGACCAGCTCCAGCAGCTCCAGGCGTCCGCGGGCCGTCTCGGGCACCTTGCGCAGGTCGGCGTTGGAGAGCTTGACCCGGTCGAGGGCGGCGAGCAGCTCGGTGTCGTACGCCCGCAGCCGGTCCGGCTCCACCAGGTGCTCGGCCAGCTCGCCGTCGAGCGCGAGCAGGTCCTCCACCAGGGAGGGCAGCGACTTCGTGAGCGCCGGATACGGGCCGGGGGCGGTGCGCAGCACCCGGGCGGCGAGCTGGAAGCGGGTGGCGTCGGCGAGCAGGCGGGCGCTGGGCTCCAGGCCGATGCGCAGGCCGTGGTCCTTGAGGAGTTGGCCCGCGAAGGAGTGGTACGTCGAGATCCGGGGCTCGCCCGGGACGCCGTCCGCGCCGGGCGGGCCCCCGGGCCCCGGACCACCGGACCCCGGGGCGCCATGCCCCGTACCGCCGCCCCCCGGAACGCCCGCGCCGAACGGATCGGCCGGCTCCGTCACCCCGGCCGCGGCCAGGGCCTTGCGGACGCGCTCGGCCAGCTCGCCCGCCGCCTTGTTCGTGAACGTCAGCCCGAGCACCTGCTCCGGGGCGACCTGGCCCGTGCCGACCAGCCACACCACGCGCGCGGCCATGACCGTGGTCTTGCCGGAACCGGCGCCGGCCACGACGACCTGCGGGGCGGGCGGTGCGGTGATGCAGGCCGTCTGCTCCGGGGTGAACGGGATGCCGAGGAGCTGCTTGAGCTGCTCGGGGTCGGTGATGCGAGCTGACACATCCGAGACCGTATCGGCCCCCACTGACAATCGCGGCAAACGCCTGCTGAGCGGGCCCGCGCGGCGCCCTGGAGCCGGTGATCCCCGGGAGCGGAGCGCCCTGGGCCGGTGATCACCGGTAGCGGAGCGGACGCCCGCCGTACGCGGAGCGGGTGATCACCGCCCGGAGCCGGCACGGCTGCCGCACCCCGGCTGCCGCGCCCCGGCCGCCGCGCCCCGGGTGCCGGGCTCCGGGCCCCGGGTGTCGGCTCCGGTCGCCGCGCCCCGCTCGCCCCGTCACTCCACCACGTGCTGCCCCTCGGGCAGGGCCGAGCAGGCGCTGCGGAACGTGCAGTGGGTGCAGTGCTGCCCCGTGGTGGGCGTGAAGCGCTCCTCCAGGACGCGGCCGGCGGCGGTGGCGAGCAGCTCGCCCACCCACTCACCGTCCAGCGGCCCCTGCGCCTGGACGGCGGGGAGCGCGTCCCCGCCCTCCTTCTGGGGGGCGCCGAGCCGCAGGTGGACGAGTTCCGCACCGCCCGGCTCGGGCCGCTGCCCCTCGAAGGCGGCGTCCACCGCGCCGGTGCGCACCGCCAACTGGTACACGGCGAGCTGCGGGTGGCGGGCGACCTCCGGACCGGTCGGCTTCTGCTTGCCGGTCTTGAAGTCGACGACGTACGCCCGGCCCTCCGCGTCCCGCTCGACGCGGTCCATGCTCCCCCGGATGCGGACGGCGTACTCGCCCGCTTCGAGGGTGACGTCGAAGGCGTGCTCGGTCGCGACGGTCTCGCGGCCCAGCGTGCCGCGCTCCATCACGTGCCAGCGCAGGAAGCGCTCCAGGGCGGCGCGCGCGTTCTCCTTCTCCTGCCGTGACTTCCAGGGCGCGTCGAACGCGAGCGCGTCCCATACGGAGTCCAGGCGCTCCATCAGGACGGACAGGTCGGCAGGCGTACGGCCGGAGGCGACCTCGTCGGCGAGGACGTGCACGACGTTGCCGAAACCCTGGGCGGCGGTCGCGGGCGTGTCCGCCTTCACCTCGCGCCCCAGGAACCACTGCAGCGCGCAGGTGTTGGCGAGCTGGTCGAGCGCGCTGCCGGAGAGGGCCACGGGGCGGTCGCGGTCGCGCAGCGGCACGGTGCTGTGCGTCGGCTCGTACAGCCCCCACCACTGATCGGGGTGGGCGGCCGACACCAGCGGCTGCCCGTCGTCGTCCCGCAGCGCCGCCAGCTTCGCCAGCCGTCGCGCGGCGGCCTCCCGGAGCGCCGGGGTGGCGGCCGGGTCGACGGTGGTGGCCCGCAGCTCCGCGACGAGCGCGGCGACCGACAGCGGACGGCGGGGGCGCCCGGTGACGTCCTGCGGCTCCACACCCAGCTCGGTCAGGAAGCGGGACGGCTGGTCGCCGTCGTCGGACGCGGCCTTGACGGCGGTGACCACCAGGCGCTCGCGGGCCCGGGTCGCCGCCACGTAGAACAGCCGGCGCTCCTCGGTGAGCAGCGCGCCCGGAGGCAGCGGTTCGGCCAGCCCGTCCCGGCCGATCCGGTCCGCCTCCAGGAGCGAGCCGCGGCGGCGCAGGTCGGGCCAGAGCCCTTCCTGTACGCCGGCCACGACGACGAGCCGCCACTCCAGGCCCTTGGAACGGTGCGCGGTCATCAGGCGCACCGCGTCGGGGCGGACGGTCCGGCGGGTCAGGGTGTCGGCCGCGATGTCCTGGGCGTCCAGTTCCTCCAGGAAGTTCAGGGCGCCCCGGCCGCCGGTACGGGCCTCCGCGCGCGCGGCGGTCTCGAACAGCGCCACGACGGCGTCCAGGTCGCGGTCGGCGTTCCGGGCCGCCGCGCCGCCGCGCCGGGCGGTCCGCTCCAGCCGTTGCGACCAGGTGGGCGTGCCGTTCCACAGCGTCCACAGGGCCTCTTCGGCGGTGCCGCCGCGGGCCAGCAGGTCGCGGGTGGTGCGCAGCAGCTCGCCGAGCTGCCGCGCGCCCCGCGCGTACGCCGGATCGTGTGCGACCAGGCGCTCCGGTTCGGCGAGCGCCCGCGCGATCAGTTCGTCCGAGGGCCGCGGCACGTCCTGCCCGGCGGCCCGCTCCTCCTCGCGCAGCGCCCGCCCGAGCCGGCGCAGGTCAGCGGCGTCCATACCGCCGAGGGGGGAGGTCAGCAGCTCTATGGCCGTCTCGGGGGAAAGCCGGCCGTGGGCGGCGGGGTGCCCGCCGTCGAGGGGCGCCGCCTCCTCCGGAGAGGACGGCGGGGCGTCCTCGGGGGCCGCCCCCCATGCGTCGACCGGCTCGTCGTCCGGGTCCGGCACGGGCCCGCCCTGGTCCGGCACGGGCTCGTCGTCCGGACCCGGCACCGGCTTGTACGGGCCCGGCACCGGCTCGTCCTCCGGACCCGTCCCCGACGCGCCGGCCGGTTCCTCCGTCCCCGCGCCGCCCTCCGCGTCCGCCGTGCCGTACTCCGAGCCCGCACCCCCCACGACGCCGATCTCCCCCGCCCCGGAACCCGTCCCGGAATCCGTCCCGGCAACCGCTCCCGAAGCCGCCACCCGCAGGGCCGTCAGCAGCGGCGCCACCGCCGGTTCCTGCCGCAGCGGCAGCTCGTCGCCGTCGATCTCCAGGGGCACGCCGGCCGAGGTCAGGGCCCGCCGCACACCGGGGATGGAGCGGCCGCCGGCGCGCACGAGGACGGCCATGTCGCGCCACGGCACGCCGTCCTCCAGGTGCGCGCGCCGCAGGATGTCCGCGATGTTGTCCAGCTCGGCGCCCGGCGTCGGATACGTGTAGACCTCGACGCGGCCACCGTCCCGTACCGCCGTCAGGTCGCGGTGCGCCCGTACCGCCCGGGCCGGCAGCCGGGTCAGCGGCATACGGGCGGTGAGCCGCCGGGTGGCCGCCAGAAGGTCCGCGCCCGAGCGGCGCGAGGTGCCGAGCACCTCGACCGGCGCCGGGGTGCCGTCCGTACGCGGGAACATCGCCGGGAAGTCGAGGATGCCGTTGACGTCGGCGCCGCGGAAGGCGTAGATCGACTGGTCCGGGTCGCCGAAGGCGACGAGCGTACGGCCGCCGCCGGCCAGCGCGCGCAGCAGCCGTACCTGCGCGGCGTCGGTGTCCTGGTATTCGTCGACGAACACCGTGTCGTAGCGCGCCGCCAGCTCCGTCGCGACCTCGTCGCGCTCCGCGAGCAGCACCGCGCGGTGTACGAGTTCGGCGTAGTCCAGCATGCCCTGGGCGTCCAGCACGTCCAGGTACTCGGCCAGGAACCCGGCCGCCGCGCCCCAGTCGGGCCGCCCCGTACGGCGCGCGAAGTCGGCGAGCGCGTCCGGGCCCAGCCCCAGCTCGCGGCTGCGGGCGAGCACCGCGCGGACCTCGTCGGCGAAGCCGCGCGTCGTCAGGCACGCGCGCAGTTCGTCCGGCCAGCGCACCCGGGCCCGCCCGGCCGCCGCCAGCCCGGCCTGCCCTTCGAGAAGCTCACGTACGACGAGGTCCTGCTCGGGGCCGGACAGCAGCCGCAGCGGGTCGGCGAACAGGTCGGCGTCCTGGTGGGCCCGTACGAGCGCGTAACAGTACGAGTGGAAGGTGGTCGCCTGCGGGGCGGCGGCACTGCCCAGACGCGAGGCGATCCGGTCCCGCAGCTCGACGGCGGCCTTGCGGCTGAAGGTCAGCACGAGCAGCCGCTCGGGGTCGGCGCCGTCCCGTACGCGCCGGGCGACCGCCTCCACGAGCGTCGTGGTCTTGCCCGTACCGGGACCGGCGAGGACCAGCAGCGGCCCGGCGTCATGGTCAACCACAGCGCGCTGGCGTGCGTCCAAAGCAGGAGGGTCCGCCGGTCCCGGCCGGGTACGCACCAGTCGGTACGCGCCGGCGGCATCCCGCCGCGCCGGCCGCCGGCGCGGCTGCGCGGACGGCATGGCCGAGGCCGAGGCCGAGAAGGAGGAACTCACGTGGATCGCCGGTCCTGGGAGGAGGTGCTGGTCGTGGTGCGCACCGCGGTGCGGGGCGGGCTCGTGCGGCCACCGCGCCGGACGCCGGGCGGCGGGGCGGTGGTGCGGGCCGTGCCCGACGCTACGCCAGGTGGCGCACGAGCCGCAGTCCGTCCCACGACGGTACGCCGGATACGGACGTCCCCACGACGGATGCGTACGTCCGTGCCACACGCCGCGCACGGAGCGAGAGCGCCGCGTGCGACCGGTGGGCTGGACGGGACCGGCGCGCCACCGGACCGGCCCGGCGCGGCGAAGGGACCCCCCGCGGCGAAGCATCCGAGAGCGGCGGAGAAGCCGTGGACGGTGATGAGGCCGTGGGCGTGGAAGAGGCCGAGCACACCGAAGCGACCGAGCGCACCAAAGGGGCCGAGCGCGGCAAAGGGGCCGAGCGCGGCCAACGGTCTGAGAACGCCGGACGCTCCGGACGGCCCGAACGCTCCGGGTGTTCCGGACGCTCCCACCGCTCCGACCAGCAAGAAACCCACACTCCCGCCGGCAAGAACCCCCCGATCCGGCCCCCCGCCCCAGGTCCCCGCATCACCCGGACGGACGCACTCCGCCCAGAATCCCCGCGCACGGACAGACGCCGCCCCGAGGGCACGCCTGCGGTCACACCCCGCCCCGAGGCCACGCCCACGGACGCGCCCCGCTCCGATCCCGTACGGACGTGCACGCTCCGGTCACTCCCGCCTCCCGCGCACCCTCTCAGCCGCACACCCCCGGATCGCGCCCGTCCCAGCGCGCCCGCCGCAGGTCGAGGCGCGGGACGTGGCCCTCGGCGGACCGGGGCGCCTCGCGCAGTGGTGTGCCTTCGTCCCGGTAGTGCGCCAGCGCGCGCAGTTCGCTGCCGGGCAGCAACCGGCCGTCCGCGCGCACGACGCGCCACCACGGCACGGCGCCCCCGTACAGGGACATCACCCGGCCCACCTGGCGCGGCCCGCCCACGCGCCGCCCGCCGCCGGTGTCCGCGGCCCCTTCGGCGCCGGGCGGCTCCTCCCCCGCGAGCCACTCGGCGACATCGCCGTACGTCATCACCCGCCCGGGCGGAATCAGCTCGGCGACCCCGAGGACCCGTTCCGCGTACTCGGGGATCTCCCCGGCGCCGGGGCCGGGCGGGCTCCCCTCGGACTCGGTCCCGTCTTCGCCGCGCTCGGCGCCACCCTGCGGAAAGTCTCCCGTCGTCCCACTCATTCGGCCCATCCTGCACCACGCCACCGACAGTCCCGTCCCGTCCGCGCGGTGCCCCGCCGACGGCGTGCGGGGACCGGCACGGCGGCGTATGTTCCGTTTCCCGGCCCTTCGAAATGCACCCTGATGCCCCCCACCTCCTCCCGGCCATGCCACCATCTTCCGGGCGGTGACTGGTGATACGAGATCAAGAAGAGACGGCCGAACAGCAGGGTGCGGTGCCTCCACGGGAGGCCGGCACCCCTGAGGCGCTGTCCTCCGCCACCCCCGCCCGGGGGGACGGAAAACCACGGGGGAAGCCGTCACAGGCTTCCGAGACCGAAAAGGCGAGCACGATCGAGAAGGCCGGAAGAGCCGACGAGTCCGCGCGTCCGGAGGGGCCGGACCAGCCCTGCCGGGCCGATACGGCGACCGCCTCCACCGGAGCGGAGGGCGCGGCAGCGCGGGGCGCGGCAGAAGAGGAAGGCACCGTCGGCGGGACGGCCGGGCCGGACCGGCCGGGTGGCGCCGCCCGTACGGGCGCGTCGTCCGCACCCGGAGGCGACAGTTCGCACGGGACGCCCGAAGGCGCCGGCTCGCACCAGGCACCGGGAGGCGACAGCGCCCCCCAACCTGCCAAAACTGCCGACAAAGCAGATAAAACCGATAAAGTCGATAAAGCCGCCAGAGGCAGCAAGAGCAACAAACCCGACAAGTCCGAACGCCCCGCCCCGCCCCGCGACCACGTGGGCAGCGAGTTCCACGTCGACCAGGTCTCCGGTGACGAGCCGCTGCTCCCGGCCCGGGTGCACCGCCCGTCCGACCTGATGCGCCTGCTGCTCGGCATCGTCGGCATCGCGCTGGTGCTGCTGCTGGCGACCTTCGCCCACGGCACGACCCAGGGCCTGCAGAACGACATCGGCGAGGGCGCCGGGCTGGCACCGCGGCTGTTGATCAACTTCGCCGGGCTGGCATCGAGTGTGGCCGTCCTGATCGTGCCGGTGGCCTTCGCCGTCGAGCGGCTGATCAAACGGGACGGGCTGCGGATCGCGGACGGGGTGCTGGCCGCGGTCCTGGCGCACGGTGTCTCGCTCGCCACCGATCTGTGGGTCGCCGAGGCCGCCCCGGAGTCCATCCAGGTCGCGCTGACCCAGCCGCTGGCCAACGGCGGACTGACCGCGCCGGTGCACAGCTACCTCGCACCGGTCATCGCGTACATGACGGCGGTGGGAATGTCGCGGCGCCCGCGCTGGCGGGTGGCGATGTGGTGCGTGCTGCTCCTCGACGCGTTCGCCGTGCTCGTGGGCCGCTACACGACACCGTTCGCGATCGTCACCACCATCCTCATCGGCTGGACGGTGGCCTTCGGGACGCTGTACGCGGTCGGCTCGCCCAATGTGCGCCCCACCGGCCAGAACCTCCTCGCCGGGCTGCGCCGGGTCGGTTTCCATCCGGTCAGCGCGGTGCGCGCCGAGGACATCGGCAACCCCGAACACCCGGAGCACGCCGACCGCGGCCGCCGCTACATCGTCACCCTGGAGGACGGCCCGCCCATCGACGTGACCGTCGTGGACCGCGAGCGGCAGGCACAGGGCTTCTTCTACCGGGTCTGGCGGCGGCTGTCGCTGCGCGGCATCAACCAGCGCCGCAGCCTGCAGTCGCTGCGCCAGGCGCTGGAGCAGGAGGCGCTGCTGGCGTACGCGGCCATCGCGGCCGGTGCCAACGCGCCGAAGCTGATCGCCACCTCCGAGCTGGGCCCGGACGCGGTGATGCTGGTGTACGAGCACATCGACGGCCGGCCGCTGGACGCGCTGCCGGACGAGGAGATCACCGATGAGCTGATGCGCAACGCCTGGCGGCAGGTGGCGGCGCTCCAGTCGCGGCGCATCGCGCACCGGCGCCTGGTGGGTGACGCCCTTCTGGTGGATCGTTCCGGCAGGATTTTCCTGACCGATCTGCGCGGGGGTGAGATCGCGGCGGGCGACCTCGTCCTGCGGATGGACGCCGCGCAGCTCCTGACCACGTTCGCGCTGCGGGTCGGCGCCGAGCGGGCGGTGGCCGGCGCCGTCGACGTGCTCGGCCCGGACGCGGTCGCCGACAGCCTGCCGCTGCTCCAGCCGATCGCGCTCAGCCGTACCACCCGGGCCACGCTGCGCCAGCTCGCCCGCGAGCGCTCGGCGCGGGAGCGCGAGGCGGTCCTGGAGGCGTCGCGCGCCGCAAAGGAGCGCAAGGCCGCCGAGGCGGCCGGGCGGGGCGGCGCGCACACCCACGAGGGCCCGAGCAACCGCAAGGAGCTGCGCGCCGAGAAACACGCCGAGAAGCGGGCGGTCGACGAGGCGCTGGAGGAGGCCCGCGAGGAGGACCTGCTCTCGCAGATCCGCCAGCAGGTGCTGCTGATCCGGCCGACGGCACCGGTCGAGCCGGCCCGTCTGGAACGGATCCGGCCGCGTACCCTCGTGAGCTGGATCGCCGGTGTCTTCGCCGCGTACTTCCTGCTCTCGCAGATCACTCACGCCAACCTCGGCCAGGTGGTCGAGGCGCAGTGGCTGTGGGTGGTGGCGGCGATGGCCTTCTCGGCGCTGACCTACCCGGCCGCGGCGATGAGCCTGCTCGGCTTCGTACCGGAGAAGGTGTCCTTCCTGCGGACGGTTGTCGCGCAGGTGGCGGGCAACTTCGTCAAGCTGGTCGCGCCGGCCGCGGTGGGCGGCGTGGCGCTCAACACCCGCTTCCTGCAGCGCTCGGGCCTCCGGTCCGGTCTCGCGGTGGCGAGCGTGGGCGCGTCCCAGCTCTTCGGTCTGGGCTGTCACATCGTGCTGCTGCTGACCTTCGGCTATCTGACCGGCACCGAGCGCACGCCGTCGCTGTCCCCGTCCCGCGCGGTCATCGCGGGCCTGCTGACGGCGGCCGTGCTGGTGCTGGTGGTCACCGCGGTCCCGGTCCTGCGCAAGTTCATCGGTACGCGCGTACGGTCGCTGTTCGCGGGCGTGGTGCCGCGCATGCTGGACGTACTCCAGCGCCCGAAGAAGCTGGCGGTCGGCATCAGCGGCACGCTGCTGCTCACGGCGGCGAACGTGCTGTGCCTGGACGCCTCGATCCGCGCGTTCGGCGGTGGCGGGCAACTGAGTTACGCGGCCATCGCGGTGGTCTTCCTCGCGGGCAACGCGGTGGGCTCCGCGGCGCCGACCCCCGGCGGTGTGGCCGCCATCGAGAGCGCGCTGACCGCCACCCTGACGCTGGCCGGGCTCACCGCGGACATCGCGTTCCCTTCGGTGCTGCTCTTCCGGCTGATGACGTTCTGGCTGCCGGTACTGCCGGGCTGGCTCTCGTTCACGCACCTGACCCGCAAGGGCCGGATCTGACCGGGCCGCCCGTGGTACGGCCGAGGGCCCGCACACTTCCCGGTGTGCGGGCCCTCGTGCTCCGTGCGGCGTGCCGACGGGCAGGCGGTCAGTAGACCGGCTTCTCCGGCTCGACCGTGTTGACCCAGCCGATGACGCCGCCGCCGACGTGTACCGCGTCCGCGAAGCCGGCGGACTTCAGGACGGCGAGGACCTCGGCGGAGCGGACGCCCGTCTTGCAGTGCAGGACGATCTTCCGGTCCTGCGGGAGGTCCTGGAGGGCGCCGCCCATCAGGAACTCGTTCTTGGGGATCAGCTTGGCGCCGGGGATCGAGACGATCTCGTACTCGTTCGGCTCGCGGACGTCGATGATCTCGATCTTCTCGTCCGTGTCGATCCACTCCTTGAGCTGCTGCGGAGTGATCGTGGAGCCGGCCGCCGCCTCCTGGGCCTCCTCGGAGACGACGCCGCAGAAGGCCTCGTAGTCGATGAGTTCGGTGACCGTCGGGTTCTCGCCGCAGACCGCGCAGTCGGGGTCCTTGCGGACCTTGACCTGGCGGTACGTCATCTCCAGCGCGTCGTAGATCATCAGGCGGCCGACCAGCGGGTCACCGATGCCGGCCAGCAGCTTGATCGCCTCGTTGACCTGGATCGAGCCGATGGACGCGCACAGCACGCCCAGCACGCCGCCCTCGGCGCAGGAGGGGACCATGCCGGGCGGCGGGGGCTCCGGGTACAGGCAGCGGTAGCAGGGGCCGTGCTCGCTCCAGAAGACCGACGCCTGCCCGTCGAAGCGGTAGATCGAGCCCCAGACGTACGGCTTGTTCAGCAGTACGCAGGCGTCGTTGACCAGATAGCGGGTGGCGAAGTTGTCCGTGCCGTCGACGATCAGGTCGTACTGCGCGAAGAGGTCCATGACGTTGGTGGAGTCGAGGCGCTCTTCGTGCAGGTTGACCGTGACGTACGGGTTGATGCCCAGCACCGTGTCCTTGGCGGACGCGGCCTTGGAGCGCCCGATGTCCGCCTGACTGTGGATGATCTGGCGCTGGAGGTTGGACTCGTCGACCTCGTCGAACTCCACGATGCCGAGGGTGCCGACGCCCGCCGCGGCCAGGTACATCAGCGCGGGCGAGCCCAGACCGCCGGCGCCGACGCACAGCACCTTGGCGTTCTTCAGCCGCTTCTGCCCGTCCATCCCGACATCCGGGATGATCAGGTGGCGGGAGTACCTGCGGACCTCGTCGACGGTGAGCTCCGATGCGGGCTCGACCAGGGGTGGCAGCGACACGGGGACTCCGTTTGTCGGTATCTCGATGGGCGACCCCCCGCCCCGGGCGGGCCCGGAGCAAGGGACGGTGGTCTCCCCGTAACACTGCCACGCCCTTCTTCATTCCGAGACACCAGGTCCGATACGCGAGACGAAGGTGTCCCAGTAGCCGGGCAGCGCCTCCCAGGCGTCCCCTCCGTGGTCGGCGCGGTCGGTGAAATAGACGGTTCCGGCGCCCTGCCAGCGGGCGATCCGCAGGGCTTCTTCCAGGTGGGTGCGGGGGACGCCGTGCACGAGGTGGCAGAAGCGGTGCGCCGGGTACTCGGCGGTCCACTCCGCCGCTTGTGACCAGCGGTAGTCGGACCAGCGTCCGGCGAAGGTGACGAGCTGGTCGGCGACCTCCGCGAAGCCGGGGTACGGATGGCGGCCGTGCCCGGTGACGAGGTGCGCGCGGTCCTGGAGGGCCCGCAGGGTGGTGGTCAGCCGCCGGGTCTCGGACAGCAGTGTCCGGTCCGTGGGACAGCGGTCCAGATAGAAGCCGTCGACCTTGTACCAGTCCAGGAAGCGGTGCGCGTCGGAGACCAGCTCGCCGAACGGACGCGCACCGTGCCCCAGGTCGAGATGGCCCAGCAGCCGGGCCCCCGCGTCACGCAACTGGGCGGCGGTCGGCAGGCAGTACGGGTCGGGGCGCACCCCGGGCCCCCGCGCGACGTTGAGCACCACCCAGTGCAGCGCCGCCGCGCCGCCGCGTGGCCCCGGCGCCCGCCGCGCGGCTCCGGTGCAGGCCAGCCCCCGGGACAGACGCAGCAGCTCGGCCCACTCGGCGGGTGCCAGCAGCGGATGGGCGAAGCCCGGAACACCGACACCGAGCGGCGCGGCACCCGTCACGGCGGGCCCGGAATCCAGGGGCGTCGTCAGATACGACATGCGGCCTCCATCCAGATGTCGGCGAGGGACTCCTCCAGCCCGATCCGCGGCCGCCACCCCAGGCGGTCGCGGGCGGTGCGCACGTCCGCCTGCTGCCAGCTCCCGCACCCGTCCGGATAGGGGTACGCGGGAGGGACGGCCCCGTGTTCAGAGGTCGGCCCCGGAATGGCGAGCCGGGCGGCGGCGGGGCCACCGGCGGAGTAGCCGGGCGCGGTGTCCAGTTCGTGGAGCGAGCCGCCGAACCCGGCGACCCGGGCGAGCAGGGCGGCCGCCTCACGCAGCCGTACGGCGTGCCCCGTGCCGATGTTGACCACGCCCTGCGCGGCGGAGAGCGAGGCGGCGTGCACGGCCCGCGCCACGTCCCGTACGTCCACGAAGTCACGCTGCACGCCCAGGCCGCCCAGCTTCAGCTCGTTGTCCCCGGACTGCATCGCGCGCCGCATCGCCTCGGCGAGCCGACCGAGCGGTGAGCCGGCCGGGGTGCCCGGACCGACCGGGGAGAAGACCCGCAGGACGACGGCGTCCAGGCCGGAGCCGAGGACGAGTTCGGTGGCGGCCAGCTTGCTGACGCCGTACGGACCGCCGGGCCGCGGCACGGCGTCCTCGGCGGTCGAGGAGCCGGGCTGCGACGGCCCGTACTCGGACGCGCAGCCCAGGTGCACGAGCCGGGCGCCACAACTGCTGCGCCGCAGCGACTCGCAGACCGTGGCGACCGCGACGGTGTTGTGCCGGGTCAGGTCGCGGGCGCCGCCGCGGGTCGTGCCCGAGCAGTTGACCACCACGCCGGGGTGGACGGCGTCCAGGAAGCGGGTGAGCGCGCCCGGACTGCCGGACGCCAGGTCGAAGCGGACGTCCGCGTCGTCGCCCCGCCCGAGGGCGGTGAGTTGGACGGCCGGGTCGGCGAGCAGCCGGTCGGCGACGTAACGGCCGAGGTACCCGTTGGCACCGATGAGCAGCACCCTCATCGCGCGCCCCCCCGGTCCCGGTGTGCTTCGGTGGGGTGGACGTTCATGATGTCGTTCTCCTCTTGCGGTGGGTTGGGGACGTGGTCCGGCGCCGGCGGCGACGGCCACCGCCGCGGGGGCCGGGCGGTGGCGGTGTACGCCGCGCGGATGGTGGCGGACGACCGGAAGCGGACGGCCGGCGCCGCGGGGGCGCCGGCACTGCGCAGGCCCGCGCGGCAGCCGGGGGTGCGGGCGTGTGCGCGGGCGAGGGAGCGCGCCGGGAGTGATGGCGTGCGTGCCGGAAGAAGCGGCGTACGTATCGCGGGTGGCGACGTGTGCGGGGTCACGGCCGGTCCGCCTCCGGTACGGCGGCGGGAGCCGCGGCGGGGGCGGAGGGGTGTGCCGACGCGCCGGTGAGGACGCGCAGCGCGTACAGCAGCAGGCCGAGGGCGGGCAGCGCGCAGGCCACGGCCGGTACGACGGACGGGCCGAGGTGGGTGACGGCGGCCTCGACCGGCCTGCCCAGCGCTTCCAGGCCCGGCAGCCGGGCGGCCGTTACACAGGCCAGGGCCGCGGCTTCCAGGGTGACGGCGGCGGCCGGGCCCACCGCGGCAGCGGACGGGAAGCCGTGCCGGGCGGCCAGCCGCGCCAGGAAGAGCAGGGTACCGAGGGCCGTGGTGGCGGCCACCGGTCCCGCTCCCCCGTCGCCGCCGACCGTGTTCGCGGTGGCCGACAGAGCGAGCAGCGCCGCGACCTGTATGGCCGTGGCGGTCAGCAGCAACGGCCGTACGCCGGAGGAGAATTCGGTCAAGGTCCGGCTGGCCTCCAGTCGGCGACGCGCGCGGCCCGCGAACCAGTGCGCACACCAGGCGGCGGGCAGGACGGCACACGTCAAGGCCAGGGCGGCGGCGCCGGCCAACCGCGGCCCCTCGTACGGGACATCGGGCCCGCCCGCCAGGGACTGGCGCAGCAGCCAGTCACCGCACAGCGCGTACCCGGCCAGCCAGCACGTCCACAGCCCGGTGACGCGTGCGGACGGGTACCGCGCGCGCAGCGGGCCGTGGCGGACGCACAGGCGCAGGGCGAGGAGGGACAGCCCCGTCCCGGCCGCCGCCACAGCCGCCTGGGCGACGGCGGGTGACGGGTCATCAACCACCGTTCCCGGCAGCGGTGTAGGTACGTGACCGGCAGTGAGGACGGCGGCCACGGTCGCGGCACACACCGCGCCGGGCAGCAGGTGCAGCAGCGCACGGACACCCCTCCCCTGCCGGGCAGGGCTGGTCGCGGGTGGGGTGGGCGGCGGGGCGTCGGCGCGGGGCACCCGGGCGTACAGCTCCTCGGCCAGGGAGAAGACGTCGCGGTGCCGGAAGCGGGCGGCCGTACGGTCGGTGACGCCGTGCGCCTCCAGCCCGGCGGCGATCTCCATCGGGTCGACGGCCCGTTCGCACAGCGTCCGGTGCTGGTGCATCAGCGACTTCACAGGGTCGGCGGGGCCGCGCCGGGAGGACGGCCGGGCGGTCGTGTCGCGTGCGGGGAGGGGGGGTGGGGTGGTGGGAAACGGGGCGGTGGGGGCAGGGCCGGTGGTGGGCTGCGGGGCCGGTCCCGCTTTCGGTTCCGCGCCGGGGCGGGTGCCGGGGCCGGTGTCCGCGCCGGGGCCGGTGCCCGTGCCGGTGTCGATGTCGGCTGTCGTCACGCTCGCGCTCCTCTCCGGCGGTCGGCACCGGCTCCCGCCCGAGCGGCAGCCGGGGGGTGCGCGCTGTGCGCGGCCGGGGGGCGTGCGGGTCCGGCGGCCGGTGGAGGCGTGCGCCGTGCGCCGTCCCCGCTCGGGGCCGGTTCCGCCCAGCTCGGCGCTCGGCCCGTCGGCGGTGCGGCCTGTGCGGCGCCGCGCACCACGGCCCAGCGGCCCGGTACGTGGGACTCCGCGGGCCGGGTGAACAGGCGGGGCGCGCCGCCGTCCGGCCCGGTGCCGGCGGCCGGGCGAGCCGGTGTACGGGACATCAGCTCCAGGTAGATGCCACGAAATGCCGCGATGTTCTGCTCCACCGTGAACAGTTCGAGTGCGCGGGCGCGCGCGGCGGCGCCCAGCCGGGCGCGCCTGCCGGGGTCGCGCAGCAGCGCCAGGCACGCGTCGGCCAGCGCGCGCGGGTTGCGCGGCGGCACGACCAGGCCCGTACCACCGATGACCTCGCAGACCGCGCCGGTGTCGGTGGAGACCGTGGCGCGGCCGCTGAGCATCGCCTCCACGAGGGAGCGCGGGAAACCCTCCGACGCACTGGAGAGGACCACCACCGAACCGGCCGCGTAGACGTCCCTCGGACACGGCATGCCGGGTCCGCCGGACTCCTCGAAGGAGACCGGGTTGTCACCGGCGCTCAGCGCGTCCGCGGCCTCGTCGGGGAAGAGCTGGGCGGCCATCGCCCGGCACTGCGCCAGGTAGACGGCATCCTCCGGGCGGGGGCCCGGGGCGCCGACGACGCGGAGGGTGGCGTCCGGTTCGGCCCGGTGTACGCGGGCGAAGGCGTGCAGCAGCGAGACGAGGTCCTTGGCAGGTTCCACGGTGCCGGTCCACACCAGCGTCGCGGAGTGGGCGGCCGCCACGTCCGGGACGGCGGTGAAGCCGGTCGCGTCCAGGCCCGCGTACACCGTGCGCAGGCGCCCCCGGTCCGCGCCGCAGCGCTCCTGCCAGCGCCGGGTGTGGACATCGCCCGGGGTGACGAGCGCGGCCCGGGTGTACGTCTCGGTGGCCAGCGCGGTCTCGAAGGCGCCCAGCAGGGCGCGTACGGGAGCGCTCGACCCTGCCGCGGAGCGCGCGAGGTACTGCTCGCGCAGGCGCGCACCATACTCGGTCAGGAGGAGAGGGGTACCGAAGAAGCGTTTGGCCAGCAGGCCGGGGAGGGCGACGGTGCCGCCGGCCGTGGCGTGACAGAGGTCGACCGCGGCGAGCCCCCGTCCGGTGGGGCGCGCGGTGCCGCCGTACCAGTCCAGGGAGAGGGGGCGCAGGGCGCGCTCCAGTTCCTCGGTCACGGCGAGCAGGTCGCCCACACGGGCTCCGTGCGCGGCGCGCGGCGCGCCGGGCGCGCGGCAGACGCTCTCCAGGATCCGTACGGCCGGTTCGGAGCGGAGGAGTTCGGGCAGGCCGCCATGCTCGCGGGCCAGTTGCGCAAGGCCGTAGAGCCCGGCGGCGAAACGGTCCGCCAAGCCGTCGCGCCCCCCGTCACCGGCCGCTGCCGACGCGGCGGCGGGGGCCCGTGCGCCGGACGGCTCCGCCGCGGTGAACCCCGCCGCGAGATCGCCGAAGCACTCCGCGAACCGGCGCCGCGCACGCCGCCCGCCCGCCCCGCCGCGCCGCCCCTGGGGCCGCCACCGCAGTGCGCCGGGAAGCTCCCCGTACAACGGCGCGGACCGCACCACCGGGGCGCGGCCCGGCGCGCCCTCGCGGCCGCCTGCCGCGTACGTCTCCGGGCCGGCGTCCGGCCGCCCGGCACCGTCCCGCGCGCCGCCCTCGGAGCCGCGGTCGAGGGTGTAGACCGCGAACTCGTGGCCGGGGAGGCCGGAGAGGCCGCGCACGAGCCGGTCGCGCCACGAACGCGTCTCACCGGACGCGTCCGGGTCGCCACCCTCGGTGAGCAGACCAATGCGCACGAGCGCACCCCCCTTCTTCCTGATCGGCGTCCAACGACGGCGGCCGCCCCGGGAGGCCCGCCGCTACCTGCAGGAAGAAGCTACGCAGAGATCCCGGTGACACGACGGACGGTTGTCCGTCGCGCCACCGGAAGGGGTGAAGAGGCGTAACTTTCCACCCCGGTAGGCGTTCTGACGCGCTATGTGACCGTCACGCCATGGCACGTAGCGCCCGCCGCCCGGCCGCTCCCTCCGGGTCGAGCACGGGCACCGCCGCCAGCAGGCCCCTCGTGTACGGATGCCGGGGGCATTCGTACACCTCGTCGGTGGTGCCCTCCTCCACGATCCGCCCGCCGCGCAGCACCGCGACCCGGTCGCTGACCGCCCTTACCACCGCCAGGTCGTGCGCGATGAAGACCAGCGCGAGGCCCAGCTCCCGCCGCAGTTCGCCGAGGAGTTCGACGACCTGCGCCTGCGTGGTGACGTCCAGCGCCGAGACCGGTTCGTCGCAGACCAGCAGCCGGGGGTTGGGGGCGAGCGCCCGCGCGATGCCGACGCGCTGCCGCTGCCCGCCGCTGAACTCGTGCGGGTACCGGTGGTACCACGCCGGGTCCAGGCCGACCCGCTCCAGCAGTTCGCACGCCCGGCGCACCACGCGGGCGTCGTCCCGGTCGCCGGCCGCGCGCAGCGGATCGGCGACCGATTCGCCGATGCTGCGCCGCGGGTTGAGCGAGGAGACCGGGTCCTGGAAGACCATCTGCAATTCGCTGCGGAAGGGGCGGAGCTGCCGGTCGCCGAGGGTGCCGATGTCGCGCCCCCGGTAGCGCAGCGTTCCCGCGGTCGGGTCCAGCAGGCGTACGAGCATCCGCCCGAGGGTCGTCTTGCCGCTGCCCGACTCCCCCACGAGGCCGACGGTCTCGCCTTCCCGTACGGTCAGCGAGACCTCGTCGACCGCGACCGTACGGTGCCGGCGCCCGCCGAACTCCCGGCGCAGCCCGACCGCTTCGAGCAGCGCGCCGTCGTCCTCGGCACGGGGGCCGCGCCGGGTACGCGCGGCCGGCTTCGCGTCCACCCGTGGCACCGCCGCCAGCAGCTCCCTCGTGTACGGCTCGCGCGGCGCGAGCAGGACCTCGCCGACCGTGCCGTGCTCCACCGCCCGGCCCCCGCGCATCACGAGCACGTCGTCCACACTGCCCGCGACCACCCCCAGGTCATGGGTGACCAGGAGCAGCCCCATGCCGGTCTCCGTCCGCAGCCCGTGCAGCAGGTCGAGGATCTGCGCCTGAACCGTGACGTCCAGCGCGGTGGTGGGCTCGTCGGCGATCAGCAGGCGCGGTTCGCAGGCGAGCGCCATCGCGAGCAACGCGCGCTGGCGCATGCCCCCGCTGAACTCGTGGGGCCGCGAGCGGGCGCGCCGGGGGGCGTCCGCGATGCCCACGCGCTCCAGCACCTCGACGGCGCGGGCGCGGGCGGCGCGCCGGGAGACGTCCGGCCGGTGCACCCGGTACACCTCGGCGATCTGGTCGCCGATCGCGTAGTACGGGTCGAGCGAGGACAGTGGGTCCTGGAACACCATGGCGGCCCGGCCGCCGCGCAGCCGCCGCAGTTCCCGCTCGTCCGCCGCCCGTACGTCCGTACCGGCGACCCGTACCGTGCCGCTCACCTGTGCCCCGGTCCCCCGGTGCAGGTCCAGCAGGGCCGCCGCGACGGTGGACTTGCCGGATCCGGACTCGCCGACGATGCCCAGGGCCCGGCCGGCGGCCAGCGAGAAGGAGAGGCGGTCCACGGCCTGCACGGCGGCCGGGCCTCCCCCTCGTACGCCTTCCCCGTCGGCGTCTCCCCCGGCGGGAAAGGCGACCGACAGGTCGCGGACGTCCACCAGCAGGTCCGGCTCCGGACGGCCCGGCTCCGGACGGCCCGGCCGCGGCTGGTCCGGCTCCGGAACGCCGGGTGCCGCTCCGGTCGTGTCCTCGACTTCCTCGGAGGTCATGTCAGGGCCACCCTTCGGTCGGCAAGTGCGTAGAGGACGTCCGCCACGACGTTGGCGACGATGACGGCGGCGCCGGTGCCCAGCACGACACCGACGACCACGGGCAGGTCGACGACGCGCACCGAGTGGACCAGGAGCTGGCCGATGCCGGGCAGCCCGAAGAGCGCCTCGGTGAGCATCGCGCCGCCGAACATCGTCCCGAGGTCGAGCGCGGTGAGCGCGATGACCGGCGGCAGCGCGCCGCGCAGCGCGTGCCGCGTCACGACGGAACGTTCCCGCACGCCGTACGCGCGGAAGGTGCGGATGTGGTCCTCGGCCAGCGTCTCCAGCGTCGAGGAGCGGGTCAGCCGGGCGTACTTGGCGGATTCCAGCAGCGCCAGCGCCGTCCAGGGCAGCAGCAGGTTCCAGGCCCACTGTTCCGGGTCCTCGGACAGCGGGACGTAGGAGGGGAAAGGCAGCCACTGGAGGTACGCGCAGAACACCACCAGCAGCAGCAGTCCGGTGATGAAGACCGGGGTGGCCGTGCCGGCGAGGGTCAGGCCGGTCAGGACGCGTTCCGTCGTGCCGCCGCGGCGCAGCGCGGACAGCAGACCGGTGCCGACCCCGAGCAGCAGCCACAGCACCATCGAGCCGAGGGCGAGCGACGCGGTGACCGGCAGCCGGTCGGCGAGCAGCTCCGTGACGAGCGAGCCGTTCTGGTACGAGAGGCCGAGGCAGGGCGCGTCGCAGTGCAGTACTCCGGTGCCGGAGGAGAAGTCACGGCCGGCCACCAGCCCTTGGAGGAAGTGCAGGTACTGCGTCAGGACCGGCGCGTCCAGCTCCAGCCGTTCGCGTACCTGCTGGATCTGTCCGGGGTTGCAGCGCGGCCCGCAGGCCAGTTTGGCGGGGTCGCCCGGAGCGACGTAGAAGAGCGCGTAGACGGCGACGGTCAGCAGGAAGAGGACGAGGAGCGCACCGCCGAGCCGGCGCAGTGCGTAGCCGGTCATACGACGGCCTCCTTCTCGCGGTTCTCGCGGTTCTCGCGGTTCTCGCGGTTCTCGCGGTTCTCGCGCTTCTCGCGCTTCTCGCGCTTCTCGCGCTTCTCGTCTTCCTGTCGCTTCTCGGGTTTTTCGCGGGTGGCGCCCGCCGACCGGTCCGTACTGCCCTTGCGACGCTTACGGCCCGCCCGGGTGCCGACCCGCAGCCGGGACCGCTCGCGCGGGTCCAGCGCCGTACGGACCGCGTCGCCCAGCACGGTGAACGCGAGCACGGTGACCAGCAGGAAGCCCGCCGGGAGCAGGACGTACACCGGGTCGGCCCGGAACCACGTGGTCGCGGTCGACAGCATCTGCCCCCAGGACGCGGTGGGCGGCCGGACGCCGATGCCGAGGAAGGACAGCGACGCCTCGGCGACGATGTTGCCGGGCACCAGGACCGCCGCGTACGTGATCACCGGCGCGGCGAGCGACGGCAGCAGCTCGCGCCGAGCCACGCGCAGCGGCCCCGCACCACCGAGCCGGGCCGCCGCGACATGGTCCAGCTTTTTCAGGGCCAGCGTCCGTGCGCGCACGATCCGCGAGGTGCCGAACCAGCCGAGCAGGCCGATGACCAGCACCAGCAGCAGCGGGCGGGGGAAGTCGGCGGGCACGATCGCGGTCAGCGAGATCGCGATGACGAGCATCGGCAGCGCGGTCAGCACCTCGGTGAACCGGGAGAGCACCTGGTCCGCGAGCCGGTTGCCCAGCCCGGCCGCGAGGCCGGCCACCACACCGATGAGCACCTGTACGGCCGTGGCACCGAGCGCGATCAGCAGGGAGACCCGGGCCCCGTACAGCAGCCGGGCGAACATGTCCCGGCCGGTGCCGGGTTCGACGCCCAGCCAGTGGTCGGCGCTGATCCCGCCGTACGAGCCGAGCGGTACGCCGCCGCGCGCGGAGTCGATCAGGTCGTCGTGGTACGTGGTCGGGTCCTGGCCCTCCAGCGCCGCCAGCAGCGGTGCGCCGAGGGCAAGCAGGACGAGGGCGAGCAGGACGACCGCGGATGTCACGGCGGCGGGCCGCTGCCGCAGCCGCCGCCGGACCGCGCCTTTCCGAAGGGGCACCAACTCGGCTTCCGAGGCCCCGGCTCCGGCCTGACGGGAAGTCACGTCGGTGGGCGTCACTTGACCGCCACCTGGGAGATGTCCAGCACGCCGTCCCAGTCGCTGATGACGACGTTCTTGACGTCCTTGCCGTACAGGTGCTTGTAGACGGGGTGGAAGAGCGGCACGGACAGGGCCCGCTCGCCGATCTTCTTGTCCAGCGCGCCCCACCGTTCCGCCGCCGCCTTCAGGTCGGTCAGCTTGTTGATCTCGTCGATCTCGTGGTTGACCGCCGGGTCGTCGAGCTGCGCGTGGTTGAAGTTGGAGGCGTCCCGGACGGTCTGCCGGCCGTCGAAGACGGGCGCGAGGAACGGGCCGCCGGACGGCCAGTCCGCCCCCCAGCCGCCGATGAACAGGCCGGGGGCGTCGTCGACGCTGTGCACCTTCTCCTCGTAGTCGTTGTTCTCCAGGCCCTGGAGCTTGACGGTTATCCCGGCCTTCTTCAGGGCTTCCTGCACGGCGGCGGCGATGTCCGGGCTGGTCGCGAAGTTCTTGGCGGTGGAGTGCGTGAGGGTGATGGTCAGCCCGTTCTCGTGACCGGCTTCCTTGAGCAGTTCCCTCGCCTTGGCCGGATTTCCGGTGCGGCCCGCCGGGAAGTGGTCGTACGGGGTGTGACCGAAGGTCTCGCCGTTCGGGAGGAACGTGGTGGCCGGTTCGGCGAGCGCGGAGCCGCCCGCGGCGTTCACGACGCTCTGCCGGTTGACGGCGTAGGCGATGGCCTGGCGCACCTTCGGGTCGTCGAAAGGCTTCACCTTCGGGTTGAAGGCGAGGTAATTGGTGTAGCCGAAGTGGCCGGTGCCGACCCGCTTCCCGAGTTCCTGGTCGCCGCTGATCCGCGCGAGTTCGGCCGGGCCGAGGTTGGTGTCGGTGGTCACCGCGGCGGCGTCCGGACCGGCGCCGGTGGCCAGCCGCTGGTTGATGACCGCGGAATCCAGGCCGGATTTCACATCGATGGTGTCGGGATAGGCGTGCCGTTCGGAATCGGTCTTCTCGGACCAGTGCGGATTGCGTTCCAGGACGAGGTGTTCGCCGTCACCGGTGTTCTTGACGACCTTGTACGGACCCGAGGAGACCGGGTGCTCCTCGTATTTCGTGCCGGTGTCCTTGGCCTTCGGCACCGGGGCGAACTGTGTCTGCGTGGCGAGCAGCGGGAATTCGCCCTCGGGCTTCTTCAGGTGGAAGACGATGGTCTTCTCGTCCGGGGTCTCGATGGACGTGAGACCGTCCTTGCTCTTGTCCTTGTACGGCCCCTGGTAGCTTTCGCCGCCCACCAGCCAGTCCCGCAGATGCGGTGCCCCACCGGAGAGTTCGGCGGCGAAGGACCGCTCGATGCCGTACTTGACGTCGGCGCTGGTGATCGGCGAACCGTCCTCGAACTTCAGACCGTCCTTGAGCGTGTACGTCCACACCGTGGCGTTCTCGCTGGGGCGTCCGGTGTCGGTGGCGAGATCCGGTACGGCCTTCGCGCCGGCCGCGCCGTTCTCCCGGTTGCGGGTGGTCAGCGTACGGAAGACCAGGGTCGGTACCTTGCCGCCGCCGGAGGTGTACAGGCGTGCCGGGTCGAAGTTGGTCTGCGGCTGGGAGTTCAGGACGGTGAGCGTGCCGCCCTTGGCGGGCGCGGCGCCCGCGCCGTCACCCGCCGCGGTGTCCTTGGGGCCGCAGGCGGTGGCCCCGGCGGCCAGCGCGACGGCCACCGCGACGGCGGCCGCGCGGCGGGCGGGCGGAAGGGAACGGGGGCGGGACGGCTCGGCCATGTCGGTGGGTGCCTTTCACAGGGGGACGTACCCGCGGAAGGCGGCGGCAGCAGGGGCGCGTGAGGCGCGGGGCCGCCCCTGCGGACACGTTCGGGTGAGGTACGTGGTGACGCGGGGGACACCCCGGCCCGGGTCACGTAGCCGCGTCTCACGGCCCCGGGCACGCGGGCCGTCGCGGCGCGCTTCCGCGCGGCCGGGGACGGACCTCAGCGACAGTGGATGTCGGCCACGGACTGCACGGACACGCCGATCAGCGCCAGCTCGAAAGCGGCGTGTTCGAAGGCGTTGGCAGGGCGCGGCATGGGAGGAAGATTTCCCGAATGTCCGTCCGGTGGCAAAGGCGTCCCGCGATGGGAGATGCGCCGTCCCGTATACCGGACATACGGACTGGGGGGGCGGACCCGCCCGGCGCGGCGCGCCGGGCTCGGCACACTGGGGCAGCGCCCTTCGGCCACTCCCCTTCAGCCGTCCCCGGGTCGGCCCCTCGGAAGAGCCCCGGGCCCGGGGCCCGGGCCCCGGGCCGGTATCCTCCGGGCCTCCGGGCCAAGGCCCCAGGCCGAGCTCGCGGGTCAAGCCCCCGGCACCCCGGGCCAAGGCCCTCCGGGCGCCGGCCTCAGTGCCCTTCCGGGAACGGCCAGGCGTTGGGCCGGCAGGTCGCGCCGTCCGTCGTCAGGAACTTGGTCTGCTGCATCATCACCGGCGCCAGGGCGCCCTGCCGCCCGCAGCTCTCGTGGTTGTGCCCGAGCCGGTGGCCCACCTCGTGGTTGATGAGCATCTGCCGGTACGCGTGCATCTTGTCCGGCCCGTAGGTCTCGGCGCCCTGCGCCCACCGGTACGCGTTGATCATGACCCGCTCGGTCGCCGCCGAGTCGCACGACACATTGTCCTCGGTCGTGTCGAGCCCGGACCTGGCACACCACTTGGCCGTCGTCCCGGGGCTCGCCAGTGTGATCACGAAGTCGGCGTCGCCGGAGCCCACCCGCTCGAAGGTGCGCCGCCCGCCGTGCGCCCAGCTCCGCCCGTCGTTGAGGGTCTTGTGCACCGCGTCGGCGAACAGCTCGCCGTCGAGGCCCATGCCCTCCTCCACGTCGACCCGGTAGCGCCACACCCTGCCGTGGCCGGGCGCCTTGGCGTCCCCGCCGGCCGGCTTGAACCGCCCCGAGGCCGCCAGCTTCTCGTCCAGCGGATAGGCCTTCGCCATCTTCTCGTCGTACGTGGCGGGGGCCGCCTGCTGCGTCGGGCGTGCGTTCGAGCGCGAGGCGGCGTCGGAACCGGCCACCCGCTCCTTCCCGCCCAGCGCCCGCGCCTTGCCGTCGTCCTGCTGCTCGGCGACCTGCCCGGCCACCACGACCGCGAGTACGGTCGTCACGGCCGCCGCGGCCACGCCGGTGAACGTACGACCCTTGCCGCCCTTCCCGCGGGAGCTGAACTGGGGCCCCTGGGCGCCGAGTTCGCTGTTTTCCGGAGCGTTTGCCGACTCGTCGGCCGCGCCGTCGCCCTCCCTGGGGAAGACCACCGACCGGCCGGTGTCGCGCCCCGGCCCGTGCGGCCCGCGTTCCGGGGCCCCGGCCGCGAAGACGTCGTCGTCCGCGCCCTCGGGTCCGCCGGGGCGGTCCTCTCCGGCGGGCGCCCGGAAGGCGTCGATGTACTCCTGACGTGGCGTCGGAACGCTGCCCTGCGGGAGGAACGGCGACGCGGCCGATCCCGTACCGGTGGAGGTCGGGGCCCGGACGGGCCCGCTCGCGGCCCCGGGCGGGCCGCCGTCCGCCCGGCCCGGACCGCTCCGGTCGGGGGCGTCCGCCCCGGGGGCGGGCCTGCTCGCGCCTTCGCCGTCCTCCGCGAACGGGGTGAACCCGTGCGCCGGAGTGGACGGCGCCGGCTGCGGGCGGCCGTGGGGGCGCCCGGGGGTCGGTCCGTCATCCGGGCGGCCGGTGACCGGGCCGCCGTCGGGGCGCCTGTCGGCCGGGTGGCCGTCAGGACGTCCGTCGGCCGGGCTGCCGTCGGGATGCTCGGTGGATGGGCCACCGTCCGGACGCCGGTCGGCCGGGCTGCCGTCGCGCGGGCGCGGCACCCGGGGCGGGCCCTGAGCGGGCGGGCTCTGGGCGGGCGGACCCTGAGGAGACGGGCCCTGGGCAGGCGAGTTCTGAGGGGGTGGGCCCTGGGGGGAGTCTCGCGTGGGCGTGGGGCGGGCTGATGCGTTCTGCGGCGCGCGTTGCGCGGGTGTCTGCCACGGTGCGCCCTGCGCCGGTCCGCGCTCGGGCGTACGGCGGCCGGTGCCGTACCTGACTGCGCCCTGCGCGGGCTCGTATCCGGGCGTGTGCCGCTGTTCGTGCCCCGGCGTGCGCTGCCGGAGCGTCCCGTACGCGGTCGCGTTCCGGGGCGCTCCCTCGGCGCCGCCCGCCTCGGAGTCACCCGAATCCGGGCTGCCCGCGTCCGTGCCGCCCGGCCCGGCGGCCTCCCCGCCGTCCGGCGGCGCGGGTTCCGTACGGCGGCGCCTGCGGCCCGTGCCCGGCCGGGGGTCCGGTCCGGCGCCACCTGCCGCGCCGAGCCCGTTCGCCTCACCCACCTCACCTATTCCGGAGGTGTCACCGGCGGTTGCGGCCGGGCTCCGGCGGCTGTGACGTCCCACTCGGCCTGTCAGCTCCTACTCACGTCCAGGACGCGTCACCGACGGCGGGCTCTCCCGCGCCGGCGCTCCCGCCCGCACCGGCCGCGTCCCGCGCGGCCGCCTCGTCGTCCCACAGTTCGCGGAAGGCCCGCGCCACCGTTTCCGGATACTCCATCATCGCCACGTGCCCCGCCTCCGGCAGCGTCAGCAGCCGGGAGCCGCGGAAGGCGGCGGCCGCCCGGCGTGCCATACGGAAGGAGACCAGGCGGTCGCGCCCACCGTAGACGAGAAGCGTGGGCGCGAGCACCCGCTGCGCCTGCCGCCACAGGTTGTGCTGCCCGCCGAGGGTGTACGCGTTGACGATGCCGCGCGCCGAGCGGGTCATGACCTCCCAGAAGTACGGGAGTTCGAGGCGCCGCGCGTACTCCTCCGCCGCGGCGGTGAAGCCGTCCGGGGTCACCAGGGCGGGATCGCCGTAACACAGGGCCAGCACCTCGCGGGTGCGCCGCTCCGGCGTCCAGTCCCGCGTCAGCCTGCTGAACAGCCGGGTCACGCCCGGCACGGCCAGCAGCCCGGTCGGCACCGCGGAGAGCTGCGGCCGCAGCTCCGGCAGCGCGGGCGAGATCAGCGTCAGCGTCCGCACCAGGTCCGGGCGCGCCGCCGCCACCCGCGTGGCCACCGCGCCGCCCATCGAGTTCCCGAACAGGTGCGCGGGGCCGCGGCCGCTCGCGTCCAGGTGGCGGATGACCGCCCGCGCCTGCGCGGAGACCGAGTAGTCGCCGTCGTCGGGCGGCGGGGAATCACCGAATCCGGGAAGGTCCAGCGCCTCGCCCTCGACCCGGTCGGCGAGCAGCGGCATCAACGCGGACCAGTTCTGGGACGAGCCGCCGAGGCCGTGGACGTACAGCGCGGGCGGCAGCCCGGCCCGGGTGCCCGGCACCCCCCGCACGCTCAGCGTCAGGCCCGGCAGGCTCACCGAACGCACCGTCTCCCCCGGGCCGACCCGCGAGGGACGGCCCGCCGGGGGCACCGGAAGAACGGCGCGGGCGTCCGGCGTCCCGGTCGACTCCGTCGAATCCGTCGAATCCCTCGAAGACATGCGTCGATGTTACGAGACGATCACGCCGCCGATCGTGTGTTCGCGCTCACACACCACATCGCATTTCGGAACCCGCTCTCTTAGGCTCGGGCAGGAAGGGCACCCGTGTGATGAGCGCTCGCGTGCGGACGCTCGCCCTGGCCTCCGAAGTACGTGAGAGAAAGGGAGCCACCATGCCCGTCGACCCGACCGACCCGGACACCTTCGAGGACTTCGAGGAAGCGGCGGACGCCTCCGAATTCGACGTCGAGGCGCCCGAGGCCGATGCCGCGGAGCAGCACGCGGACGTCGCGCCGCACCACGACCAGCCGCTGACCGGCATCGATCCGTCCGCCGCGAACGAGGCGGACGTCGCCGAACAGGCCCGCGTCGTGGATCTCGACGAAGACGATTACCGATGACCTGGGGCCATATGTCGGCTTCCCACAGCGTTCGGCGGCAGATTTTCTCGCCCGCGACCACGCACAGCCGGGTTACCCAAAAGTACGATGGCGGGCGCGGCGCACCGCTGTGCGTACGCCGCGGACGGAACGACACCTGGGAGGCAGCGTGAGCGCCATCGAGCAGACCGAGGCGGCACGCCCGAGGGGCACGCGCCTGCCACGCCGAGCCCGGCGCAACCAGCTCCTGGGCGCGGCCCAGGAGGTCTTCGTCGCGCAGGGCTACCACGCGGCCGCGATGGACGACATCGCCGAGCGCGCCGGCGTCAGCAAGCCCGTGCTCTACCAGCACTTCCCGGGCAAGCTCGACCTCTACCTCGCCCTGCTGGACCAGCACTGCGAGGCCCTGCTCCAGTCGGTGCGCACCGCGCTCGCCTCGACGACCGACAACAAGCAGCGCGTCGCCGCGACGATGGACGCCTACTTCGCGTACGTCGAGGACCCGGGCGGCGCCTTCCGGCTGGTCTTCGAGTCCGACCTGACCAACGAGCCCGCCGTGCGCGAGCGGGTGGACAAGGTCTCCCTGGAGTGCGCCGAGGCGATCAGTGAGGTGATCGCGGAGGACACCGGCCTGTCCAAGGACGAGTCGATGCTGCTGGCCGTCGGGCTGGGCGGCGTCTCGCAGGTCGTGGCGCGCTACTGGCTCTCCTCGGAGAGCACGGTGCCGCGCGAGACGGCCGTACAACTGCTGACCTCGCTGGCCTGGAAGGGCATCGCGGGCTTCCCGCTGCACGGCGCCGAGGGTCAGTGACCCGTACGGCCGGGCGGTGCGCCGGACCGGGAGCCGGTCGGGCGGGCCGCGCGGCGGTGCGCCCGCCGGGCCCCCGCCCGGCGCTCCCGTGCACCCGCGTCCCACCGCTGTTCGCTGCGGGCGTGCTCCGCGGCGTCCTGTCCGTCCGCTCACCGGGCTAATGTGTGCTGCGTACGGCGCGGATTGCCGCGCACCTGCCCCGTGGCCTCGCCGGGGGGCACCGAGACCGTCGGAGGGACAAAGCCGTGGAGGTCAAGATCGGCGTGCAGCACGCGCCCCGCGAGATCGTTCTGGAGAGCGGGCAGACCGCCGAGGACGTCGAGCGAGCGGTGGCGGACGCACTGGGCGGCAAGTCGCAATTGCTGAGCCTCGTGGACGATCACGGCCGCAAGGTCCTGGTCCCGGCGGACCGGCTGGCCTATGTCGAGATCGGCGAGCAGACCGCTCGCAAGGTCGGTTTCGGCACGCTGTAGCCGGCCGCGGGCCCTCGGCGGGCCCGTGCGCACCCGTCAGGAAGCGGCGGCCCGGAGACGATGTCTCCGGGCCGCCGCTCGTGTGATCCGCCGCCTCGCCGACTCCGGGCGCCGACGAGGGTTGCCGCGCATTGCCCCTGGGTACGACCGCCTACGACCGATTTGTGTCGTCCAACCGGTCGTAACCGCGGGAGGGATAAACCATGGTCTGGGAAGCTCTCGGCTCCGTGATCGTCGGGCTCGCCATCGCGCTGGCCGCCACGCACCGGCTGCCGGACCGGTTCTCCTCACGCTCCCTGACCCTGGCGACGGGCCCCGCGGCGGCCCTCCTCGGTGCCTTCCTCGCCCACTCCATCCTGGGCCCGGGGCACCCCGTCCAGACACTGCTGGCGGCGGTCGGCCTCAGCGCGGCGATGCTGTCGCTGCTGGTCCGGCCGGGCCGCCGTCTGGTGCCGGCGCGGGGCGTGGCGCGGTAGGAGGCCGAGCCCGCCCGGGGGCGCCTCCCGGCGGCGGCCTGTGGAGCGACGGAGCCGGGGTGGCCGGCGGAGGGCGGAGCCGCAGTGGGCGGCGTAGCGACGGAACCGCAGTGGGCCGCACCGGCCGGATGGACGGCAGCGGCCGGATGAGCCGGGCGAGCAGGCGCGAACCCCCGCCCGCCCGGCGGCCACCCCGTGGCCGTCAAGCGGCCAGGCCCAGCGCGGCCATCCGCTTCGTGTGCGCCTCGGTGATCCGCGAGAACATCCGCCCGACCTCCGCGAGGTCGAACCCGTCGGCGACGCCGCCCACCAGCATCGTGGACAGCGAGTCCCGGTCGGCCACCACCCGCTGCGCCTGGGACAGCGCCTCGCCCATCAGCCGCCGCGCCCACAGCGCGAGCCGTCCGCCGACCCGGGGATCGGCCTCGATCGCGGCCCGTACCTTCTCGACGGCGAACGTCGCGTGCCCGGTGTCGTCGAGGACCCCGAGGACCAGGCCCCGGGTGTCGGAGTCCAGCCGGGCCGCCACCTCACGGTAGAAGTCACTGGCGATCGAGTCGCCGACGTACGCCTTGACCAGGCCCTCCAGCCAGTCCGACGGCGCGGTCTGCCGGTGGAACTCGTCCAGTGCCGCAGCGAACGGCTCCATCGCCTCGTTCGGCTCGGCCTCGATCTGCGCGAGCCGGTCGCGAAGCCGCTCGAAGTGATGGAATTCGGCCGACGCCATCTTGGCCAGCTCCGCCTTGTCGTCCATCGTCGGCGCCAGCTTCGCGTCCTCCGCGAGGCGCTCGAAGGCGGACAGCTCGCCGTAGGCGAGGGCGCCCAGCAGGTCGATCACCGCGGCCCGGTACTGCGGTTCCGCGGAGGCCGCGGCCCAGTCCTGGGCGGCGATCCCGGTGTGTTCTCGATCGTCGTCGGCGGTGTGCGCTGCGTTGTCAGGCGTCTCCATGAAGCGCACAATAGCCCGCTGCGCAACCGGGGGAAGTGGCTGGTCAGCCACTCCCGTCCCACCCGACCGAACGATTGCCCGGACACACGTGTGGCCATCCGGGGTATGGTGGTAATGCGCCCGCCGAGTATCGGTGGGTTGTTCCACGCATGCGGATGCCCGGTCGGTGGCCCGATCGGCTCCAACCCGACCGCCCTCTTTCGCGGCGCGTACGAGACGTACGCACGGCGGGAGGGATACCGCTCGCGGTTCGAGTGCTTGAGCGAAGGCAGTGGTCCCGCGCCCGTCCGGCCGATCTTCAGGTCGGCCCGTACGAAACCGTACAAGGGCGCGGTACGACCCCCTTGGCCGCCTCGTACCGCGTCTCACAGAAGAGGCAAGATTCTGTCTACGTTCCGAGACCTCGGGATCCTCCCCGAGACCGCCGAAGCCCTTGAGGCCGTCGGCATCACGTCCCCCTTCCCCATCCAGGAGATGACGCTCCCGGTGGCCCTGTCGGGCTCCGACGTCATCGGCCAGGCCAAGACCGGCACCGGCAAGACCCTGGGTTTCGGTCTCCCCCTGCTGGAGCGCGTCACCGTCCCCGCGGACGTCGAGGCGGGCCGGGCCAAGCCCGAGCAGTTGACGGAGGCCCCGCAGGCCCTCGTGGTGGTTCCCACCCGCGAGCTGTGCCAGCAGGTCACCAACGACCTGCTGACCGCCGGCAAGGTCCGTAACGTGCGGGTGCTGTCGATCTACGGCGGCCGTGCGTACGAGCCGCAGGTCGAGGCCCTCAAGAAGGGCGTCGACGTGATCGTCGGCACCCCGGGCCGCCTGCTGGACCTGGCGGGCCAGAAGAAGCTGAACCTCTCGCACGTCAAGGCGCTCGTCCTGGACGAGGCCGACGAGATGCTGGACCTCGGCTTCCTGCCCGACGTCGAGCGCATCATCAACATGCTGCCGGCCCGCCGCCAGACCATGCTGTTCTCCGCGACCATGCCGGGCGCGGTCATCGGCCTGGCCCGCCGCTACATGTCGCAGCCCACGCACATCCGCGCCGCCGCGCCGGACGACGAGGGCCAGACCGTCGCCAACACCACGCAGCACATCTTCCGCGCCCACTCGATGGACAAGCCGGAGATGGTCGCCCGCATCCTCCAGGCGAACGGCCGCGGCCTGGCGATGGTCTTCTGCCGTACGAAGCGGACCGCGGCCGACATCGCCGACCAGCTCGCGCGCCGCGGCTTCGCCTCCGGCGCGGTCCACGGCGACCTCGGCCAGGGCGCGCGCGAGCAGGCGCTGCGCGCGTTCCGCAACGGCAAGGTCGACGTGCTGGTCTGCACCGACGTCGCCGCCCGCGGCATCGACGTCGAGGGTGTGACGCATGTCATCAACTACCAGTCCCCCGAGGACGAGAAGACCTACCTGCACCGGATCGGCCGGACCGGCCGCGCGGGCGCCAAGGGCATCGCGATCACGCTGGTCGACTGGGACGACATCCCGCGCTGGAAGCTGATCAACAAGGCGCTGGACCTGCCGTTCGACGAGCCGGAGGAGACGTACTCCACCTCCGCGCACCTCTACGAGCTGCTGGAGATCCCCAAGGGCACGACCGGTGTCCTGCCGCGCGCGGAGCGCAAGCGTGCCGGGCTGGCGGCGGAAGAGGTCGAGGACCTGGGCGAGACGGGCGGCCGCGGCCGCGGTCCGCGCCGGGGCGCGCCCGCCGTCGAGGAGGAGCGCCCGGCCCGCAGCCGTACGCCGCGCCAGCGCCGGCGCACGCGGAACGGCGCGCCGGTGGACGATGCGGGCGCCCCCGAGGCGTCGGGTACGTCCGAGGGCGGCGACGCCACCACGGACGGGCCGCGCCAGCCGCGCCGCCGTCGCCGTACGCGCGGCGGCTCCGGCAACGCGCCGGCCGCCGTGACACCGGCCCGTGACGGGTCCCGTGACGAGGCGGCGCCGGCCGCCGGGGCATCCGAGGCCGCGCAGGCCGCCGACGCCACCGCGGCTCCCTCCAAGCCGCGCCGCCGCCGTACGCGGGGTGGCTCGGGCACCGCCGGCAAGGCGGAGACGGCCCGGACGGCCGCGATCACCGCCGTGGACACGGCCGAGGGCCCCACCGAGACCGTCAAGGTCCCGGCGCAGGCCACCGCCGCGACGCCGGTCGCCGCGGAGGCACCGGTTGTCACCGAGGCCACCGAGGCCACCGAGGCCGAGGCGCCCGCGAAGTCCCGTCGCCGTACGCGCGGCACCAAGCCCGCGGCGGAGGCCGTCGTGGAGACGGTCGAGAGCGCGGAGCCGGTCGCGGACGAGGCCCCGGCCAAGCCCCGCCGTACCCGCAAGACCGCCGCCACCAAGAAGGCGGAGGCCGCGGTCGACACCGCCGAGGCCACCGAGACGGCGGCCGACGAGGCCCCGGCCAAGCCCCGCCGCACCCGCAAGACCGCCGCCACCAAGGCGCCGGAGGCCGCCGTGGAGGCAGAGGGCGCCGAGGCCGTCGCGGACGAGGCGGCCACCAAGCCGCGCCGCACCCGCAAGACGGCTGCCAAGAAGGCCGAAGCCGCAGTCGACACCGCCGAGGGCACCATGCCCGCGGCCGACGAGGCCCCGGCCAAGCCCCGCCGCACCCGCAAGACCGCCGCCAAGAAGGCCGAAGCCGCAGTCGACACCGCCGAGGCCACCATGCCCGCGGCCGACGAGGCCCCGGCCAAGCCCCGCCGCACCCGCAAGACCGCCGCCACCAAGGCGCCGGAGGCCGCTGCGGAAGGCGCGGAGCCGGTCGCGGACGAGGCGGCCGCCAAGCCGCGCCGCACCCGCAAGACGGCCGCCAAGAAGGCCACGGCGGAAGCCCCGGCCGAGGGCTGATCCCGACCGCACGACGGCCCGGTTCCCGCGCACGCGGGGCCGGGCCGTCGGCGTGTGCGCCCGCGCGCGTCGGTGTCCCGCGCCCCGGATAGCCTCGTCCCATGAGCAAGCCGCCGACCCTCACCTTGCCCTCGTGCGCCCGCGCGCGCCGACTCGTCACCGAGCGCGGCGAGTTCGCCGTCCACGACGCCCGGCCCGACGGGACACCGGCCGGGACCGCGCTGCTCGTACCGGGCTTCACCGGCAGCAAGGAGGACTTCATCGCCCTCCTGGAGCCGCTGGCCGCCGCGGGGTTCCGCGTACTGGCCGTGGACGGCCGCGGCCAGCACGAGTCCCCCGGCCCGCACGACGAATCCGCGTACACCCAGGGCGAGTTGGCGCAGGACATACTCGCTCAGGCGCGCGCCCTGGACGCCGGTCCGGTGCACCTTCTGGGGCACTCCCTCGGCGGTCTCCTCACCCGCGCCGCCGTCCTGCGCGACCCCGCGCCCTTCCGGTCCCTGACCGTGGTGAGTTCGGGCCCGGCCGCCATCCGAGCGGCCCAGCAGACCCGGGTACGGATGCTCATCGACGCCCTCGCAACGCTGGACATGCAGGCGGTGTGGCTGGCCATGCGCGAGCTCGACCCGCCGGAGGCCGAGGACGCGGCCACCCCGCCGGAGGTCGGCACGTTCCTCCACCGGCGGTGGATGAACACCGTCCCGCAGCAGTTGACCGCCACCGGGCGGCAGATGCTGGCGGAGCCGGACCGGGTGGCGGAACTGGCCGCCGTACCGCTGCCCAAACACGTCGTGTCGGGCGTCGTCGACTACGCCTGGCCGGTGCCGGAGATGGACACGATGGCCGAGCGGCTGAGGGCCCGGCGCACGGTCGTCGAGGGCGCGGAGCACTCGCCCAACGCGGAGCGGCCGGCCGAGACGGCGGCAGCCCTCGCGGAGTTCTGGCACAGCACCCACTGAGCGGGGCGCACGCCCCGGCGCGCCCCTTCCCGTACGCCCGGAAAGCCACCCGCGCGCCCGCAAGGCCATTCACGCACCCGAAAGCCATCCCGCACCCACACGGCCACTCACACCCCGACCGCCGGCCCGGCGCCCACCCGGCCTCGCGCGCCCCGGCCGCTAACAATGCGCCCGTACGTGCTCCCAGAAGCCGTCCCGCAGCGCCCGCCGCAGGTCCGCATGGCCGCGCAGCGAGTGGTGCAGCAGTCCCTCGGCGGCCGTCAGCAGTTCCTGATCGACCGCGCCCGGCAGATACGGGTGGCCGGGCAGCAGCTCGGTGACCCAGGGGGCACCGCGCTCGCCCAGCCAGCGCGCGGCGACCCGGGCACCGACGAAGCGCACCTCGTCGCGCGCGGGCGGTGTGCCGCCGCTGCCGGAGCCGTCGGCCGCCGGCTCCCCGTGGTCGTGAGCGACCATCCGCCGGGTCACGTACGGCTTGCAGAACTCCAGGTCGAAGGTGCGCTGGCTGTCGACCTCCCACAACAGCGGCTCGGCCTGGTTGCGCCCGTCGACCGCCTCGATGCCCCACAGGTGGACCCGGGCGCCGTACCCCTGCGCGGCCTCCACCGCCGAGACCAGGTCCTCGTCGCCGCCGATGAGGACCGCGTCGCTGATCGCGCGGTGCCGGGCCAGCGACTCCAGGTCGGAGCGGATCAGCGAGTCCACGCCCTTCTGCTGGTTGTTGGCGTTCAGGTTGCCGAGCCGCACCTTGACGTCCGGGAGCTCGGCGACGCGCTGCTGCTCCAGGGTGTGGATGCGGCGCCGGGCGCCGTCGTACCAGTAGACGCGCAGCAGCCGGCTGTCCGGGAAGATCATGCGGGCCTTGTCGATGAACGCCTCGATGAGGCCCTCGGCGTCCAGCTCGAAGGCCCTGCGGTCCTCGGTCCCGGCGACCAGCCGGCCGGCGGCCGCGTACACATAGCCCGCGTCGACGAAGGCCGCGTGGGTGGCCGGGGTCGTGGCGACCTCGGCGAGCACCCGGGTGAGCAGCTCGTTGGTGCGCTCGATACCCGCGAGCACCGCGGCGAGGTCGGGTGAGGGGCCGGAGAGCCGGGCGTCGTCGTTCATACGGGCCCATTGTCCGGCCGGTCACTCAGCGCGCACAACCGCTCCCTCTCCCCATCAGTACTTAGACCACCGAAAAATTTCTTTAGCGTAGGGAATGATTGCAGGGAGCATGTCGTTGTACCCCCTGGGAACGCCGGGCACCGACGCCCCGCGAGTCCCCATACAACAGCAAAGTTCTCCGCAGGAGGATCAGACGAAGGGAGAAGCCGTTATGCGCTTCGAAATCATGCGCCTGGACGATGTCGACGGCGCCGCCGTGGACAGCACCGTCGTGGACGCCGCCTCCGTCAACCGGATCGTGCAGCAGGCCGCCGCAGTCGGCCAGCGCATCTACATCCGCCCAGCCGACACCGCCGCCCGATGACTCACACCGCGTCACTCATGCCCGCGTGACGCACGCGGCGTGTCCGGCGCACGGAGCGCCCCGCACGAATCACTCGCGCGGGGCGCTTCGCGCGTCCGGGCCCCGTACGGGCCCCGGTCCGTCAGCCGCCGCGCACCACCTGCATGACGCCGTTGATGATCTGCTGCACCGCGAGCGCGGAGAGCATCATTCCGGCCAGCCGGGTCACCAGCACCACGCCGCCGTCCTTGATCACCCGGATGATGACCAGCGAGAAGCGCATCACGAGGTAGAGCACCACATGGATGGCGGCGATCGCCGCCCACACCGACAGCTCGCCGCTGATCCCGTCCGCGTGCTGCACCGCGAGGATCACCGAGACGATCGCGCCCGGCCCCGCCAGCAGCGGCATCCCCAGGGGCACCAGCGCCACGTTGACGTCCTTGGTCTGCGTCGGCTGCTCCGACTTGCCGGTCAGCAGGCTGAGCGCGACGAGCAGGAGCAGCAGCCCGCCCGCGATCATCAGCGCGGGCGGGGTGATGTGCAGCCGGCCGAGGATCTGCTCACCGAAGAGACCGAAGACGGCGATGACGCAGAACGCGACGGTGGCCGCCTGCCAGGCCATCTTCCGCTGCACCTTGGCCGGGCGGCCGGAGCTGAGGGCGAGGAAGATCGGGATGATCCCGGGCGGATCCATGATCACGAACAGGGTGACGAAGAGCGTACTGAAGACAGCGAAGTCGAACACAGTGATGGCCTTGCGGGAGGTGGTACGAGCGAGCGGTGGGACGTAAGGGATGCGATGGAGCGGTGGTACGTGAGAGGAGAAGGCGGAGGGGAGTGCGAGGCAGAGCGCGCAGCCGTACGCGCGCGGGCGCGTGAGCGGGCGGCAGTGGCCCGGGCCGGGTGCGGCGGGACGAACGCCCGCCGGCCGGAGCACGGTCGTGCCCACCCGGCCGGAACGGGGACCTGCCCGCCGGCCGGAGCGCGGTACGGGTCAGCCGCCCGCGCCGGGAACAGGGAAGGCGCCGGTCGCGCGGCGCACGATCTCGCCGTATATCTCCGGGTCGGTGGTGTACTCGCCGAGCGCGACGGTCTTGCGGCTGCCGTGGTAGTCGCTGGAGCCGGTGGTCAGCAGGCCGAGGTCGGCGGCGAGGCCGCGCAGCCGGGCCCGCGCGGCGTCGTCGTGGTCCATGTGGTCCACCTCGACGCCGTCCAGCCCCGCCGCCGCCAGCTCGGCGATGACGCTCTCGGGGACGGTCCGCCCGCGCTTGACCGCCAGCGGGTGCGCGAAGACGGTCACCCCGCCCGCGGCCTTGACCAGACGGACCGCGTCGAACGGGTCCAGTTCGTGCTTGTCGACGTAGGCCCGGCCGTCGTTGGCGAGCCACTGCGGCGTGAAGGCGTCGGACACCGTCTCGACGACGCCCAGCTCCACCATCGCGGCGGCGACGTGCGGCCGTCCCACCGCGCCGTCCCCGGCGATCCGCGCCACCTGCTCCCAGGTGACCGGGACCCCCAGCTCCTGGAGCCTGGCCACCATGCCCCGGGCCCGCGGCACCCGGTCATCGCGGACCAGTTCCCGTTCGCGGGCCAGCTCGGGCTCGTCGGGGTCGAAGAGGTACGCCAGCATGTGCATGCTCACGCCGCCGACACGGCAGGACAGCTCGGCGCCGGTGACCAGCGTGAGCCCCTCGGGCAGCGCGGCCCTGGCCTCGGCATGGCCGCCCACGGAGTCGTGGTCGGTCAGCGCGACGACGTCCAGCCCCCAGGCAGCGGCATTGCGCACCAGCTCAGCGGGGGTGTCCGTACCATCGGAAGCAGTGGAGTGGGTGTGCAGATCGATGCGCACGACGCTGAACTCCAGACTGCTGCGGGGCGGGCCAGGGGGACGTCAGAAGGATACCGGCCGCCCGCCACCCCCTCGAACACACGCCCGCGCGGGCTCCGTCACAGCCGACCGCCCACAGCCGACCGCCCACCGGCCCCTTCATCCGGCACCGACCGGCTCCCGAGCCGTCCGGCCCGGCCTGGCCTCACGATCCGCCAGGACCCGACCGGCTCCCGGCCGCCGCCTCTCACGTCAGCAGCCGCGGCGACAGCGCCCCGCACGGCAGCAGGTCGACCTCGGCGCCCGCGTCCCGCAGGTCGGTGAGCACCAGCTCGTCGTACAGCAGCAGGCCCGACTCGGCGGGCCAGACCACCGCCCACAGCCACAGTCCGCGCGCCTCCCCGGCGAAGACCGCGCGGTCCTCGGGGGCTCCTTCGACGTGCCAGAGCGGGGTCGGGCGCCCGGCCGCCAGGACCTTCACGTGGGCCGGTTTGTTCACGCACATGTGCGGGCCGGGGTCGGGGCCGTCGATGCCCGCGTAGCGCGCGCCCAGGCCGACGCCCAGCTCCTCCGCGATCAGGAGCAGCTCGCCGGGACCGCCGAGCGGTCCGGGACCGGAGCAGGCCACCGCGGTGGCGCGCCCGCCGCTGCGGTCGTCGCCCGCGCAGGCCACGCCCGTGAACAGCCAGCCGACGGGCAGCGGCCACGGCATCCATACCGGCACCCGGGCGCGGCGTACGGCCACGGCCAGCGCTTCGACGCTGGGCGGGACGACCGGTTGCAGAGGATGCACCGTGCCGTGCACGCCGCACTGCCAGGAGTCGGCAAAGAGACCGGGCGCCCGCACCCGGCCACCGCACTTCGGGCAACTGGGTTCGCCCCTCATAGAGCCCCACGGTCCTCCCGGCCGGGCGCCGCGTCAAGGACGATCACCCATCCGGCGCCCCGGGCCGGGACATCCGGGGCCCCGGGCAGGTAGTTGCATCTGGCACTCTTTAGGGCGCCTGACTAATTGCGTGTAAACAGCAACGTTTCAGCGGACGCGCCGGACGCGCCGGACCGCGTCGCACCGCGGCGCACCGCGCCGGACCGCGCCAGGAACAGAGTCGTCGTCTTCATGGGCATCGGCCTCGTCGACCCGATCCTCCCCTCGATCGCCAACGGGCTGAACGCCTCCACCAGCCAGGCCTCCCTGCTGTTCACCTCGTACTTCCTGATCACCGCGGTCGCGATGCCGGTCACCGGCTTCGTCTCCAGCCGGATCGGCGGCCGTAGGTCGCCGCTCGCCGGGCCGGCGCTCGTGGTGGTCTTCGCGGCCCTGTCCGGCACGTCCTCGTCGGTGGGCGAGCTGGTCGGCTTCCGGGCCGGCCGGGAGCTGGGCAACGCGCCGTCGTCTCCACCTCGCTCGCCGTCATCGTGGGCGCGGCGCATCCGACAGGGGCATCGCGAAGCGATTCGGCTCGGGGCGGTGGCGGGCAACGGGTGGGAAGCGCCGCGGCGATCCTGCTGTACGAGTCGGCGCTCGGCCTCGGCACGGCCCGCGGGCCGCCGCTCGACGCGGTCCTCGGCGACCTGAAGTGGCGCTACCCCTTCTTCGGCACCGCCGTCCTGATGGCCGTCGGCTTCCTCGCCATCATCGTGTTCCTCAAGGAGCAGCCCCGGCCGGCCCGCAAGACGTCCGTGCGGGACCCGGTCAAGGCCCTCGGCCACGGCGGCCTGACCTCCGCCGCCGCCTCCGCGTTCTCCGAGGACGCCGTCTCGGCCTTCGCCAACTGACGTCCTGCCGGCGGCGGTACGGCGCGCCGCCCACCTGCCCCGGCGGGGCGGGCGGCGTACCGTACCGCCGCGCGCCCTACGACAGCGCCACGCCCGTACGCAGCGGATCGCGCAGATCCGTCCCGCCCTTCAGCCACCGCTCCTGGAGCGCCTCGGCGCCGTGCACCCGCTTCCAGGCGGCCTCGTTGGGCGTCATCGGCAGCAGCGGCAGGAAGCGGACCGGGTCCAGCGGCTCGTCCAGCTCCAGGTCCGCCACCAGGCCGCCGGACTCCGCGACCAGTACGGAGGTGAACGGCGCGCCCGGCCACAGCGGCTCCCCCACGTCCAGCGACGCCCCCGGCGCCACGACCACGCCCTCGACCTGCGGGGACGCGGCGAGGACGGCGAGCGGCCTGAGCACCTTGTCGACATCGGCGCGGCCCGCCTTGACCGACAGCACCAGTTCGGCGCGCGGGCCGCGCAGCGGGTCGGCCAGCACCGCCGTGGGGTCGGTCATCGGCCGGTCCGACATTCCGAGGGTGACGTAGCGCACCAGGTCGCCGTCCGGGCCGCCGCCGGTGAAGCGCAGCACCTCGATCCGGTCGGTCCCGAGGAAGGTGACGGCGGCGCGCGCGTCCGGCTCGCCCAGGGTCGTGCGCAGGCGGGCTTCGACCAGCTCAAGAACGTCAGACATGCCGCGAGCATAGGCCCGGGCCCGGGCCCGGCCGCGGTCGCCCGGCGGGCCGCCCGGCCGCATGCGGCGACGGTGCGTATGGAACGGGCAAAGGCGCGCGGGATCCGTTCCGACGGCTGATAGCCTTGCCGTCTGGTCAGGGAATGACGTTCGTCCCCCAGCGGGGACCGGCCGGAGGAGGTGGGGCTGCGGTGGATCCAAGTCGACCGTGCAGTACCGACAGTTCTCCTGTCATCCCCCAGCGCGCCCAGCGGCTTTCTTGATCCAGGGGCTTCCGTACCCCTGCCGCTCGCGGTGAAACCCGTGAAGTGCCTTCGCGCCGGAAGTAGATGACGGAAGAGCGCCTTCGACTCTCGTTTCCGTGTTTTCTGCGAACTGCCGTCAGACCTGCGCACGGAGCGCCGCCCGCTTTGCGGACGTATGACAAGCGCCGACGCGTACGTCCACGTTCCGGGCAGCGTTACGCCGCGCGCCCGCGGCTGGCGGCCGGCCCGTGAAGGAGCCTGCCCATGTCGATGATCCGCGACCTGCGTGCCGCCGTCCGCCCCGCCCGGCGGCGCGAGGACTCCCCGTACAAGTACGAGACCGACCTCGGCAAGGCGGCCCACACCAACAGCGCCATCGTGGACTGCGGTGTCTACCGCGACGGTCGGCGCGCCAGCGACCATGTCACGCCGTCCCAGGCGATGGCGGGCGTCCGCAGCGACGGGGGTTTCGCCTGGATCGGGCTGCACGAGCCCACCGAGGCGGAATTCGCGGAGATCGCGCGGGAGTTCGGGCTGCACCCGCTGGCCGTCGAGGACGCGGTCCACGCCCACCAGCGGCCCAAGCTGGAGCGCTACGACGACACCCTGTTCACCGTCTTCAAGACGGTCCACTACGTCGAGCACGCGGAGCTGACCGCCACCAGCGAGGTGGTCGAGACCGGCGAGGTGATGTGTTTCACCGGCCGGGACTTCATCGTGACCGTGCGGCACGGCGGCCAGGGCTCGCTGCGCGCCCTGCGCCACCGCCTCCAGGACGACCCCGAGCTGCTCGGCAAGGGCCCGTCCGCCGTGCTGCACGCCATCGCCGACCAGGTCGTGGACGGCTACATCGCGGTGGCCGGCGCGATGCAGGACGACATCGACGAGGTGGAGATCGACGTCTTCAGCTCCGGCTCGGACGGCCCGGGCGCGAGCGCCGCCAAGGGCTCGGCGAAGGGCGGCGACGCCGGGCGGATCTACCAACTCAAGCGTGAGGTGCTGGAGTTCAAGCGGGCCGTGTCGCCGCTGCTGCGGCCGATGCAACTGCTGAGCGAGCGGCCGATGCGGCTGGTCGACTCCGACATCCAGAAGTACTTCCGGGACGTGGCCGACCACCTGGCGCGGGTCAACGAGCAGGTGCTCTCCTTCGACGACCTGCTCAACTCGATCCTCCAGGCCAACCTGGCGCAGGCGACGGTGGCCCAGAACGAGGACATGCGCAAGATCACCTCGTGGGCGGCGATCTTCGCCGTTCCGACGATGATCGCCGGGATCTACGGGATGAACTTCGAGTACATGCCCGAACTGAAGTGGAAGTACGGCTACCCGCTCGTCCTGCTCGTCACGGTCGGCATCTGCTTCGGCATCCACCGCGGCTTCAAACGCAACGGCTGGCTGTGACGCCGTACGGGCCGGGCGCCCCGCCCGCCGCCCATTAGGCTGATCCCATGACGGAGACCGTGTCGCAGGAACTGCTGGACCGCGCGCTCATCGAAGAGGCCACGAAGAAGTCCGGCCTCATCTGGGTACGGGGCGCCACCGGCCCGGCACGGGCCCTGTGGCACGTCTGGCACGACGGCGCCGCGTGCGTGGTCGGCGCGGGCCCCCGCGGCACGGACCGGGCGGCCGACCCGGCCGACGAGCAGCCGCTGCACGACCTCGGCCTGGTGGACGGCGGCACCGCGACCGTCACCCTGCGCAGCAAGGACAAGGGCGGCCGGCTGGTGAGCTGGCAGGCCCGGGTCGGCGAGCTGACGCCGGACGGCGAGGCATGGCAGGCGGCCGTGGAGGACCTCAAGGGCAAGCGGCTCAACGCGCCGGACGCGGAGACGATGCCGCGGCGCTGGGCGCGCGAGTGCCGCGTCCTGCGGCTGGAGCCGGTCACGGACGCGTCGGCCCGTACGGACTTCGACACCTCGTCCCAGGCCGCCCGTCCTCTCCCCACCCCGGCCACCACACGGCTGCCGATCCCGGCGGCCCTCCCCAAGCTCCTTCGCGGGAAGAACGGGAAGAACGGGAGCAAGGGCAGCAAGGGCAGCAAGGGCAGCAAGGGGAAGAAGCAGAAGGCGTAGGGGCCTCGTCCCGGGCGGGCGTGGACCCGCGCCCCGCACGCCCCCGCTCGGCGCGTCCTAGTCGCCGAGCGTGATCTGCTTGCCGTAGTCGATGATCTGACTGTCCGCCGGTGCCTGGATCTCCACCGGCTTTTCCCAGTCGGTGAGCCGTACCTCGCCCGCGCCGCCCGCGCGGCGCAGCCGGAGCGGGTAGGGCTTGCCCTCCAGGGAGACGTCGAGGGTGCCGCCCGCGCCCTGTCCCGCGGCGATCCGGATGGTGCGGGTGCCGTCGAGGGTGCCGCGGTCGCCGGTGGCGAGTGTGCCGTGCAGCCCGAGGAGGCTGCTGAGCAGCACGCCCTTGTCCGTGAAGCCGCTGAAGCGCCGGTAGACGGGGTCCGAGGCCGGCACCTTCACGTACTTGCCGACGAGCTTGGAGACGGCCGTCTCGTCGTTCGTCGAGGGGTTGGCGCTCTTCTCGCGGGCCCAGAAACCGGCGTCCGCCTTGAGGTAGAGCGCGCCGCCGACCCGCAGCAACTGGAAGGTCGCCGCCTTGGTGGCGAGTTCGCCCCGGGCGCCCTCGGGCCCGAGCCGCATGTCCAGCTTGTAGGTGCGGCCCTGGCTGACGAGGTGGCCGGAGAGCCGTACCGTTCCGGCGCCGCGGGCGGCCGTCTGCGCCTTGGCCTGGATCTTGTCGGCGGGCAGCTTGCCGACCCCGTTGGTCCCGGCGTCCGGGTCCTTCGACGCGCACCCCGCCAGCGCCCCGGCGAGCACCGCGCACACCGCCGCCGTCAGCGCCGCCCCGCGACTGCGGTGGGGGACGGCCGGGCGGCGGAAGCAGGCGCCGGCGGGGCCTGCCGAGGGGAAAGCGGTCACGACGGTTCTGCCTCCTGATGCGGATGACCTCGACGGCAGTACGGCAGCGTACCCGGGCCGGGCACGCCGTACGGCGGAGTGCGCGGTGGACACCGTACGGCCCTTCCCGCCGGGGCGACACCGGGTGGTGCACGTTAGCCTGATTTCGGATCAAGCCCGTTCGAGGGGCTTTACCTGCGGAGAAGCGGCAACACGTAACGCCAGGGAAGAGGGGCGCGGCCGCGTGGTGACGCGGCGGCCCGCTACGGCGCAGCGGAACGGAAGCGGAGGCACTCGGCATGGCGGTGGTCACCCCTCGGGTGTTCGTCTCCCACCTCGCGGGCATCGCCGTCTTCGACCCCAACGGCGACCAGGTCGGCCGGGTCCGCGACCTGGTCGCGATGTTGCGGGTGGGCGGCCGGCCGCCGCGGCTGCTGGGCCTGGTCGTCGAGGTCGTCAGCCGCCGCCGGATCTTCCTGCCGATGACCCGGGTGACGGGCGTGGAGTCCGGCCAGGTCATCACCACCGGCGTGGTGAACATGCGGCGCTTCGAGCAGCGCGCGTCGGAGACCCTGGTCCTCGGCGAGCTGCTGGACCGCCGGGTGAGCCTGGTCGAGACGGGCGAGGAGGCCACCGTCCTGGACATCGGCATCAGCCAGCTTCCGGCCCGCCGCGACTGGGAGATCGACAAGGTCTTCGTACGGAAGGGGAAGGGCGGGGCGCTGCGCCGCAAGGGAGAGGCGCTGACCGTGGACTGGTCGGCGGTGACCGGGTTCTCGCTGGAGGAGCACGGGCAGGGCGCGGAGAACCTGCTCGCGACCTTCGAGCAGCTCCGCCCGGCGGATCTGGCCAGCGCGCTGCACCACCTGACGCCGAAGCGGCGCGGCGAGGTGGCCGCCGCGCTGGACGACGACCGGCTGGCGGACGTCCTGGAGGAGCTGCCGGAGGACGACCGGGTCGAGATCATGGGCAAGCTCCAGGAGGAGCGGGCCGCCGACGTCCTGGAGGCGATGGACCCGGACGACGCCGCCGATCTGCTCTCCGAGCTGCCGGAGGAGGAGAAGGAACGGTTGCTCGCTCTGATGCGGCCGGACGACGCGGCGGACGTACGGCGGCTGATGGCGTACGAGGAGCGCACCGCGGGCGGCCTGATGACGACCGAGCCGATCGTGCTGCGGCCGGACGCGACGATCGCGGTCGCGTTGGCCCGGGTGCGCGACCCGGACCTGTCGCCGGCGCTGGCGGCGCAGGTGTACGTGTGCCGGCCGCCGGACGAGACGCCGACCGGCAAGTACCTGGGACTGGTGCACTTCCAGCGGCTGCTGCGCGACCCGCCGTTCACGCTCGTCAGCTCCGTGGCGGACACCGACCTGCCGCCGCTGCCGCCGGGCACCCCGCTGAACGAGGTGACCAGCTATCTGGCGACCTACAACATGGTGGCGGCGCCGGTCGTGGACGAGAGCGGCTCCCTGCTGGGCGCGGTGACCGTCGACGACGTACTGGACCACCTGCTGCCCGACGACTGGCGTGAGGCGGAGATGCACGGACCGCCGGGCGCGGCGGCGGACCGGGAGGGAGAACCGGACGATGGGCGCTGAGGAACGGGACGGTGTCAAGGAGCGTGCGCGGGCGCTGAGCGCGGCGCCGGGGTCCGGGCCGGGCGGCGGGCGCTCCCGGGTGCGCCTGGACCAGCCGCGCGCGCCCCGCCGGAGCCTGCTGCCCGAGTACGACCCGGAGGCGTTCGGGCGGCTGTCGGAGAAGATCGCCCGCTTCCTGGGCACCGGCCGGTTCATCGTCTGGATGACGGTGATCATCGTGGTGTGGATCATCTGGAACGTCGCCGCACCCGGCCACCTGCGCTTCGACCACTACCCGTTCATCTTCCTGACCCTGATGCTCTCGCTCCAGGCGTCCTACGCGGCACCGCTGATCCTGTTGGCGCAGAACCGGCAGGACGACCGGGACCGGGTCACCCGGGAGCAGGACCGCAAGGAGAACGAGCGCGCCATCGCCGACACCGAGTACCTGACCCGGGAGGTGGCGGCGCTGCGGCTGGGTCTGGGCGAGGTGGCCACCCGTGACTGGATCCGCTCCGAACTCCAGGACATGATGAAGGAGCTGGAGCTGCGTCAGATGGTGGACGCGGAGAGCGAGCAGGAGGTCCGCCGCCGGGAGTAGCCCCGGCGGACGCGGCCGGCCGCCGACCTTTCCGGAGGCGGCCACCGGCGCCGCGCGGGCCCCGCCCGCCGCCCCTTCAGGGCGCACTGCGCGCGGCCGTGGTGCCCACCCGTCGCCCGGCCACCGCCCCTTCAGGGCGCGCCGCGCACGGCCGTAGTATTTCGGTATGGCTACCGACACGCCCCAAGGCGCAGCGCCGAGCGAGGACGCGGTCCACGCCGCGCTCGCCACGGTGAACGACCCCGAGATCCACCGCCCCATCACCGAACTGGGCATGGTCAAATCGGTGGAGATCGCGGCGGACGGCACGGTGGCGGTGGCGGTCTACCTGACGGTCGCCGGCTGCCCGATGCGCGAGACGATCACCTCGAACGTGCGCGAGGCCGTGGGCCGTGTCGAGGGCGTCACCGGCGTCTCGGTCGAGCTGGACGTAATGAGCGACGAGCAGCGCAAGGAGCTGGCGTCGTCGCTGCGCGGCGGCACCGCCGAGCGCGAGGTGCCGTTCGCCAAGCCGGGCTCGCTGACCCGGGTCTACGCGGTCGCCTCCGGCAAGGGCGGCGTCGGCAAGTCGTCGGTGACGGTCAACCTGGCCGCGGCGATGGCGGCCGACGGTCTGAAGGTCGGCGTGGTGGACGCCGACATCTACGGCCACTCGGTGCCCCGGATGCTGGGCGCGGACGGCCGTCCCACCCAGGTCGAGAACATGATCATGCCGCCGTCGGCCAACGGCGTGAAGGTGATCTCCATCGGCATGTTCACCCCGGGCAACGCCCCGGTGGTGTGGCGCGGGCCGATGCTGCACCGCGCGCTCCAGCAGTTCCTGGCCGACGTGTACTGGGGCGACCTGGACGTCCTGCTGCTCGACCTGCCCCCGGGCACCGGCGACATCGCCATCTCGGTGGCGCAGCTCGTCCCGAACGCGGAGATCCTGGTCGTCACCACGCCGCAGCAGGCCGCGGCGGAGGTCGCCGAGCGGGCCGGCTCCATCGCCGTACAGACCCACCAGAAGATCGTCGGCGTGGTGGAGAACATGTCCGGGCTGCCCTGCCCGCACTGCGACGAGATGGTGGACGTGTTCGGCTCCGGCGGCGGCGAGCGGGTCGCCGAGGGCCTGACGAAGACCACCGGTACGCAGGTGCCGGTGCTGGGCGCCATCCCGATCGACGTACGGCTGCGCGAGGGCGGTGACGAGGGCAAGCCGGTGGTGCTGACCGATCCGGAGTCCCCCGCCGGCGCGGCGATCCGCGCCATCGCGGGCAAGCTGGGCGGCCGCCAGCGCGGCCTGTCGGGCATGTCGCTGGGGATCACCCCGCGCAACAAGTTCTGAGGCGGCCCGGCGGCCCGGAACGGCGGCCGGAGCACACGCGGGGCGGGCCCGTCGGGTCCGCCCCCGCGTCGTCGTACGGTCCGCGCGCGCCGTGCCGGGGCGGTGCGCGGCCGGTCCGCTCAGTCCGCCGCCACGCCTTCCGCGGGCACGTCGTCCGCCCGGCCGTCGCCGGGCTGCGGGCCGCTGTCGCCGCCCGCGTACACGGCGATGTCCTTGACCACCGCGAAGCCCAGCCCGTACGCGCTCATCCCGCGCCCGTACGCCCCGATGTGCACGCCCTCGGGGCCGTCGCCCGCCGACCCGGCCAGCACCCAGCCGTACTCCGACTCGCGGTAGCGGAACGGCGTCGGTACGCCGTCCACCGGCAGCGTCAGCGCGCTCCAGCCCTCGCCACCGAGGTCGTCCGCCAGCTCCCAGGCGAGCATCGTCTGCTGGTCGAGCCAGTCCTGGCGGAGCGTGCGGTCCATCTGCGTCGGCCAGGTGCGGGAGAGCAGGCCCGATCCGGCGAGCCAGGCCGCCGTGGACGTGGACGTGGCGTCCAGGACCCCCGTGCCGTCCGCGCTGCGCCGCACGGGCCGGCTGGCGACGGTCACCACGACCGCGAACCGCTCCGAGTCCGGTGTGCTCTCCACCTTTATGGTGGGCTCCTGGCCGTGGCCGGTCGCGCCGTGCTCGACCGTGCCGTCCGCGGCCGCGCCGACCTGCAGCAGCCAGCGGGGACCGGTGAACGCGTCGTCGAGTCCGTACCACGGGAACGCGGCCGACAGATACCCGTCGACCTTCCGCCCGGTGCCGGCGGTGACCGCCTGAACTCCTGCCCGACCCGTCGTCTCCATCTGCGCGGAGCCTCCTATTTGCCCTGCGTCGTGGGCGGCCCGCCCCCCTCAGGCGACCTCACCCCGGACACGGGGAGCATAGTCAACCCGCTCGGCACCAGCGGGCATAAGGCTTGCATAAGACGAGTCAGGTGGCATCGGGATCGAACGGCGGGCGCTCGTTCGGTGCCGGCCGCGCGCCCTTCGTGAACATGTCCGGCGCGGCGGAACCGCCGCCGGAGCCCGCCGCGGCGTCCGGGGACTCCTTGGTGAAGCTCACCCGGGACGCGGACCCCCGGTCGGCGGAGGAGGCGCCGTCGACGCCGTGCACGGCGTCCGTGACCTCGGCCATCTCCTTCTTCAGGTCGAAGCCGTTACGGATCTCCTGGAGGCCGTACTGGTCGTTCTCCATCACGTGCTTGCGCACGAAGTTGCGCGGCTTGAGGTCCTCGAACTCGAAGTCCTTGAACTCCGGCCCCAGCTCGCTGCGGATGTCCTCCTTGGCGTTGTCCGAGAACGCCCGCACCTTGCGCACGAATCCCATGACATCGGAGATCACCTTGGGCAACTTGTCCGGCCCGAAGATCAATACCGCAAGGATCACGAGCGCGATCAGCTCTAGGGGTCCTATGTCGAAGAACACCTTGCGGCTCCTTGGGTCATCCGTGGCCTACCAGGCCCTAGGGGGCCTGAGGGGACGTGTCGGGCCTATGGGCCAGGCCGCCTATCACGGTACCTGGCCCATGGCGTCCGGCGGGAGTCGCCCGTCCCAACACCGTGCAAACGGTCCGGCCCGCACCCGCGCGGGCCCCTACTCCTGGCCGGCGGCACCGAGGGTCAGCCGGGCGGTCTGCTCCTTGCCGTCCCGCCGCAGGGTCAGGGTGAGCCGGTCCCCCGGGCGGTGGCTGCGGATCTTGATGATCAGCTCCTCGCCGCTGTGCACGGGCTGCCCGTCCACCTTGGTGATCACGTCGCGCGGCTTGATGCCCGCCCTGGCCCCCGGGCCGCCGGGGGTGACGGGGGCCCCGCCGTCCTTGCTCGCGGCGCTGACCCGCGCGCCGTCGCCCGCGTACTCCATCTCCAGCGTGACGCCGATCACCGGGTGGCTGACCCTGCCCTTGTTGATCAGTTGCTCGGCCACCCACTTGCCCTGGTTGATCGGTATGGCGAAGCCCAGGCCGATACTGCCGCCCTGGCCGCCCTCCAGGCCGCCGCCGGAGCTGCCCGCGGCGCGAATGGCACTGTTGATGCCGATCACCCGCGCCCGGGAGTCGACGAGCGGACCGCCGGAGTTGCCCGGGTTGATCGGGGCGTCCGTCTGCAGGGCGTCCACGTACGAGACGTCGCTGCCGTCGCCCTTCTTGCCGCCCGCCGTGATGGGCCGCTGCTTGGCGCTGATGATGCCGGCGGTGACGGTGTTCGCGAGGTCGTACGGGGCGCCGATCGCCACGACGGGGTCGCCGACCCGTACGGCGTCGGAGTCGCCGAGCGCCAGCGGACGCAGCCCGGAGACGCCCTGCACCTGGACGACGGCCAGGTCGTAGCCGCCGTCCCGGCCGATGACCTTGGCCTTGGCCGTCTGGCCGCCGCTGAAGGAGACCGCTATCTCCCCGCCGGTGCCGGCCGGCTCGACGACGTGGTTGTTGGTGAGGATGTGGCCCTGCTGGTCGAGGACGAAGCCGGTGCCGGTGCCCTGCTCGCTGTTGCCGCGGACGTGCAGGGTGACCACGCTGGGCAGCGCCGCCTGCGCGATGCCCGCGACGCTGTCCGGCTTGCGGCCGCCCCGGTCGCCGGAGTCCTGCGGCAACTCGATGCTGCCGAGGCCGCCGTTGCGCTCGATGTACGCGCCGACGCCGCCGCCGACGCCGCCGGCCACCAGCGCCAGGGCCACCGCGCCCGCGGCCAGCGCGCCGCGGCGGTTGCGCCGGGGGGCCGGCGGCGGGGGCGGGGGCGGCGTGCCCAGAGGCATCGCCGCGCCGTGCCGCGGCGCCCCCCAGGGGTCGTACTGCTGCCAGTGGCTCTGCTGCTCGCCCTGCTGGTGGGGCTGCTGGGGGCCGGCGGTCCCGCCCGGCCCCGGCTCCACGCCGCCCGGGCCGGGCTGCGGGAGGTGCCGGGGCTGCGGCGCGCCGTGCGCCTCGGGCGGGAGCGGGGCACCGCCGGACGCGTCGTGCATCACGGCGGGGAGCCCGGCGCCGTCCCCCGCGCCGCGCGGGGCGGCGTCCGCGCCGGACGGCGGAGGGGCCGCGGCCGGGTGGTGCGGCGCGTCCGGGCCCTGCGGCGGCCGGCCGGGCGCGGACGGCGGCTCCGCCCACGGCATCGGCGTACGGGCGGAATCCTCGTGCGGCGGGCCCACGGGCGGCTGCGGCTGGGCCGGGAACGGCTGCCGGGACGGCGGTACGGGTGCGCCGCCGTACGCGGCCTGCTGCCCGGCAATCGGCGTGGCGCCCGTGCTCTGCGGCGGGACTCCCGTGCCGTGCGCCGGGGTGGCCGTCGGACGCTGCACCGGCGGCGCGGGCGCCCAGGGGCCCGGGTCGCCATACGGAGGCGTGCCGTACGGGTCCTGAGGATGCAGCGGCTGCTGCGGCGGGGCGGCCGGGGGCGCGGGGGCGTGCGATACGGAAGCGGGCGGCACGGGGGCCGGTGCGCCGGAGCCCGCCTCGGGCGTGGCGCTCGACGGGATGCCGGAGCCAGGGCCGGGAGCGGCGCCCGAAGCGTCGGCGCCCGCGCCGGCGCCGGCGTCCGAAGACGCGCCGGGCGTGCTGCCGGGAGCGCCGTTGGGCGTGCTGCCGGGAGCGCCGTTGGGCGTGCTGCCGGACGGCTCAGTCGGCTGCTGGTCCGTCCCGGCCTGCGGAGCGGCCGAAGCGATTCCCTCCGGCCCGGTGGGCGCAGTGGGCCCGGTGGGCAGGTCACCGGCCGCACCGGCAGGCGGTGCCGTGCGTTCCCGGGTGGCGGCGGCGCCTTCGGTCTCGGGTGCCGCTCCGGCCTCGGGCGTCGCTCCGACCTCGGGCGTCGCGGGCCCGGGCGCGGCGGGTGCCTGTGCCGACGGCTCCGCGGGCCGCTGCCCAGGCCGGCTCCACCAGTTCCGCTTCGGCCCGGCGGCCGTGCCCTCGTCCATGTTCTCCCCACCGATACGCCCGCTGTGTCAGGCGGGCACCACCACCTCGCCGACGGCGCGTCCCCGAAGGGAAACGCCATCCGGACAGCGATTCAACCAGGTTCGCGCGGCCCCGCGCAGAGCCCGGTCAGCGCGGGGCGGGGCGGTGGGCGGTCAGCGCCTCCCGGGAGGCGAGGCCGGACGGTACGGCGGGCCCGGCCAGGGGGCGTCCGGCGTCCGCCGACGGCGGGTACGGGGCCGTGTCACGCGCGCCGGACTGCGGGGCCGGCGCGGGGTGGTACGGCATGAGCTGACCCGTCTGGAGCGTCAGCGCGGGCAGGGCGGACCGGCCGTCGGACGGGAACGCGACCTGGGACAGGAGCAGCGACGGGGCGGGGCGCGCGGCCGACGGCACCGACGGGCCGGTCAGCCCGAGCGAACTCGGGGCCGGGTCCGGGGTGACGCCCGCGCCGGGGAGCGACCGCGCCCACGGGGAGCCCGTCGCGAACAGCAGGGCCTCGCCGCGCGTCATGCCCGGCGGGCCGACCGGGCCGGGGGTGGCGCTGAGCGGCGTCATCTGGCTGCCCGTACCGTCGGCGCGGCCGCTCGGGGTGTCGACCGCCGCCTCCAGCGGCAGGGCGCCGCCGAGCGCGAACGCCGCCAGGGAGACCGCGCCGGCCGCCGCGAAGGCGAACCGGCGGCGCTGCGGCGCGGGTCTGGCCGGCTCGTGGATGCGGAAGCCGCGCGAGCGCGGCTGCCGGGGCACCCCGCCGGCGGCATGGGTGCCGGACGGGAGATACCGGAGCGAGCCGCCGCGCGCCTCGAACTCGCCGCCCTCGGCGAAGTCGCCGAACGCGCCGCTGCCGAAGCGCCCGGGGCCCAGCCGACTTCCGGGGCCGTCGGCATCACCTCCGGGCAGCCCCTGGAGGCGCGCCAGCAGCCCCTCGGAGGGACCGGGGGGCGCCGTTTCCGCGAAGACGTTCTTCAGCCGCCGCTGGTCGTCCGCCTCCGCCTTGCACTTTCCACACGTAGCGAGATGCGCGAGCACCCGCTCGCGCGCGTCATGGCCCAACTCCCCGTCGACCAGAGCCGCGAGGCGGTCGCCGAGATGATGCTCGGCGGGGGACGGACCGCCTGTACCGCTCACGCGATTCCGACCTCCCCCGTAGTGACCGAAGTGAGCGGCCGCCGGTCGCGCTCGCGCTCCTCGGCGCGCGCGGCCGGGGAGCGGTGCTTGAGCGCCTTGCGCAGGTGGGAGCGGCCGCGGTGGATCCGGCTGCGGACCGTGCCCAGCTTCACGCCGAGGGTGGCGGCGATCTCCTCGTACGACAGGCCCTCGATGTCGCAGAGCACCACGGCGGCGCGGAACTCGGGCGCGAGGGTGTCCAGCGCCTGCTGGACGTCGGCGTCGAAGTGGGTGTCGTTGAAATGCTGCTGCGGGGAGGGCTCGCGGCTGGGGAGCCGCTCGGCCGCGTCGTCACCGAGCGCGTCGAAGCGGATGCGCTGGCGGCGGCGGACCATGTCCAGGAAGAGGTTGGTCGTGATGCGGTGCAGCCAGCCCTCGAAGGTGCCGGGGGTGTACGTCGACAGCGAGCGGAAGACGCGGACGAAGACCTCCTGCGTCAGGTCCTCGGCGTCGTGCTGGTTGCCCGTGAGGCGATAGGCGAGACGGTAGACCCGCGCGCTGTGCGTGCTGACGATCTCCTCCCAGGTGGGCGGGGTCCAGGCCTGCGCATCCGCTTCGGCGGCGAACGTCGCTGTCGTAGCGGTGTCAAAGGCCCCTCCCCTACCCTTGAGGCCGTGGGAGCGGGAACGGTCAGCGGTGTCTGTCACGGATTTCGGCTCGACGGCCGACCGCCTGAGACGCCTGCGCGCCCATCGGTCACCCGCCGCAGCCGCACCTCCCCTGGTGGCTCTGGTGGTGTCCAGTAGAGCCCCTACCATATCCACCTCGCCCGTTAGCTCCGGATAAGCAGATTTGACCTGCTTTTGGCCTGGCTTCGCGTCATCCCGCACGTCTCGCTGGGTCTTCACCGATGCATCCCCCCTGCTGTGCTTCAACGCCCGGTCCCATCTGCGGGTTCCCGCACGCAGCGGATACAGTCACGGTTGCGTCAACTACGGGGACAGGAGAGGGCCATTACCGGCAACCGGCAGACGAGCTTGGCATTCGCCGAGGCGTACGGCGCCGGGACCATCGACGACGAGGCCGACGCCGCCCTGCACTGGTCCCGGGAGCGGGCGCGGGAGGCGGGCATCCGCGCGGTGTCCACCGGCACCGGCACCGCGTTGCGCCTGCTCGCCGCGACGGCCGACGCCAAGGCGGTCGCCGAGATCGGCACCGGCACGGGAGTGTCGGGCATCTACCTCCTGCACGGCATGCGTCCGGACGGCGTCCTGACGACGGTCGACCTGGAACCGGAGCGGCAGCAGTTCGCGAAGCAGGCGTTCCGGGAGGCGGGCTTCGCCGGCAACCGCGCGCGCTTCATCCCCGGCCGCGCCCTGGACGTACTGCCCCGGCTCGCCGACGGCGGCTACGACCTCGTCTTCTGTGACGGGGACCGCATGGAGTGCCTGGACTATCTCGCTGAATCGTTGCGGCTGCTGCGCCCCGGTGGCCTGGTCTGTTTCGAGGGCGTCTTCGCCGACGGCCGTACGGTCGACTCGGCGGCCCAGCCCGCGGAGGTGCTGCGCCTGCGCGAGCTGCTGCGCACGCTCCGCGAGACGGACGCGCTGGTCTCGTCCCTGCTGCCGGTGGGCGACGGCCTGCTGTGTGCCGTCAGGCGCGGCTGAGCGCCGCCCGTGGGCGTACGGGCCGGGCGTCCGGGAACGACACGGCCCCGGCAGGCCCCGCGCAAGCGCGGCGCCCACCGGGGCCCGGGTATTCGGCTGGGGGTCCAGGGGTCAGCCCCGGGAAACCGCAGCATCAGGGCGGCTGCCCTGTCAGACGGTGACCTTCTCCAGGGCCTCGCCCAGGGCCTTGGCTTCGTCGGGAGTCAGCTCGACGACGAGTCGACCGCCGCCTTCGAGCGGAACGCGCATGACGATGCCCCGCCCCTCCTTGGTCACCTCGAGCGGGCCGTCGCCCGTCCGCGGCTTCATGGCCGCCATGCTCGTTCCCCTTCCTGAAACCAGCTCACGCAGCCGACAACCCAGGTGTCACCGGCATCGAACACATTGCTTCCAGGCCATTATCCCGCATCGCACGACCCGATGACCAACATCGGGGAGCATCCCTTCGGCAACGCGCTCTCGCAAAACCACCCAATTCGGGGAGTGGGCTGCGATACTTCGCCCTCGACCGGCGTCCGGTCCTCGCCGGTAGTTTGACGTACGTCACATGACGGACGCCGATGATCTCCGGCATCCTGAGCGCTGGCTGCCACTGCCCGGCAGCGCGAGCCGCGACGGAGGGACCCCTCACCATGGCCGACACCGTGCTCTACGACGTGACCGACGGCGTCGGGACGATCACGATCAACCGTCCCGACGCGATGAACGCGATGAACACGGAGACCAAGGCCGCCCTGCGGGACACCCTGCGCGACGCCGCCGCCGACCCGGCCGTACGGGCCGTCCTGCTGACCGCCACCGGACGCGCCTTCTGTGTGGGCCAGGACCTCAAGGAGCACATCGGGCTGCTGGCCCAGGACCGCGAGACCGGCTCGGGACAGACCATGAGCACGGTGCGCGAGCACTACAACCCCATCGTCACGGCGCTCGCCGGGATGCCCAAGCCGGTGGTGGCGGGGGTCAACGGGGTCGCGGCGGGCGCCGGCGCCGGTTTCGCGCTGGCCGCCGACTACCGGGTCGTCGCCGACACCGCCTCCTTCAACACCTCCTTCGCCGGCGTGGCGCTCACCGCCGACTCCGGCATCTCCTGGACACTGCCCCGCCTGATCGGCCACGGCCGCGCCGCCGACCTGCTGCTCTTCCCGCGCAGCATCACCGCGCAGGAGGCGCACGACCTGGGCATCGCGAACAAGGTCGTCCCGGCGGCCGAGTTGGCGGCCGAGGCGGCGGCGGTGGCGCGCACGCTGGCCGAGGGGCCGACCGCCGCATACGCGGCGATCAAGGAATCCCTCGCGTACGGGGCCGGTCACTCGCTCATCGAGGCACTGGCCAAGGAGGACGAGCTCCAGACGCGGGCGGGCGCCTCGGAGGACCACCACATCGCGGTCGAGGCGTTCGTGAAGAAGGAGAAGCCGAGGTTCCTGGGGCGCTAGAGCGCCCCGGGCGCCCCTCAGGCGTTCGCCGCGGCCTCCACCGCGTCCCGCACATGGCAGTCCGCCAGGTGGTCGTTCACCAGGCCGCACGCCTGCATCGTCGCGTACGCCGTGGTGGGGCCGATGAAGCGGAAGCCGCGCTTCTTGAGGTCCTTGGCCAGCGCGGTGGACTCCGGGGTGACGGGCGCCACGTCGACCAGGGTGCGCGGTGCCCGCCGGGTGCCGCGCTCGGGCGCGTAGGACCAGATCAGCCGGTCCAGCTCGCCCGGGGCCAGCTCGGCCGCGACCCGCGCGTTGGCGATCACCGCGTTGATCTTCGCGCGGTTGCGGATGATGCGGGCGTCGGTGAGCAGCCGCTCGGCGTCCGCCTCGGTGAACCGGGCGACCGCCTCGATGCGGAAGTCCGCGAACGCGGCCCGGAAGCCCTCGCGGCGGCGCAGGATCGTGATCCAGGACAGCCCGGACTGGAACGCCTCCAGACACATCCGCTCGAAGAGCGCGTCGTCGCCGTGGACCGGCAGGCCCCACTCGGTGTCGTGATAGGTGCGATAGTCGGCCATTTTCTCCGACTCCATGCCCCAGGGGCAGCGTGGCACCCCGTCCGGAGCCGTGACCACTCCCGTCATGAGGCGGTCTTCCCCTCTTCCTCGCCCCCGGAGGCCGGGGGCTCCTGTCCGGTAGGTACGGTATGTCCGGCAGGCTCGGCCGCTTCGGCAGGCCCGGCAGGCCCGGCCGCTTCGGCAGGCCCGGCAGGCCCGGCCGCTTCGGCAGGCCCGGCCGGTTCGGCAGGCCCGGTAAGCCCAGCAGATCCGGTCGGTTCGATCGGTCCCGTCGGCCCGGCAGCCCCCGCCGGTTCAGCAGACCCGGCAGATCCAGCAGCCCCGGTCCCCCCACCCTCCGGCCGCTTCCCGCCCCGGTCCCCGGAGCCGTCCTCCAGGGAGCCCTTGATCAGGCCGGGCGGACCCATCGCCGCGGCGTGCGCGCCCGCGAGGGCCGCCTCCAGTTCGGCGATGCGCGCGTCCCGTTCGGCCAGCTCGGCGCCGAGCCGGTCCAGCACGTCGTCGACGTCGTTCATCCGGTAGCCGCGCACGCCCACCGGCAGGCGCACCGCCTCCACGTCGGCGCGGGAGACGGGACGGTCGACGGGCAGCGGTTCGTACAGCCGGTCCGGCGCCGCCTCGCCGAGCCCGCCCTCGTCGCCACCGCCGACCACGGCGAGCGTGACCGCGGCGACCACCACGACCATCGCGATCAGCAAGAACCAGAACACGACCATCTCCCCGAGCTATGTGTTGGCACTGATCGTGCCATGCGGGTGTGACCGTTAGGGTCGCTGCCGGACCAGGATGAGGGAGAAGCAATGCTGCGGCTGGGGAATCGAGAGTTCACCGCTCACGAGCCGGTGATCATGGCCATCGTGAACAGGACCCCGGACTCCTTCTACGACCAGGGGGCCACCTTCACCGACGCGCCCGCGCTCGCCCGGGTGGAGCAGGCGGTGGCCGAGGGCGCCGCGATCATCGACATCGGCGGGGTCAAGGCGGGCCCCGGCGAGGAGGTGGACGCCGAGGAGGAGGTCCGGCGCACGGTCGGCTTCGTCGCCGAGGTGCGCAAGCGGCACCCGGACGTGGTGATCAGCGTGGACACCTGGCGGCACGAGGTCGGCGAGGCGGTCTGCGAGGCCGGCGCCGACCTGCTCAACGACGCGTGGGGCGGGGTGGACCCGAAGCTGGCCGAGGTCGCGGCCCGGTACGGCGTGGGCCTGGTGTGCACCCACGCGGGTGGTGTCGCGCCGCGGACCCGCCCGCACCGGGTGGCGTACGAGGACGTGATGGCGGACATCCTGCGGGTGACGCTGGGGCTGGCCGAGCGGGCGGCGGAGCTGGGCGTACGGCGCGACGCGATCATGATCGACCCGGGGCACGACTTCGGGAAGAACACCCGGCACAGCCTGGAGGCGACCCGGCGGCTCGGCGAGATGGCGGCCGCCGTTCCGCAGGCCCTCGGCTTCGCCCGGGCAGGGGACACCCCGTTGCCGGTGCTGGTCTCACTGTCGAACAAGGACTTCGTCGGCGAGACGCTGGACCGGCCGGTCAAGGAGCGGCTGCTCGGGACGCTGGCGACGACCGCGGTCTCGGCGTGGCTGGGCGCACAGGTCTACCGCGTCCACGAGGTCGCCGAGACCCGGCAGGTCCTGGACATGGTGGCGTCGATCGCGGGCCACCGGCCCCCGGCGGTGGCCCGCCGGGGACTCGCGTAGCCCTCGCGGCGCGCGCCGCCGGGGCCCCGCGCTACTTCCCGGTCTCCTTGGAGACCAGCGCGACCGCCTCGTCCACGTCGTCGGTGACATGGAACAGCAGCAGGTCGTGTTCCGACGCCTTGCCCTGCGCGACGACCGTGTCGCGCAGCCAGTCGACCAGGCCGTTCCAGTACTCCGTACCGAAGAGCACGATCGGGAAGCGGGTGACCTTGCGCGTCTGGACGAGGGTCAGCGCCTCGAACAGCTCGTCGAGGGTGCCCATCCCGCCGGGCAGTACGACGAAGCCCTGCGCGTACTTCACAAACATCGTTTTTCGGACAAAGAAGTACCGGAAGTTGACACCGATGTCGACGTGCGGGTTCATGCCCTGCTCGAAAGGCAGCTCGATGCCCAGGCCGACGGAGACGCCCTTGGCCTCCCTGGCGCCCCGGTTGGCGGCCTCCATCACGCCGGGCCCGCCACCCGTGATCACCGCGAAGCCGGCCTCCACCAGCGCCCGGCCGAGTGCCACGCCCGTCTCGTACTCGGGCGAGCCGACGGGCGTACGGGCCGAGCCGAAGACGCTGATGGCGCTGGGCAGTTCGGCCAGCGCGCCGAAGCCCTCCACGAACTCCGACTGGATGCGCATGACCCGCCAGGGGTCGGTGTGCACCCACTCCGTGTCGCCCTCGGCGGTGTCCAGCAGCCGCTGGTCCGTGGTGCCCCGCTGCACCTGCTCGCGTCGGCGCACCACGGGTCCCAGGCGCTGTTCCTCCCACGCCCGTTCTTCCTCGGGGCTGGCCATATCGTGCTCCCTCCGCTGCCGGTCGGTGTCCGGCAAGGGTAGATCGGCGCAGGTGACGGGCAAGGCAATTCCGGATGCCGGGACACCTGCGGGGCCCGTGGGCCGGGCGTGCCGGGCGCCGCGGGCAGACAGGGGTTCGACGACCGGAGTGCGGCGGCCGGGATCCGGCGGCCGGGGCTACGCGGTGAGCCAGGACCGCAGGCGCTCCTCGCAGTGCAGGATCCGCTCGACGGCGACCCGTTCGTCCTTCTTGTGCGCCAGTACGGGGTCGCCGGGGCCGTAGTTCACGGCGGGCACGCCCAGGGCGCTGAAGCGCGAGACGTCCGTCCAGCCGAACTTGGGCTTCGCGACGCCGCCGACCGCCTTCATGAAGGCGGCGGCCGCGGGGTGGGAGAGGCCCGGCAGCGCGCCCGGCGAGTGGTCGTCGACGATCATCTCGGCGACACCGCAGTCCGCGAAGACCTCGCGGACGTGGTCGAGCGCCTCCTGCTCGCCGCGGTCGGGCGCGTAGCGGAAGTTGACGGCGACGGTGCAGGTGTCGGGGATCACGTTGCCCGCCACGCCGCCCTCGATCCGTACGGCGTTCAGGCCCTCGCGGTATTCGAGGCCGTCGATGACGGCCCGCCGCGGCTCGTAGGCGGCCAGGCGCGCGAGGATCGGTGCCGCCGCGTGGACGGCGTTGCTGCCCATCCAGCTCCGGGCCGAGTGGGCCCGCTCGCCCTCGGTGCGCAGCAACACCCGCAGGGTGCCCTGGCAGCCGCCCTCGACCTCGGTGTTCGAGGACTCCAGCAGGACGGCGAAGTCGCCCTCCAGCCAGTCCGGGTGCTCCTCGGCCAGCCGTCCGAGGCCGTTGAACTCGGCGGCGATCTCCTCCATGTCGTAGAAGATGAAGGTCAGGTCGCGGTTGGGCGCGGGGACGGTGGCGGCGATGCGCAGTTGCACGGCGACGCCGGACTTCATGTCGGTGGTGCCGCAGCCCCACAGGACGCCGTTCTCGTCGAGCCGGGAGGGCACGTTGTCCGCGATCGGCACGGTGTCCAGGTGGCCGGCCAGCACGACCCGCTCGGCGTGGCCCTGGTCCGTACGGGCGACGATGCAGTTGCCGTCCCGCTCCACCGTCAGGTGCGGGAGCGCACGCAGCGCGTTCTCGACGGCGTCCGCGATGGCCTTCTCGTCCCGGCTGACGGAGGGGATGTCGACGAGCTGAGCGGTGAGCCGGGCCGCGTCGAGGGAGAGGTCCAGTGCGGGGGTCTGCGTAGCGGTCTCCATGGGTCCGACCCTACCGGCGCCCCTCCAGTACCGTTGGCTGCGTGTCCCCCCAGCCCACCGCCCCCGCCCGCGGCACCCGCAGCAAGCGCCTCCTGCGTGTCGGCGCGGCCTTCGCCGTGCTCGTCGGGCTGGCCGTGTACCTCGTCGTGCAGTACGTGACCGGCGGTCCGGGTGCGCCGCGCTGCTCGGTGCGGAGCGCGGACGGCGGCGCGCCGTACGAGATCTCGCCGGAGCAGGCCGCGAACGCCGCGACCATCTCGGCGGTCGGCTCCGCGCGCGGGCTGCCGGAGCGGGCCGTGACGATCGCCCTGGCGACCGCGATGCAGGAGTCCGGGCTGCGCAACATCGATTTCGGCGACCGCGACTCGGTCGGCCTCTTCCAGCAGCGGCCGTCGCAGGACTGGGGCACCGTCGAGCAGATCATGGACCCGGTCTACTCGGCCGGGGAGTTCTACACCCACCTGGCCAAGGTGCCGGGCTACTCGCGGCTGCCGCTGACGGTGGCCGCGCAGAAGGTGCAGCGCAGCGGCTACCCCCAGGCGTACGCCAAGCACGAGCCGAACGCCGCGCTGCTGACCGGCGCCCTCACCGGGCGCGACGGGGCGGCGATGACGTGTTCGGTGAACCGCCCCGCGGACCGGAAGCAGCCGGGCGGTACGGACGGGGTGCGCAGGAAGCTGGTGCGCGAGTTCGGGCCCGACGTCCTGCCGCACCCGGACGGGGCGGCGCCGGGCGGCAAGGACGGCGACCGGGTGCTGACGGTGCCCGCGCGGCCGGTCTCCCACGGCGACGGCGCGGACTCCGGTACCGAGGCCGCGGAGGCAGGGCAGGCCGGCGGCGCGGCCGCGGGTGGGAGCGCCGCCCGGACGCAGCGGCGCGGCTGGGAGCTGGCCACCTGGGCGATGGCCCACTCCGGGGCCTTGGGCATCGAGCAGATTTCCTACGCCGGGAAGATGTGGTCCGCGGCAGATTCCGGGAAGGGCTGGCAGCGGGCGACCGGTGCGGCGGCGCGTGCTTCCGGTACGGACGTACGGATCGTCACCGCGAAGTGAGGGCCTGAGCGGCGCCCGGAGCGGGGGGGGGCGGCGCGCGGGGTGCGGCGAGCGGTGTCGCCGGGCCGGTGGCGCGGTCGTCCGGCGGTCGCCGGGACCTTCGTACGGCGCCGCGTCTTCCCCCGTACGGCCGTCACGTCGTCAGCCTCGTGGTCACCGCGCAGCCGTCCGGCGGGTCGCTCGGGCGAGTTAACGTCGTCAACCCCGGGCAGCGGCACCGCGTCACCGCCACCAGGGTCACTCGAACGGCATGCAGCCCTTGCGGAGCGCGCGGTGTGACGTTTCAGCACCGTACTGCGCACGGCGCAGTTTGCCCGGATTCCTCCGGAGCAGATTATGTGACCCCCCACTGATTCTTTACCGGCCGTGCCGCAACCTTCGCGGGCCTGACGCGGTAGTCACGTCGTGCGTCCGGCAGCCACCGCGCCCCGCCGGCGGACACGGCACGTCTGTCAGAAGAACCAGTCCCTCTCCGTAAAAGGAGCACCATGTCCCTCCCCCTCTCGCGTCGGATCGCCCGAGCCGCGCTGCTGGTCGCAGCAGGCGCAGCCCCCGTGGTCGGTGCGGCAGGCTCCGCGAGCGCCGTGGAACTGCCGAAGTCGTCCGACCTGGGCGGACTGACCGCAGTGGACACCGCGAGCCTTGCCGACACCGCCGACGGCGCGGTGCAGGGTGCCGGCGACCTCGCCGGCGAGACCGGCGCGAACGCCACCGAGGCCGGCAGCAAGGTCGTCCGCAAGGCCGTCCCGGCCCTGAGCAAGACCGCCGGCAAGACCGCGGGCAAGACGCTCGGCGAGACCGCTCCGGCCGCGAAGCAGGCCGCGGGCAACGCCGCCAGCGACACCGCGGACAGCGCGGGGGACATCCTCACCGACACCCTCCACACCGCCACCGAGGACGGCCTGCCGACCGACGGCCTGACCGACTCGCTGCCGGGCGACGGCCTGTCCACCGACGGCCTGACCGACTCGCTGTCCACCGACGGCCTGGCCCAGGCGGTCGGCGACAGCGGTCTGGCCTCGGACCTGCTGCCGACGAACGGGCTGCCCATCAGCTAACGGAACGCCGCACAGCGAAGCCCGGAGCGGACGCCTGAGGTACGGCGTCCGCTCCGGGCTGTCCGGCGGGTACGGAGCTACTGCCCCAGGCGCCGTACGGCCTTGTCCACCCGCTCGTCGGTGGCCGTGAAGGCGACCCGTACGAACCGCTCCCCGGCGCTTCCGTAGAAGTCGCCCGGCGCGACCAGGATGCCGCGCTTGGCGAGGTCGCCGACGGTGTCCCAGCACGACTCGTCGCGCGTCGCCCACAGGTACAGCGAGGCCTCGCTGTGCTCGACGCGGAAGCCGGCGGCCTCCAGGGCCTCGCGCAGGGCCGTCCGGCGGCGGGCGTAGCGCTCGCGCTGCTCGCCGACGTGCTCGGTGTCGCCGAGCGCCGCGACCGTGGCGGCCTGCACCGGCGCCGGGAGCATCATGCCGCCGTGCTTGCGGATCTGGAGCAGTTCGCCGAGGACCGCCGCGTCGCCCACGAGGAAGGCGGCGCGGTAGCCGGCCAGGTTGGAGCGCTTGGACAGCGAGTGGACGGCCACGATGCCGTCGTACGAACCGCCGCAGACGTCCGGGTGCAGGACGGAGACCGGGTCGGCCTCCCAGCCCAGTTCGATGTAGCACTCGTCGCTGAAGAGCAGGACGTCGTGCTCGCGCGCCCAGGCGACCGTACGGCGCAGCTCGTCGGCGCTCAGTACGCGGCCGGTGGGGTTGGACGGCGAGTTCAGCCACAGCAGCTTGAGGCCGGACGGGTCCAGCTCCCACGGGTCGTCGTAGACGACCGGCTCGGCGCCCGCCAGGCGCGCGCCCACCTCGTAGGTGGGGTAGGCCAGGCGCGGGTACGCCACGCGGTCGCCGGCGCCCAGGCCGAGCTGGGTCGGCAGCCAGGCGACCAGTTCCTTGGAGCCGACGACCGGCAGCACGTTGGTGTGGGCCAGGCCGGTGGCGCCGAGCCGCTCCCCGGCCCAGCCGGTGATGGCGTCGCGCAGGGCGGCGGTGCCCCACACCGTCGGGTAGCCGGGGCTGTCGGCGGCGTCCGTGAGGGCTTTTCGGATCAGCGCGGGCACGGGGTCGACCGGGGTGCCGACGGACAGGTCCACGATGCCGTCGGCGTGCGCGGCCGCCGTGGTCTTGTACGGCTCCAGCCGGTCCCAGGGGAAGACCGGAAGACGGGATGAGACGGTGCCCACGTTGCTCTCTTTCCTCACGTTCCTCTGGCCGCACAGGGCTGGAAACGCCTCGGCCCCGTGCGGCGTCGGCACCCCGGTCTCAGGAGACGGGGAGGCCGGCCGTACGGGACCGGGGCGGCGCCATGCGGCCGCTTACTGGTTCTGCGGCGGCAGCGCTGCGACGAAGGGGTGGTCGCGCTCGATCAGGCCCAGCTTGCTGGCACCACCGGGCGAACCGAGCTCGTCGAAGAACTCGACGTTCGCCTTGTAGTAGTCCTTCCACTCCTCCGGAGTGTCGTCCTCGTAGAAAATCGCCTCGACCGGGCAGACCGGCTCGCAGGCGCCGCAGTCAACGCATTCGTCCGGGTGGATGTACAAGGACCGGGAGCCCTCGTAGATGCAGTCGACGGGGCACTCCTCGATGCATGCCTTGTCCTTGACGTCGACACAAGGCTGCGCGATGACGTAGGTCACGCTGTCGTTCCTCCTCGGTAGGGCTGGCGGACCGATTGGCAGTTCCGCCGCGGGGCGCGCGGGAGCGCGGCGTCGTCGATGCCCGCACCTAGTATCTCCGTTCCCGGGCACGAGACGAACAAGAGGGGCGGGTAGAGCCGTGGAATTCACTACCGGCGGACGGCTGGAGGTCCACATCACCCGTGCTGACGTGGGCAAAAGGGTATCTGTCCGGCGCCTCGGCGGCGCCGGGGAGGGGGCCGCGAAGTTCACCGACACGGTCGGTGTCCTCACATCCTGGGACGCGGGTGTGCTGAGCATCACACGCCGGAACGGAGAGACCGTCCGGATCGCCGAGGCCACCCTGGTCGCCGGGAAGACGGTGCCGGCGGCCCCGGCCCGCCGCCGCTCCCCCGCCACGAGCGCGCCCGAACTGGACCGGGTGGCCGCCCGCGGCTGGCCGCCGGTGGAGAGCGAGTGGCTGGGCGAGTGGCAGTTGCGGGCCAGCGGCGGATTCACCCGGCGGGCCAACTCGGTGGCTCCCCTGGGCGATCCGGGACTGCCGCCCGCCGCCGCCCTGGAACGGGTGCGCGCCTGGTACGCGGAACGCTCACTGCCCGCGTACATACAGGTCAGTACGGGCGCCCCGGGCACCCAGGAGGACCTGGCGGCCGAACTGGACCGGCGCGGCTGGACGCGCGAGGTGACGGCGGAGCTGCGCACCGCCGCGCTGGCCCCCGTCGGCGACCTGGACGCGGACGTGTCCCGGGTGGCGCTCACCCGGGAGGCCGGGCCGGACTGGCTGCGCCGCTACCGGCGGTCCGCGGAGCCGGGGCCCGAGGTGCTCAAGGTCCTGCACGGCGGCCCGTCCGTGTGGTTCGCGAGCGTGCCGGACGACGCGGGGGAAGTGGCCGCGATCGGGCGGTGCGTGGTGGACGGCCGCTGGGCCGGCTTCGCGGCCGTCGAGGTCGGCGCGGGGCACCGGCGGCGCGGCCTGGCCTCGGCCGTGATGGCGGCGCTCGCCCGCAAGGCCCTGGACGAGGGCGCGTCGGCCGCGTACCTCCAGGTCGAGACGGAAAACCACGACGCCCGCGCGCTGTACGACGCGCTGGGCTTCGTCACCCACCACCACTACCACCACTGGCGCGCCTCCCAGGGAGGCCCGAACTGAACGGGTACGAACCTCGTATGCATCCGGACCCGGACCCGAACGGGGACGGCACGTCCGCCGAGCGGCGCCGGGAGTTCACCGAGGCCGCGCGCGACGAACGGCCGGACCTCGCCCGGCTGTGCCTGCTGATCGCGGCGGAGGCCGATCCCGCGCTGAACACGGCGGGCGTGGACGCGGCGCAGACGGAACTGGACGCGCTGGCCGGGCGGCTGCCGTACGCGCCGACGGGCGGCCCGCGCCCCTGGGCCCGCAACGTCGCCGAACTGCTCGGCGCGCGCCTCGGCTTCCGCGGCACGCCCACCGACTACCGGCGGCTGGAGTCGTCCCTGCTGCACGAGGTACTGCGGCGCCGAAGGGGCCTGCCGATCCTGCTGTCGGTGGTGTGGATCGAGGTCGCGCGGCGGGCGGGCGCCCCCGTCTACGGAGTGGCGCTGCCGGGCCATTTCGTCGTCGGCTTCGGCGACCCGTACGGCGCGCACGTCCTCGCCGACCCCTTCGACGGCGGGCGGCTGCTCACCGACGAGGACGCGGGGGTGCTGGTCGCGGGCGCGACCGGGGCGCCGCTGACCGAGCAGATGCTCGCGCCGGCCGACCCGCTGGAGATCGTGCTGCGCGTCCTGAACAACATCCGGGCGTGGGCGGCGGCCCGGCCGGAGCGCAGCGACGTGCAGCTCTGGGCGGTCGAGCTGTCCCTTCTGCTGCCCAGCCACCCGGCGCGGCTGCGCCACGACCACGCGCAACTGCTCGTACGGCGCGGTGACTTCCTGGGCGGCGCGGCCGGGCTGGAGGAGTACGCGAAGGTGGTGGAGGAGGTCGATCCGGCCGCCGCGGCGGCGGTGCGGCGTCAGGCGGCCGCGGCCCGCGCCATGCTCAACTGATCCCGGTCATCGCCCTGTCCCGGCCCCCGGACCGCGGCCGGCGGTCCCGGTCCTGCGGGGCGCCGGCCGCGGTGGCGTCCGCCGCCTCCGGCCGGGCGGTGTGCGGGGCACGGCGCACGATCAGGACGGTCGCGTCGTCCTTGAGCTGACCACCGGTGAACCGCTCCAGGTCGGCGCGGAGCGTACGCGCCAGCTCGTCCGGCTCCAGGTGCACCCAGCGGGCCAGGCGGTCGGCCAGCGGGTAGAAGGAGCCGTCGGCGCCGCGGGCCTCGGTCACACCGTCGGTGCACAGCACGATCCAGTCGTCCGCCACCGGTTCGACGGCCACGCTCTGCCGCGTCTCGTCGGTGAGCCGGCCCAGCCCCAGGGGCAGGCCGCCCTCGCCGTCGCTGCGCTCGGTGACCCGGCCGCCCCGTACGAGGTAGTACGGGATGTGGCCGCAGGAGAGCACTTTCGTGCCGTCCTCGCCGCGCACCTCCAGCAGCAGCGCGGTGACGAACCTCTCCTGGCCGCCGCGCTCGGCGGAGCGGACGTTGTAGCGGGCCAGCGCCTGCTCCATCCGCTCGGCGACGGCTTCGAGGCTGTCCTTGTAGTACGCCGCCTCCCGGAAGGAGGCCAGCACCTCGTGCCCGGCGCCGATCGCGGGCATCCCCTTGCCCTGCACGTCACCGATCACCAGCCGCAGCCCGTGCGGCGTCTCCACGGCTTCGTAGATGTCCCCGCCGACCCGGGCGCCCTCCTGCGCGGAGACATAGAACCCGTACGCCTCCAACGGCCCGGCGGTCAGCGGCAGCTCGCGCAGCATCTCCCGCTGCACGGCGTCGGCGACCATGCTCGTCCGGGCGTACAGCGCCTCCCGCTCCAGCCGCGTACGGCACAGCACCAGCGCGAACACGGCGACCAGCAGCGCCCCGAAGACCCCGACGACCTTGCTGGCCACGGACCACTCCGGCACCAGCCGCACCTGGATGAGCACCTGGCACAGCAGATACACGGCGGCCACCGCGCCGGTCCACCGGTAACTGCAGCGCAGCGCGGCGATCAGCGGCGCGATGCCCATGAACAGGGCGAAGTGGAGCTGCGGGCCGGTCCCCGCGTCCGCCAGCGTGATGGCCAGGGTCGCGACGATCAGCAGCACCGCCACACCGCGGTCACGTGCCGGGGAGCGCTGGAAAGTCATCACTCTTCCCAGCCTGCGCCCGCCGCCGCACCCCGCACAGGGTCGAAAGTCCTGGTGAGACGGGTGCGGGGGTGAGACTGCTCACCGCGCGGGACGGCCGCCGGGCGGGCTGCCGCGCCCGGCGCGGGGCCGCGGCCGGCGGGCTACAACCAGCCCTTGGCGCGGGCCGTGCGGGCGGCTTCGGCGCGGTTGCGGGCGCCCGTCTTCTGGATCGCGGTGGACAGGTAGTTGCGCACCGTGCCGTGCGAGAGGTGGAGGGCGGCGGCGATCTCGGCGTTGGTGGAGCCGTCCGCGGCCGCGCGCAGCACTTCGCACTCCCGGTCGGTGAGGGGGCTCGCCCCCTCGGACAGCGCCGCCGCGGCGAGCGCCGGGTCGATGACCTGCTCACCGCCGAGCACCCGCCGGACGGCGTCCGCGAGCCGAGCGGCCGGGGCGTCCTTGACCAGGAACGCGTCGGCGCCGGACTCCATCGCGCGGCGCAGGTAGCCGGGCCGCCCGAAGGTGGTGAGGATGACGACCTTGAGCGCCGGGAACTCGGCGCGCAGCAGCGCGGCGGCGTCCAGACCGCTGAGACCGGGCATCTCGATGTCCAGCAGGGCCACGTCCACGGGCTGTTCCCGCACCGCGCCGACCACCTCGTCACCCCGCGCGGCCTGGGCCACGACCTCCATGTCGGGTTCCAGCCCCAGCAGCGCGGCCAGCGCCTCACGGACCATGGACTGGTCCTCGGCGAGGAGGAGGCGGACTTTCTTCACGGGCTGCTCGCCGTGCGGGTCAGTCATACGGCCACCCTAGCCAGGCGGGGAAAATCGCAGGTCAGCGGGGTTCGGCCAGGGGTCGGCAGGAGGTGGGGCGGACGGCGGGCAGCGGGAGGCAGGGGCGGCGGGTCAGGAAGTCGGGCGGGGTCAGGCAGGTCAGATGTAGTAGCGCTTGTGCTGCGGTGTCGGCTCGAAGGTCTGCCGGCAGCCGGAGCACCACCAGTGCCAGGTCTCCTGTGCCCGGCCCGAGTCGCTGGTGTCCTTCCACAGGCGGCGCCGGTCGCGGCAGGCCGGGCAGCCGGGCGGGGCGGGGGGACGGATGACGGCCCTGGGGTCGATGGGTGGCATGGCGCCAGCCTGCACCGCGCGGCGCGCCGGTGCGCCGGATCCCGCGCCGGGCCACTCCTTCGGGCGGAGCGGGGGCGGGGGCACGCGTGCGCCGGAGCCTCCGGTGCGTACGGCCGTACCGTACGAGCGCCGGGGCGTGCGGCTTCGCGCGCGCCCTTCCTCACGCCTCCGACGGGCTGTGCCCGGCGGGCTGAACGGCGGAGCCGGACACCGGCAGGCTGCCGAGCGGCACGTAGGCGCGCAGGGCGAAGCCGCGGCCGCGCGGCGCGGTGCCCGTCTCCAGGCGGCCGTCGGCCAGGGCGAGCCGCTCGCGCAGACCGCTCAGGCCGTTCCCGTCGTGGCCGCCGCCGCGCGGTGGCCCGGTGCCGTCGTCGATGACGGACAGGCACAGGAACCGCCGTTCGTCGGCCTCCCACTCCTCCGTGAGCAGCACCTCGCAGCGGTCGGCGCCGCTGTGCCGCACGACGTTGGTGACGGCTTCCCGCAGCGCCCAGGCCAGCGCGCCCTCCCCGTCCTCGGCGAGCCCCCGGTGCTCCTGTTCCACGGCCGGGTCGATGTCCGCCGTGATCGCCGCGGTGCGCAGCGCGGCACGGGCCCCGGCCAGTTCGACGACCAGGCGGGGGCGCCGGTAGCCGGTGACGGCCTCGCGGACGTCCACCAGGGCCTGGCGGCTGACGCGTTCGATATCGGCGACCTGCTGGGCCGCGCGGTCCGGTTCGGCGGGCAGCATCCGCCCGGCCAGTTCGCTCTTGAGCGTGATCAGGGAGAGCGAGTGGCCGAGGAGGTCGTGCAGATCCCGGGCGAGCCGCAGCCGCTCCTCGTTGGCGGCGAGCCGCGCGACCTCCTCCCGCGCCTCACGCAGCTCCTTCGTCGTACGGATCAGATACTGCACGCCGACCATCGCGAACCCGCTGAGCAGGCAGGGCAGGGCGTACGCGAAGAGGTAGACCCGCACGCCCTCGTGGCGCAGGCCGATCAGCACGAGGACGCCGGTCAGGGCGGGGATGGCCCACCGCGAGGTGCTGAACGGCTGGGTGACGGCCACCGAGACGCACACGAAGGTGAAGAGCACCAGCCAGTTCGGCCCGAGGACCGAGGCCAGCAGCACGGCGAGCGCCGCGATGAAGGCCACGGCCGCCCGGACCGCCCGGTCCTTGCAGGGCCGGTGGGCCATGTGCCGGAAGAGCACGACGAAGTAGACGGCGACGAACGTCAGGAGACCGAAGCAGCCCAGCAGCTCGTGCGCCGGGGACAGCCCGCCGTCGGCCAGGTCCCCGATCGGACCCGCCAGGTACAGGAACCAGATGACGACCCAGGCGCTCTTCACCAGCGCCTGCCGGCGGGTGCGGGGCGCCGAGCCGATCATCACCGGGTTGTGTTCGGTCTCCGGACCCTTCATGCCGTACGCGTGTCCTTCCGGTAGAGCCAGCCCGCGCCGCCGGCGAAGACGATCAGGTAGCCGACGAGGATGGCCAGGTCCTTGGCGGCCGGGGCGTGGCCGCCCTCGATGGCCGTGCCGAGCGCGGCGTACGCGTGGGTCGGCAGCCACTCGGCGATGTTCTGCACCCACTCCGGCAGGATCGTCAGCGGCATCCACAGCCCGCCCAGGAACGCCAGCACGAAGTAGATCATCATCGCGATGGGCCGGACCGCGTCACCGCTGGCCAGGTAGCCGATGGCGACGCCGAGGGCGGCGAACACGAAGCTGCCGAGCCAGGTGGCGACGAGGATGGCGATCCACTGCCAGGCTTCCAGTCGTACCCCCTTGACCGTGGCGGCGACGAGCATGACCAGCACGATGGACGGCAGGCTGACCGTCGCGGCGGCGCCCATCTTCGCGGCGACGTAGCCACGTCCGGGCAGCGCGGTCAGCCGGAGCTGCCGCACCCAGCCCTTCTCGCGCTCCTTGGCGATCGCCTCGCTGTTGCCGATCAGTACGGCGGTCATCGCGCCGAACGCCGCCATGGCGACCATGAAGTACAGCGGCATGTCCAGCTCCATGCCCGGTATCGGCTTGCTGTCGGCGCCACCCGCGATGATCAGGTAGAGCACCGGCGGGTAGATCACCGAGAAAAACATGAACTTCTTGTTCCGCAGCGAGCGGACGATCTCCAGCTTGATCAGGGTGGTCATCGTGCCGCCTCCTCGGCGGTCGCTGCGTCGGTGATGGCGATGAACGCCTGCTCCAGGCCGAGTCCGGCCACTTCCAGGTTGCGCGGGTACAGGCCGAGGCCGTACGCGGCGTGCATTGTCGCGTCGGCGTCCTCGGACTGGATACGCACGGTACGCCCCGAGACCTCCAGGGAGGTCAGCCACGGCAGCCGGCGCAGCGCCTCGCGGTCGATCGGCCCGTCCAGGTCGAAGGTGACCCGGCGGGCACCGGCCCGCGCCTTGATCTCGGCGGCCGTGCCGTCGGCCAGCACCCGGCCGCGGTGCAGCACGATCACCCGGTCCGCGACCTCGTCCGCCTCTTCGAGGTAGTGGGTGGCGAACAGCACCGTACGGCCCTGCCGGGCCTGGGTCCGCATGGTGCCCCAGAACGTCTGCCGGGAGGAGACGTCCATGCCGGTGGTCGGCTCGTCCAGCACGATCAGATCGTTGGCGCCGGCCGTGGCGAGCGCGAAGCGCACCCGCTGCTCCTGGCCGCCGGAGAGCTTGTCGACCATCCGGTCGGCGATCTCGGTGATCCCCGCGGCGTCCATGATCTGCTCGACCGGGTAGCCGCCGGGGTGCAGGTCACTGGCGAGCCCGACCAGCTCACGGACCTTCACGCCGGTCATCAGGCCGCCGCTCTGCAGCATGGCGCCGACCTTGCCCTGCTCGATGGCGCGCTGCGGGCTCGTCCCGAAGAGCGACACGGTCCCGGCATCGGCGTTGCGCAGGCCCAGGAGAAGGTCGAGGGTGGAGGACTTGCCGGCGCCGTTGGGGCCGAGGAGGGCGACGGTCTCGCCCGGGTACAGCTCCAGGTCCAGGTCGGCCACCGCCCGGACGGCGCCGTAGTTCTTGCTGACTCCCCGGAAACTGACCACGGGCGCGGGACCCGCCCGGCGCCCGGCGGGCCGTTCTGTGGTGGTGGCTGTGCTCGTCATGTGTTCCAGCTTCACAGTGGGGCGGTGGCCCGCGGCAGTGTCGGCTGTCGCAACTACGGGGTGACAGATGTCATGGGGGTGGCCCGTGAGGGGCGCCTCGGGGGGGCTCCGATGGAGTCGGCCCGGGGCGCCCGTCGGCGGTCCCGCCGGGGCCCCTCGGGGGCTCCGGCGGTGCCTGCCCGGGGCGCTCACCGGTGGCCCCGCCGGACCGGCCCGAGGTGCCAAGGGGCGGCCCCGTTCGAGGGCCCTCAGCGGCGGTGGTCCCGGCCGGGCTGGATCAGCCCGGCACGCTCATGCGCTGCGTGCCGACGACCGACAGCAGCCGCAGGGCCTCGGCCGACGGCGAGCCGGGGGTGGCGGTGTAGATGAAGACGCGCTGGTCCCGGTCGGTGATGTCCAGGACGTCACAGCTCACGGACAGGGGCCCGACGAGGGGGTGCTCGAAGGTCTTGCAGAGGGTGGCCCGGGCGGTCACGTCGTGGGCGGCCCAGATCCGGGCGAATTCCTTGCTGCCGGCGAGAAGCTCCTCGACCAGGCCGGTCACCTCCGGATCGTCGGGGTAGCGGGCCGCGGCGGCGCGCAGGTGCTGGGCCGAGGTCCGGGCGAACGCGGCCGCGTCCGAGACCCCGTACAACGGCCGGCCGTTCGGATGCGGGCCGAGGAAGGCACGCCGGACGAGGTTGCGGTCCCGGCGCGGGAGGGCGGAGAAGTCCTCCATCAGGGCGGCGGCCAGGTCATTCCAGGCGATGACCTCGTACGTCGCCGACACGACGACCGCCGCGGCCTCCGGCAGCCGCCGCAGCAGGTCGACGACGCTCTGCCGTACCTCGCGCGACGGCCCCGGCCGGGGGCCGGGCGGGGCGCCGGCGAGATGGTGGAGGTGGTCGCGCTCGGCGTCCGACAGGCGCAGCGCGCGGGCGAGCTGGGCCAGCACCTCCCGGGAGGGGCGCGGGCCGCGGGCCTGCTCCAGCCGCGTGTAGTACTCGGTCGAGATGAACGCCAGGTGCGCCACCTCCTCGCGGCGCAGCCCCGGAGTGCGGCGGCGCGCCCCGGCGGGCAGTCCCACGTCGGCGGGGGTGATGCGTTCGCGCCTGCTGCGCAGGAAGTCGCCGAGTTCTCGTCGTACGTGTCGGTCCACCTCACCAGTGTGCGCGGGCGGCGGACGGCCCAGCCAGGTACAGCCGGTGCCTGGCTGAGCGGGGCGGCCGGCCCCAGGCTCGTCGGCATGAACAACACACCGACCCTCTCCACCACGACCTCGGGCCTGCTCACCGGCAAGGTCGCCTTCATCACCGGGGCCGGTCGCGGCATCGGCGCCGCGGCGGCGCGGCTGTTCGCCCGGGAAGGGGCCAGGGTGCTCCTCGCCGCACGGACAGAGGTTCAGCTCAAGGCGGTGGCCGAGGAGATCCGGGCGTCCGGCGGCACCGCGGACCACGTGGTGTGCGACCTGGCCGACGCGGCGAGCGTCCGCGCCGCCGTCGACCGGGCCGTGCACCTGTACGGCCGGCTCGACGTGGCCTTCAACAACGGCGCGACGGGGCAGCCGCCCGGCCCGATGGACCAGTTGTCGGAAGCCGACTTCGACCTCGTCAGCGCCGTCGACTTCAAGGGTCCGTGGCTGGCCATGACCGCCGAGGTCGCCGCCATCCGCGCCACCGCGGGACGCGGCGCCATCGTGAACACCTCCAGCGTCGGCAGCCTGCTCGGCAATCCGCAACTGCCCGCCTACGGCGCGGCGAAGCGGGCGGTCAACAGTCTCACCGCGTCGGCGGCCGTCACCTACGGGCCGGAGGGCATCCGCGTCAACGCCGTCGCGCCCGGCACCACGCTCACCGAGATGCTGCACGAGTGGGACGAGAAGTCACCCGGCACCATCGAGCAGCTCAACCGGCAGACGCCGCTGGGCCGCGCCGCCGCCCCGGAGGAGATCGCCCAGGCCGCCGCCTGGCTGCTCAGCGACCGCGCCTCCTACGTCACCGGCACGGTCCTCCGGGTCGACGGCGGCATGCACGCCTGAGCCGGACCGGAGTCCGGCCTGGGTCGGCGGGCCTCCTCGCGTCGCGCCCGGCCGAGGCCCGGTGCCGAAGCGCTGCGGCGGCGGGCGGCCCGGTGGCGGCGGTCGCCCCGCCCCGGCCGGGCCGATGCCGCGTCGCGGGCGCCGCCCGGAACGACGTCGAGCCGGACCCGTACGACGTACCGGGTCCGGCTCGACGTACCGGGTCCGGCTCGACGTACCGGGTCCGGCTCGACGTACCGGGTCCGGCTCGACGTACCGGGTCCGGCTCGACGTACCGGGTCCGGCTACGTAC
>NZ_JBIRFL010000016.1:82202-150703 GCF_044327445.1 Streptomyces sp. NPDC018045
CTCGACGCACCGGGTCCGGCTCGACGCACCGGGTCCGACTCGACGCACCGGGTCCGACTCGACGCACCGGGTCCGACTCGACGCCGGACCCGGGTGACGGCGGATCAGCCCGTCATCGCCCCCTCGACCTTGGCGACACGCTTCTGCGGTGCGGGGGGTGCGGGCTTCCTGAGTGCCTGTTGCATCGCCGCGGCGGCGTGCTGCGGGGTCATCTTCACCTTGCCGGCACCGCCGTCGATCGACACGTTGTCGAAGGCGTGGCCGTACTTCTCCTCCAGCTTGGCCAGGTCTATGACCGGCTGGAGCCGGCCGTCCGGAGCGGCTGTGAAGGACAGCAGCTCGCCGATGGAGCGCTGACTGAACGGCACCTCGACGCCGCCCGCCGACAGGTAGACCCATCCGGAGACGGCCGGCTCGGCCATCTCCTTCATGGCCCGGTCGACCTCCGCCTTGCCCGCCTTCGGCTGCTGCTCGACGGCGGCCAGCGCCACCGGGGTGTTCCGGCCGGTGGCGGCCCGGTCGAGATACGCCTTCTCGATCTTGCTCTTGGACGCCTTGACGTCGACCGCCTTGTAGGGCGCGCCATAGTGCGGGACGGGCTTGCCGTTCTCGAAGGTGATGCTGCCGTCCTTGGCGGCACCCGCCGGGCCCGCCACCGCCTTGAGCGCGATGTCCAGCTTCTCGTCGTCTGTGATCATCGCGGGCTCGGCCGTCCGCGTGCCGCCGAACAGCGAGCCGATGACGGAGACCGGGTTGTAGTCGCGGCCGGCGGCGTCCCGGACCGTGGCCTGGGTGTCGATGTTCAGTCCGGCCTTGGCGGGCACGAGCGTCTGCTCCTTGCCGTCCACGGTCAGCTTCAGCGGCTCGTTACGCGTCTTCTGCACGGCCGCGTCGAGCTTCTTGACGGCCTCTTCCTTGGTGGCGCCGCCGATGTCGACACCCAGCGCGGTGGTGCCGTTGGGCACGTCCGCGTGGTCGAGCAGCAGCCCCGCGCCGTACGCGACGCCTGCCAGCACGACGACCGCGACGCCCAGCAGGACGACCTTGTTGCGGCCCTTCTTCTTCGGGTTTATCGGCTCGGGGATCTTGGCGCGTGGCGGCGCCGGGGTGTCCTGGCCCGCGCCCGGTCCGGGCGGGAAGGCCGCCGCGGACGCCGGGGCGGCGTCGGCGGGGACCGTCGGGATGCCGCTGACCAGGGTGTCGCTGGAGATCTGGTCGCCGCTGCCGGGGCGGCCCGAGCCGGTGGGCGTGCCGCCGGGGAACCCGCCGCCCTCGCCGCCGGCCGGTTTCCCGCCCGCGATGCCGCCCGTGACGCCGATGCCGTTGCCGGGGCCGGCGGGCGGGGCGGGGGTCTGCGGGGTGAGCACCGCCGTGTCGTCGGTCATACCGGGGCCGCCGTCCGCGCCCGGGCCACCCGGAGTGGGGAATCCGGTGGGCAGGTCGAAGGCCGAGTCGCCGGTGGCCGGGCCGGTCGTCGGCCCGCTCGGGCCACGGCGGTCGCCGTCGCGGCCGGCACCGGAGCCACCGAGCGTGTCGAACGGGCTCGCCCCGCCCTGCCCCGCGGACCCGTCGTACGGATCTGTCGGCGCGTCGAACGGTCCGGCGGGCGCGTCGAACGGCGACGGGGCCGCGTCGAACGGCGAGTCGCCGCCCTGCCCGGGCGCGTCGGAGAAGTACGGCAGGTCCGGGCGCTGCTGCGACCCGTCGGCCGGATCCTGCGGCGCGGCGGGGGCCGGGCCGTCCGGCGCGGGCGACGGGGCGGACAGGGGACCGGCGGAACCGGCGGAGGCCGTCGTCGGTTTGCGGGGCGAGAACCAGTCGCTGGTCTTCTCGGCCGGGGCGCCCTTGGCACCGCCGGCGCCCGTCGCGTCGGGCTTGCGCGTGCTGCCCGTACGCTCGGACCCGGCGGACGCTCCGCCGGACACCCCCTGGCCCGACGAACCCGACGAACCCGGCGGTCCGGACAAGCTCGACGGACCGGACGGGCCGGTACCGGTGGATCCGCCCGCCCCGGACTCCTCACCGACGGGCTTGCGCACGACGACCGGCGGGATGGGGCGGGACCCCGGAATATTGATCTTGATCCGCGTGGTCAGCGTGGTCTCGGTCTTCGGCTCCTCCGGCTTCGCCGCGGCGTCGGCCGCCACTGCGTCGTCCGCCTCGGTGCGAGGCGTTCCGTACGGCGGTGTCCCCGACGGGTACGCGGCACCGCCGCGCCCCTGGGCGCCGGAGGACGAACTGTCAGATTCACGACTCAAAGCAGGTTCTCCCGGTTGGCTCCGCCGCTCGTCAGTACGGTGCTTGGGCGGCTCGGCGGCGCGCACCACCATACTGGCCGCCGTAGCCGGACACCCCGGGAGCAGGACGAGGTCCCGCCCCCGGACCGCCGTGCGGTCCTGAAATTGATCACTGGGGCCGGTGCTTACTTGCCAAGTCGGGCCGCTTGCGCACCGTTGGCCCGCATCTGCGAACCGGTGGCACAGATCACAGCCAGCACGATGCCGCCGACGAGGAAGACATACGTCCCCAGGCCGGCGCCGAAGAGGAAGTCGCCCTCGGGGCGGGCGTCGCTCAGCAGGATCACGGACACCAGCCAGCCCGCGCCCGGCGCCAGCACACCACCCGTCCGGCCGAGCGCCAGCGCGCCCCCGTAGAAGAGGCCGCCGGCCGCCGCCAGCGCCAGCAGCAGCCCGCCGGGGAACCACGCCGCCTGGACGAGTCCGCCCGCGGCCGCCACGACCGCGCCGAGCACGAACAGCAGGACGTACGCCGCCACCCGCCCGGGGCTCAGCGGCGCGGCGAGACCGGTCGTGGCCGCCGCGCGTCCCGCGCCCGCCGCCCCGGCGCCGCCCTTGGCCACCGCGCCCCGGCCGGCCCCGGGGGCCGCCGACGCGCCCGCCTTCGGCCCCTTGCCGCCCGCCGAGGCCCGGGTGCGCTTGTTCTTCGCGCCGCTCATACCGCCTTCTCCTTCTCGTGCTCGGTACGCTCCCCGTCCCCCTCGTCGTCCGCCACGCCCGCGAAGAGATCGTCCTCGCGCTCCCCCTGCGCGGCACCGGATCTGCCCCGTACGAGCTGGTAGTACTCGGTCGTGAACAGGGGCTGCCCCAGACCGTTGGAGAGCGCGAAGAAGGGGCCCTCGACGGCGATCTGCGTGGCGTGCGCCCGCATCGCCGCCGCCTTCGCGGCCCCGTACCGCTCGCCGCCCGGGACCGCGGCGGTCACCACGGCGTCGTCCACGACCCCCGGCACGTCCGCCACCGCGCCGACGCCGGGGAAGGCCGGGCCCTCGGCGCGCAGCCGCGCGAAGCCCTCTTCGGCCACCGGGCGCGGGGTGCGGTTCCAGTAGATCTTGCCGATCCGGTGCGGCGCGCCCAGGCCGGGGCGGAAGTCCGGGTCGGCGGCGAGGTCCGCGGCGCGCATCGCGACGCGGTGCGCCTGGATGTGGTCGGGGTGGCCGTACCCGCCGTTGTCGTCGTAGGTGACCAGCACCTGCGGCCGGACCTCGCGGACGACGGCGACCAGATGGCCGGCGGCCTCGTCCAGGTCGGCCTGCCAGAAGGCGCCCGGCCGCTCGTTCTGGGGCGCGCCCATCATCCCGGAGTCGCGGTAGCGGCCCGGGCCGCCCAGGAAGCGGTGGTCGGTGACCCCGAGCACCTCCATGGCGGCGGCCAGCTCGTCGACGCGGTACGGGCCCAGCGCGTCGTCCCGGTCCGCCGCGAGGTGGGCCAGCTCGGGCGGGATGACCTCGCCCTCTTCGCCGCGGGTGCAGGTCACGAGCGTGACCAGGGCTCCTTCGCCCGCGTACTTGGCCATCGTGGCGCCATTGTTGATGGACTCGTCGTCCGGGTGCGCGTGCACGAGCAGCAGCCGGCGGGCGGGAAGGTCGGTCATGAGGACAGCGTACGAGCCGGGCGGCCGGGACCCCGCATCCCGATCCGGCCCGCCCGGATCGCACCCGGTCAGGGGGTGCGGTCAGCGCCCGCGCGCGGGCCCCGGCCGGGGCTTCGCACAGCACCGCACCGCCCCGCACCGGGGCGTGGCTAGAACTTGATGCCCCCCAGCATTCCGGCGACGTTCGTCGTCAGTTGCTTGATGGTCGGGCCGATCGACGAACTGGCCAGATAGAAGCCGAGCAACATGCACACCAGCGCATGCCCCGTCTTCAGCCCGGACTTCTTGACGAGCAGGAAGACGATGATCGCCAGCAGCACCACCGCCGAAATCGTCAGTGCCACGGCGGCTCACCTCCAAGTACGCACGGTCCGGACAGCGTTGGGACGACGCGGGGCCGACGGCTGACGGCCCCGCGGGCACGGGGATGTCACGCTCCACTCCCATACCCACTCCGCGGAGGGGATCATAACTTTCCACGCTCGCGCATATGTCGGTGCACGGGAGCAGAACGGGGGCGCACGCGATCATCGCGAGTGCGGCCACGGCCGGGGCGCGGCCCCGTAGGCTCGTCCGCATGACCGGACAGCTCTCCTTTCCCCGGCAACACGCCCGTACCCAGCGCTTCTCGCTGGGCGCGCCGCGCGGCTTCGCGGTGGCGCCGGACGGCTCGCGCGTCGCCTTCCTCCGCTCCCGTACGGGCACCGATCGAGCGAATCTGCTGTGGGTACTGGATCTCGGCGAGGGGCGGGAGTACGCCGCCGCCGACCCGGGGACGCTGCTCGCCGGCGCGGACGAGGAGCTGTCGCCCGAGGAGCGGGCGCGTCGGGAACGTACGCGCGAAGGATCATCCGGTGTGGTCGGGTACGCCGTGGACGCCGCGGTGGAACTCGCCGCCTTCACCCTCTCGGGCCGGCTGTTCACCGCCGAGCTGCGCGCCGGCACGGCCCGTGAACTGCCCGTACCGGGCCCGGTGGTGGACCCCCGGCCGTCGCCCGACGGGCGGTACGTCGCGTACGTCTCCCGGGGCCGGCTGCGTGTCGTACCGGCCGACGCGGTGGACGGAGCGGTCGGGGACGGAGCGGACGGGGCCACCGTGCCGGGTGACCGCTCCCTCGCCGAGCCGGACGGCCCGGGCGTCACCTGGGGCCTCGCGGAGTTCATCGCGGCCGAGGAGATGGGCCGCTACCGCGGCTTCTGGTGGTCGCCCGACAGTGACCGGGTGCTGGCCGCGCGCGTCGACGACGCGCCCGTACGGCGCTGGTGGATCGCCGACCCGGCGCACCCGGACCGCGAACCGGCCAGGGTCGCCTACCCGGCGGCCGGCACCCCCAACGCCTCGGTGGGCCTGGCCCTGCTCGGCCTGGACGGCTCGCGCACGGACGTGACGTGGGACCACGAGCGCTACCCGTACCTGGCGCGCGTGCACTGGTCGGCGGCGGGCCCGCCCCTCCTCCTGGTGCAGAGCCGCGACCAGCGCGCCCAGCGCTACCTGACGGTCGACCCGAAGACCGGCGCGACCAGCACCCTGCACGCGGACGAGGACGCCCGGTGGGTGGAACTGGCCACCGGGGTGCCCGCCTGGACGCCGGACGGGCGCCTGGTGCGCATCGCGGACGAGGGCGGGGCGCGCCGGCTCTTCGTCGGCGACCGGGCGCTGACGGCGGCGCCGCTGCACGTACGGGCCGTGCTGGACATCGGCGAGGACGACGTGCTGTTCACGGCGAGCGGCGAGGACCTGCACGACATCGGCGTCCACCGCGCCTGGTACCGGGGCAGCGGCGACCAGGGAGGCTGGGAACGGGTCGGGCGGCGCCCGTACCCGTCCGTGTCCTCCGCGGTGCGCGGCGGCGCCGTGACGGTGCTCTCGCACGCCTGTCTGGAGCGGCCGGGGGCCCAGACCGAGGTGGTGCGCCTGGAGGCGGACGGCGGCGAGACCTGGCTGGCCGCGGTCGGCTCGTACGCCGAGGTGCCGGTGCTCGCCACCAGCCCGCGGCTCGCCCTGTCCGGTGAGCGGCGGATCCCCTGCGCGGTGCTGCTGCCGACCGGCTACCGGGAGGGTGACGGGCCGCTGCCGGTCCTGATGGACCCGTACGGCGGTCCGCACGGGCAGCGGGTGGTGGCCGCGCACAACGCCCACCTGACGGGGCAGTGGTTCGCCGACCAGGGCTTCGCGGTGGTCACCGCCGACGGGCGGGGCACCCCGGGCCGCTCCCCCGACTGGGAGAAGGCCGTCCACCGGGACCTGGCGGCGGTGGTCCTCCAGGACCAGGTCGACGCGCTGCACGGGCTCGCCGGCCGCTTCCCGCTGGACCTGGACCGGGTCGCGATCCGGGGCTGGTCCTTCGGCGGCTATCTGGCCGGGCTGGCGGTGCTGCGCCGCCCCGACGTCTTCCACGCCGCCGTCCTGGGCGCCCCGGTCACCGACCAGCGGCTGTACGACACCCACTACACGGAGCGGTACCTGGGGCACCCGGACGAGGACCCGGCCGGCTACGCCGCGAACTCCCTGGTCGGCGACGAGGGCCTGGTGGGCGCCGCGGAGCGGCACCGGCCGATGATGATCGTGCACGGGCTGGCGGACGACAACGTGGTCGTGGCGCACTCGCTGCGGCTCTCCTCCGCGCTGCTGGCGGCGGGCCGGCCGCACGAGGTGCTGCCGCTGTCGGGCGTCACCCACATGACGCCGCAGGAACAGGTGGCCGAGAACCTCCTGTTGCTGCAAGTCGACTTCCTGAAGCGGTCCTTGGGGGTGAGCTGAGTCCGGCGGCCCGGATTCACCAGTTCGGCGGCAGGTTCGAGGGCGGGGGCGGCGGCGCGTGACCGGGCGGCAGCCGCCCGCCCACGGGCCCTCGCGGACCGGCCGCCCCGGCCACCGGGCGGGCCAGCGCCAGCAGCGCCAGAAGACCGGCCAGGGCGGCGAACGCTGCGGTGGCGACGTCCAGTTGCGTGCGTGCGGCCAGCGCGTGGAAGTGGCCGATCAGTCCCGCGCGCTGCTCGGCGGCCAGCGCCGCGGCACCGTGCGCCAGCAGCAATGACGCGGTCAACAGGCCCAGCGGCCGCAGGGACGGCGCGCGGCGGGCCGCTCCGACGGCCGACGCCAGGGCCAGCAGCGCGAGGGACAGCAGGAACCAGTTGACCGGGGGCTGTAGGAGCGCACGGCGGACGTCACCGTCGCCGACGACACTGTCACCGTACGCGCCCCACCCCAACCCCCTCACGGAATAGGCCTGCCAGGCCAACAGCACCACTCCGACGGCCCCCAGCAGCAGTGCCGCCGCCACCGCGGGCGCGCGGCGCAGGCGGCTCGGCCGACGGTCCGCGCCGCTGCGTCCGGCCGATGCGGCGATCATCAGGAGCACGCTCACCAGGAGGGCGACGCCGACCGTGACCAGCGCCCACTCCCTGGCCCCGGCGTCCGCCCCGGGCAACCCGTCCCTGCCGAGGTTCCACAGTGGCGGCGCCCGGAACAGCAGGGTCGCACCCGCCACCGCGCTCAGCCCGCACGGAGCGGACGGTGAGCGGCGCGGTACCGCCACCGCCGCGAGGAGGGCGCCGAGGCCCAGTACCGGGTCCAGCAGCGTGGTCGCCCAGACCGCCGCACCCTCCGGCCGCAGACCCACGCCGGACCACGACCACCAGACATCCGCGGGATATTGGGACACCACGAGGTCGCGGCCGGTCCATCCGGCGCACAGCAGCGCGAGCAGCAGGCACAACAGCGCGCCGAACCCCCCGACACCGCGCGCGCGAGCCTTTCTCCGCCCCATGACGTGGCCCACCCCCTGCCCCCGCACGGACAGGTCTACTCCACTCGCCGCACCGGGACAACCGTGCGGCCGCAGACGGCGACGGCGACCCGGGCGGCTGCCGGCCGGGGTGGTCGCAGGACCGCCCCGGCCGGTACACGGCACCCGCACGGCCGTACGCTGTCGAGCATGGCGCGTCCGTATATCGGCGTGACGACAGTCAAGTTGCCTCGCTGTTACGGATGTTGGGCACGACATGTCGTTCGTGCCGCACGGCGCGTACCGCTGTCAAGCACGCCGTGGCGTCAATCTGCGCAATCTTCGCTCAAGAAGAGGACACCGCCCGGGCGAGCGTTAACCGTCCTCTTGACTGGGCCATAAATCACTTGCCAAAGTCCGCTCAACCAGCGGTGCGAATCAGCTCCGCTTCCTGGTGCAAGTGAACTCGGTGCGGGGGAACTTCGCGATGACCAGTCCGTCCCAGACCGCGGTAACGCAGACCGATCCCTCCGGACTCGGACCCGAAGGGCTGCGGAAAGTCAAGGACCGCAAGGGCGGGGAACTGGTCGGCCGTTCCCCCGGCCAATTGATGTGGATCAGGTTCAAGCGCGACCGGACCGGAGTGATCAGCGGATGCGTCGTCATCGCGTTCTTCTTGATCGGTCTGCTCGCCCCGCTGATCTCCAAGCTGTACGGAAAGGATCCGTACACCCGGTACGGGCAGATCACCCCGGGCCTGCTGGTGAACGGATATCCGGCACAGCCCAACGGAGGTATCTCCGCGGAATTCTGGTTCGGAATCGAACCGACTCTCGGGCGTGACGTGTTCATGCAACTCGTCTACGGCATCCGGACCACCCTTTACCTCTCGGTGGCCATCACTCTCGTATCGGTGCTCACGGCAATCGTCATGGGGGTGGCCGCCGGATACTTCGGCGGCCGGATCGACTACTTCATCGGCCGGATCATCGACCTGCTGATGGCCTTTCCCAACCAGCTCTTCTTCGTCGCGTTCGTCCCCGTGGTCGGCGCCATCTTCGTGGCCCCCGAGGACGCCATGGCGACCTGGATGCGCTGCCTCATCCTGATCCTGGTGCTGTGGTTCCTGGGCTGGATGAGCCTGGCCCGGCTGCTGCGCGGCACCGTCCTGTCGCTGCGCGAGCGGGAGTTCATCGACGCCGCCAGGGTCAGCGGGGCCTCCCCGGCCCGCATCATCCGGCGGGAGCTGCTGCCGAACGTCATGACACCGATCCTGGTGCAGACGACCTACATGCTGCCCAATTTCGTCACCTCGATCGCGGGCCTGTCCTTCCTCGGCGTCGGCCTGGTCGAGCCCACCCCCGACTGGGGCCGGATGTTCGCCAACGCGGCCGAGTACTACCGCAACGACATCACGTACTTGTTCTTCCCCGGCATCGCGATGGTGGTCTTCATCGTCGCGTTCAACCTCCTCGGGGATTCCGTCCGGGACGCCTTCGACCCGAAACGCGCCCGGTGAACCGTGTTCCACGGGGGGTGCTGCCACCCCAGCACCGCACACGTCAGGCAGCGGCCACGGAACTACGACAGGCAGGTGCATCCACCACCATGAAGACAGTCCGTACGCACAGAGCGCGCGCCACGGTCGTGGCGCTGTCCGCGGGGGCACTGGTCCTGACCGCCTGCAGCAGCGGGGCCGGCCAGGGGGCGGAGGACGACCGGGGCCGCGAGAAAGCCGAGAGCCAGCGCGCCCAGATCGCCTTCGGCGACGCCAAGGCGTCCGCCGGACCGGCCGAGCCGGTACCCGGCGCGACCCCCGGCGGCACCATCAAGGTCTACCAGCGCGACACCTACGACCACCTCGACCCGGCGCAGATCTACGTCAGCGACGAGGGCACCCTCTCGACGCTGATCTTCCGCCGTCTGACCTCCTACCACCTGGACAACAAGGGGAAGTACACGGTCGTCGGCGACCTGGCGACGGACAGCGGCAAGTCCACCGACGGCGGCCGGACCTGGACGTACACCCTGAAGAAGGGCGTGAAGTTCGAGGACGGCACGCCGATCACGTCGAAGGACATCCGGCACACCATCGAGCGGCAGTTCGCGAACTTCATCTCCAACGGCCCGACGTACCTCCAGCGCTGGCTGGCCGACGCGGAGGGCAACGAGTACCGCAAGCTGCTGCCGGGCGGCCCGTACGGCGGCAAGCACCTGCCCGACAGCGTGCTGGAGACCCCGGACGAGAGCACCGTCCGCTTCCACTTCAAGAAGCCGGTCGGTGACCTCCCGTACGCGCTGGCCATGGCGGGCTACGCGGTCGTGCCGGAGAAGGGCGACACCAAGGAGCGGTACGACAAGGCGCCGGTCTCCTCCGGCCCGTACAGGATCCAGCCGGGGTCGTTCAAGTCCGGCAAGGGGATGTCCCTGGTCAAGAACCCCAACTGGGACCCGGACACGGACATCACCCGGCACCAGTACGTCGACCGCTTCGACATCCAGTTCGGTGTCTCCTACCCCGACTCGACGCAGCGGCTGATGTCCGACAGCGCCGACAACAAGACGGCCGTCAGCTTCAACAACCAGGTCGACGCGGCCAGCCTCCAGCAGGTGGCCGGTGATCCGGACGTCAAGAAGCGCTCCACCTCCGGCTACCAGCCCTACGTGGGCGCCATCAACCTGAACATGAAGCGCCTGAAGGACAAGAAGGTCCGCGAGGCCATCGCCCACGCGATCCCCATCCAGGCCATCCTGGACGCGTACGGCACGCCGGGCGGCGGCGAGCTGGCGGGCAGCTACATCAGCCCGACGCTCACCGGGCACAAGGACATCGACCCGTACGGCAAGCTCAAGAAGCCGATGGGCGACGTGGAGAAGGCCAGGCAGCTCCTCAAGGAGGCCGGCAAGGTCGGCATGAAGCTGACCTTCGCGTACACCAACGCGCCGGAGCCGCAGAAGTACTCGGTCGCGGTCGCCGACAACCTGCGCAAGGCCGGCTTCAACGTGCAGAACAAGGACCTGCCGTCGGACACCTACTACGACATCATCGGCAAGGTCGACAACCAGTTCGACATCTACCCGTCCGCGTGGGGCGCCGACTGGCCCAGCTCGCTGACCGTGATCCCACCGGTCTACGACGGCCGGCAGATCCAGGACAACGCGCCGAACTACTCGCACTACAACAACCCGGAGGTCAACAAGGAGATCGACCGGATCTCCCAGATGACCGACCAGAAGAAGGCCGCCCACGACTGGTTCGCACTCGGCGAGAAGATCCTCAAGGAGGACCTGCCGCAGTTGCCGACCTTCTACTACAAGCAGGTCCAGCTCCACGGCTCCAAGGTCGGCGGGGTCGTCAACAACGACATCATCAGCTCCGTCGACCCGACCAAGATGTTCGTGAAGAAGTAGCGGAGCCGGCGCTTCGGCGCCGTCCGCGCGCCGTGCGCCGCCCGCGCCCGGCGCGCCCGCCGTCCCGGGCGGGCGCGCCGGACCGGCGCACTTCCGCCCCTCTGGCTGCCCAAGAGAGCTGCGACTGCCATGCTGCGTTTTCTCTTCCGCCGGTCCCTCAGCGCGATCGTGATCCTGCTGATCATCAGCGCGTTCACGTTCTTCCTCTTCTTCGCCGCCCCCCGGGATCCCGCGCTGCTGGCCTGCGGAAAGAACTGCACGCCCGACGCCATCGCAGTGATCCACAAGAATCTCGGGCTCGACAAGCCCGTACCGGTGCAGTACTGGGAATTCATGTCCGGCATCGTCACCGGACGGGATTTCGCCCAGGGGCCTTGCCCGGCCCCCTGTTTCGGTTATTCGTTCGCCAACAACGACCCCGTCTGGGCCACGATCGTGGACCGTTTCCCCACCACCATCTCGCTGACCATCGGCGCCGCCGCGGTGTTCCTGGGCGTCGGCGTCGGCACCGGAATGATCGCCGCCTGGCGGCAGGGCCGGCTCATCGACAAGATCTTCAGCTCGTCCTCGCTGGTGCTCTCCTCGATGCAGATCTATTTCATCGGGCCGATCGTGCTCGCGCTGCTGGTCTACAACCTCGGCTGGTTCGGTCAGCCGAAATACGTCCCGATCACGGACGATCCCCTGGGGTGGTTCCTGGGGCTGATCATTCCCTGGTGCGTGCTGTCCGTCATCTTCACCGCGCAATACACCCGGATGGCCCGCTCATCGATGATCGAGCAGCTCCAGGAGGACCATGTACGGACCGCGCGGGCCAAGGGAATGACGTCCCGTACGGTCTTCTTCCGCTACGCCTGGCGGGGCTCGCTCATTCCCATCGTCACCATTTTCGGCATCGATCTGGGGTCCCTCTTCGGCGGCGCGATGATCACCGAATACACCTTCGCGCTGCCGGGCCTGGGCACCCTCGCCGTGAAGTCGGTGCAGAACACCGACCTGCCCATGACCATGGGCGTGATGCTGTTCGCCGCGACCTTCATCATCCTGTTCAACATCGTGGTGGACGCCTGCTACGCGTTCATCGACCCGCGCGTGCGGCTGTCCTAGGAGAGGCCCCGTGTCCACACTCACCCAGCCCGCGGGCGCGCCGGTCCCGGCCACTTCCGGTCCGTTCCTGTCCGTACGCGACCTGTACGTGCGGTTCGCCACCGAGGACGGTGTCGTCAAGGCGGTCGACGACCTCTCCTTCGACCTGGAGCGCGGCCGCACCCTCGGTATCGTCGGCGAGTCCGGCTCCGGCAAGTCGGTGACCAACCTCGCCATCCTGGGCCTGCACAGTCCCCACCACACGACGATCACCGGCGAGATCCTGCTGGACGGCGACGAGCTGACCGGCGCCCGGGAGAAGGACCTGGAGAAACTGCGCGGCAACAAGATGGCGATGATCTTCCAGGACCCGCTGACGGCGCTGTCGCCGTACTACACGGTGGGCCGCCAGATCGCCGAGCCGTTCGTCAAGCACACCGGCGCGAGCAAACGCGAGGGCCGCAAGCGGGCGGTCGAGATGCTGGCCAAGGTGGGCATTCCGCAGCCGACGCTGCGGGTGGACGACTACCCGCACCAGTTCTCCGGCGGGATGCGGCAGCGCGCCATGATCGCCATGGCGCTGGTGTGCAACCCGTCGCTGCTGATCGCCGACGAGCCGACCACCGCGCTGGACGTGACCGTACAGGCGCAGATCCTGGACCTGCTCAAGGACCTCCAGCAGGAGTTCGGCTCCGCGATCATCCTGATCACCCACGACCTGGGCGTGGTCGCCAACACCGTCGACGAACTGCTGGTGATGTACGCCGGGCGGGCCGTCGAGCGCGGCACCGTCAAGGAGATCCTCACCGCGCCGCAGCACCCGTACACCTGGGGCCTGCTGGGCTCGATGCCGCGACTGTCGGCGAGCGTCGAGGAGCCGCTGACGCCGATCCCCGGCACGCCGCCGAGCCTGCTCGCCCCGCCGCCGGGCTGCCCCTTCCACCCGCGCTGCGGCTTCGTCGGCGAGGTCGGCGGCACCCGCTGCCAGGACGAGCGCCCGCCGCTGGCCCCCGGCCGGGCGGCGGCCTGCCACCTGAGCCCCGAGCAGAAACACACCCTGTTCACCGAGCAGATCAAGCCCCGGCTGGGCTAGGAGCGACGACCACCATGAGCGCACCCGAAGACGTCATCGTCCCCGCTCCCCGTCCGGCCGCCGCCGAACCGGGCGAGGTGCTGCTGACCGCCAAGGGCCTGACCAAGCACTTCCCGATTCTGGCCGGGTTCCCGTTCAAACGCCGGGTCGGCGCGGTGCAGGCGGTCGACGGCATCGACCTGACCGTGCACAGCGGCGAGACGTTCGGCCTGGTCGGCGAGTCGGGCTGCGGCAAGTCCACCACCGGCCGGCTGCTGACCCGGCTGCTGGAGCCGACCGGCGGCTCGATCACGTACCGGGGGCGGGACATCACCCACGCCGGGCGCAGGGAGCTGGCGCCGGTCCGCTCCGAGATTCAGATGATCTTCCAGGATCCGTACTCGTCGCTGAACCCGCGGCAGACGGTCGGCACCATCATCGGCGGGCCGATGGAGATCAACGGCCTCGCCCCGGAGGGCGGCCGGGAGCGGCGGGTGCGCGAGCTGCTGGAGATCGTCGGCCTCAACCCGGAGCACTACAACCGCTTCCCGCACGAGTTCTCCGGCGGCCAGCGGCAGCGGATCGGCGTCGCCCGCGCGCTCGCCCTGGAGCCGAAGCTGATCGTCGCGGACGAGCCGGTCTCCGCGCTGGACGTCTCCATTCAGGCCCAAGTGGTCAACCTGCTCCAGGAGTTGCAGCGCGAGCTGAACATCGCGTTCCTGTTCATCGCGCACGACCTGGCGATCGTACGGCACTTCAGCCAGCGCGTCGCGGTGATGTACCTGGGCAAGATCGTCGAGGTCGGTGACCGGGACTCGATCTACCAGCGGCCGCGCCACCCGTACACCCACGCGCTGCTCTCCGCCGTCCCGGAGGCCAGGCTGCTGGACGCGCAGGAGGAGGTGGACGACCGTGAGCGCATCCGGCTGGCCGGTGACGTCCCGTCACCGATCAATCCGCCGTCCGGCTGCCGGTTCCGTACCCGCTGCTGGAAGGCGCGCGACAAGTGCGCCGCCGAGGAACCGCCGCTGGTGCAGATCACCGGCAATGTGAGCCGGCACCTGACGGCCTGCCACTTCCCGGAGGAGCCCACGACGACGGCGCGGGACGAGGACATCGTGCTGGACCCGGCGCTGGCGGCGATCGAGGACGCGCTGCCCGGGCCGGAGGCGGGGAACGGCGGCCCGGGAGCGCCCGGCGAGGCGCCCTGACCGGCCGGGCCCCGGCCCGCGTTCCCCGGTGTCGGATCGGCCATCCGGGGCAGGTGCCGAACCGGAGCAGGCGCAGGCCCGGCACCGGGCCACGGCGCCGGCTTCCGGCTTTTCCCGTACGCGAACGGCGCGACGGCACACCCATGTCCCGTTCTCCGGGCGGGCGAAGCCGAGGAGGCACTGGATCCACAGAAGGACAGATGACACACATGGCTCACCGCTCTCCGGCCCGGATGCGCACCCGCGTGCCCCTCCTGGCCACCACCGGAGTCCTGACACTCCTCTGCGCGAGCACCCCGGCCGCCGCCACCACCGGCCCCCACCGGCCCGCGCCGCGCCCCACCTACGCCATCGCCCACCGGGTGCTGACCGCCGACGGCGTGGACACGGCACTGCGGCACGGCGCCAACGCCGTCGAGATCGACGCCACCGCCTGGAAGAAGGGCTGGTGGGCGGACCACGACGGCACCCCCACCAGCGCCGGTGACACGATGGAAGCCATGCTCCGGCGCATCGCCCAGCGGCGCGCCGAGGGCAAGACCGTCAACTTCGTGTGGCTCGACATCAAGAATCCGGACCACTGCCGCAGCGATGACGCGAAGTGGCGGCACTGCTCGGTGGCGGCGCTTCGCGACCTGGCCCGCCGCACCGTCGAGAAGCAGGGCGTACGCGTGCTCTACGGGTTCTACGGCACCGAGGGCGGCACCGGCTGGAAGGACGTCACGACCGGCCTGCGCCCGCTCGAAGGGATCGACGTCAGCGGCAACGCCGAGGACGTGGCGAAGACCTTCGCGACCCACGGCTCCCGCACCCCCGCGCACCACCGCGTGATGGACAAGGGCCTCTTCAGTATCGCGCTCGACGCCCGCAGGATCACTTCCGAGCTCCGGGCCGGCGCCGAGGCCCGGGGCGACAGGAAACTCGCCTCGACGGCCGGCTGGACGGTCGGCACGGGCGACGCGAAGAACGTCGCCAAGCTGCTGGCACCGTACGCGGCAGGCGGGGCCGAAACCGACAGCCTCATCTACGGGCCGCGGGCCGCCTGTTACCCGGACGGCACGTCCAAGTGGCGTGGCGGCTGCGGCACCGACGGGTCCGCCGTGAAGAAGGCACTGTCCTCCGTCACCGATTACGTCGCCGGGCATCCGGCCGAGCGGCGCATGGCCACCAACAGCGACGTGCCCTTCGGGAGCTGAGACCGGGACCGCGAACAGCGCGGCCCCGCTACCCGCCCGGCACGACCCGCCGTTCCTCCGCGAAGTGGCACGCCGAGGCGTGCCGGGCCGGGCCCGTCACCTCCTCGAAGCCCTCCGGCACGGCGAGCGGCGGCACCTCCAGCGCGCAGCGCTCCCGCGCCTTCCAGCAACGGGTGCGAAAGCGGCAGCCGGACGGCGGATCGGCCGGCGAGGGGACGTCGCCGGCCAGCAGGATGCGCTCGCGCCGGTCGCGCGCCTCCGGGTCCGGTACGGGGACGGCGGAGAGCAGGGCCTGGGTGTACGGGTGCGTCGGGTGGCCGTAGATCTCGTCCTCCGTACCGGCCTCGACGAAGCGGCCGAGGTACATCACCGCGACCCGGTCGGAGATGTGCCGGACGACCGACAGGTCGTGCGCGATGAAGACGTACGACAGGTCGAACTCGTCCTGGAGGCGCTCCAGCAGATTGACGACCTGCGCCTGGACGGACACGTCCAGCGCCGAGACCGGCTCGTCGCAGATGATGATCTCGGGATTGAGCGCCAGCCCGCGGGCGATGCCGATGCGCTGCCGCTGACCGCCCGAGAACTGGTGCGGATAACGGTTGATGTACTCCGGATTGAGACCCACCACATCCAGCAGATCCTGGACCTTCTTGCGCCGGTCCCCCTTCGGCGCCACCTCCGGATGGATCTCGTACGGCTCGCCGATGATGTCACCGACCGTCATCCGCGGATTCAACGAGGTGTACGGATCCTGGAACACCATCTGGATGTTGCGCCGCACCGCCTTCAGCGCCCGCCCCGACAGCCGGGTGACGTCCTCGCCCCGGTACAGGATCCGGCCGCCCGTCGGCCTCTCCAGCCCGACCAGCAGCTTGGCGACCGTCGACTTGCCACAGCCGGACTCCCCGACGATCCCCAGCGTCTCGCCCTTGCGCAGGGCGAAGGAGACGGTGTCCACGGCCCTGACCGAGCCGATCTGCTTGCGCAGCACGACGCCTCGCGTCAGCGGGTAGTGCTTGGCCAGGTCCCGTACGTCGAGGACGGGCTCCCCGGCGCGGGCGGCCGCCTCAGCGCTCACGGGCGCTCCCCTCGCTCATTGACGGTCTCCTCCCAGAAGTGGCAGGCGCTGGTCCGGCCGGGTGCCACGGCGAAGAGCGGCGGCCGGTCCGTACGGCAGATGTCCCGCGCCCTGGGGCAGCGCGGGTGGAAGGGGCAGCCCGGCGGGACGGCGGTCAGGCTGGGCGGCAGCCCCTTGATCGCGTACAGTTCGCGGCCCTTGTGGTCCAGGCGCGGGACGGAGTCGAGCAGGCCGCGCGTGTACGGGTGCGCGGGCGCGCGGTAGAGGTCGCGGACGGGGGCGGTCTCCACGATCCGGCCCGCGTACATCACCGCGATCCGGTCGGCCACGTCCGCGACCACACCCAGATCGTGGGTGATCAGGACCAGTCCCATGGCGTACTCCCGCTGGAGTTCCGCGAGCAGATCCATGACCTGGGCCTGCACCGTCACGTCGAGCGCCGTCGTCGGCTCGTCCGCGATGATCAGGTCGGGGCCGAGAGCCAGCGCCATCGCGATCATGATGCGCTGGCGCATACCGCCGCTGAACTGGTGCGGGTAGTCCCCCACCCGCTGCCGGGCGGCCGGGATGCGCACCCGGTCCATCAGCTCGGCCGCGCGACCCCGCGCCTCCTTGCGGGACATGCCACGGTGCACCTCGAACATCTCCCCGAGCTGCGCCCCCACGCTCAGCACGGGGTTGAGCGCCGACAGCGCGTCCTGAAAGATCATCGCCAGCTTGGTACCGCGGATCCGGCGCCGCTCCTCGGCGCCCATCCGCAGCAGGTCACGGCCGTGGAAGAGGATCTCGCCGCCTGTGACGTGCCCCGGTGGCGTGTCCAGGATGCCCAGCACGGCCTGCGCGGTCACCGACTTGCCCGAGCCCGACTCCCCCAGCACGGCCAGCGTCTCGCCCGCGGCCACCCGGTAGCCGACCCCGTTGACCGCGTGCGCCACGCCGTCCCGCGTACGGAACTCCACCTTCAGATCGCGAACGTCCAGCAGGGTGCCACCGTCCGCCCCGGCACCGGGGGCCGCTGCCCCGTCCGTACCCTCCGCCGTCATCCACCGTCTCCTCAGCGCAACTTGGGGTCGAGGGCGTCGCGGACCGCGTCGCCGAGCATGATGAACGCCAGTACGGTCAGGCTGAGCGCGCCGGCGGGCCACAGCAGCATGTGCGGCGCGTTGCGGATCTGCTTGGACGCCTCGGAGATGTCGATGCCCCAGGAGACGGTCGGCGGCTTCAGGCCCACGCCCAGGTAGGACAGCGTCGCCTCCAGCGCGATGTACGTGCCGAGGGCGATGGTCGCCACGACGATCACCGGAGCGACCGCGTTCGGCGCCAGGTGCCGCAGCAGCAGGCGGGTGTTCCCGGCTCCCAGCGCCCGCGCGGCCTGCACGAAGTCGGCCTGCTTGACGGTCAGTACGGAACCGCGGGCGATCCGCGCGAGCTGCGGCCAGCCCAGCAGCACGATGAACCCGACGACCGGCCACACCGAACCGGACGGCACGACGGACAGGAAGACCAGACCGCCCAGCAGCATCGGGATGGCGAAGAACATGTCGGCGATCCGCGAGAGCAGCGCGTCCCACCATCCGCCGAAGAACCCGGCCAGCCCGCCCAGCACGCCACCGAGGAGAGCGGCCCCGGCCGTGGCGCACACCCCGACCGTGACGGAGGCGCGGGCCCCGTACACCGTCCGCGCGAAGACGTCACAGCCCTGGGTGTCGAAGCCGAAGGGGTGGCCGCTCCGGGCGCCCTCCTGCGACCGGGTGATGTCGCAGTCCAGCGGGTCCGTGCCGGTCAGCAGGGACGGCCACCCGGCGATCAGCAGGAAGAAGAGGATCAGCAGCCCCGAGACGATGAAGACCGGGTTGCGGCGCAGGTCGTGCCAGGCGTCCGACCACAGACTGCGGGCCCGGCCGCCGCCACCGGCCGGCTGCACGCCGGTGCCCTGCGGCGCCCCCGGCGCACCGGGCACCTCCGGGGGCCCGGCGAGCCCGCCCACCGTCTCCGCCTCCACGGCGGGCAGCGGTGTCCCGCCGCCCGACGGCTGGAACGGCTCCGGGTGCTGCGGCGCGGGTTCAGGCATAGCGGATCCTCGGGTCGAGCACGGCGTACAGGAGGTCGACGATCAGGTTCGCCAGCAGGAAGACGATGACCAGGACGGTCACGAAGCCGACGACGGTCGGGGAGTTCTGGCGGACGATGCCCTGGTACAGCTCGTAGCCGACGCCGTGCACATTGAAGATCCGTTCGGTGACCACCGCCCCGCCCATCAGGGTGCCGATGTCCGCGCCGATGAAGGTGACCACCGGGATCAGCGAGTTGCGCAGCAGGTGCCGTACGACGATCCGGCGCCGGGGCAGGCCCTTGGCGACGGCCGTACGGACGTAGTCGGCGCGGGCGTTCTCCGCGATCGACGTCCGGGTGAGCCGGGTGACGTACGCCAGGGAGACCAGCGCCAGCACGCAGCCCGGCAGGAGCAGTTCGTCCAGGGGCGCGCCCAGCGCGACGGCCGGGCTCACCCATGCCCACTTCACGCCGAGCAGGTACTGGAGCACGTACCCGCTGACGAACGTCGGTACGGACACCACGATCAGCGTGAGCACCAGCACCCCGGAGTCCAGCAGCCGCCCCCGCCGCAGCCCGCTGAGCACGCCGAGCGTCACACCGACGACGATCTCCGCGACGACGGCGACGGCGGTCAGCCGCAGGGTGACGGGGAAGGCGGTGCCCATCTTGTCGAGAACCTGCTGGCCGTCGAAGGTGGTGCCGAAATTCCCGGTGAAGATCTGCCCCATGTAATGCAGGTACTGCTGCCACAGCGGCCGGTCCAAATGGAGTTCGCGGCGGATCTGCGCGGCGGTCGCGGGGTCGGGGGCGCGGTCGCCGGAAAGGGCCGCGACCGGGTCGCCGAGCGCGTACACCATCACGAAGATGAGGAAAGTGGCACCGATGAAGACCGGCACCATCTGCAACAGCCGCCGGATCACATAACGCACCATGGCCGCCCGCCCCTCAGTCCTTGATCGTGATCTGTCCGTACACCGGGACGCTGAAAGGGTTCAGGGTGACGTTCTCGACCCGGTCCGCGTATCCGCCGCTGCCGTTCTGGTACCAGAGCGGAATGGCGGGCATGTCCCGGGCGAGCAGTTTCTCGGCCCGGTGGTACGTGGCATTGACCTGCCGTTGCTCGCTCTCCGCGTTGGCCCGGCTCACCAGCCGGTCGAATTCCTTGTTGCTCCAGCCCGAGTCGTTGGATGACGCGCCGGTGAAGTACTGGCTCTGCAGGAAGGTCTGGATCAGCGGATAGTCCATCTGCCAGCCGGCGCGGTACGGGCCGCTCATCTTCTTGTTGGTGACCTTGGTGCGGTAGTCGGCGAAGGTCCCCATCGGGGCCCCGTCGCACACGTGCCGGCCCAGCGCCTTGTTGACGCTGTTGCACAGCGCGTCGACCCAGAGTTTGTGGGAACCGGTGTCCGCGTTGTACGTCACCTTCATCGTGCCGCCGGGAATGCCGCCTCCCTCGGCAACCAGTTTCCGGGCCTCGGCGGGCCGGTACGTGCAGGCCGCTCCGCACAGACCGGCCTGGTAGCCACCGTGCTCGCCGAGGGCCATGGCGGTCCAGTCGGTGGCGGGCGTACGCGTCCCCCGGAAGATCTGCCGGGTGATCGCCGGGCGGTTGATGGCCATGGAAATGCCCCGCCGGACCTTTTCCACCCCGGGTTTCGCCCACTTCTCGTCGTACATCGGGAACGACAGGGTCTGGATGATTCCGGCGGGCTGGTTGATGTACCGCCCTTCGAGGTCCTTCTCCACATGTTTCAACTGCGGCGCCGGGACATCGTCGACGAGATCCAGGTTTCCCGCCATCAGATCGGTGTAGGCGGTGTCGTTGTCCGTGTAGACCTGGAGGTCCACACCACCGTTCTTCGCCCGGTCCGGACCCGGATATCCCTTCCAGGTCCGCAGCCGCATGATCCCGCCCTTGGCGTACGACTGCACGGCGTACGGCCCGTTGCCGACCGGTTTCGCCAGCCATGCGTCATGGTCGGTGAAGAACAGCCGGGGCAGCGGCAGGAAAGCGTTGTAGCCGAGCATGTCGGGCCACAGCCCGAATTTCTGGTTCAGCCGCACCGTGAAGGTCAGCTCGTCCGTCACCCGCAGTCCGCGCATCGTCTTCGCGGCCGGTTTCGCCCCCGCCCCCTCGGGGTGCACCTCTTCGTATCCCTCGACATAACTGAAGAACGGCGCGCCCTGCTGCCGGTTGGTGACCAGTGCCCCGTAATTCCAGGCGTCCACGAAGGAGCGGGCGGTCACCTTCTCGCCATTGCTGAACGTCCATCCCGGCTTGAGCCGCACGGTGAAGTTCCGCGCGTCCGGCGACGTGACCGACTCGGCAACCATGTTCTCCGCGACAGCCGTCCGCGGGTTGTACCGCTTCAGTCCCCGGAAGGCGAGGTCGAGCACCTTGCCGCCCTGTACGTCGGTGGTGTTGGCCGGCTCCACCGGGTTCTGCGGGTCGCCCCAGGACGCCCGTACGACCGTGGGATCCTGCCCGCCCCCGCCGCACCCGGCAGCCGCCAGGGCGACCGTGGCCGCGAAGAACACCGGACCGACGCGCCAGGCTCCGCGCAACGAGCTGCCTCCTCAGAGCTGCGACCCGGGCACCCGCCCGCCCGGTTTGTCGGCCCCAACCTGGCATCTCCGCACGCCCCGGCACCGCCGTCCGGGCGCAACACGGAGCAGAACCCCCCTTACGGGCGATCGTCCCGACGCAGGTGCCGGGTGCCGGGCGGGGCCGCGCGTCACCTCTCGTCCGGCTCGCAGCCGACGCCGTCGTCGTCCCGGTCGAGGCGGTGCGGATCGCCGGGCCCGACGTCCACCGGGCCGTCGAGAGCGGAGCAGTCGACGTCCGGCTCACCGGCCGAAGGGCCGGGCGGATGAGCGTTGCGGCTGCCGCCGTCACTCGGCGTGGGCCCCGCCACCGCCCGGAGGTCCGCGGCGACGATCGCCCCGCCCCGGACGGTGTACGTACCGGCGAAGGACCGCACCGACCCGTCCCGCTGCTCGGCGTCGAGCGTCACCGAGACCGTGTCGCCCTGGACGCCGGTGACGCGGACGGTGTCGTGGGCGGTGTCCGCGAAGCCCGCCACGAAGGCGTCGTAGGAGCCCCCGAGGTGCTTGCCGCCGAGGTCCCAGGCGCGGCGGAAGTCCCGGGCGTTGACGGCCGCGTAGAAGTCCTCGACGACGGAGGCGGCGTCCTGTGCGGTGGCCGTCTCCTGCCGCGGCGCGGTGCCGCTCCCGGCCGTCCCGCTCCCGGTGGGCGTGGGCGTCGGGTCCTCGGTGACCGTACGGGTACGGGTGACCGTGGTTCCCGCGCCGTCCGGCCCGTCACCGCCGGACGTCCCGCAGCCGCTCAGCGCGGCCGTCGCCGCCGCGCCCGCGAGGAGCACGGTTCCCGTGATGCAGCGCCGGCTCATCGGCCTCACCCCGCCCAGCGAACGGCTCGTATTCCTCCAGTGTGCGCCGCCGGACCCGGCACCGCCTCACGGCCGATGACCTGCGCCCCGAGCGCGCGGTTCACCGCTGCGGAGCCGCCGACGCCCGAGTCCCCCGCCTGCCACGAGCCCGTGTTCGCGTCACCGCGAACGGGTGTGAAGAGACAACCCCAGTCGCTACCTTGTGTATATCGCCGGTCACAGACTGCACTCACCTGGAGGCTGCCTCATGCGCACGCCCAGCGATACCTGGTCCTATGGCCTGTTCATTCCGCATGATCCCCGGGCGGTCGGTGTCGTCAGAGCCGCGTTGCGGCACATCCTGGACGGCGCCGGGCTGACCTGTCTGACGGAGACGGCGGAGCTGATGGTCTCGGAGCTGATCACCAACTCGTACCAGTACGCGAAGACCGACGCGTACGTGAGCGTGGACCGCTCGCCGTTCGATCTCACGATCGCCGTGTGGGACACCGGGCCGGGCGTGCCGGAACAGCAGAAGGCCGACGTCGACGAGGAGTACGGGCGCGGCCTCGGCATCGTGGACGCCTGCGCCGACAGTTGGGGGGTGCGGGACTACCCGAACGGGAAGGCGGTGTGGTTCACCGTGGCACCCAAAGGAGACCGGCCCTAGCGCGCCGGCGGAGTGCGGGTGGCGGCGGCCGGGAGCGCGAACGGGGGCGCACGGAGCTGAAGAGCTCCGGGCGCCCCCTGCGTACGCGCGTACGGGCCGGCTCAGGCCGCGCCGACCACGTCCTTCTCCTCCGCGAAGTGGCAGGCCGAGTCGTGCGCCGCCGGGCCGTTTGTGGTGGCGAAGCGCTCCGGGACGGCGAGCAGCGGCACCTCCTCGGCGCACTTGTCCTGGGCCTTCCAGCAGCGGGTGCGGAAGCGGCAGCCCGACGGCGGGTTGGCCGGGGACGGCACGTCGCCGGAGAGGATGATCCGCTCGCGGCCGCTGCGGGCCTCCGGGTCCGGTACGGGGACCGCGGAGAGCAGGGCCTGGGTGTACGGGTGCGTCGGGTGGTCGTAGATCTGCTCGTCGGTGCCGATCTCCGCCATCTTGCCGAGGTACATCACCCCGACCCGGTCGGAGATGTGCCGGACGATGGACAGGTCGTGGGCGATGAAGAGGTAGGAGAGGGTGAACTCGTCCTGGAGCTTCTCCATCAGGTTGATGACCTGCGCCTGGACGGACACGTCCAGCGCCGAGACCGGCTCGTCGCAGATGATGATCTCGGGGTTGAGCGCCAGCCCGCGGGCGATGCCGATGCGCTGCCGCTGACCGCCCGAGAACTGGTGCGGATAACGGTTGATGTACTCCGGGTTCAGACCCACCACATCCAGCAGATCCTGGACCTTCTTGCGCCGGTCCCCCTTCGGCGCCACCTCCGGATGGATCTCGTACGGCTCGCCGATGATGTCACCGACCGTCATCCGCGGATTCAACGAGGTGTACGGATCCTGGAACACCATCTGGATGTTGCGCCGCACCGCCTTCAGCGCCCGCCCCGACAGCCGGGAGATGTCCTCGCCCTTGTAGAAGACCTCGCCGGACGTCGCCCGCTCCAGGTTCATCAGCAGCTTGGCGACCGTGGACTTGCCGCAGCCGGACTCGCCGACGATGCCGAGGGTCTCGCCCTCGTACAGCGAGAAGGAGATGCCGTCCACGGCCTTGACCGCGCCGACCTGCTTCTTGAACAGGATGCCCTGGGTGAGCGGGAAGTGCTTGACCAGGTTGCGGACTTCGAGGATGGGCTCTCGCGCCGCGTCCTTCTTCGGCTCAGCCATTGACCGTCTCCTCCCAGAAGTGGCACGCGCTGCCGCGGCCGTCGGCGACGCCGTGCAGCGGCGGCACCTCGGTACGGCAGATGTCCTGCGCCTTGGGGCAGCGCGGGTTGAACGCGCAACCCGGCGGGATGTTCAGCAGGTTGGGCGGCAGGCCCTTGATCGCGTACAGCTCCTGGCCCTTCTGGTCCAGGCGCGGGATGGAGTCGAGCAGGCCGCGCGTGTACGGGTGCGCGGGGTTCTTGTACAGCTCGTGCACGGGCGCGTGCTCGACGATCCGGCCCGCGTACATCACCGCGATCTTGTCGGCGACGTCGGCGACCACACCCAGGTCGTGGGTGATCAGGATCAGGCCCATGTTGTACTCGCGCTGAAGGTCCGCGAGCAGATCCATGACCTGGGCCTGCACCGTCACGTCGAGCGCCGTGGTCGGCTCGTCCGCGATGATCAGGTCCGGCTCCAGGGCCAGCGCCATCGCGATCATGATGCGCTGGCGCATACCGCCGGAGAACTGGTGCGGGTAGTCCGAGACCCGGGCCGCCGCGGCCGGGATCTTCACCCGGTCCATCAGCTCGATCGCCTTGGCCTTGGCGTCCTTCTTGGACATGCCCTGGTGCACCCGGAACATCTCGCCGAGCTGGTAGCCGACGGTGAGCACCGGGTTCAGCGACGACAGTGCGTCCTGGAAGATCATGGCGATCTTCGCGCCGCGGGTCCGGCGGCGCTCCTCGGGGGACATCTTCAGCATGTCCCGGCCGCGGAAGAGGATCTCGCCCTGCGGGATCCTCGCCGGCGGCATGTCCAGGATGCCCATCACGGCCTGCGCGGTGACGGACTTGCCGGAGCCGGACTCGCCGAGCACGGCGAGCGTCTCACCGGCGCTGACGTTGTAATTGACGCCGTTGACGGCCTTGACGACGCCGTCCCGGGTGTGGAATTCGACGTGCAGGTCACGGACGTCGAGCAGCGGACCGCTGTCCTCGGCGTCCGCCCCCGGCTTGGGAACGTCCGCGGTCTTGGAGATGGTGGTCACGTACGCCTCCCTCAGCGCAGCTTGGGATCGAGGGCGTCGCGCACCGCGTCGCCGAGGAGGATGAACGCCAGCACGGTGATGCTCAGGAACGCCGACGGGATGAGCAGGACGTGCGGGGCGTCGCGCAGCACGTCCTTGGCCGCGGAGATGTCCACGCCCCAGGAGATGGCCGGCGGCTGGAGGCCGATGCCCAGGTAGGACAGCGTGGCCTCGGCGGAGATGTAGCCGGCCAGCGCGATGGTGGCCACGACGATGACCGGTCCGATGGCGTTCGGCAGGATGTGCTTGAACAGGATCCGGCTGTTGCCGGCGCCGAGCGCCCTGGCGGCCGTCACGAAGTCCGACTGCTTCTGCGTGATGACCGCGCCGCGCATGACGCGGGCGAGCTGCATCCAGCCGAAGACGGACAGGCCCAGGGTCACCGTCCACACGGTGCGGTTGGTGAACGCCTGGAGCAGTACGAGCGCGCCGAGGAGCAGCGGGATACCGAAGAACACGTCGGTGATGCGCGACAGGAGGGCGTCGGCCCAGCCGCCGAAGTAGCCGGCGAGCATGCCGAGCAGGCCGCCGAAGACGGTGACCGCGAAGGTCACGCAGACACCGACGATGATCGAGGCGCGGGCGCCGTAGACCGTACGGGCCCACACGCTCTGGCCCTGCTTGTTGTAGCCGAACCAGTCCACCTGGAACAGGTGGGACCATTGGGGCTCGCCCAGGTAGTGGTTGCGCAGGTCGGCGTGTTCGGGGTCGGCGCCCGTGAAGAGCGACGGCACGACCGCCATGAGGATCAGCAGGACGAGCAGCACACCGGCGATCCAGAACATCGGCCGGGTACGCAGCTCGCGCCACGCGTCCTGGCCGAGGCTGCGGGGCTTGTTGGCGGGACCGCCGGCGGCCTCGGCGGCGGCAGCGCCGACGCCGGGTGCCGCGAGGTCCACGGTGTCGCCGGTGGTGCCCGGCCCCGCGACGCTGCCGGGGTTCACAGTTGTCTTCTCAGGCATAGCGGATCCTCGGGTCCAGAACGGCGTACAGCAGGTCCACGACCAGGCTGCTCACGAGGTAGATGAGGACGAGCACCGTCACGATGCCGACCACGGTCGGGCCTTCACTGGTCTGGATCGCCTTGTACAGCGTGTTGCCCACACCCTGGACGTTGAAGATGCCCTCGGTGACGATGGCGCCGCCCATCAGCATGCCGAGGTCGGTGCCGAGGAAGGTGACCACGGGGATCAGGGAGTTACGCATCAGGTGCACGCCCAGGCGCCGGCTCTTGGGCAGGCCCTTGGCGAGCGCGGTGCGCATGTAGTCGGCGCGGAGGTTCTCCGCGACGGTGGTCCGGGTGAGCCGGGTGACGTACGCGAGCGACAGGGCGCCGAGGACGATCGCCGGCACGGTGAGCTGCCCCAGGTTCATGGAGTCCTGGACCGTCGGCGTGATGAGCTTCCACTTCAGGCCCAGGACGAACTGGGCGAGGTAGCCGAGCACGAACACCGGGACCGAGATCACGACCAGGGTGAGCACCAGGACCAACTGGTCGATGAACTTGCCGCGCTTGAGGCCGGTGAGCATGCCGAGCGCGACACCGATGACGACCTCGATGGCGAAGGCGTAGAGCGCCAGCCGGATGGTGACCGGGAAGGCCTCGCCGATCAGGTCGGCGACCGGGCGGCCGGTGAAGCTCTGGCCGAAGTCGCCCTTGAACAGGCCGGTCAGGTAGTTCCAGTACTGGGTCAGCATGGGCTGGTCCAGCCCGAACTGGTGCCGAAGTCTGGCGACGGTGGCCGGGTCGGCGGCCTTGTCACCGAAAAGCGCCTTGATGGGGTCGCCCGGCAGCGAATACACCATCAGGAAAATGAGCAGAGTGGTCCCGATGAAGACCGGGATCATCTGGAGCAGTCGCCTCGCGACATAACGCCCCATGGTTCCTCCTGTCGCTGACGGGCCCAGCGGCCGCCGCGCCCCGGGGGTAAGGGGGCGGGCGGCTACTGGGCCTGCGTCACATGCAGCGTCCCGGTTACTTCTTCTTGACCTCGACGTCGGTCCAGATCGCCTGGCGGTAGGTGTCGAACTTCACGTTCTGCACGTTGTTCGAGTAACCGCCGAGGGTGTGGTCGAAGAACAGCGGGATGGAGGGCATCGTCTCCGTCAGCTTCTTCTCGGCCTGGAGGTAGAGCTTGTTGGACTCCTCGATGGTCTTGGCCGCGTTGGCCTGGTCCATCAGCTTGTCCAGCTCGGGGTCGGAGAAGCCCATGTCGTTCGCGCCGGCACCGGTGCGGTACTGCTCGGAGATGAAGTTGGAGATGTTCGGGAAGTCCTGGACCCACGCCATCCGGAAGGCGCTGTCCATCTTCTTGCCGGTGATCTCGTTACGGACCTGCTGGAAGGTCGGGCGCGGCTGGGCGGCGCAGTTCACGCCGGTGTTCTGCTTGATGTCGTTGCAGACCGCCTCGGCCCAGTCCCGGTGGCCGCCGTCGTTGTTGAAGGTGATGGTCATCTTGTTGCCGGGGACGCCACCGCCTTCCTTGATCAACTGCTTGGCCTTGGTCGGGTTGAACTTGCAGAACTCGCCGCAGGCGTCCTTCTCGTAGCCCTCGACGACCGTGGGCACCCAGCCGTCGGCCGCGTCATAGGCGTCCTTGAGGACGGTCTTGACGATGGTCTCGCGGTCGATGGCCATGGACAGGCCCTGACGGACCTTGGCCTTCTCCGGCTTGCCCCACTCCTTGTCGTACATGGGGAAGGCGATGGTGGTCTGACCGCCGTACGGCTCGTTGACCGCGCGCTCGCCGAGGTCGCTCTTGAACTTGCTGGTCGCCGAGTTCGGGACCTTGTACATGATGTCGACCTTGTCGGAGACCAGGTCGTTGTAGGCGCTGTCGTCCGTGTTGTAGAACTTGAAGATCACGCCGCCGTTCTTGGGCTTGTCCCGGCCCTTGTAGTCGGCGTATTTCTTCGTCTTGAACTGGACCTTGTGCTCCCAGTTCCCGTCCTGCTGGTACGGGCCGTTGCCGATGGGGTGCTCACCGAACGCCTTGGTGTCCTTGAAGAACGCCTTGGGCAGCGGGTAGAAGGCGTCGTAGAACAGCCGCTCCTTGAAGGTGGAGACCGGCTTCGACAGCTCGATGGTGAACTCGTTGTCGTTGACGACCTTCAGGCCCGACATCTTGTCGGTCTCCGGGTCGCCCTTCTCCGGGTGGATCTCCTCGTAGCCCTTGATGGGCTCGAACCAGGAGGCGTTGAGCTGGGCGTTCTTGGCGTTGGCGCCCCAGTTCCAGGCGTCCACGAAGGAAGAGGCCGTCACCGGCTCGCCGTTGTGGAACTTCCAGCCCTTCTTCAGCTTCACCGTGAAGTGCTGGTTGTCCGTGGACTCGATGCTCTCGGCGTTCTGGTACTGCAGCTTGCCCTTGGCATCGAAGTCGACCAGACCACGGAAGAGGTTCTTGACGATGTAGCCGCCGCCGACCTCGTTGGTGTTGGTCGGGATCAGCGGGTTCTGCGGCTCGGTGTTGTAGTAGGTGTACGTGCCGTTGGGGTCAACGGCCGCGTTGTTGCCACTACCACTGCCGCCGCCGCACGCCGTGGCGGTCAGCGCCACGGCAATCGCGCCTGCGACCCAGGTGGCGCTCTTGGCACCGCGCATGGGACTGCCTCCTCATGAGTCCATTCACTTCATGGAAAGGAGCTGCCCGCTGCTGACACCCCTGACAGCCAGCGACCAGCCCCTGCTGCTCGTGAGTCGGCGCTCCCCACAGCGCGTGACCCATTGACCCGAGCTCAATGCACCCCAGTCTCAGTCACGTTCGCCCCATAAACCACGTGTAAGGGGTCTCGGTTTGGTCACATCCGTTTTCCGCGAGTTCGGAATCCGGACAAACCAAACCATCCAGACGGTAACGAAACGGACTGTCGGCGCACCACTTGATGATCTTCGTCCGCAATTCGGACTCGCCATGGCCCGATCGCAACCGGAATCCCGTTGACACGGTGCGGGTGAATGGGTTAGCCGGTATGCCGTACCGGTAAACGGAAAGCGCCCCACCGGATGGAAAATCCGGTGGGGCGCTTTCGGAGCGTAATCGCCGGGCGGACGCCGGGAATTACCCGGCGTGTTCGCCCGGTCGCGCGCCGGGCGTCAGCGCTTCGCGCGGGAAGCGGTGCGGCCGCGCTCCTTCTGGTCCAGGACGACCTTGCGGATGCGGACCGCCTCCGGGGTCACCTCGACGCACTCGTCGTCGCGGCAGAACTCCAGCGACTGCTCCAGGGAGAGCTTGCGCGGCGGCACGATCGCCTCGAACGAGTCGGCCGAGGAGGAGCGCATGTTGGTGAGCTTCTTCTCCTTGGTGATGTTCACGTCCATGTCGTCGGAGCGCGAGTTCTCACCGACGATCATGCCCTCGTACACCTCGGTGCCCGGCTCGGTGAACAGCACGCCGCGCTCCTGGAGGTTGGTCATCGCGAAGGCGGTGACCGCGCCGGCCCGGTCGGCGACCAGCGAACCGTTGTTACGGGTCGTCAGCGTGCCGAACCAGGGCTCGTGGCCCTCGTGGATGGAGTGCGCGATGCCCGTACCGCGGGTGTTGGTCAGGAACTCCGTACGGAAGCCGATCAGACCGCGGGACGGCACGACGAACTCCATGCGGACCCAGCCCGAGCCGTGGTTGGACATGTTGTCCATCCGGCCCTTGCGGACGCCCATGAGCTGCGTGACGGCACCCATGTGCTCCTCGGGCACGTCGATCGTCATGCGCTCGACCGGCTCGTAGGTCTTGCCGTCGACCTCCTTGGTGACCACCTGCGGCTTGCCGATGGTCATCTCGAAGCCCTCGCGGCGCATCTGCTCGACCAGGATGGCCAGCGCCAGCTCACCGCGGCCCTGCACCTCCCAGGCGTCGGGGCGCTCGGTGTCCAGGACGCGCAGCGAGACGTTACCGATCAGCTCGCGGTCCAGGCGGTCCTTGACCTGGCGGGCGGTGACCTTGCGGTCCTTGGTAGCGGCCTTGGCGTCCGCGCCCTTGCCGGTGCCGCCGCGGCCGACCAGCGGGGAGGTGTTGGTGCCGATGGTCATCGAGATCGCGGGCTCGTCGACCGTGATCAGCGGCAGCGCGACCGGGTTCTCCGGGTCGGCCAGCGTCTCGCCGATCATGATGTCGGGGATGCCGGCGACGGCGCAGATGTCACCGGGGCCCGCGACCTCGGCGGGCTTGCGGGTGAGCGCCTCGGTCATCATCAGCTCGGTGATGCGCACGCTCTGGACCGACCCGTCACGCTTCATCCACGCGACGGTCTGGCCCTTGCGCAGCTCACCCTGCTCGACACGGAGCAGCGCGATACGGCCGAGGAAGTTGTCCGCGTCGAGGTTGGTGACGTGGGCCTGGAGGGGCGCCGACTCGTCGTACTCGGGGGCCGGGACGGTGTCCAGCAGGGTGCTGAAGAACGGCTCCAGGTTGGTGCTGTCCTGCGGGACCGTGCCGTCCTCCGGCTTGGTCAGCGAGGCCACACCGTCACGGGCGCAGGCGTAGACGATCGGGAACTCGATCTGGTCCTCGTCCGCGTCCAGGTCCAGGAACAGGTCGTAGGTCTCGTCGATGACCTCGGCGATCCGGGCGTCCGGCCGGTCGGTCTTGTTGATGCACAGGATGACCGGCATCTTCGCGTCCAGCGCCTTGCGCAGCACGAAGCGGGTCTGCGGCAGCGGACCCTCGGAGGCGTCCACCAGGAGCACCACCGCGTCCACCATCGACAGGCCGCGCTCGACCTCGCCGCCGAAGTCGGCGTGGCCGGGGGTGTCGATGATGTTGATGGTGATGACGTCGCCGCCATCCTTGGGGTGGTACTTCACCGCCGTGTTCTTGGCCAGGATCGTGATGCCCTTCTCACGCTCCAGGTCGTTCGAGTCCATCATGCGGTCGTCGAGGGACTCGGCCGCGTGCGCGGCGAAGGAGCCGGCCTGCTTGAGCATGGCGTCGACCAGGGTGGTCTTGCCGTGGTCGACGTGGGCGACGATGGCGACGTTACGAATGTCGTGGCGCGTGGGCATACTGCGGCGCTTCTCCCGGATCGTGGATGGCGGCACGTACGGTCCGGTACGTGTGCCTGCCGGGCATGAAGACGCCACGGCCTCACCCCATGGTACGGGGCGGGCGCGGGATCGGCCGCCCCCGGGCAGCAGTACCACCTCTGACCTGCGGTGATGCCGTAATCGAACGGCCGCTGTACGCCGGGGAGCCCCGTCCGGGCCGCCCTGGCGCCACCCGTACGTCACCGCGCCGTACCCGCGGCGGCCGGCCGGGTGCTCCCCCGCTCCGGCCGGCCGCCGGCCCGGTCCGCTACGCCCGGCCCGTCACTTCTTGTAACCGATGTCCTGGAAGCGGGGGGTCGCGAAGCCGAAGGCTCCCGCGTTGACCAGGTTCTGCTTCGCCGCGACGACCTCGGGCCGCTGGTAGAGCGGTACGGACCCGGCCGCCGCCCAGATCCGCGCGTCGGCCCGGTCGACCAGCTCCCGGGAGGCGTCCTCGTCCAGCTCGGCGGCCGCCTGGTCGAAGAGCTGGTCGATGTGGTCGGACCCGACCCGGGTGTAGTTCTGCTCGACGGTCAGGCTGCCGTCGGCCGCGGGCTGCGGCTTGGCGTAGATGGGGCGGCCGTCGGTGGCCGGGTAGGCGGAGCCGGGCCAGGTGTAGAGCGCCAGGTCGAAGTCGCCGGCCGCGATGTGGTCCTCGAAGTAGCTCTTGTCCGGCACCTTCTGCACGGCGGTCTGCACACCGATCCGGGCGAGCATCCCGGAGATCCGGTCGGCCACCGTCCGCAGCCGCTCGGAGCCCGGCCCGTCGGGGAGCACGAAGCGCAGGACGAGCGGCTTGCCGTCCTTCCTGAGGGCCGGGACCGGCCCGTGGGCCGCGGGGTCGGCCCGGAACAGGTCCACCGGGGCGGCCAGGCCGCCCTCGACCGGCTTGCCGTCGGCCGCCCGGCCCCGCCGCGCCGGCTGCGCGCCGGTGCCGCCGGCCTCCGGGGCCACCTCGATCATCTCGGCGGCGCTGAGCGCGCCGGCCGCCAGCATCTCGAAGCGCCGGTAATCCGCGTACGCCGCGACGGTCGTGTCCCCCCGGGCCGCCGTACGCCGGCCGGCGGCGGCGTCCTTGTAGAGGGCGGCGCTCTGCCGCAGCAGCGTGGACCGCTGGAGGTCGGCGGTCCGTACCCCGGCCGAGGACAGCGGCGTCGCCGGTACGCCGTCCGCGCGCTCCACGACGCCCGCCTTGCCGTCGTCGGCGGCGCCCCGGTCGGCGTCCACCTTCTTCTCCGGCTGCGCGGAGGCACCGCCCGGCGCCCGCCAGCCCGCGTCCGCCAGCAGCGACCGCGCGGCCGTGGTGTCCGGTCCGCCGAGGGCGCCGCTGTGGTCCGCGTACCCGGGCTGGGCCGCCATCAGCAGATGGCTGCCCAGCGGCCGGTTCGGCAGGCCGAGCGGCTTGAGCACGGAGTCGGCCAGCTTCTGCCGGTCGATGGCGCGGGCCACCGCGCGGCGCACCCGGTCGTCGCCGAGGGGGCCGGTGCTGCCGTTGAGGGCGAGTTGTGTGTAGGCGGGCTCCAGGGCCGTGCGGACGGTGTAGCGGCGCAGGGCGTCCCGCTCGGCGGCGGACGCGCGGCGCGGCGGCGCGTCGTCGCCGCGCGGGGCCGGGGAGCGCCCGGCGTCGGCGTCTTCGACGCGCCCGGTCTCGGCGGCGCCGTCGGACGCCCCGGCGCTCGGCGATCCGGCGCCGGGCGAGCCCCCGCCCGGTGAGCCGGCGCTCGCCGACCGCGACGCCGCGGGCCGGCGCGCCGCGATGATCTTCTGGGCGTCGGCGGGGTCCACCTCGGCCAGGTCCGCCTTCCCGGCGGCCAGCGCCGCGGCCCGCTGCTCGCGCGGCAGCGCGGTCAGCACGATCGTGTCCAGCTTGGCGGGCGCCCCCCACCACTTCGGGTTGCGTACGAGGGTGAGCGTGCCGGCCTCGCCGTCCCGTTCCGCCACCGCGAACGGCCCGGCCACCGCCGTGAGCCGGTCGCGCGCACCGTCGTTGAAGGCCCGCGCGTCGCCCGTCACGCCCTGCGGGTACAGCGGCGTGAACAGCGACTTCCAGTCGGCGTACGGCTTGCTGAAGGTGACCTTGACCTCGTGCGCGCCGCCGCCCCGCTCGACCTTCTCGATGCGGTCGTACCCGGCGTTGCGCGCGCTCCAGTACGCGTTGTCCTTGCCGTTCAGCGCCTTCCACTGCGCGGCGAAGTCCTCCGGCCCGACGGCCCGCCCGTCGCTCCACCGCGCCTTCGGGTTGATCTTGTAGACCACGGTCTGCCGGGGCTCGCGGTCGGTGACGTCGGCGGCGTCCAGGTAGTCCGGGTTGCGCTGCGGCCGGCCGCGCTGGTCCAGGGTGAACAGCCGGGGCAGTACGGCGTCGGTGACGCGCCGCGTGACCGCGTCCGCGCGCGCCTGGAAGGCGTTCAGCGTGCCGGGCACGGCGTCCACCGCCCAGCGCAGCGTGCCGCCCTGGCGCACCCGGTCACGGGCGGTGGCGGAGATGTCCTGGGCGCCGGGGCCGGCCTCCTCGGCGTCGTCGCCTCCGCCGCAACCGGTCAGGACCGGCAGCGGCAGCAGCACTCCGGCAGCGAGGAGCGCGGCACAGCGGCGCCTGCGGCAGGCCGCGCCGCCTGAGCTGACGGGGTGGGTCATCACGGTTACCTCCGGGGCTCGCCCGCGCCGGGCCGCCGCGGCGGGCCGCGGGGCCACGGATCACGTTCGGCCGACTTTGCGGCTCATCACATCTATGGCTCCCCCACTGAAGGGGACCGGCCGCCGCGGGGGCGGGCGACACGTCGGCCGCCCCCGTGAAGGCCACCCGCCCGGCCCAATCGTTTCCGCTCCCGCGCGCGTATCCCGGTACCACGGGCGGCCCGGGCTCCCTGGCCGACCCGCCCCTCGGGGAGCGGGCGGGCGCGCGGCCCCCGCGCCCGCAGGCGTACGCGCCGCCGTACAAGAGCACACCCGCCGGCACGGCCCGACGGCGCACACGCGCCGAAACACGCCGGTCCGGTTCCGCAATCACGGCGGATCCCTTCCCAATCGCGACTGTGACGCGCGACACTCGCAGGCGCACGCCGCTGCGCCCGGACGCGTCCGGGCGGGCGGCGAGGGCGCGCCGACCACACCCACGGAGGTGAGGCAAGTCATGTCCCTTCAGGACGATCTGACGGCAGCTCAGCGCAGTCTGGACGACCTGGAACGGTCGGTCGGGCGACTGGAGGCACAGGTCGGCGACGGCCTGGACATCCGGCGCGTACGCAGCGACACGGTCCATCTGCGCGAGAGCCTGCAACTACTGCGGGACGGCGCCGGGGACGCTCCCGGCGGTCGGCCCGCCCACGGCACGGGCGCGCGCTCCGTCCGCCCGCCGGCGTCCGCCCTTGAGATGGTGACCATCCCGGACGCGCCGTACGACACCGCCCTGTGGGCCGGCGCCGAGGACGAGGGTCTCGGCGCACGCGACCGCCGGGCGCCCTAGGGCACAACAGCCCCGTACAGCCCCGCCCCACCACCGGACAGCCGTCTACGGAGACCGACGTTGGCCACTGGTACCGAACCCCAACCGCATACCGAGACAAACGGCGCGAAGGGCGCGGCCGGCCCGCCCGGCACCGGCGTCCACGCCCCCTCGCGCGCCGCGATACCCGCCCGCCACCTGCGCACCGACCGCTGGTGGCTGTACCCGGCCACGACCGCGGCGGGCCTGTTCGCCTTCGTCGTGTACTCGACGTGGCGGGCGTTCGCGAACGCGGACTACTACGCCGCGCCGTACGTCTCACCGTTCTACTCGCCATGCCTGGCGGAGAACTGCCACCCGATGCGCGGCGGGCCCAACTGGGAGGTCTTCGGCAACTGGTGGGGCCTGTCCCCCGCCCTGCTGATCCTGATCTTCCCGCTGGGCTTCCGGCTGACCTGCTACTACTACCGCAAGGCGTACTACCGCGGCTTCTGGGCCTCGCCCCCGGCCTGCGCGGTCGCCGAGCCGCACAAGAAGTACACCGGCGAGACCCGCTTCCCGCTGATCCTCCAGAACATCCACCGCTACTTCTTCTACTTCGCGGTGGTCGTCGCGGGCATCCTCACCTACGACACCGTGCTCACCTTCCGCGACGCGCACTACGCGTGGGGCCACATGGGCCTGGGCACCCTCGTCTTCCTCGTCAACATCGTGCTGATCTGGGCGTACACGCTCTCCTGCCACTCCTGCCGGCACATCGTCGGCGGCCGGCTGCGGCACTTCTCGAAACACCCGGTGCGCTACCGCCTGTGGGGCTGGGTCGGCAGGCTCAACGCCCGGCACGCGGCGCTCGCCTGGGCCTCGCTGATCAGCGTGGCCGCCGCCGACTTCTACGTCTTCCTCCTCGCCACCGGGGTCTTCGACGACCCGCGCTTCTTCTAGGAAGGGTGCCTTGTGATGACGCAGCTCGACCGGCAGGAGTGGGACGTTGTCGTGGTGGGCGCGGGCGGTGCCGGGCTGCGCGCCGCCATCGAGGCCCGTGAGCAGGGCATGCGTACGGCCGTGATCTGCAAGTCGCTGTTCGGCAAGGCCCACACGGTCATGGCCGAGGGCGGCATCGCGGCCAGCATGGGCAACGTCAACGAGGGCGACAACTGGCAGGTGCACTTCCGCGACACCCTGCGCGGCGGCAAATTCCTCAACCACTGGCGGATGGCCGAGCTGCACGCGCGCGAGGCGCCGCAGCGGGTCTGGGAGCTGGAGAGCTGGGGCGCGCTCTTCGACCGCACCCCGGACGGCCGGATATCGCAGCGCAACTTCGGCGGCCACGAATACCCGCGCCTGGCGCACGTCGGCGACCGTACGGGCCTGGAGCTGATCCGCACCCTCCAGCAGAAGATCGTCTCCCTCCAGCAACAGGACGAGCGCGACCTCGGCTCGTACGACTCCCGCTTGAAGGTGTTCCAGGAGTGCACCGTCACCCGCGTCCTCAAGGACGAGGACCGGGTCGCCGGCGTGTTCTGCTACGAGCGCGAGTCCGGCCGCTTCTTCGTCCTCCAGGCACCGTCCGTGGTGCTGGCCACCGGCGGCATCGGCAAGTCCTTCAAGGTGACGTCCAACTCCTGGGAGTACACCGGCGACGGGCACGCGCTCGCGCTGCTCGCCGGGGCGCCGCTGATCAACATGGAGTTCGTCCAGTTCCACCCGACGGGCATGGTCTGGCCGCCGTCCGTCAAGGGCATCCTCGTCACCGAGTCCGTCCGCGGCGACGGCGGGGTACTGCGCAACAGCGACGGCAAGCGCTTCATGTTCGACTACATCCCGGACGTCTTCAAGGAGAAGTACGCCCAGTCCGAGGCCGAGGGCGACGGCTGGTACGACGACCCGGACCACCATCGCCGCCCGCCCGAACTGCTGCCCCGCGACGAGGTCGCGCGCGCCATCAACGCCGAGGTCAAGGCGGGTCGCGGCTCCCCGCACGGCGGCGTCTTCCTCGACGTCTCCACCCGGATGCCCGCCGAGGTCATCCGGCGGCGGCTGCCCTCCATGCACCACCAGTTCAAGAAGCTGGCGGACGTGGACATCACCGCCGAACCGATGGAGGTCGGGCCGACCTGCCACTACGTGATGGGCGGCGTGGACGTCGACCCGGACACCGCGGCGGCCGTCGGCGTCCCCGGCCTCTTCGCCGCCGGGGAGGTGGCGGGCGGCATGCACGGCTCCAACCGGCTCGGCGGCAACTCCCTGTCCGACCTGCTGGTCTTCGGCCGCCGCGCGGGCCTGTACGCGGCCGAGTACGCGCGCGCCCGCTCCGTACGGCCCGCCGCCGACCCGCTCCAGCTCGACGCCGCGGAGGCGGAGGCGCTGCGCCCGTTCAGCGCCGAGGGACCCGACACGCACCACGCGGGGCGCCCCGCCGAGAACCCGTACACCCTCCACCAGGAACTCCAGCAGGCGATGAACGACCTGGTCGGCATCATCCGCAAGCAGGGCGAGATGGAAGAGGCCCTGGAGCGCCTCGCCGACCTGCGGGTACGGGCCCGCCGGGCCGGGGTCGAGGGCCACCGGCAGTACAACCCCGGCTGGCACCTGGCCATCGACCTGCGCAACATGCTGCTGGTCAGCGAGTGCGTGGCCCGCGCGGCGCTGGAACGCACCGAGTCCCGTGGCGGGCACACCCGCGACGACCACCCGGAGATGGACCGGCGCTGGCGCCGGGTCAACCTGGTCTGCGAACTGGCCGAGGACGGCGCGGACCTCCCCCCGCGGGACCCGGCCGTCGGCCAGATCCGCCTGGCCCGCCGGGAGAACCCGCCCATCCGGCCCGACCTCCTGGACCTCTTCGAGCGCGACGAACTGGCGAAGTACCTGACGGACGAGGAACTGCCGGCAGTGGCCGGCCCGGCGGCACCCACCACCGGCACAGCGGACGACGAGGGGGCGGGCCGGTGAGCGCGCAGTCCCCCGACGCCTACAAGGCGCACTTCAGGATCTGGCGGGGCGACCCGGGCGGCGGCGGCCTGGCGGACTTCCGGGTGGAGGTCAACGACGGCGAGGTGGTCCTCGACATCATCCACCGGCTCCAGGCCACCCAGGCACCCGACCTCGCGGTGCGCTGGAACTGCAAGGCGGGCAAGTGCGGCTCGTGCAGCGCGGAGATCAACGGCCGGCCCCGGCTGATGTGCATGACCCGGATGTCGGTCTTCGGTCGTGACGAGACGGTCACCGTCACCCCGATGCGGGCCTTCCCGGTCGTCCGCGACCTGGTCACGGACGTCTCCTTCAACTACACCAAGGCCCGGGAGATCCCGAGCTTCGTACCGCCGCCCGGCCTGGACCCGGGCGAGTACCGGATGCGGCAGGAGGACGTCGGCCGCTCCCAGGAGTTCCGCAAGTGCATCGAGTGCTTCCTGTGCCAGGACACCTGCCACGTCGTCCGTGACCACGAGGAGAACAAGACCGCCTTCGCGGGGCCCCGTTTCCTCATGCGTATCGCGGAACTCGACATGCACCCCCTGGACGCCGCCTCCGAAACCGGCCTCGACCGCAAACGCACCGCCCAGGAGAACCACGGCCTCGGCCACTGCAACATCACCAAGTGCTGCACCGAGGTGTGCCCCGAGCACATCCGCATCACGGACAACGCCTTGATCCCCTTGAAGGAGCGCTCCGTCGACCGCAAGTACGACCCGCTGGTGTGGCTGGGGAACAAGATCCGGCGACGGAAGGAATGAGAGCCGGCCTCTGAGCCGGGGGCGGAGGGCACGCGTGTCGCGGTGGCCGCCGGGACACCGCCGCCTCCGGCCGCGGGCGCGCATACCGGTGGGGCACTGCCCGATGGCGCGTGGTCCGACGGCGCGGGCGGGGCGGCCCCGCCCCGCGTCAGAACAGGCTCAGCAACGCGTCCGCCGGGTCGGGCAGGGCGGTGTCACCGTCCGGGAGGGGCAGTTCGAACCAGACGGTCTTGCCGCGGGGGGTGCGGCGGCTGCCCCAGCCGGCGCTGAGGAGCCCGACGAGCTGGAGACCGCGGCCGCCCTCGTCGGTGTCGCGGGCCCTCCTGCGGCGGGGCTGGGCCAGGTCCGCGTCCCACACCTCACACACCAGGGTGCGGTCCAGCAGCAGGCGCAGCCGGATCTCGCCGTGGCCGTGCCGCAGCGCGTTGGTGACCAGCTCGCTGACGAGCAGTTCGGTGGTGTCGACCAGGGCCTCCAGACCCCAGTCCGTGAGCTGGTCGCGGGCCAGCTCACGGGCGCGGGAGACCGAGCGGGCCTCGGGGGCCAGATTCCAGTCGCCGACGGAGTCCTTGGGCAGGCCGTGCACGCGGGCCATCAGCAGCGCGATGTCGTCCTCGCCGTGCCGGGTGTCCAGCGCGTTCAGCACGTGGTCGCAGGCGTCCTCCAGCGGGCGCCCGGCCTCCGACAGGGCCGTCTGGAAGGCCCGCAGGCCCTCGTCCAGCGGGTGGTCGCGGGACTCGACCAGGCCGTCCGTGTAGAGGGCGAGCAGCGCGCCGTCGGGCAGCTCGACCTCGGTCTCCTCGAACGGCTCGCCGCCCACCCCCAGCGGCATACCGGGCGGCACGTCCAGCAGCAGGGCGTCCTCGCCCTGCTCGACGATGACGGGCGGCAGATGCCCGGCGTTGGCGAAGGTGCAGCGCCGGGTGACCGGGTCGTACACGGCGTAGACGCAGGTGGCGAGGTAGACCTCGGAGAGGTCGGCGGTGCCGGAGCCACAGCGCAGCGCCTGCGCCCGCGCGTCGGCGGGGGCCGCGGACCGGCTGCGGGGGGCGCGCGCGGTCGTACGGGCGCCGCCGCCGGTCGCGCCGAGCCCGCGCGCGATCTCGTCGAGCGCGGAGAGCACCTCGGCCGGTTCCATGTCGAGCAGGGCCAGGGTCCGTACGGCCGTCCGCAGTTCGCCCATCGCGACGGCGGCGCGCAGCCCGCGCCCCATCACGTCACCGACGACGAGCGCGGTGCGGTGGCCGGGCAGCTCGATCACGTCGAACCAGTCGCCGCCGACCTCGGTGGCGGTGGTGCCCGGCAGGTAGCGGCAGGCGATGTCCAGACCGGCCGCCTCGGGGTCGCCCGGCGGCAGCAGGCTGCGCTGGAGGATCAGGGCGCGTTCGTGCTCCCTGCGGTAGAGCCGGGCGTTGTCGATGCAGACCGCGGCGCGCGCGGCCAGGTCGACGGCGAGGGCGGTGTCCCGTTCGCCGAACGGCTCGCTGCCCTTCGTACGGGAGAACTGCACCAGCCCGACCACGGTGTCCCGGGCGACCATCGGCACGGCGAGCGTGGAGTGCACCACGGCGCCCAGCTCGGCCCGCTCCTCGCTCTCCCGGCCCGGGATGATCTGCGCCTGCGCGGTACGCAGCGCGCCCGCGCACGGGGAGTTGAACGGGTAGCGGTGGACGGCGCCGACCTCGACCGGCCCGGCCTCGCCCTCGGGCACCCCGCAGGTCGTGGTGGCCAGCGGCGCGTCCGAGACGGCGCTGGCGAAGGCGACCCGGCGCAGCTCGGCGCTGCCGTCGGCCATCCCCGGCGGAGCCTCGTCACCGGCCAGCAGGCCCTGGTAGAGGTCCACGGACGCCAGGTCGCAGAACTGCGGCACGGCGACGTCGAGCAGCGTACGGGCGGTGGTCTCCAGGTCGAGGGAGTTGCCGATACGGGCCCCGGCCTCGTTGAGCAGCGCCAGGTTGCGGCGGGCGCTGGCGGCTTCCCGTTCGGCCCGGCGGCGGCCGGTCACGTCGGCGGCCAGCGCGGCGACCCCGATGGGGCGGCCGCTGGCACCGTGCAGGCGGTACAGGGACACCGACCAGCGGCGGCGGTCGGCCTCGCCGGCCGGTGCGGCGGGGGACGCCGGGCCGGAAGAGGCGGCGGGCTCGGGTGTGGTGGGGGCGGGAATGGCGGGGGCGCCGCCGGACGCCGGTGCCGTGGACGGGGCGGGCACCGTGCCGACGAGCTGCATCTCCCCGACCGGCTCGCCCGTCTCCAGCACCCGCCGCAGCGCCGCCTGGAGCCGTTCGGCCTCGGAGCGGGGCAGGAAGTCGTGCGGCCCGCCACCGCGGTACTTGGCCGCGGGGCCGCCGAAGACGGTCGCGAAGCGCTCGTTGACGCGGCGGATCCGCAGGTCCGTGTCGAAGAGCAGGAAGCCCATCGGAGATTGGCCGAAAACGGCCTGCGAGGCGGCGAGGTCGGTCTCGATGCCGCGCAGCGCGCGGACGTCGACGACGAGACAGACCGCGGCCCGCTCGCCGTCCGCCGTCTCGGACGGCATCACATAGATCTCCGCAAGCCGGCCGTCCCCGGCGTCCGGCCCGGCGTCCCGCCCGGCGCCGCGGGCGCGGTACGGGACCAGGCCGGTCCACTCCCGGCCGTCCAGGATCTGCGACACCGTGCGGTGGGCCTGTTCGTGCAGCTCGTGCGGGACGAAGGCGGTCACGGGGTCCTTGCCGACCGCGTCCGCGGCGGGGATGCCGAGCATCTCGGCGGCGCGCTCGCTCCACCGGTCGATGCGTCCGTCGGGGCCGAGGGAGAAGGACGCGACGCGGATGTAGTCATAGATGGAGCCGGGCGGGCTGCTCTGCCATATCGGCGGGCCTTCCGGGCCGTCCGGCCCCGAGCGGCCCGACGGCCGTGCCGGACCGTCCGTACCGCCCGGCCCGGCCGGCTGCGCGGGTCCTGCCCCGCCAGATGACTTCTCGCTCACGAGCCCCGTCCCCTCCAGCTCATCGTGCCCGGACCGGACGAGCCGAGTATCCAGCACCGCGGCTATCCGGAACACGGTCTTCACGATCACAGCACAGTCTCGATCGCAAGCCGTCCACAGAATGTCAATGAAACGGCAACGATCAGGCCGCCACCAGACTCCTAACCCGCCACAGACAGCTCGAACCACACTGTTTTCCCCGTTCTGCCATGTCGGGTGCCCCAAGACCGTGACGTGCACGCCACCAGTTGCAGGCCCCGGCCGCCCTCGTCCTCGGGAGTCGCGGCGCGCTCCCGCGGCGGGTCGGGCACCGGATCCGACACCTCGACGAGCAGACCGCCCCCGCTCTTGAGGACGATACGCAAGCCGATGGGCCCGCTGGCATAGCGCAGCGAGTTGGTCACCAGCTCGCTGACGAGCAGCACGGTCAGGTCGACGACGGTGTCCAGCCCCCAGTCCTGGAGTGTCTCGCGGACCGCGGCACGGGCGGTACGCGCGGACCCGGGCTCGGCCGGAAAGCTCCATTCGGCGAGCGGGGAACCGGAGATCATGCCGCGTCGGGGCGCGTAGGGGGCGGATTCCGGGACCCCTGCCGCTGCGCTGTCGCTCACGCCGATCACTTCCCAGCCCGATGCGAACACCCTCCGGATTGTCCGTGGTGAGGGGGTAAACAGCACATACCCGGTATCAGCGCATCAATATCGCTCTCAATGGCGCACTGTGGCACAAACGGCGTACTGGGGCGAGCGAAGTCACGGCGCATACGCCTCACGGGCGGTACGGCTGCTCCGGTGCCGGCACCGCAGCGGCAGCCCCGTACGGGGGACCCGCCCGATCCGATGATCGGCCCGTACGGGGGAACGGTGAGGTGACAAGATGACCGGCCCACACGGAGCGCCCGCCCGGAGCGCCCACGCGCACCCGCGACCCAGGGCGGCCCGGTCAGGCTCCGGCCGCGTACGTGGAGCCGAGGCGGCGCATCGCCTCGGCGACCGCCGGGCGGTCCTGGTCCAGCCAGTCGACCTCGCCCTCCTGGCCCGGGGCCAGCCAGCGCAGCTCGTCGTGGTCCTGGAGGGGCCGGGGCTCGCCGGAGACCAGCCGGGCCGTCCACACCCGCAGGACGAGACCGGGGCGCAGTGCCCACTCCCCCGGGATGCGCTCCAGCGGCGCGGCCTCGATTCCCAGCTCCTCGCGGAGTTCGCGCGCCAGCGCCTCCTCGGGCGTCTCACCGGGCTCGACCTTGCCACCGGGCAGCTCCCAGCGGCCGGCCAGCGCGGCGGGCGCGCTGCGCCGCGCGGCCAGCAGCCTTCCCCCGTCGAGCACCGCTCCGCCGACCACCACACGTACGTCCGTCATGCGCGGCAGCCTACGTCCCCCGCTGCCGCCCCTTCGCCTCAGGTGGTGACGTGCCCCACCCGCTCCACGACGTAGAGCCGCCCGTTGCGGCGGGTGTCGAGCCGGTCGGCCACCTGCTCCGCTTCCGCGCGGGTGGCGTAGCGGCCGACGCGATAGCGGTTGCCGCCCTCGTCCTGGCGAATGACGAGCCAGGGCAGCACCGCGCCACTGTCGGTCATCGCGCCCCTCCGTCCGCCGGCCGGCACGCCGTCGCGCGCCCCTCCAGTACTGATGCCGAAACCGCATTCCGCATATGCCCGAGCCTACGCCCGACCTTTACGCACCGGATACGCCTTTGCACAAAGAGATACCGAACCGGCCATCGAACTCCGCGCAAAGGGCGTACGGACGCCCCTGCGAGCGCCCCTGGACACGGACACGAACGGGCGCCGCCGGTGGCTCCTGCCACCGACGGCGCCCGTCGGTCCCCTTCGCGAGAAGGCGTTACGCCTTGCCCGCCTCGCACTTGGCGCCGGACACGTCACCGGCCTTGGCGGCCGCGGCCTGCTCCTCGGCGGCCTCGGCCTCGGCCGCCGCCAGCGACTCCGCCTCGGCCTCGATCAGCGACGGGTTGCGCCAAGAGCTGCGGACCCCCCATACGTAGAAGACCAGGCCGATCACGGCGACCACGACGATGTCCCAGCCCGGCGGCAGGTAGCCCTTGCCGCCGAACTCCTCGCCGCCCATGTACGAGACGCCCGCCATGACCAGCAGGTACGCCACCATCCAGGCGCCCGCCTTCAGGTGCGGCTTCAGCTCGGCCCACGGCTTGCGCAGCTCGTACCAGGCCCAGACCGGCAGACCGACCGCCATGATCAGGATGACCTTGCCGGTGAGCGGCCAGCGGCCCCAGTACAGGACCAGCGAGCCGAAGACCATCGCGATCGGCGCGATGAACGGCATCACGCGCAGCTTCACCGGCCGCTTGAGGTCGGGCGCCAGGCGGCGCAGCGACATCACCGCGACCGGGCCGGTGATGTACGAGATCACGGTGGCCACCGAGACGATCTCGGCGAGCGAGCCCCAGCCGCGGAAGACCGCGAGGAACAGGAAGGCGATGAACAGGTTGAGGACCAGCGCCGGGCGCGGCACACCGGTCTTCTTGTCGACCCGGCCGAAGATCTTCGGCAGATGGCCGTTCTCCTGCACGCCGTGGATCATGCGCGAGGTGGTCGCGGCGTAGATCATGCCGGTGCCGGACGGGGAGACGAAGGCGTCCGCGTACAGCAGCAGCGCCAGCCAGTTCAGGCCCCAGGCGATGGCGAGGTCGGCGAGCGGCGAGTTGTAGCCGAGGTGGGCCCAGCCGCCGGCGGACTCCAGCTTGCCGCCGGGGACGGCCATCAGGAAGGCGACCTGGAGCGCGACGTAGATGACCAGCGCGATCAGGATCGAGTAGATGACGGCCTTGGGCAGCGACTTGCCCGGGTTACGGGCCTCGCCGGCCATGTTCAGCGGCGACTGGAAGCCGTTGTAGGCCCAGACGATGCCGGAGACGGCGACGGCGGTGAAGACCGCGCTCCAGCCGTTGGGCGTGAAACCGCCGTGGTCCTTGATGTTGCCGGTGTCGAAGTGCGCCAGCATCAGCGCGCTCGCGGTCATGATCGGGACGACGACCTTGAAGACCGTGATCGCGGTGTTGGTCTTCGCGAAGAGCGAGATCGCGAACCAGTTCAGGAAGAAGTAGAAGATCAGCAGGAGACTGGCCAGGGCGACGCCGCTGCCGGTCAGTTCCTTGCCGTCGTAGAGCCCCTGGGTCCACCCGAAGTTCCAGGAACTCATGTACTGGACGGAGGCGGTCGCCTCCCCGGGTATGACGGAGACGATCGCGATCCAGTTGGCCCAGGCGGCGAGGTAGCCGGCGAGCGAACCGTGCGAGTACTGGCCGTAGCGGACCATGCCGCCCGCCTTGGGGAACATCGAGCCGAGCTCGGTGTAGGTCAGGGCGATCGTGAGCGCGACGACCGCGCCGATGACCCAGGCGAGGATGGCGGCGGGACCAGCGATGGCGGCGGCCCGCTCGGCCCCGAAGAGCCAGCCGGAACCGATGATCGACCCCAGACCCGTGGCGGTCAGGGCAATGGTCCCGAGGGACCGTCGGTAATTCGAGTGGGAGCCCTGCTCCGCGCTCTGGGTCTGCGTCGTGCTCAACGTGCTTGGTCTCCTGATCTTCCCCCGTGCCGTGCACAAACTTCGCCATCGTAAGAGCGAATTGGAAGATCGGATTCCCAAGCAAGGTCAAAACTCGGGTCTGGCTGAAGGTGTGTGAGGTTTCCAACACGCCAATTGGCCTCCCAAATCCAGACATACTGCGACTTAGGGGGTGGCTACTGGCGGGTTACGCGTCAGTACACAACGTGCGATCTTGACCGCAGGCGGCGATGAAATTACTAGGTGGGAACGGGTTTCGGTCATTACGGAGAGGGGAAAGGGGTGCCCGCGCCGCCGGCCTGCCGACCTGACCCGCCACACTGTCCCACCATCGCCTGACGCACGCGCCTGACGCACGGAGCTGGTGCTGGGCTCTGGTGCTGGTGCTGGTGCTGGTGCTGGGCAGCCAACGCGGCTGACAGGGCTGAGGTATGGGCAGCGGGCGGCCGGTACGTGAGGCCGGCCCATGGGTCGAAGCGAGCGGCCGATCCATGCGGCCGGTACAGGGGACCGAAGCAGGCGGCCGATGCGTGCAACCGGCACCGGGAACCGAAGCGCGCGGCCGAAGCATGCGACCGGCGCCGGGGAAGCCAGCGACTACCGCCCGGACAGACGGGTTGGCGGCTAATGGACGGGCAGGTGGTACGCCACCCGATGGCGGTCGGCGAGCGTCACGACATCGGCCGTCTCCACGGGGCGGCCGCCCGCGAAGTACGTACGCGAGATGACCAGCACCGCATGGCCCGGCACCCCGCCCAGCGTCATGGCCTCCTCGGCGAGCCCGGGGCGCGCCCCGACCTCCTCGACCACGTTGTCCACGATCACGTCGATGGCCGCCATCCGCTCGACCACCCCACGGCCGGCCAGCGGCCCCTCCTCGGGCAGCATCACCGGCGTACGTCCCGTGATGTCCAGCGGCTCCCAGGACGTCGAGAGCATGGCCGGCTCACCCTCGGCGCGGAAGAGATAGCGCGTACGCATCACCCGGTCGCCCACCTGGATGCGCAGCCGGGACGCGACGACCGGGTCGGCCTCCTCCCGCGCGCTGCTGGACTCCCAGGTGCCCTTGACCCGCTCGTCGGCCTGCTCCTGCCGGAAGGGCGTGGCGCCGACGCCGGTGCGGTAGCCGGCCCGGGCGATACGGCGCGGGACGGGCTGCTCGCGCACGTACGTCCCCGACCCGGAGCGGCCCTCGACCAGGCCCTCGGCCATCAGAACCTTGCGGGCCTCCAGGGCGACCGTGTCGGAGACGCCGTACTCCTCGCGAATACGGGCCTGGGAGGGGAGGCGGGTGTGCGGGGGCAGCACACCTTCGACGATCTTCTGGCGCAGGTCGCCGGCGACGCGGAGGTACGCGGGCTGCTCACCGAAAGGCACATGCCCCTCCCAACAGCTTGACAGTCAGCAACAGCGTGGCAACCGCGCGTTGTTGACCGCAAGCCTGGGCCAGTAATTCACTCGATGTGATGAAGCCCAGCTCAACCGGCCTCCTGATCATGGAAGTTGGCCCACCATGGACACGCGTTCCCGGCTGCCCGGCGAGGCCGCGCCGTTCGTGCGAAAGTCGATACGACACGCCGCACGCGCGACCGCCCGAGCGGTACGGGAAGGAGCCCACCGTGCCCGACACCCCCACCGCCGACCCCCGCGAGACCACCGGCGCCCCCGCCCCCGCCCCCGCTCCCTCCCCCTCCTCCCGCCTCTTCCCCATGCCGGAGGACTGGCAGCGCGCCCTGGCCATCGTGGCCCACCCCGACGACCTCGAATACGGCGCAGCCGCCGCCATCGCCGAGTGGACCGCGGCCGGGCGAGAGGTCGCCTACCTCCTGGTCACGCGCGGTGAGGCGGGTATCGACGGCCTCGGCCCCGAGGAGTGCGCCACGGTCCGCGAGGCGGAGCAGCGGGCGAGCGCCGCCGTCGTCGGCGTACGGACGGTGGAGTTCCTGGACCGCCACCGCGACGGCGTCATCGAGGCCGGCCTACCGCTCCGCCGCGACCTGGCGGCCGCCATCCGCTGGCACCGCCCCGAGCTGCTGATCACCCTCAACCACCACGACACCTGGGGCGGGGTCGCCTGGAACACCCCGGACCACCGAGTAGTGGGCCGCGCCACCCTCGACGCGGCGGGCGACGCGGGCAACCGCTGGATCTTCCCCGACCTGACCGCCGAACTCGGCCTCGACCCCTGGAACGGCGTCCGCTGGGTGGCGGTGGCCGGCTCCCCACACCCCACCCACGCCAAAGACGTCGGCCCCGGCATCGACCGAGCCATCTCCTCCCTGGCCGAACACCGCGCGTACATCACGGGCCTGGAAGACGCGGGCAAGGACCCGGCCGCGTACGCCCGCTCCATCCTCGAACCCATGCTCCGCACAGCGGGCGACCAGTACCGCGGCACCCCCGCCACCCTCTTCCAGCTCTACCCCCGCTGACGACCGCCCCCTTCCACCTCCCGACACACCCGCCGAAGCCACCGAAGACCACCTCGAACGCCACACCGAAATCAGTATCTGGCAATCACTTGCCGCAATCCCGTACCAAGGGCGTCCCCCAGTGCCCCCCACATCGGCCGAACAAAGAGGCAACTCGCATTCCGGATCAGTGATCGTCAACCTGTACCTGGAAAACCCCGCGGCTTCGACGTAATCGAGGGCGTTCAGGTCCGTCGGCGCAGAGCAACAGGGAGTCGTCGCAGCGAGCGAACCGAAAAACCCGTCCGGCAGAACCGCGCAGCCCATCTCACCGACCCACCAGTCCTCGATGTCGGCTCCGCACACAGGACAGCGAACACCGCTCCCATTCCCTCACCCTCCTCGATCGATGAACGCCGTACCGAGGAGATCCCGGACCTCATAGCCCCCCATCGCTATCGGCACGATCTGCCGAAGCGACGCGAAAGCGGCCTCACTCGCAGGCGGAGGACTCGGACCGCCTCCCCGAGGCGCCTCGCCACACTGAACTCATAGACGGAGCGCTCGTCTCCCCGACATCGCCGCAGCGGTCGTGGCACGGCCGTCTTGTCACCGCCCTGACCACCACGCTCATGGCACAGGCGCCGACCGGCTTCGAGGTCGAGCGGGCGATGACGATCCGCCTCGATGCCCGTAACCGCCCCGAGCCGGACCTCTTGCCGACGGGTCCGCCCTACCGCGGCGCCACGGCTCCCGATCCGGCGTTGTGTACACATGCGACACTCGGCACTCTCGGGCTCATGACACAGCCTCTGCCCATAGAGCCATCCGCGACGTGCGCGCGCACCTCGCCGAGGTGATGGAGCGCGCCGATCGTGACGACGTGGCCGCCGTGATCACCCGCGGGGCAAGGAAGTCGCGGCCGTCGTCTCCATCGAGGTGCTGCGCAAATACCAGGAGTGGGAAGAGCGCGAGATCAACCGGATCATCGACGAGCGCATGGCCAACCCGGCACCCGGCATCCCGATCGAGGACATCATGAGGGAGACGCTGGCGCGCAGTGCGTGAGTACCGCACCGTCTTCCGGCCCGAGGCTCAGGCCGAGCTCCGCAAGTTCCCGCGAGACATGGCCCTCCGCATTCTGGCCGAGCTGACCGAGCTGGAGAGCGACCCGACGGACTTCGACACCACGGCCCTCGTCTCCCAGCCCGGCCGGTGCCCTCTACGGGTAGGCGACCACCGCGTGATTACACGATCGACAATGGCGAGCTGGTGGTGTGGGCCGTGCACGTCGGGCTTCGCTCCACCGCCTACGGCACCTGAGCACTCCTGACACCGCTCAGAATATTCGGCACGGGAACGATGAAGGGGCCGGGCTCATGAGAGCCTGGCCCCTTTCTGAACTGCATTATTGCCGCATCAGCAGCGTGGTGTTATTCCATGCGCTCATACATTGAAGCGGAACTCCACCACATCCCCATCCCGCATGACATAGTCCTTCCCCTCCATACGGGCCTTGCCCGCCGCCCGGGCCTCCGCCACCGACCCCGCCTCCACCAAGTCGTCGAACGAGATGACCTCGGCCTTGATGAAGCCCTTTTGGAAGTCGGTGTGGATGACGCCGGCTGCTTCGGGGGCCGTGGCGCCCTTGTTGATGGTCCAGGCGCGGGTTTCCTTGGGGCCGGCGGTGAGGTAGGTCTGCAGGCCGAGGGTGTTGAAACCGACGTGGGCGAGGGTGGCGAGGCCGGGTTCTTCCTGGCCTACGGACTGGAGGAGTTCGAGGGCTTCGGACTCGTCGAGTTCGGCGAGGTCGGCTTCCAGCTTGGCGTTGAGGAAGATGGCCTCGGCGGGGGCGACCAGGGCGCGCTGTTCGGCCTTGAAGTCGTCGTCGGTCAGCTCGTCCTCATCGACGTTGAAGACGTAGAGGAAGGGCTTGGTGGTGAGGAGGTGGAGGTCGTGGAGGAGCTCCGCGCGCTCGGAGCCCTGGACGATGCCCTGCGAGAAGAGCGTGTCGCCCTGCTCCAGGATGGCCTTGGCCTCCTCGACCGCCTTGACCTTCGGGGCGACGTCCTTCTTGATGCGCGACTCCTTCTGGAGGCGCGGCAGGACCTTCTCGATGGTCTGGAGGTCGGCGAGGATCAGCTCGGTGTTGATGGTCTCGATGTCGCTCTTGGGCGAGATCTTGCCGTCGACGTGGACGACGTTCTCGTCCTTGAAGGCGCGGATGACCTGGCAGATCGCGTCGGACTCGCGGATGTTCGCCAGGAACTTGTTGCCCAGGCCCTCGCCCTCGGAGGCGCCACGGACGATGCCCGCGATGTCGACGAAGTCGACGGTGGCCGGGAGGATCTTCTGGGAGTCGAAGATCTCGGCCAGCTTGGCCAGGCGGGGGTCGGGGACGCCGACGACGCCGACGTTGGGCTCGATGGTGGCGAACGGGTAGTTGGCCGCCAGCACGTCGTTCTTGGTCAGGGCGTTGAACATGGTCGACTTGCCGACATTCGGCAGTCCGACGATTCCGATCGTGAGCGACACGGTGGCGACTTCCCGGAGAGGATGCGAGTGGACTGGGCGACGGTACGTACGGCCCGCTGCGGGGCCGGGGCGGCCGTAGGCGCCGTGCGGTCCGTGGAGGACCGGTCGTCCAGTCTACGGGGCGGGGGGAGGAGAGCCGGAAGGGGAGCAGGAAGGGGAGCGGACGGGGTGCGGACGAGGGAGCGGGGAGGTGGCCGGAGGGGTGGGACCGCTTCGGTGCTCCGGAGGGTCCGGTGGGGGGTGTGGCACGAGGGAGGTACGGGGGTGAGCTACGACTGTGCTTCGTAGGGCGCGAAGGCGGGTACGCGTACGCTGCGTGACGGCCGCGGGGTGATGTGTACGCCGAATGGCCCGGTCAGGTCAGTCAAAACGCGTGTCCTGTAACCGGTTTATCCCACTTAGCGGCCTACCGTTGCCGAGTGGAGCAATACAGAGCGCGCAGCCCTCAGCACAGTCCGCCCCGGACCGGCCGTCCGGCAGCGGGTCAGGACGCCCGGCTTCCCCGTCCCGCGGAGGCCGTGCCGCCGAACGCTCCGGGCGCCCGGGACGCCCTGAACGCGGCGGGTACCCCGGGAGCCCCGCGGGCCCCGGGCGGCCCAGGCGCCCCACGCGGCCCAGGAGCGGGCGAGTGCGGTGAGGAGAGTTCGACCGTCTACCGGGTCCGCGCGCGTCGGCGCGGACCGCTGGCTCCGCTGGCGCGGGCCGCCGCGCGGCTTCCCGCGCCCCGGCTCACGGGCCTGGGCTGCGGCCTGCTCGGCACCTTCGCCCTCTTCGCCTTCGCCTTCTTGGACCGGCTGCTGTTCGGCAGCGCGCCGACGGCGTACGGGGTGTTCTTCGTCCTGGTGAGCGTGTGCGCCGGGCTGTGGGTACGGCCGTACGACCTGATCACGGCGCCGATCGCGCTGCCCATCGCGTACACCGTCGGAGCCGTACCGATCAGCCACAACACGGGCGGGTTCGGCGGGCTGCTGATGGGGGTCTTCACGGTGCTGGCCACGCAGGCGGGCTGGCTGTACGCGGGGACGCTGGCCTGCGCGCTGATCGTCTTCGTACGCAAGGCGGCGGCCCTGGCGCGGCGGCAGGCCGAGCGGCACGCGCGGCGGCAGGCGGCGCGGGCAGCGGGCCGTGCGCCCCTCCGGGGAGAAGGCGCCGGGAAAGCGCCGGCGGCGGTACCGGAGCGCGAGCGCCGGCGGGTGGAGCAGGGGCCGGGTCCGGGGCAGCGTCCAGGGCTGGGCCAGGGGGCGCGTCGCCCCGGCCGTACGCCCGGGGCGCCCGCCGGTCAGCGGGCGGGCCAGGTCAGGGATCGGCCGGCCAGCCGACCTGCGACGTAGCGGCGTCGGGGCCGTCGGAGGCGGCGGGGGCGGCGGCCACCGGGCCCGCCGACGCGCCCGCGCCGGCGGGGGCCGCCGCACCGTCCCTGGTCGCGGCCCGCGCGGCCATCGCGGCGCCCACGATGCCCGCGTTGTTCTGCAACTGGGCGGGCACGATCTCCGCCCGGATGCCCTCGATCAGCGGCAGGAACTTCGCCGCCTTGCGGCTGACACCGCCGCCGATCACGAACAACCGGGGCGAGAAGAGCATCTCCACGTGGGCGAGGTACTTCTGCACCCGGTGCGCCCACTGCTGCCAGCTCAGGTCCTCGTCGTCCTTGACCTTGGTGGACGCCCGCTTCTCCGCGTCGTGGCCGTGCAGCTCCAGGTGGCCCAGCTCGGTGTTGGGCACGAGCTTGCCGTCGGTGAAGACGGCGCTGCCGATGCCGGTGCCGAAGGTGAGCACGATGACCGTGCCCCCGCGCCCCCGGCCCGCGCCGAAGTGCATCTCGGCCAGGCCCGCCGCGTCCGCGTCGTTGAGGACCGTGACCGGGCAGCCGCCGGTCCCGTCACCGAGCCGGCCCGCCAGCAGCGCCGCGGCGTTCCGGTCGACCCACCCCGTGTCGACGTTGGCCGCCGTACGGGTGACGCCGTCGGTCACCACGCCCGGGAACGTCGCGCCGACCGGCCCCGTCCAGCCGAAGTGCTCCACGACCTGCCGGACGCAGTCCGCGACCGCGTCCGGGGTGGACGGATGCGGGGTCAGTACCTTGTACCGCTCGTCCGCCAGGTCACCGCGCTCCAGGTCCACCGGAGCCCCCTTGATGCCCGACCCGCCGATGTCCACACCAAAGACCTTCATGCCTAGAGGCTAGGCGCGGACGGGCCGGTTCACCCCTCGACCTACGGGTTCGGTTCCCGGCTTCGCCGGCCCGGCGGGGGTGTCCCGGCCGGGCCGGGCTCAGCCCTCGGTGGCGGCCTTCGCCTCGGAGCGCAGGTCGCGGCGGAGTTCCTTCGGCAGGGAGAAGGTGATGGACTCCTCGGCGGCCTTGACCGTCTCGACGTCCTCGTATCCGCGCTGGGCGAGCCAGTCCAGTACGCCGTGCACCAGGACGTCGGGGACGGAGGCGCCGGAGGTGAGGCCGACGGTGGTCACGCCCTCCAGCCAGCTCTCGTCGATCTCCTCCGCGCCGTCGACCAGGTGGGCGGCGCCGGCGCCGGCGCCGAGGGCGACCTCGACGAGACGGACGGAGTTCGAGGAGTTCTTGGAGCCGACGACGATGACGAGGTCGGCCTCGGCGCCCATCTGCTTGACGGCGATCTGGCGGTTCTGCGTGGCGTAGCAGATGTCGTCGCTGGGCGGCGACAGGAGGTTGGGGAAGCGGCCCTTGAGGGCGTCGACCGTTTCCATGGTCTCGTCGACCGACAGGGTGGTCTGGGAGAGCCAGACGACCTTGTCCGGGTCGCGGACCTCGACGTTGCCCACGTCCTCGGGACCGTCGACGAGGGTGATGTGGTCGGGGGCCTCGCCGCTGGTGCCGATGACCTCTTCGTGGCCCTCGTGGCCGATCAGGAGGATGTCGAAGTCCTCCTTGGCGTACCGGACGGCTTCCTTGTGGACCTTGGTGACCAGCGGGCAGGTGGCGTCGATGGTGGCCAGCTTGCCCTGCTTGGCCTCGTCGTGGACGACCGGGGCCACGCCGTGCGCGGAGAAGATGACGATGTTGCCCTCGGGCACCTCCGCCGTCTCGTCGACGAAGATCGCGCCCTTCTTCTCCAGGGTCTTGACGACGTACTTGTTGTGCACGATCTCGTGGCGCACGTAGACGGGCGCGCCGTACTGTTCCAGGGCTTTCTCGACGGCGATCACGGCACGGTCCACGCCCGCGCAATAGCCACGGGGCGCGGCGAGCAGCACCCGGCGGCGGTTCTCGCGCGGTGCGGCGTCTCCGTCCGGAGCGGTGGCGGGCGACGGGCTGGGCGTAGCAGCAGTCATACGATCCATCGTACGGGGCCGACTTCGGGGTTCGTGATGCCGCCGGGGCGTGGCGGGGCGCGCGGCGGGACGGGCGCGCGGCGGGGGTGCGGGTCGGCGCGCGCTCCCCTGCACCACCTCACGACCGGCCGCGCGCCGTCGGGCGGGCCGTACGCGCCGTCGGGCGTGCCGGGCGTGCCGCCCCGTACCGCCGCGCCTGTCGTCGTCCCCCCTGGCGCATTCATCCCGCCCGTCGGCCCTCCTGGCGCATTCATCCTGCCTGACGTCCTTCCCGGCGCGTCCGCCCCGTCCGTCATCCCTCTTGGCGCGTCCATCCCGCCCGGGACGCGGCCTTGCCCGAAGCTGGGAGACGGCCGACGATCATCGTCGGCCGTACGTCCCCTGCTGGAGTGACCGTCATGAGCGCACCGTCCGGGCCGAACCCGCCCTCCCGTCGCCCACCGCGCCCCTTCCCCGGGCGCCCGTCGCGCGGCGCGTCCTCTGGGCCCGCCGCGGCGGGCGGCGCGTCCGCCGGGCAAGGGGGTGGCGGGCAAGGGGGTGGCGGGCTCCGGCGCACACTGTCCTTCCGTGACCTGGTCGTCTACGGGCTGCTGTTCATCGCCCCGATGGCGCCCGTCGGGATCTTCGGCACCCTCCAGGCCAAGTCGCACGGCGCGATCACCCTCGTCTACGTGGTCGCGACGGTCGCGATGGCCTTCACCGCGTACTCGTACGCGCAGATGGTGCGGGTCGCCCCGCAGGCCGGGTCGGTGTTCACCTACGCGCGGGCCGGGCTCGGCGACGGCGCGGGCTTCGTCGCGGGGTGGATGGCGATGCTCGACTACCTGCTGATCCCGGCGGTGGCGTATCTCTTCTCCGGTATCGCCATGCACGCGCTGGTGCCGTCCGTGCACCAGTGGGTGTGGACGGCACTCGCGGTGGTCGTCACCACGCTGCTGAACCTCCTGGGGGTACGGACCGCCGCGGTGGTCGGCTTCGTGGTGCTGGCCATGGAGCTGGTGGTGCTGGTGGTGTTCGTGGTGGCGGCGGTGTGGGTGCTGGCCACGGAGGGGGCGCAGCGCGGCTGGTCGGAGCCGCTCACCGGCGAGGGGGCGTTCTCGCTGAGTGCGGTACTGGCCGCGGTGTCGGTCGCGGTGCTGTCGTACCTGGGGTTCGACGCGATCGCGTCGTTCGCGGAGGAGGCGACGGGAGGGGCGGTGCGGGTGGCGCGGGCCGTGCTGACCTGCCTGGTCATGGCGGGGGTGCTGTTCGCCGTGCAGACCTACCTGGCGGCGTTGCTGGCGCCGATGCCGGCGGCCGAGCTGGCGGCGAACCCCGCCGAGCAGGGCGACGCCTTCTATACGACGGCGGACGCGGCCGTCGGTGAGTGGCTGCAGAAGCTGGTGGCGGCGAGCAAGGCCATCGGGGCGGCGTTCGCGGCACTGGCGGGGCAGGCGGCGGCCGGGCGGCTGCTGTTCGCGATGGCGCGGGACCGGCGGCTGCCGGGCGCGATGTCGAAGGTCGACGCGGGCAGCGGGGTGCCGCGGCGGGCGCTGCTGGGCGCCGCGGCGGTGACACTGGTCGCGGCGGTGTGGGCGGCCCGCCGCGACGACGGGCTGGACCACCTGTCCTCGATCGTCAACGTGGGCGCGCTGACCGCCTTCGGCCTGCTGCACGCCTCGGTGATCGGCTGGTTCTGGGTACGCAAGCGGGCCGACCGGCCGAACGTCGTCAAGCACGTACTGGTGCCGGTGCTGGGCCTGGGGGTGGTGGTCGCGGTCGTCGTGGAGGCGTCCAGGACCGCGCAGATCGTGGGCGCGGTGTGGCTGGTGGTGGGGCTGGTGGTGCTGGGGGTTCAGTACGGGCGCCGGAGGGGCGGAGCGGTGGGCGGCTGACTCCGTACGGGCCCGGCCCGGCCCGACCCGGCCCGACGGCCGGCTGTGCGCGGCGGACTCCGTACCGGCCACCGCCGCCCGCTCCGCGGCACCGGCGCTGTCGGTGCCGGGCTATACGCTCGTGGCATGAGTGTGAGGACGTCTGCGGAGGCGCCGATCCCCGTCGGCGAGGTGTCGCGGCTCATCGGGGGGTGGATCGACCGGCTGGGGGCCGTATGGGTCGAGGGACAGATCACGCAGTTGTCCCGGCGGCCGGGCGCCGGCGTGGTCTTCCTGACGCTGCGCGACCCGTCGTACGACATCTCGGTGAGCGTGACGTGCTACCGCCAGGTCTTCGACAAGGTCGCGGACGTGGTCAGCGAGGGCGCCCGGGTCGTCGTGCACGCCAAGCCGGAGTGGTACGCCCCGCGCGGCCAGCTCTCGCTGCGGGCCGCCGAGATCAAGCCGGTGGGCGTCGGCGAGCTGCTGGCGCGTCTGGAGCAACTGAAGAAGTCGCTGGCGGCCGAGGGGTTGTTCCGGGCGGAGCGCAAGCGCGGGCTGCCGTTCCTGCCGCAGTTGATCGGCCTGGTGTGCGGACGGGCCAGCGCCGCCGAGCGGGACGTCCTGGAGAACGCCCGGCTGCGCTGGCCGGCGGTCCGCTTCGAGGTGCGCAACGTACCGGTGCAGGGCGTGCACGCGGTGCCGCAGGTGATCGAGGCGGTCAAGGAGCTGGACGCGCTGCCCGAGGTCGACGTGATCATCGTGGCGCGCGGCGGCGGCAGCGTCGAGGATCTGCTGCCGTTCTCGGACGAGCAACTGGTCCGGGCCGTGGGCGCGGCCCGTACGCCCGTCGTCTCCGCGATCGGCCACGAACCGGACTCGCCGCTGCTGGACCTGGTCGCCGACCTGCGCGCCTCGACCCCGACGGACGCGGCGAAGAAGGTCGTACCGGACGTGGGCGAGGAGTTCGCGCGCATCCGGCAACTGCGCGAGCGGGCGCTGCGCGCGGTCGGCGGCTATCTGGACCGCGAGGAGCGGGGCCTGGCCGCGGCCCTGAGCAGGCCCTCGATGGAGCGGCCCCACCGGATGGTCGAGGAGCGCGAGGACCAGGTCACGGCCATGCTGGAGCGCGGCCGGCGCACCCTGGGGCACCTGCTGGACCGCGCCGACTCGGAGCTGTCGCACACGCTGGCGCGGGTCGTCGCCCTCTCCCCGAAGGCGACCCTGGAGCGGGGCTACGCGGTGCTCCAGAAGCCGGACGGCTCGGCCGTGCGCTCGCCCGGCGAGGTCGCGCCGGACGAGGAGCTGCGGGCCCGGGTCGCCGACGGCGAGTTCCGGGTACGGGTGTCCGGCGCCCCCTCCGATGTCACACCCCCGGATTAGGGTGGGAGCCATGGCGAAGGCGAAGACGGACGACACGATGGTGGACGGCGCGGCGGACGCGGCGCAGCCGGAGGGTTCCGCGCTCGGGTACGAACAGGCCCGGGACGAGCTGATCGAGGTCGTCCGCAGCCTGGAGGCCGGCGGGACCACACTGGAGGAGTCCCTCGCGCTCTGGGAGCGCGGCGAGGAGCTGGCGAAGGTCTGCCGCCGCTGGCTGGACGGCGCGCGGGCGCGTCTGGACGCGGCGCTGGCGGAGGAGGACGCGGAAGAGAGCGCGGCCGAGTAGCCGCCGTACAACGCCCGCTCCGGCCCCGTGCAGGCAAGGCCCCCCGTACGAGCAAGGACCTGTACGGCCGAGAAGCCCCAAGGCCGAGAAAGCCCCGGCGGGCCGAGGCCGCAGCCCTACGCCCAGGAGCCGTACGGCCGAAGCCGCAGCCCTACCGCCGGGAGCCGTACGGCCGGGGAGCCCCCGGCCGGAGCCCACAGCCCACGCCCGCGAGCCGTACGGCCCAGGCCGCCCCCGCGCCCCGCACCGGCCCCCAGCCCCCGCGCCCCCTTGTGAATCGGGTCACGATTCCCCCGTATTAGTTGAAACTTAATCTACCTTGGTTACAGTTGATGACGAACACGGAAATCCCGACCCACGAGGTGCCCTCATGTCTCTCGCGCTCGACGCCGCCGCCCAGGACCTCCTCTTCCGCGAGGCCCAGACCGCCAACACGTTCACGGACGAGCCGGTGACGGACGAGCAGGTGCAGGCCATCTATGACCTGGTGAAGTTCGCCCCCACCGCCTTCAACCAGTCGCCGCTGCGCATCACCATGGTCCGTTCCGAGGACGCCCGCGAGCGCCTGGTGAAGCACGCGATGGGCGCCAACGGCCCGAAGACGCTGAGCGCGCCGCTGACCGTGATCCTCTCGACGGACCTCGACTTCCACGAGAAGCTGCCGACGCTGTTCCCGCACGCCCCGGGCATCAAGGACGCGTACTTCTCCGAGCCGGCCGTCCGCGAGGTCGCCGGTGTCCAGAACGCGACGCTGCAGGCCGGTTACTTCATCGTCGGCGTCCGCGCGGCGGGCCTGGCCGCCGGCCCGATGACCGGCTTCGACTTCGCCGGCATCGACAAGGAGTTCTTCGGCGACGGCAAGCAGAAGTCCTTCATGGTCATCAACATCGGCAAGCCGGGTGCCGAGGCGTTCTTCCCGCGCTCGCCGCGCCTGGGCTTCGATGAGGCCGTCACCACCGTCTGAGCCCCCCGCCACCTACGACGAGGCCGCCACGTCCATCCCGGACGCGGCGGCCTCGTCGTAGGTGCACGACCTCCGCGCACGGCCCGGCGGGCGGACCGTGGCCGACGGGGGTCAGTCCTTCTTCGTCTCCAAGGACGCCGCCAGTTCCGCGAGCCGTCCGTACGGCGCGGTGCCGGTGAGGACGGTCGTGACGCCGTCCTCCTCGCGGACCAGCGCACGGTACTTCTCGCCCTTGTAGCGGTCCCACTTCACGCCGCCGACGGCCTGCTTGCCCGCGGCCTTCTCCGCGCCCAGCGTGACGTCCTGGATGAACTTCTTCGCGGGCGCGTCGCTCTGCTCCAGCGCCGCGTACTCCTGCTCCGGGTCGAGGAAGCCCAGGTGCCAGGCGCCGCCCTTGCCGTCCTTGTCCGCCTTGTACGTGACGGAGGTGGCGCGCCAGCCCTCGGGCAGCCCCTTGGGGGCGGCGACCGGGTACGGCGCGGCGCGCCGGGCGGTCGCGAGCTCCACGCGGTAGTCGACCGTCTTGACCGCGCTCACCTCGGCGGTCCTGCTGTCGTTGTGCGGGATGAAGACATAGATGCCCGCGACGAGGGCGCCGATCACCGCCATCGACAGGACCATGTCCCGAACCGTCTGCTTGCCTCGCATACCTGCCACGCCCTCTATGGTCCCCCATCCCCGGCGCCGTGAAGACACACCCCCCGCCGTACGGCGCCCCGGCGTCCGCCGGGGGGGGACACGCCCACCCGGCACTTTGTCGCCGCTCATGCGTAGGGCCCACTGCTCATTTTGGCGACGTACCGATAAAGTCATAGCCACCCTCACCATTCCGGCCGTCGCCGTACAGAAAGGTGCGCTCGATGACCGAGCATCATCTGCCGTCCCAACTCGAGGTCAGCCCCGAGGCTCCCGACCGCAACCTCGCACTGGAGCTTGTCCGGGTGACCGAGGCCGGAGCCATGGCCTCGGGCCGCTGGGTCGGGCGTGGCGACAAGAACGGCGCCGACGGCGCCGCCGTCAAGGCCATGCGTGCCTTGATCCACACCGTCTCCATGAACGGCGTCGTGGTCATCGGGGAGGGCGAGAAGGACAACGCCCCGATGCTCTACAACGGCGAGCGGGTCGGTGACGGCACCGGTGCCGAGTGCGACGTGGCCGTGGACCCGGTCGACGGCACCACCCTGACCGCCAAGGGCATGGCCAACGCCGTCTCCGTGATGGCCGTCGCCGAGCGCGGCGCGATGTTCGACCCGTCCGCGGTCTTCTACATGGACAAGCTGGCCACCGGCCCCGAGGCCGCCGACTTCGTCGACATCACCGCGCCGGTCGGCGTGAACATCCGCCGGATCGCCAAGGCGAAGAAGTCCGCCGTCGAGGACGTCACCGTCGTCATCCTGGACCGGCCGCGCCACGAGGGCCTGGTCAAGGAGGTACGGGAGGCCGGCGCCCGGATCAAGTTCATCTCCGACGGCGACGTGGCCGGCGCGATCATGGCGGCCCGCGAGGGCACCGGCGTGGACCTGCTGCTGGGCATCGGCGGTACGCCGGAGGGCATCATCGCCGCGTGCGCCCTCAAGTGCCTGGGCGGCACCCTTCAGGCCAAGCTGTGGCCGAAGGACGACGAGGAGCGGCAGCGCGCGATCGACGCCGGGCACGACCTGGACAAGGTGCTCCAGACCGACGACCTGGTCCGCGGCGACAACGTCTTCTTCGTCGCCACCGGCATCACCGACGGCGACCTGCTGCGCGGGGTGCGCTACCGCGCCGAGACCGCGACCACCTCGTCGCTGGTCATGCGCTCCAAGTCCGGCACGATCCGCCGGGTCGACTCCGAGCACCGGCTCTCCAAGCTGCGCGCGTACAGCTCGGTCGACTTCGAGCGCCCCAGCTAGCCTCAGCCGGCGGCCGCACTGTACGAGCGCGCCGTTCAGCCTCAGCCGACGGCCGCGCCGTACGAGCGCACCGGCTGCCCGCAGCCGGACGGCGCGCCAAACGCTCGGGCCGGGACTCCGCCGTCTTGTCGGCGGGGTCCCGGCCCGTCACGCGTGCCGGTCGCACCGGCGGCTCAACCGGCGGCCTGCATACGGGCCGAGCGCTGCAACTCGGTCTCCCGGCGCCGGCGGCGGGCCAGTACGACCCGGCGTTCGGCGGCGGTCAGGCCGCCCCACACTCCGTAGGGCTCCGGCTGCACGAGGGCGTGCTCCCGACACTCGATCATCACCGGGCAGCGGGCACAGACGCGCTTGGCGGCTTCCTCCCTCGCCAGGCGCGCGGCGGTCGGCTCCTTGGACGGTGCGAAGAACAGGCCCGCCTCGTCACGGCGGCACACCGCCTCCGCGTGCCAGGGACCGGCCTCTTCGCGAGAGGGAACCCGCTGGGACGGAACAACTGCGGTGTCCTGCAGAGGCTGATGCGGTAGCAGCACGGTCTACTCCTGACGACGGCTTCGGCGAAGAGTCACCCTTGCCCGTCTCGCTGCGCACGACTTTTCGCACCCCGCAGCCGTACGAGAGACGATGCACCAGCCCTACCCGCTGTACGCGTGCTTATGCACACGGTTGCGAACGGTCCCCGAGCAGTGCGGACGCGCCGCGGAAAGACCGGCTCCGGAGGCCGGGGCCGCCGTCGTCGGCCCCGTCAGTCGCGGTGGCCGCCGTGCAGCCGTCCGTGCCGCTCGCCCCGGCGGTGTCCGTGCGGGGCCCGGCGCCCGTCCCGGTGGCGTTCGTACACCTCCTGGTGTTCGTCGTGCCGCTGCTCCCGCCACGCGCGCCGCACCCCGCGCAGATCGTCGCGCAGGTCGCGAAGCCACTTGGCCCGCTTGGGCTTTGCCTCGACGCTGCCGAGCACCGCGTAGCCGTTGACGACGACGACCGGAGCGTCACCTTCCATCGACTCGTTCGTCTCGACCTCGAAGGCGCCGAGCACGCCGGAACCGCTGCTGCGCAGCGTGACGTTCTCCGGCACCCGGATCTCCACACTGCCGAAGATCGAGGTGACGTTGATCTGGATCTGCTGCTGCTGGAAGATCCCCTCGGTCAGGTCGATCTCCACGCTGCCGAAGACCGCGACGGCGTTGATCCGGCCGGGCACCCGCCAGCGGCCCTTGCGGGTCGAGGCGCTGAAGATCGCGACCATCGTCTGGTCCGGCAGCGCGCCGCCCGGCTCCGCGTCGTACGCGGTGGCCGCGGGGCGGGGCCCGGGGACGCCGTCCTCCGCGGGCAGGTCCCGTACCAGTGGCTCCAGTTCGCCCATCGTCTTGGCGCGGTAGACCAGGTCGATGCGCTCGGCGTGCTCCTCGGCGTCCAGCCGCCCCACCGCCAGCGCCTCGCGCAGGATCTCCGCGATCCGGTCCCGGTCGGCGTCGGAGGCCCGCAGCTCGGCCTCGGCCACGGGCTTGGTCAGGTTCACCGGCTGCTGGGCTCGCTTGGCGAGCGACGATTCGTCCACGGGGGGCACCCTACCGAAACGCGATAGATCGCGACTAGGGGGCGCGCGGACCCGACGCCGTTCCGGGTGAGCCTTACCTCACAGCGGCGGCCGGGGAGCGGGGTTCTACGCTGTTCAGGCGCTGCCGCAGATGTCAGCCGAAAGCCACCGTCGAGTGAGGAATGGCCCCTGATGCCCCCCGTTTCCCGCCCAGCCCAGCCGGCATTCGCCTATACCGACCTGCTGCCCGTAGGCGAGGACAACACTCCGTACCGCCTGGTCACTTCGGAGGGTGTGAGCACCTTCGAGGCCGACGGGCGCACGTTCCTCAAGGTCGAGCCGGAAGCGCTGCGCAAGCTGGCCGCCGAGGCAATGCAGGACATTTCGCACTATTTGCGACCGGCCCACCTCGCTCAGCTCCGCCGCATCCTGGACGACCCCGAGGCATCCGCCAACGACCGCTTCGTGGCGCTGGACCTGCTGAAGAACGCCAACATCGCGGCGGCGGGCGTGCTGCCGATGTGCCAGGACACCGGCACCGCGATCGTCATGGGCAAGCGCGGCCAGAACGTGCTCACCCAGGGCCGTGACGAGGAGGCCCTGTCCCGCGGCATCCACGACGCGTACACCCGGCTCAACCTGCGGTACTCGCAGATGGCCCCGCTGACCATGTGGGACGAGAAGAACACCGGCACCAACCTGCCGGCGCAGATCGAGCTGTACGCCACGGACGGGGACGCGTACAAGTTCCTGTTCATGGCCAAGGGCGGCGGCAGCGCCAACAAGTCCTTCCTCTTCCAGGAGACCAAGGCCGTCCTCAACGAGGCGAGCATGATGAAGTTCCTGGAGGAGAAGATCCGCTCGCTGGGCACGTCCGCCTGCCCGCCGTACCACCTGGCGATCGTCGTCGGCGGCACCAGCGCCGAGTACGCGCTGAAGACCGCGAAGTACGCCTCCGCGCACTACCTGGACGAGCTGCCCGCCGAGGGCTCCCCCACCGGCCACGGCTTCCGGGACCAGGAGCTGGAGGAAAAGGTCTTCGAGCTGACGCAGAAGATCGGCATCGGCGCGCAGTTCGGCGGCAAGTACTTCTGCCACGACGTGCGCGTGGTCCGCCTGCCCCGGCACGGCGCGTCCTGCCCGGTCGCCATCGCCGTCTCCTGCTCCGCCGACCGCCAGGCCGTGGCGAAGATCACCGCCGAGGGCGTCTTCCTGGAGCAGTTGGAGAAGGACCCGGCGCGCTTCCTGCCGGAGACCACCGAGGCGGAGCTGACCGAGGGCGCGGGCCCGGACCTCGACGCCGTACGGGTCGACCTGAACCAGCCGATGGACGCCATCCTGGCCGAGCTGTCCCGGCACCCGGTCAAGACCCGCCTCTCGCTCACCGGCACGCTGGTCGTCGCCCGCGACATCGCCCACGCGAAGATCAAGGAGCGGCTGGACGCGGGCGAGGAGATGCCCGCGTACCTGAAGAACCACCCGGTGTACTACGCGGGCCCGGCGAAGACCCCCGAGGGGTACGCCTCCGGCTCCTTCGGCCCGACCACGGCCGGCCGGATGGACGCCTACGTGGAGCAGTTCCAGGCGGCGGGCGGCTCGAAGGTGATGCTGGCCAAGGGCAACCGCTCCCAGCAGGTCACCGACGCGTGCGCCGCGCACGGCGGCTTCTACCTCGGCTCGATCGGCGGCCCGGCGGCACGCCTGGCGCAGGACTGCATCAAGAAGGTCGAGGTCCTGGAGTACGAGGAGCTGGGCATGGAGGCGGTCTGGCGGATCGAGGTCGAGGACTTCCCGGCGTTCATCGTCGTGGACGACAAGGGCAACGACTTCTTCCAGGACCCGGCGCCCGCTCCGACGTTCACCAGCATTCCCGTACGGACCGCCTGACGGCCGTACGGTCGCGGACGGCCGTACGCCCGACGCGTACCGCCCGACGGACGAAACCTGCCGGTGCCCGGGAACAGAATCGCCGTTCCCGGGCACTGACACAGGTATGAACGACAACGGCCTGAGCGGCGACCACGGCGAGTACCGGACCGAGCACGACTCGATGGGCGAGGTGAAGGTCCCCGCCCGCGCGAAGTGGCGGGCGCAGACCCAGCGCGCGGTGGAGAACTTCCCGGTCTCCGGGCAGCGGCTGGAGCGGGCGCACATCGAGGCGCTCGCCCGTATCAAGGCCGCGGCGGCCAAGGCCAACGCCGGGCTGGGCGTGCTGGACGAGGACATCGCGGCGGCGATCCAGGAGGCCGCGGCGGAGGTCGCCGACGGGAAGTGGGACGACCACTTCCCCGTCGACGTGTTCCAGACCGGTTCCGGTACGTCGTCCAACATGAACACCAACGAGGTGCTCGCGACCCTCGCCACCGAGCGGCTGGGCCGCGACGTGCACCCCAACGACCACGTCAACGCCTCCCAGTCGTCCAACGACGTCTTCCCGTCCTCGATCCACATCGCGGCGACCGCGGCCGTCACCCACGACCTGATCCCGGCGCTGGAGCACCTGGCGGCCGCGCTGGAGCGCAAGGAGACGGAGTTCGCCGAGGTCGTCAAGGCGGGCCGGACGCATCTGATGGACGCCACGCCCGTCACCCTCGGCCAGGAGTTCGGCGGCTTCGCGGCGCAGGTCCGCTACGGCGTGGAGCGGCTGCACGCGGCCCTGCCGCGGCTGGCCGAACTGCCGCTGGGCGGTACGGCCGTGGGGACCGGCATCAACACCCCGCCCGGCTTCCCCGCCGCGGTGATCGCCGAGGTGGCGCGGACGACGGGGCTGCCGCTGACCGAGGCGCGCAACCACTTCGAGGCGCAGGGCGCGCGGGACGCGGTCGTGGAGACCAGCGGGCAGCTCCGCACCATCGGCGTCGGCCTGACGAAGATCGCCAACGATCTGCGGTGGATGTCCTCGGGCCCGCGCACCGGCCTCGCCGAGATCAACCTGCCCGACCTCCAGCCCGGTTCGTCCATCATGCCGGGCAAGGTCAACCCGGTGATCCCGGAGGCGGTGCTGATGGTGGCCGCGCAGGTCACCGGCAACGACGCGACGGTGGCCGCGGCGGGCGCCGCGGGCAACTTCGAGCTGAACGTGATGCTGCCGGTCATCGCGAAGAACGTGCTGGAGTCGGTACGGTTGCTGGCCAACGTCTCCCGGCTGCTCGCGGACCGCACCATCGACGGGATCACCGCCAACGCCGAACGGGCCAGGCAGTACGCGGAGTCGTCGCCCTCGGTGGTCACCCCGCTCAACAAGTACATCGGGTACGAGGAGGCCGCGAAGGTCGCGAAGAAGTCGCTCGCCGAGCGCCGGACGATCCGCGAGGTGGTCATCGAGTCCGGGTACGTCGACCAGGGGCTGCTGACGGAGCAGCAGTTGGACGAGGCGCTCGACGTGCTGCGCATGACACATCCGTAACGTTCCGTGCGGCCTCCGTCACAGCACGGACACCGGCGCCCCTCTAGGATCTGCTCATGACAGCGGACATGGTGGAGACGAGGAAGGGCGCCGCCGGGGCGAAGGGCACGCGGGCCGCAGCGAACGGACCGGGACGCTGGGCGCCCGGGGACCACATCCTGTGGCGGTACCGCGACAACGCCGGCGACCGTATCCACATCTGCCGTCCGATGACCGTCGTACGGGACACCGACGAACTGCTCGCGGTGTGGATGGCCCCCGGCACGCCCTGCGTCAAGCCGGTGCTGGCCGACGGGACGCCCGTCCACCGCGAGCCGCTCGCCAGCCGCTACACCAAGCCCCGGCGCACCACCCGCGACCAGTGGTTCGGCACCGGGGTGCTGAAGCTGGCCCGGCCGCACGACCCCTGGTCGGTGTGGCTGTTCTGGGAGCCCGGCTGGCACTTCAAGAACTGGTACGTGAACCTGGAGGAGCCGCGACGCCGTTGGGCGGGCGGCATCGACTCCCAGGACCACTTCCTGGACATCTGCGTCTACCCGGACCGGCGTTGGGAGTGGCGGGACGAGGACGAGTTCGCGCAGGCGCAGCGGGACGGGCTGATGCCGCCCGCGCAGGCCGCGGAGGTACGGGCGGCGGGCCGCGCGGCGGTCGAGCACATCGCCGCGTGGGGAGTGCCGTTCGGGTCCGGCTGGGAGAACTGGCGGCCCGACCCGGCGTGGGGGCTGCCGGGGCTGCCGGAGGACTGGGACCGGGCGGCCCCCGGCGCGCGGGAGTGAGAGCCGGTGTCCGCCCCGGCCGTCGGCCGCTCCGTCCGCGCGGGGCGGCCGCTGCCGCTCGGGCCGGCCGTACCGGGGCGGCTCCGGGCGCACCGGTGAACAGCGGAGGGCGCGGCGCGGCGGGCGAGTGAGCCCCCTTGATGCGCCCCTGGGGATCAACCGTAGGATCGTCCTCCACAAGACTGCACAGGCGTAACTCAAGACTGCACGGAACTGCACGGACGTGGCTCCCGAGCCGGAGCCCCGAACTTGACCGCGGTCGCAGGAGAGGCGAGGTCGTGAGCGCTGAAGGCTACGACGGATACGAGGGCCTGAACGGGTTAGTCCTGGACCGGGCGGGACAGGCGGAGGCGTTCGACGCGATCGGGGACCGCTACGACGAGGCCTTCCCGCACAAGGACGGGCAGCTCGCGGCCGGCGCACGGCTCGCGGCCGCGCTGCCGCCCGGGTCGCGGGTGCTGGACATCGGCTGCGGCACGGGCGTGCCGACGGCCCGTCAGCTCGTGGACTCGGGACACACGGTCGTCGGTGTGGACCTCTCCCCCTCGATGGTCGAGCTGGCCCGGGGCAACGTCCCGGCGGCCCGCTTCCACCGGCTGGACATCGCCGACCTGCGCGACGGCCGGCTCGGCGGCCCGGGCTCCTTCGACGGGGCCGTCGCCTTCTTCTCGCTGCTCATGCTGCCCCGCGGGGAGATCCCGTACACCCTGCGGATGCTGCACGGCCTGCTGCGGCCCGGCGGGCTGGTGGCCCTGTCCATGGTCGAGGCCGATCTGGACCACTGCCCGATTCCGTTCCTGGGCAGCACGATCCGGGTATCGGGTTACCTGCGGGACGACTTGCGCCAGGTCGTGCACGACGCGGGCTTCGAAGTCACCGGGGAGGACTCGTATGCGTATGCCCCGGCCAGTACGGACACCCCACCCGAGATCCAGCTCTTCCTGCACCTGCGACGCGCTTGAGACGCGGCGCGCCTCGCGCGCAGCCCCGGACGGATGGAATCCCACGCGTGACGGAGCACCCGACCTCCCACGAACCGCGGCAGGCCGCCCCGCCTGCCGCGCCCTCGGCGACCCCGCATCCGGGGCCGCCCGAGCCGGCGCCGTTCGCCACGGCCGCCGATCCCGGCAGTTTCCCGGGGCGGCCGACGCCGCCGGGCGGACCGGCCGAGGTGGCTGACATGGCTCCAACGGCGCCGCGCGGTGACGATTCTGCGTACGCCGCGGACCACGGCCCCCGGCACGACACCGCACCCGGCGCCGCCGACAACCGCTGCGAGGAGCCGGGCGCCGGGGCCACGCCCTGGCAGGGACCAGGCGACAGCGGCCCCGCCGGCGCCACCGGTGGCGTCGGGCGCCCCCGGGACGGCAGCCGCACCGGCGGCTCCGGTGCCGGACGGCCGCGCCCCGAGGAGACTCCCGGCGTCCCGCCGCCCGCCGCGCCGCACGGCGTCCCGGTGGAGACCGGCGCGCGCGGCGAGGCGACCGGGCGCGCCCCCGGACGGACCGGCGGCCCGGACGCGCCGCCCGCCCGCTCCGCGCACCCCGCCGAGAGCGTCGAGCTGCTGGCGGCGCGTCAGGCGGGCGGGGACCGACTGCGGTTCATCGGCGCGGCGACCCGGCGGATCGCCCGTGGCATAGACCTCGACGAGATCGTGCTGGGGCTGTGCCGGGCGACGGTGCCGACGTTCGCCGACGCCATCCTGGTCTACCTGCGCGACCCGCTGCCGGTGGGCGACGAGCGGCCGACCGGCCCGGTGGTGCTGCGGCTGCGCCGCACCGACCGGATCCCCGAGGAGCCGGACACCAACGGCGGGCGGCTGCCGATGCTGCCCGCGCAGCCGGACCTGAGCCCGGCGATGGGCGGCAGCGCCGCCGAGCTGTCCGAGGTGCTGCCGGGCGGGCCGCTGGCGGAGGTGCTGCGCGGCGTCCGGCCGCTGTTCGGCGAGGTGCAGGCGGCGCGCGCCGCGCTGCCGGAGCTGCTCGGCCCGCTCACCCACCTGCCGGCCGGGCACCGGGTGATCCTGGCGCCGCTGCGCGGCCGCCGCCGGGTGATCGGCGCGGCGGTGTTCCTGCGCCGTCCGGACCGCCCGGCCTTCGAGGCGGACGACCTGCTGGTGGCGGCGCAGCTCGCGACGCACACGGCGCTGGGCGTCGACAAGGCGGTGCTGTACGGGCGCGAGGCATACATCGCCGACGCGCTCCAGCGCACGATGCTGCCGGACTCGCTGCCGCAGCCGACGGGCGTACGGCTGGCCAGCCGCTATCTGCCGGCCGCCGAGACGGCGCGGGTGGGCGGCGACTGGTACGACGCGATCCCGCTGCCCGGCAGCCGGGTGGCGCTGGTCGTCGGCGATGTGATGGGCCACTCCATGACCTCCGCAGCGATCATGGGCCAGCTCCGGACCACCGCGCAGACCCTCGCCGGACTGGACCTGCCGCCGCAGGAGGTGCTGCACCACCTCGACGAGCAGGCGCAGCGGCTCGGTTCGGACCGGATGGCGACGTGCCTGTACGCGGTCTACGACCCGGTGGCGCACCGCATCATGGTCGCCAACGCCGGGCACCCGCCGCCCGTGATGCTGCACCGCGGCGGGCGCGCCGAGGTGCTGCGGGTGCCGCCGGGCGCGCCGATCGGCGTCGGCGGGGTGGACTTCGAGGCGGTCGAGCTGGACGCCCCCGCGGGCGCCACGCTGGTGCTGTACACGGACGGCCTGGTGGAGTCCCGTATCCGCGACGTGTGGACCGGCATCGAGCAACTGCGGGAGCGGCTGACGGAGACGGCCCGGCTGACCGGACCCAATCCGCCGCCGCTGGAGCCGCTGTGCGACGAGGTGCTGGACATGCTCGGCCCCGGCGACCGGGACGACGACATCGCGCTGCTCGCGGCCCGCTTCGACGGCATCGCGCCGAGCGATGTCGCGTACTGGTACCTGGACCCGAAGGCGCAGACGGCCGGGCAGGCGCGCCGACTGGCTCGCCGGGCGCTGGCCCGGTGGGGTCTGGAGGAGCTGACCGATTCGCTGGAGCTGCTGGTCAGCGAGGTGGTGACGAACGCGGTGCGGTACGCGGAGCGGCCGATCACGCTGCGGCTGCTGCGGACGGACGTACTGCGCTGCGAGGTCGGCGACGACGTGCCGCAACTGCCCCGGCTGCGCCAGGCCCGCCCGTCCGACGAGGGCGGACGCGGTCTGTACCTGGTCAACCGGATGGCCCGGCGCTGGGGCGCGACGCGGCTGAGCACGGGCAAGGTGGTGTGGTTCGAGCTGTCCATGCCGATCGCGGGGGCGCCCTAGGAGTTGTCTTCAAATGTCACGCCCACATCAGGAGCGATGCGAAGGTGACGGCTGCTTGGTAGGACTCGGCGGTCTTCTCATAGCGGGTGGCGATGCCGCGCCACTGCTTCAAGCGGTTGAAGCAGCGTTCGACCACGT
>NZ_JBIRFL010000017.1:0-147808 GCF_044327445.1 Streptomyces sp. NPDC018045
GTCGTGGAGACGGTCGGCCTGTCCGGGCGCCTCAAGCACCGCCCCAGCCAGCTCTCCGGCGGCCAGCAGCAGCGCGTCGCGGTGGCCCGCGCGCTGGCCTCCCAGCCGGAGATCATCTTCGCCGACGAACCGACCGGCAACCTCGACTCCCGCTCCGGCGCCGAGGTGCTCGGCTTCCTGCGCGAGTCCGTACGGGCGATGCAGCAGACCGTCGTCATGGTCACCCACGACCCGGTCGCCGCCGCCTACGCGGACCGGGTGATCTTCCTCGCCGACGGCCGCATCGTCGAGGAGCTGTACGAGCCGACCGCCGACGCCGTCCTGGACCGGATGCGGCTGTTCGACGCCAAGAACCGTACGAGCTGACGTCCGCCGCCGACACCTCACCCCAGGACTGACACCACCACCATGTTCCGAACCGCCCTGCGCAACGTACTCGCGCACAAAGCCCGCCTGATGATGACCGCGCTCGCGGTCCTCCTCGGCGTCGCCTTCGTCTCCGGCACCCTGGTCTTCAGCGACACGGTCGGCGAGGCCGTCAAGAAGGCCTCCGCCAAGAGCTTCAAGGACGTGGCCGTCTCCGTACAGGCCACCTACGAGGGGCCGTCCGAGGACGAGAGCGGACGCCGCAGCACCCGGCTGAACGACCGGCTGGCGGACCAGGTCCGCTCGCTGCCGGGCGTGGCCGCCGTCCACACCAACGTCACCGGCCGGGCCACCGTCGCCGACAAGGACAACCAGCCGATCGGCAACGACTGGCAGAACGTGGCCACCAACTACCAGGCGGGCGACGGCGGCAAGGACAGCCGCTACCCGCTCGTCCGGGGCCGCGGCCCGGCCACGGCCGGTGAGATGGCGCTCGACGAGGCCACCGCCGAGAAGGGCGGCCTGAAGGTCGGCGACACCGTACGTTTCGCCACCGACGGGCCGGCCCTGTACAAGAAGCTCGTCGGCATCGTCCACTCCGAGGACCCGCAGGTCACCGCGGGCGGCAGCCTCGCGCTGTTCGACACCGCCACCGCGCAGAAGCTGTTCGTGCACCCCGGCCAGTACGACGAGCTGGTGGTGGCCGCGAAGCCCGGCACCGACGAGAAGGCGCTGACCGCCGCGGTCGAGAAGCTGCTGCCGAAGGGCCACGCGACGGCGACCAGCGGCACCGCGCTCGCCGCCGACCAGGCCAAGATGGTCGAGCAGAGCAACCAGGCGATGAGCAAGACGCTGCTGGTGTTCGCCGGTATCGCCCTGTTCGTCGGCATCTTCATCATCGCCAACACCTTCACCATGCTCATCTCCCAGCGCAGCCGCGAGATCGCGCTGATGCGGGCGATCGGCGCCTCCCGCCGCCAGGTGGTGCGCTCGGTGCTGGCCGAGGCGGGCCTGCTCGGCCTGGTCTCCTCCGTCGTCGGGTTCGCGCTCGGCACCGGTATCGCGATCGGCATGCGGACCGTGCTGGACGCCAACGGCGCGGGCTTCCCCGACGGCCCCCTGGTGATCAGCCCGAACGCCGTGCTGTCCGCGCTGGGCGTCGGCGTGCTGGTGACCGTACTGGCCGCCTGGCTGCCGTCCCGGAAGGCCGCGAAGATCGCCCCGGTCGAGGCGCTGAGCACCGTGGACGCGCCGCCCGCGCTGCGCGGCATGGTCCTGCGCAACGTCATCGGCGCGATCGTCACCGCCGCCGGTGTCGCGGTGATGCTCTACGTCTCCACGCTGAAGAACGCCGACGACATCACCCCCGCCATGCTGGGCTCGGCGCTCACCCTGATCGGCGTCATCATCCTCGCGCCGCTGCTGTCCCGGCCGCTGGTCGCGCTGGCCGGCCGGATCACCACCCGGCTCTTCGGGGTCAGCGGCAAGCTGGCCAAGGAGAACGCGCTGCGCAACCCGCGCCGTACCGCCGCCACCGCCTCCGCCCTGATGATCGGCCTCACCCTGATCACCGGCATGACGGTCGCCGGCGTCTCGGGGCAGCGGGCCTCGGACGAGATGTCCGCGCAGGGTCTGACCGCCGACTACCAGGTCACCACGTCCAACTTCCGCGGTCTCGACCCGAAGCTGACGAAGAAGGCCGCCGGCCTGCCCGGGGTGGAGGCCGCGGTGCCCATCCGCTCGGCCGCCTTCGAGACGGACGGCGGCTACGGCTCGCTCACCGGCACCGACCTCGCACGGATCGACAAGGTCGCCGGCCTCACGTTCCGCAGCGGGTCGCTGGAGGCCGTGCGCGCCGGCGGGGTCGCCGTCGCCCGCTCGAAGGCGGAGAAGATGGGCTGGAAGGTGGGCGACTCCCACGAGGTCGGTTTCTTCACCGGCACGGACAAGAAGGAGAAGGCCACCCTCAAGGTCGCCGGCATCTACGAGGACAACGCCGTCGTCGGCGACCTGTTCGGTGCCACCGCGCTGGTCGACCCGCACGTCAAGCCCCTCAAGGACGAGAAGGTCCTGGTCAAGACCGCGAACGGGTCCGACGCCGGGCTGGTGAAGGAGATCCGCAAGGCGCTCGGCGACAGCCCGCTGCTCAAGGTCCAGGACAAGGACGACCTGCGCAAGGAGAACGCCGGGCAGATCGACACCGTCCTGAACATGGTCTACGGGCTGCTCGGCATGGCCGTGATCATCGCGGTGGTCGGCGTGGTCAACACCCTGGCCATGTCGGTCTTCGAACGCACCCGGGAGATCGGGATGCTGCGCGCGATCGGCCTCGCCCGCAACGGCATCAAGCAGATGGTCCGCCTGGAATCCGTCGTCATCTCCCTGTTCGGCGCGATCCTCGGCATCGGCGTGGGCGTCTTCCTCGCCTGGGCCGGCGGCAAGATGGCGGCCGCCTCGATGCCGACCTACGAGATGATCCTGCCCTGGGACCGGCTCGGCATCTTCCTGGCGATCGCCCTGGTCGTCGGCGTCCTCGCCGCCGCCTGGCCGGCCCGCCGCGCCGCCCGCCTCAACATGCTGGAGTCCATCGGCTCCCAGTGACCGCCCAGGAGGCGGCCCCCGCCCGTCCGCCCCGCCCCTTCCCCCGGGGGCGGGGCGGACGTCTTTCCGGCGCGGGGCGGGCGACGGGGTTGGCTCGCCCCGAAAGGGCAACTCGCTGCGGCATGGCAGCCGAATCCTCCTCAGAGAAACCCACCGCGCTGACCGCCCACTCGTGGTGGTCCGTACTGCGGCGTACTGCCAAGGAGTTCGTGGACGACGAACTCCACGACCGCGCCGCGGCCCTCACCTACTACGGAGTGCTCTCCCTCTTCCCGGCGCTGCTGGTGCTCGTCGCGATGCTCGGGGTGATCGGGAAGTCGGCAACCGACACCGTGCTCGGCACCCTTGAGCAGATCACGCCGGCCGCCGCGCAGCAGATCCTGGGCGGCGCGGTGCGCCAGCTCCAGAACGGGCCCGGCACGGGCAGTGTGCTGGCCGTCCTGAGCCTGCTGGCCGCGCTGTGGTCGGCCTCCGGCTACATCGCGGCCTTCATCCGGACCGCCAACGCCGTCTACGACCTGCCGGAGGGGCGGCCGGCGTGGAAGACCCTGCCGCTGCGGCTCGGCGTCACGGTCGTGCTGATGGTGCTGCTGGCCGTCAGCGCGGTGATCGTGGTCTTCACCGGCTCGCTGGCCCGGCAGGCGGGCCGCGGCCTGGGCATCGGTGACACCGGCCTCGCGGTCTGGTCGATCGCCAAGTGGCCGGTCCTGGTCCTGCTCGTGGTGCTGATGATCACCATCCTGTACCGGGCCACGCCCAACGTGCGGGACCAGGGTCTGCGGTGGCTGACTCCGGGCAGCTTCCTGGCCGTCGCGCTGTGGCTGGCCGCCTCGGCGGGCTTCGCGCTGTACGTGGCGAACTTCGGCTCGTACAACAAGACGTACGGCACCCTGGCGGGCGTCATCGTCTTCCTGGTCTGGCTGTGGCTGTCGAACCTGGCGGTCCTGCTGGGCCTGGAGTTCGACGCCGAACTGGCCCGGCAGCGGGCCATCGCCGAGGGGCACCCGCCGCGGGAGGAGCCGTACGTCGAGCCGCGGGACACCCGTAAGTGGCCGGACCGCCTGCGGTGGCCGCGCAGGCGCCGCCGGACGGGGCCGCAGCCGTCGCCCGACCACTGAGCACGGGCGGGCACTGCCCCAAAAAGGTGAGCGCCTGCACTACCGCCGCCCCAGCGGGTACCCCTGTCCTTCCGGAGCCCCACCCACGGCGCGGACCCGAGCGCCTTCGAGTGCTGAAGGAAACCGAGAGCAGTGACAGACGTAGCAAGCCAGGGACCGGCACCCGGCGACGACCGCCCGGTGCTCACCAACCGGCAGGGCCATCAGGTCTACGACAACCAGAACCAGCGGACGGTCGGCGCGCGCGGACCGGCCACGCTGGAGAACTACCAGTTCCTCGAAAAGATCAGCCACTTCGACCGGGAGCGCATCCCCGAGCGGGTCGTGCACGCCCGCGGCGTGACCGCCTACGGCTACTTCGAGAGCTACGGGAAGTGGGGCGACGAGCCCGTCGGCCGCTACACCCGGGCCAAGCTGTTCCAGGAGGCCGGCAAGCGCACCGACGTCGCCGTACGGTTCTCCACCGTGATCGGCGGCCGGGACTCCTCCGAGGCGGCCCGCGACCCGCGCGGCTTCGCGGTGAAGTTCTACACCGAGGACGGCAACTGGGACCTGGTCGGCAACAACCTGGGGGTCTTCTTCATCCGGGACGCCATCAAGTTCCCCGACGTCATCCACTCCCTCAAGCCCGACCCGGTCTCGCACGAACAGAAGCCGGCCCGCATCTTCGACTTCATGTCGCAGACGCCGGAGTCGATGCACATGCTGGTCAACCTCTTCAGCCCGCGCGGCATCCCGGCCGACTACCGGCACATGCAGGGCTTCGGCGTCAACACCTACAAATGGGTGAACGAAGCGGGTGACACCGTCCTGGTCAAGTACCACTGGCTGCCCAAGCAGGGCGTGCGCAGCATGACCGCGGAGGACGCCGCCGCCGTCCAGGCCGGGGAGCTGGGCCACGCCACCAAGGACCTGTACGAGGCGGTCCGGCGCGGCGACCACCCCGAGTGGGAGCTGGTCGTCCAGATGATGGACGACCACGACCACCCCGAGCTGGACTTCGACCCGCTGGACGACACCAAGACCTGGCCGGAGCAGGACTTCCCGCCCCGGCCGGTGGGCCGGATGGTGCTCAACCGGATGCCGGACAACTACTTCGCCGAGAACGAGCAGATCTCCTTCGGCACCGGCGTCCTCGTCGACGGCCTGGACTTCTCCGACGACAAGATGCTCATCGGGCGGACCTTCTCCTACAGCGACACCCAGCGCTACCGCGTCGGCCCGAACTACCTCCAGCTCCCGGTCAACCACGCCAAGAACGCCACCGTGCACACCAACCAGCGCGACGGCCTGATGGCGTACCAGCAGGACCAGCACGGACAGAACCCGGAGGTCAACTACGAGCCGTCGATCACCGGGGGCCTGCGGGAGGGCACCTATCCGACCCACGACGAGCAGGGGCCGGAGATCCGGGGCCGGCTCACCCGCAAGCGCATCCCGCGCGCCAACGACTACCTCCAGGCCGGCCAGCGCTTCCGCCTCATGGAGGACTGGGAGCGCGACGACCTCGTCACCAACCTCACCGCCATGATCTCCCAGGCCGACCGGCCGGTGCAGGAGCGGATGGTGTGGCACTTCCTGCTGGTCGAGAACGAGCTGGGGCTGCGGGTCGGCGAGGGGCTGGGCATCGGCCCGAAGGACGTCGCCCACCTGGAGCCGCTGACGGGTCAGGACCTGACGGACGAGGACCGCAAGCGGCTGGCGCGCCTCGGTGACAACCCGCCGCGGGACGTCACCGGGCTGACCATGACCCACTGCGTACCCGACGAGCGGCACACCGTCGCCTCCTGAGGGGCACGGTGACCGCACGGACGACGACGCCATGAGGCGGCACGGCCCCGCCGGCGATCCGACGGGGACGTGCCGCGGGCGCACCAGGGTGGCCCTCCCCGCCTGCCGCGCGAGGGGCGCCACGGGAGGAGGAACGATCGGGCATGGCAGCGGCGAAGCGGTACGCGGTCGCGGCGTCGGGCCGGTGGGTGGACGACGAGGATGGGCGGCGGCTGCCCGCCGGTGAGGTGCACGCCTGGGAGCAGGGACTCAACCAGACCGTGTGCGGTCTCTCGCTCAGCCGCTCCCGGCTCGCCCGTTTTCCGCACATCGCCTGGCCCGACATCCTCCCCGAGTCCGGTGGGGCCGCGGACCGCGTCCAGCGGGTGTGCCCCCGCTGCGCGTCCGTCGCCGGACGCCGGGGCGGTGACGCCCGGCCCCGCTGGCACCGGGTGAACCCCAGGCCGTGACGGCCCGGCGCCACGGCGGACGCGCGACAGCCGCGTACCCGCCGGAACCCGGCGCGCCGACGCCGCCGTGCGGACGTACGGCACGGCGGCGCCGGGCGCCCGGGGGTGGTCAGCCGGGCCAGGTGCCGGTGGCCTTGCGGACGGCCACCGCGCCGCTGCGGTCCACGGCCGCCTTGACCACCGCGAGCGTCGCGCCCTGGAGCGCGGCGGCGGGCAGCACCTCACGCCAGCGGCGTTCCTCGTCCGTGGCCTTCGGCGCGTCCTCCGCGCCGCCGACCAGTTTCCACAGGCGCTTGAAGAGCACCCCGGCCAGCACCCCGCCGAGGGCGCCGAACACCATTCCCAGGGGCTTGTAGAGAAGTTTGATCATCAGCGGTGTCCTTTGTTCCGGCAGGCCCGCCGGGCCTTGGCCGCCGCCTTGGCGAGCGGGCGCCCGGTCTTCTTCGTACGCAGCACGTACGGACGTACGCGCGCCTTGGTGCGGCGGCGGCGCAGCACCAGCACACCGGCCAGCAGCGCGCCGCCCGCGACGGCGGCCGTCCGGACCGCGGCGGAACCGGCCATCCGGTCGGTGGCCGCCGTGGTCCGGTGCAGCGTCCGGTCCTTGATCCGGGCCGCCTTCTCCTGCGCGCGGCTCTTCACGTCGGCCTTGTCGGCCAGCGCCGCGACGGTGTCGCCCAGCTCCTGCCGAGTCTGTTCGATGCGGGCGCGCAGTTCGGCCGGGCTCGCGCCGGAACCGCCGCCGTTCCTGGAGTCGCCGCTCATCGCCGGGCCGCCTCCTTGATCTCCTCGATGTCCTTGCGCACGCTGCGCACGGCCTCCTCGGGCACCGGCGGGGTGGCGCGGCGGATCCGCTGCCGCCCCAGCAGCCCGAGCACCGCCGCCAGCACCAGCAGCGCGCCCACGACCACCAGGCCCGCGGCCCACAGCGGCAGCACCAGCCCGAGCGCGATGATCGCGGTCGCCACCAGCGCCTGGGCGGCCAGGAACGCCACCGTGCCGGCGCCGCCGAGCAGCCCGCCTCCCGCACCGAAGCGCTTGCCCTTGCGGGCCAGTTCCGCCTGCGCCAGCCGCATCTCGTCGCGCACCAGGCGGGAAAGCTGTTCCGACGCCTGGGTGACCAGTTCGTTGACCGGCCTGCTGTCCGGCCGGGCCGTCCGGTGATCCACGAAGTCGCTCATCCCGGTCACGCCTCCTTCCTCGTGCGCGCCGGGTACCTCCTCAGAGGCCGGTTAACCGGAACGTTGACCCGTACGGGTGCCGGGGGTGTCCCCGGGGGCGCGCTCCGGCCGGGTGCCGGGCAACGCGAACGGCGCGCGCTCCCCGGCAGGGGAACGCGCGCCGCGGGCCGCGGGGGCGGTGGATCAGAAGACCGACTCGGCCTCGTCCATGCGGCTCACCGGCACGGTCTTCAGTTCGGTGACCGCGTCGGCCAGCGGGCTCATCACGATGTCCGTACCGCGCAGGGCGGTCATCTGGCCGAAGTCGCCGCGGTGCGCGGCCTCGACGGCGTGCCAGCCGAAGCGGGTGGCGAGCACCCGGTCGTACGCGGTGGGCGTGCCGCCGCGCTGCACGTGGCCGAGGATGACCGGGCGGGCCTCCTTGCCGAGGCGGTGCTCCAGCTCGCGGGCGAGGGCGGTGCCGATGCCCTGGAAGCGCTCGTGGCCGTACTGGTCGATCTCGCCGTGGCCGTAGTCCATCGTGCCCTCGGCGGGGTGGGCGCCCTCGGCGACGCAGACCACGGCGAACTTCTTGCCCCGGTCGAAGCGCTCCTCGACCATCGCGCCCAGGTCGTTCACGTCGAAGGGGCGCTCCGGCAGGCAGATGCCGTGGGCGCCGCCGGCCATCCCGGACTCCAGCGCGATCCAGCCCGCGTGCCGGCCCATGACCTCGACGACCATGACCCGCTGGTGCGACTCGGCGGTCGTCTTGAGGCGGTCGATGGCCTCGGTGGCGACGCCGACGGCGGTGTCGAAGCCGAAGGTGCGGTCGGTGGCCGAGATGTCGTTGTCGATGGTCTTGGGCACACCGACGATCGGCAGGCCGGCGTCGGCGAGCATCTTCGACGCGGTGAGCGTGCCCTCGCCGCCGATGGGAATGAGCACGTCAATGCCGTACTCCCGGGCCAGGTCCTTGCCGTTCTCGCACGCCTCGCGCAGCCGGGCGCGCTCCAGGCGGGCGGAGCCGAGGATGGTGCCGCCGCGGGCCAGGATGCCGCTGACGGCGTCCAGGTCGAGCTTGCGGAACCGCCCGTCGAGCAGGCCCTTGAATCCGTCCTCGAAGCCGATGACCTCGTCGTCGTGGCCCGTGAGGGCACGGTGCACCACCGAACGGATCACAGCGTTGAGACCGGGGCAGTCGCCGCCCGCGGTGAGGACTCCGATACGCATGGTGCTGTGTCTCCTGTGCTCGCTGTTGGTTCTTGTGAGCCGGTCCGATTGTTTCACGGGCCGACAGGCGGTGCCCTCACGGCGTCGGGCACCACTGCGACCGCCCGCTGACACATGCGTAAAACTGGAGGGGCGGCCTATCCACAGCCGCAGGTATTGTCAAGAGGGGCAAGCTCACCATAACGGGAAATTTGACCTTCGAAGCGACGGAATGGATCGGAGAGCACGCGTGACGCGCAGCGTGTACGTGACCGGGATCGACCGCGGCGACGGCCGCCAGGTCGTCGAGCTGGGAGTCATGGAACTCCTGACCCGCCATGTGGACCGGGTGGGCGTCTTCCGCCCGCTGGTGCACGACGGCCCCGACCGGCTGTTCGAGCTGCTGCGGGCCCGCTACCGGCTCTCCCAGCCCGCCGAGACCGTCTTCGGCCTCGGCTACGAGGAGGCCGCCCGCCTCCAGGCCGAGCAGGGCACCGACGAGCTGGTCTCCCAGCTCGTCGAGCGTTTCCACCGGGTGGCCAGGGACCACGAGTACGTCCTGGTGCTCGGCTCCGACTACGCGGCCACCAGCCTGCCGGCCGAGCTGAACCTCAACGCCCGGCTGGCGAACGAGTTCGGCGCCGCGGTGCTGCCCGTCGTCGGCGGCCAGGGCCAGGAGGCCGAGTCGGTGCGCTCCGAGGCCCGCAACGCCTACCGCGCCTACCACTCGCTGGGCTGCGACGTCGTCGCGCTGATCGTCAACCGGGTGGCGCCCGAGCAGCGCGCGGCGGTCGCCGGGCAGCTCTCCGCCCACCTGCCCGTGCCCTGCTACGCGCTCCCCGAGGACGGCTCCCTCTCCGCGCCCACCGTCGGCCAGATCGTGCACGCGCTCGGTGCCGAGGTGCTGCTCGGCGACGACTCGGGGCTGGCCCGGGACGCCCGCGACTTCGTCTTCGGCGGCGCCATGCTGCCCACCTTCCTCAAGGCGCTGACCCCGGGCTGCCTGGTCGTGACCCCCGGCGACCGCGCCGACCTGGTCATCGGCTCGCTCGCCGCGCACAGCGCCGGCGCCCCGCCGATAGCGGGCGTGCTGCTGACCCTCGACGAGCGCCCGGGCGCCGACATCATGGCGCTGGCCAACCGGCTCGCCCCCGGCACCCCGGTGATCTCGGTCTCCGGCGGCTCCTTCCCGACCGCGGCGGAGCTGTTCGCCGTCGAGGGCAAGCTGAACGCGGCGGCGCCGCGCAAGGCGGAGACCGCGCTCGGCCTGTTCGAGCGGCATGTGGACACCGCCGAGCTGACGAACCGTATCTCCGTCGCCCGCTCCGGCCGCGTCACGCCGATGATGTTCGAGCACGAGCTGATCGAGCGCTCCCGCTCGGGCCGCCGCCGCGTCGTCCTGCCCGAGGGCACCGAGGAGCGCGTGCTGCGCGCCGCCGACGTCCTGCTGCGCCGCGACGTGTGCGACCTGACGCTGCTCGGCGAGGAGGAGGCGATCCGCAAGCGCGCCGCCGACCTCGCCATCGACCTGGCCGACGCGCAGATCACCGACCCGCAGACCTCGCCGCTGCGCGAACGCTTCGCCGAGCTGTACGCCAAGCTGCGCGCCCACAAGGGCGTCACCTACGAGCTGGCGTACGACGTGGTCGCGGACGTGTCGTACTTCGGCACCCTGATGGTCCAGGAGGGCCTGGCCGACGGCATGGTCTCCGGCGCGGTGCACTCCACCGCGGCCACCATCCGGCCCGCCTTCGAGATCATCAAGACCAGGCCGGGCGCGCAGATCGTCTCCTCGGTGTTCTTCATGTGTCTGGCCGACCGCGTCCTGGTCTACGGCGACTGCGCGGTCAACCCCGACCCGAACGCCGAGCAGCTCGCGGACATCGCCATCCAGTCGGCGGCCACCGCCGCCCAGTTCGGCGTCGAACCGCGGATCGCGATGTTGTCCTACTCGACCGGCACCTCCGGCTCCGGCGCGGACGTCGACAAGGTGCGCAAGGCCACCGAGCTGGTCCGGGAGCGCCGTCCCGACCTGCTGGTCGAGGGCCCGATCCAGTACGACGCGGCCGTGGACGCCGCGGTGGCCAAGACCAAGCTGCCGGACTCCGAGGTGGCCGGCCGGGCCACCGTGCTGGTCTTCCCCGACCTGAACACCGGCAACAACACCTACAAGGCCGTGCAGCGCTCGGCGGGCGCGGTCGCCGTCGGCCCGGTGCTCCAGGGCCTGCGCAAGCCGGTCAACGACCTCTCGCGCGGCGCGCTCGTCCAGGACATCGTCAACACCGTGGCCATCACGGCCATCCAGGCGCAGGGCGCGGCACCGGGCGGCTCGCCCGCCGCCGACGCCTGACACTCCCCCCACCACCCGCCCCCACAACCAACCGAAAGCTGCTTCATGACTGCCAACGCCACCCGTGTCCTCGTCCTCAACTCCGGTTCCTCGTCGGTGAAGTACCAGCTTCTCGACATGAACGACGGCTCCCGGCTCGCGGTGGGCCTCGTCGAGCGCATCGGTGAGCAGACCTCTCGCCTGGCCCACACCCCGCTGACCGGCGGTGGTGACAAGAGGGAGCGCGAGGCCCGGATAGCCGACCACGAGGAGGCGCTGAACGCGGTCGCCGAGGAGCTGGCCGCGGACGGGCTCGGCCTGGACTCGCCCGAGCTGGCGGCGATCGGGCACCGGGTGGTGCACGGCGGTCTGAAGTTCACCGAGCCGACCGTGATCGACGACGAGGTGCTCAAGGAGATCGAGCGGCTGGTGCCGGTGGCGCCGCTGCACAACCCGGCGAACATCACCGGCATCCGGACCGCCCAGGGGCTCCGCCCCGACCTGCCGCAGGTCGCGGTCTTCGACACCGCCTTCCACACCACGATGCCGGAGCACGCGGCGCGCTACGCCATCGACGTGGAGACGGCCGACGCGCACCGCATCCGCCGGTACGGCTTCCACGGCACCTCGCACGCGTACGTCTCGCGCCAGACCGCCGAGCTGCTCGGCAAGGCGCCCGAGGACGTCAATGTCATCGTGCTGCACCTGGGCAACGGCGCCTCCGCCTCGGCGGTGGCCGGCGGCCGCTGCGTGGACACCTCCATGGGCCTGACGCCGCTGGAGGGCCTGGTCATGGGCACCCGGTCCGGTGACATCGACCCGGCCGTGGTCTTCCACCTCAAGCGGGTGGCGGGCATGGACGCGGACGAGATCGACGAGCTGCTCAACAAGAAGAGCGGGCTGGTCGGGCTGTGCGGCGACAACGACATGCGCGAGATCCGCCGCCGTATCGACGAGGGCGACGAGCGGGCCGCGCTCGCCTTCGACATCTACATCCACCGGCTGAAGAAGTACATCGGCGCCTACAGCGCGGTGCTGGGCCGGGTGGACGCGGTGGCGTTCACCGCGGGCGTCGGCGAGAACGCCGCCCCGGTGCGCGAGGCCGCGGTCAAGGGCCTGGAGGAGCTGGGGCTGGCGGTGGACGCCGATCTGAACGCGGTGCGGTCCGACGCGGCGCGGCTGATATCGCCGGAGTACGCGCGGGTCGCGGTCGCCGTCGTCCCCACGGACGAGGAGCTGGAGATCGCCAACCAGACATACGCCCTGGTCAGCAACTGACCGGTGGCAACTGCGGCCGGGCGCCGACGGCACCGTACGGCGACCGGCCCGCACCCTGCTTCCCGGGCACCCGAGCCCCAATTATTCCGCTCCGAAACAAACGATAGGATCGCTCCATGCGCCGTTCCAAAATCGTCTGCACCCTGGGCCCCGCCGTCGACTCCTACGACCAGCTAAAGACGCTGATCGAGGCCGGCATGAACGTGGCCCGATTCAACATGAGCCACGGCACCCACGCGGAGCACGAGGAGCGCTACCACCGCGTCCGCAAGGCCGCCGAGGAGACCGGCCGCGCCATCGGCGTGCTGGCCGACCTCCAGGGTCCCAAGATCCGCCTGGAGACCTTCGCCGACGGCCCCGTTGAGCTGGTGCGCGGTGACGAGTTCGTCATCACCACCGAGGACGTGCCCGGCGACAAGACCATCTGCGGCACGACCTACAAGGGCCTGCCCGGTGACGTCTCCAAGGGCGACCCGGTCCTGATCAACGACGGCAATGTCGCGCTCCAGGTCGTCGAGGTCGACGGCCCGCGGGTGCGCTGCATCGTCATCGAGGGCGGCGTCATCTCCGACCACAAGGGCATCAACCTGCCCGGCGCGGCGGTCAACGTCCCGGCGCTGTCCGAGAAGGACGTCGAGGACCTGAAGTTCGCCCTGAACATGGGCTGCGACCTGGTCGCCCTGTCCTTCGTGCGGGACGCCAAGGACGTCAACGACGTGCACCGCGTCATGGACGAGGTCGGCCGGCGCGTCCCGGTGATCGCCAAGGTGGAGAAGCCGCAGGCGGTCGCCAACATGGAGGACGTCGTCGCGGCCTTCGACGGCGTCATGGTGGCCCGTGGCGACCTCGCCGTGGAGTACCCGCTGGAGAAGGTCCCGATGGTGCAGAAGCGCCTGGTGGAGATGTGCCGGCGCAACGCCAAGCCGGTGATCGTGGCGACCCAGATGATGGAGTCGATGATCACCAACTCGCGGCCGACCCGCGCCGAGGCGTCCGACGTCGCCAACGCCATCCTGGACGGCGCCGACGCGGTCATGCTCTCCGCGGAGTCCTCGGTCGGCCAGTACCCGATCGAGACCGTCAAGACGATGTCGAAGATCGTCGAGGCTGCCGAGGAGGAGCTGCTGGCCAAGGGCCTGCAGCCGCTGGTCCCGGGCAAGAAGCCGCGCACCCAGGGCGGCGCGGTGGCCCGCGCGGCCGCCGAGATGGCCGACTTCCTCAACGGCAAGGCGCTGGTCGCCTTCACCAAGTCCGGTGACACCGCCCGCCGTCTGTCCCGCTACCGCGCGGCCCAGCCGATCCTGGCCTTCACCACGGACGCCGCCACCCGCAACCAGCTCGCGCTGAGCTGGGGCGTGGAGACCTTCGTCGTCCCGCACGTGGAGCACACCGACGAGATGGTCGACCTGGTCGACGCCGAGCTGCTGAAGCTCCAGCGCTACAACGACGGCGACACCATGATCATCACCGCCGGCTCGCCCCCCGGCGTGCCCGGCACCACCAACATGGTCCGCGTCCACCACCTGGGCGGCGACCGCGGCTGACCCCGCCAGGACCTGAACACGGCTGTGGGCCGCATCCCTCACGGGGTGCGGCCCGCAGCCGTACACGGGTGGCGGGTTCAGCTCGTGATCGACTGATGCAGCCCCGGAACGGTCAGGTTGCCGCCGAACTGGCCCGCCTGGGTGATCTTCACCTTGGTGAAGTACGCGAAGGGCACGTTGATCGGCGGGGGGTGCTCCGGGTCGAAGACGATCGGGATCAGGCCGAAGAGGTTGCCCTGGAGGCGCTCGGTGTACATCGTGACCTTGCCGCCGCGGATCGTCGAGGTCGAGCCCTTGGCCGCCTGGACGTGGTACTTCTTCCCGGCCGGGCCGTCCACGATCTGGTGGAGGTCGCCGATGTCGATGCTGTCGGCGGTGAACTTCAGGGCCTGCTTGGTCCGTCCGTCGGCCATCGTGAGGTTGACGACGCCCTCGTAGTCCAGGCCGCGCAGGGTCAGGCCGCTCGACTCCAGGTACCAGGGCTGGTTCGGGACGGTGGCCGGGCTCTGCTCGTCCTGGCCGGCCGCCTTCTTCTCCTCGACGCAGGGGAACGGCTTCTTGCCGTCGGCGTCGGGGGCGTCCGGGGTGGCGCTCCCGCTGGGGGACGGGGACGGCGACGGGAGGGCGTCTCCCGCCTTGCCCTTGGCGTCGTCCAGCGCCTTGCCGGCCTTGCCGGTGGTGTCGTCGGCCGCCTTGTCCGGCTTGTCGGCGGTGTTCCCGAGGGGTCCGGTGGCCTGGCCGTCGGTTGTGCCGTCGGACGTGCCGGACGTACCGCCGGAGCCCTTGCCCGCGGGTGCGGAGGAGGACGGCGGCAGCGACGGCGACGGCGACGCACCCGGGGTGCCCGCCTCGTCCTCACCGGGATGGAAGACGTCGTGCAGCTTCTTGCCCACGCCCAGCGGGTCGTACCAGGGGTTCCGCTCCGAAGGCGTGGCCGAGGGGGAGGGAGTCGTGGACGTGCCGGCGGACGGGGACGGGGCGGGCTCGGGGGCCGTCCTGCCCTTGTCCGGGGCCGTGGCGGACGAGCCGGAGGAGGGCGGGGTGCCCGTAGGCGTACCGGAGGTGCCGGCGCCGGAGTCCTTGTCGGCGGCCTTGCCCTTCTCCGACGTGTCCTGGCCGGTCTTGTCCTGGCCGGTCCTGCCCTCTGCCGCCTTGTCCTTCTCGGCCTTCTCCTTGGCGGCCTTCTCCTTCTCCGCCTTCTCCTTGGCGGCCTTCTCCTGCTCGGCCTTCTCCTTCGCCTGCTGTTCCGCCGTGTCGGGGGCGCTGACGCACGGGCCCTTCCGGAACGGGCTCTCGGGCTGCGGCTTGGCCATCGCGAGTTGCGGTGTCAGGCCCATGCCCATCAGGACGGCCGAGGGCATCGCGGCGATGGCTATCGCCTTGCCGGCGGGTACGTGCAGCCGGGTCAGCAGCGGCTTGCGCGGGGCCGCGTGGCGCGGCCCGGTTCTCGCCCCGGGGGCGGCCGTCCTCGTCTCGTGCAGCTCGTCACCCGGCACTGTGCCTCCCGTTCGTCCCGTTGACCGGGGTCGCTCCTGCCAGGTCGTCCGGTGCGCCGCCCGCGGTACGGGCCGGTCCGCCGTCCTTGGGGGTGACGGGCCTGCCCGGCGCCCAGGAGACCCCCAGCGCGCCGCCGACCAGGCCCAGCACGAAGCCGATCAGGAAGGCGCCGAAGTTGGAGACCACCAGGGAGACCAGGGACAGCAGGATCGCCGCCACGCCCGCGAAGACGCGGGAGGCGGGCTGGAACCACATGGTCAGGCCGAGTACGACCAGGAGTACGCCGATGATCAGCGAGCCGGCGCCCGCGGTCGTCGCCATACGGACGGTCAGGGAGCCGATCGTGAGGTTCGCGTAGGGGATGTACATGATCGGGAATCCGGCCAGCAGCGTCAGCACCCCGCCCCAGAACGGGCGCTGACCTCGCCACTCCCTAAACGAAATGCGCTTGCGGCCGATGCTTTCGTTCAGCCGTGGTCGCGTGTCGGCGCTCATGTCGTACAGCTCCTCGGGACTGGCTAATCGGTGGTACGTGCGCTGGAGTGCCTGCCGCGCCGGTCACCGGCGTACGGGTACGGGGCGGGCGGCACGGCGGACGGTGCCGCCGTGCGGCATGCGCCCCGCACCCGTGCGCTCAGTGCGTCAGTAGCACTCGTTCTTGCCGCGGCTGACGTTCATGTGCAGACCGCTGAGCCTGAACGTGCCGGCCGTGGTGGCCCAGGCGCGCTGCTTGACCTTCTCGAAGTGCACGCTGTCGGCCTGCTGGGCGAAGGAGTTGGGGAGGTACTGTCCCCGACCGCTCTCGCCGGGCTTCGCCGGCCCCGGGCCCTTGGTGGTGTGGTCCACCGAGACACCGATGTCGACGTTGGTGAACGTCGCGTTGGTCTGCAGGTCGTCGGCGTCGATGTAGAGCTTCTTCGCGAAGACCCGCGGGCCGCCCTTGGCACCCGCCTTGAGCTGCATCGTCACATCGCCGAAAATCGGCACCGGGACGACGACCGACTGGCACAGATTGGTGATCTCCGCCGTTTCCATGCCCACCACGGCGACCGGGTGCTGCTGCCCCTTGTCGCCGCCGTCAAGGGCTCCGTACTGGACGAAGCCCGTGCCGTCCAGTTCGGACGCGGTGACCTTGAACTGCTGACCGGAGACGCTGAACGACGCCGCCAGCGCACCCTGCGCGATGGCGACTCCGATGGCCGCCGTCGCCGCGACGCTCGGCACCATGACAACGGCGAACCGCTTCCATCTGGTCCCGCCACGAGCCAGGGACTCCATGACTTTCCTCCTTCTCGGACGTACATCTCCGGTTGCGGTCCGGGTCTTGGGAAGACGGCGGCCGTACCTGGGATGGGAGAAGTGCTACGTCCTCGGGAAGGAGAGCGCCCGTATCGAAATGGCGTACAGGCGTACGGCGTTCCGAAGCACCGGCGATCACCCCCGAGCGACAACCACTGGCCACGCTCGCGCGTGGCCCTTGCCGGACAGGCCCTGCCGGGTGGGCAGGAACCCCCCTGTCCTGGACCGGTGGCGCTGCCGCCGGCCACTCGGTGGGGACCATGGACCCCGCGGCGCCGACCGGTTGCCGGGCGGCGGGAATGGACCGAGCGTGGCCGATCGTGGTGCATCGGCGGCTGTCGCACAAGAGGTTCGTTACTTGCGAGTAACGGAGAGATGACCACGCCGCGACGGCGCGAAATCGGGCGGGCACCCAGGGTTGCCGCCTCTGGGGCGAGGTCATGCGGTAAGCGGGGACAAACGCCAATAAACCCCCACTCACCTCTTACTCCAAGTAACAGCGGCCACGATTACCAAGGTTTGGTAAAACGTGGCCGCTGCCGAGTAGCGGGGCCCGCGCGTCTCAGGAGGCGCGGGCGACCGGATGCCGAGGGATCAGAACAGGACCCGCGCCAGGGCCGTACGGGCCGAGATCACCCGCGGGTCGTCACCGCCGATGACCTCGAACAGCTCCAGCAGCCGTACGCGCGCGGCCTCCCGGTCGTCGCCCGCGGTGCGCCGGACGGTGTCCACCAGCCGCCCGAACGCGTCCTCGACATGGCCGCCGACCAGGTCCAGGTCGGCCGCCTTGATCTGCGCCTGCACGTCGGCCGGACCCTCGGCCGCCGCCTTGCGCACCTCCTGCGGGTCCAGGTCCCGCACCCGGCGCAGCAGTTCGGCCTGCGCCAGGCCGAGCTTGGCCTCCGGGTTCGCCGGGTCGTCGGAGAGCACGTTCTTGTACGCCTGGACGGCACCGTCGAGGTCACCGGCGTCCAGCGCCTGGTTCGCGGCCTCCAGCAGCGCGTCGTACGGGCCGGCCGGCTCGGGGGCGGCCTCCTGGGGCGCGGCGTCGGCCGGCTCGACGGGCGCGCCGACGATCCCGAACTGCTGCTCGGCGGCCTGGACGAGCTGGTCCAGCACCTGACGGATCTGCGCCTCCGGGGCCGCGCCCTGGAACAGCGGGATGGGCTGACCCGCGACGACCGCGAAGACCGCCGGGATGCCCTGCACGCCGAACTGCTGGAACAGCATCTGGTTGGCGTCGACGTCGATCTTGGCCAGCACGAACTTGCCGGCGTACTCCCCCGCCAGCCGCTCCAGCAGCGGGCCGAGCTGCTTGCACGGCTCGCACCACTCGGCCCAGAAGTCGATGACGACCGGTACCTCGGTGGAGCGCTGGAGGACGTCCTGCTGGAACCCCGCCTCGTCGACGTCGTACACCAGACGGGCGCCACCGGTGGGCTGCCCCGTACGGGCGGCTTCGGCGCGCGCCTGCTCCGCCTTCTCCTTGGCTTCCCCGGCCGCCTTCACCGCGGCGAGGTCGACGACTCCACTCATGGACATGTTGCGTGGCTGCATGGGCCTATCCTCCCCCCTTCCGCGGACCGTTGCGAAAAGCGGTGCCGAAAATTCACGGTGCGCGAAAAACGCGCGGCGCCCGGCCCGCCCGTGCGGCCCGCCGGTGTGCCGGCGCAGGGCGGAGGTGCCGCGTCGCCACCGGCCCGGGGGCCGGTCGGTGTCACGGTGGCCCCGGGTCCCCACCCGCGGCCTGTGGTTGTCGCGTCCGGGGCGGGCCGTGCGGCCGCACCCTTTCGCTACGACCCGTAGCGTAACTGTCCGGCGCCCCGGCCCGGCAACCCCTCCCGCGAACCGCGTGAGTGATCTGCCTCACGAGGCGGGGCCCACCGGCACCTACTGGCCGGTATGGTCGCCCCCATGCACCGCTGCCCCCTGACCGGCACCAGCTCCCCCGCGGGCCGTGCGGGCTCCCGGAGCCGTACGGGCCGGCCGCGCAGCGCCGAGGCGGACCGCGCGATCCTCGACGCCACCCGTGCCGCGCTGGTCGAGCTGGGCTGGGGCAAGCTGACGATGGGCGACGTCGCCGCCCGCGCCGGGGTGGCCAAGACGACGCTCTACCGCCGCTGGGCCAACAAGAACGAACTGGTCCTGGACGCCGTGGCGGTGCTCTTCGACGAACTCGAACTCCCCGACCGGGGCTGCCTGCGGGCCGACATCGAGGGCGTCGTCCTGCAGTTCGCGTCGCTGCTGGCCCGCCCGGAGACCAAGACGGCGCTGATGGCCGTGGTCGCCGAGTCCACCACCGACGAGGCGCTGCGGGTCCGGATCCGCTCCGCCGTGGTGGAGCGGCAGAAGCGGCTGGTGGTCCTCGGGCGCGAGCGGGCCCAGGCGCGCGGGGAACTGCCGCCCGACCCGGCCGGCGAGGAGGGCGCGGCGGCCGCCGGGCGGGCGGTGGGGCTGATCTTCGACGTGATCGCGGGCGCCGTCGTGCACCGGGCACTGGTCAGCGCGGAGCCGGTGGACGACCTGTGGGCGCGGCAGTTCAGCGTGCTGCTGCTGTCGGGGCTGGGCGGGCTCGCGGATCCGGGAACGGGCCCGCCCGGAGCGTAGTGCGCCGGACGGGCCCGCCCCTTCGGCAGGTCAGACCTGGTACCGGTCCGCCGCGAACAGGTGCACGTTCTCCGCGACCCACTCCGACGTCCGCTTCAGCCCCTCCTCCAGGGACACCTGCGGCGTCCACGACGCCCACTCGCGGGCCCGCGAATTGTCCGAAAGCAGTCGCTGGACCTCACTGCCGGCGGGCCGCAGCCGCGCCCCGTCCACGACCACCTCGGCGTCCCGCCCGGACGCGGCTATCAGGGCCCGCGCCAGGTCGCCGATGGAGATCTCGCGCCCCGTACCGAGGTTGACGACCTCGCCCAGCGCCCGGTCGCAGTCGGCCATCGCCAGGAACCCGGCGGCGGTGTCGGTGACGTAGGTGAAGTCGCGGGTCGGGGCGAGCGAGCCCAGCCGGATCTCGCGGGAGCCGGCGTGCAGTTGCGCCAGGATGGTGGGGATGACGGCGCGCGCGGACTGGCGCGGGCCGTAGGTGTTGAACGGGCGGACGACCGTGACCGGCAGCTCGAAGGCGTGCCAGTGGGAGAGCGCCATCATGTCCGCGCCGATCTTCGAGGCGGAGTACGGGGACTGCGGCTGCAGCGGGTGATCCTCGCTGATCGGCGCGGTCAGGGCGGTGCCGTACACCTCGCTGGTCGAGGTGTGCACCAGGCGGCGCACGGCGTGCCGGCGGCATGCCTCGGCGATGTTCTCGGTGCCCACGACGTTGGTCTGCACATAGGCGCCGGGTGAGTCGTAGCTGTACGGGATGCCGATCAGGGCGGCGAGGTGGAAGACCGTGTCGCAGCCGGCCACCGCGTCCGCCACCCGGCCGGCGTCCCGCACATCGCCCGCGAGCATCTCCACCGGGCTGTCCGGGCCCAGGTAGCGGGCCAGGTGCCCCTTGTCGGCGTACGGCTTGTAGTGCACGAAGGCGCGCACCTTCGCGCCGTACCCGACGAGCTGGTCCACCAGCGTCGAGCCGATGAAGCCCTCGGCGCCGGTGACCAGGACGGTGCGGTCCTTCCAGCGGGCTTCCATGGTGGCGTGGTCGATGCTCATGCGGTCTCCCTCAGGTAAGTGGTGGTGGAGCGGGGATCGGGGTGGCCGGCCAGCTTCAGGACCTTGGCGGCCAGCAGGTCGGCGGCCCGGGCGTGGGTGCCGGGATCGGCGGCCTGACCCATGGCGGCCAGCCGGGCGGGGTCGTCGAGCAGCGGGGTGACCAGCGCGTCCAGGCGGTCCGCGGTGGTCTCGGCGTCCGGCAGCAGGACGGCGGCGCCCGCGTCGGACAGCACCCGCGCGTTGTGCGTCTGGTGGTCGCCGGGCGCGTGCGGGTACGGGACGAGGACGGCGGGCATCCCGATCGTCGCCAGCTCGGCGACGGTCGCCGAGCCGGCCCGGCACACCACGAGGTCGGCGGCGGCGTACGCCAGGTCCATCCGGTCCAGGTACGGGACGGCCTCGGCGACCGCCGCGCCACCGGCCGCCGCCAGCCGCTCCCGGGTCTCGTCCAGGGCGGCGGGCCCGGTCTTGATCAGCAGCCGCAGGTCCGTACGGGAGCGGTAGCGGGCCGCGAGACCGACCGCGGCCTCGGTGAGGCGGGCCGCGCCCAGGCTGCCGCCGTTGACGAGCAGCAGCCGGGCGCCCGCCGGCACGCCCAGTTCGCGGCGCGCCCGCTCCCGCAGTGCCCTGCGGTCCAGGCTCGCCAGCGGCCCGACCAGCGGCATCCCGACCGTCTCGGCGCGCTCGCCGCCCGCCAGGTGCGCGCGGCTGCGGTCGAAGGCCAGCGCGATGTGCGGGGTGAGCCGGGCGGCGAACTTGTTGGCCCGGCCGGGCACCGCGTTGGACTCGTGGACCAGGCTGGGCAGCCCGGCCATCCGCGCCCCGACGATGACCGGCGCGCTCGGGTAGCCGCCCATGCCGACCGCGGCCTGGGCTCCTTGCTGCCGCAGGATCGAGCGGCACTGGGCGCCCGATTTCAGCAGCGCGGCGGGCAGCAGGTAGCGCTTGGCGCCGAGCGACGGGTCGAAGGGGATCATGTCCACGGTGTGCAGGCGGTAGCCGGCCTGCGGAATGAGCCGCGTCTCCAGCCCGCGCTCCGTACCGACGAAGGAGACCACCGCGTCGGGCACGGCCCGGCGCAGGGCGTCCGCGAGGGCGAGTCCGGGGTAGATGTGACCGCCGGTGCCGCCCGCACCGATGACGACTGAGAGTGGTGTGCGCATGGCCGCCACGCTCGTCAAGCGCCCTAAGAAGGTTCTAAGACGGAGGTTTGGCAGCCTGTGTGCATGCCGTCCTCGCCTGCACCGCACCCCGCGCACCGGAGCGCCGCCCAGCAGCCCGCCGCCGCGTCCCCGCCGAAGATCCTCGTCGTCGACGACGAACCGGAGGTGCGGGCCGCCGTCGAGGACGGCCTCAGCGTGGAGGGGTACGCGGTGCGCGGCGCCGCCGACGGGCTGGCCGCGCTCTCCGAGGTCGCCTCCTGGCAGCCGGACGCGATCGTCCTGGACGTGATGATGCCGGTCCTGGACGGCCTGGCGGTCTGCCGGCGGCTGCGCGCGCTGGACGACCGTACGCCGATCCTGGTGCTGACCGCGCTGGACTCGGTCAGCGAGCGGGTGGACGGGCTGGACGCGGGCGCCGACGACTACCTGGTCAAACCGTTCGCGCTCGACGAGCTGGTGGCGCGCGTGCGGGCGCTGCTGCGCCGCGCGTCGGCCACCGCCGCCGACGACACCTCGCTGTCCTTCGCCGACCTGGTCGTCGACCCGGTGACCCGCACCGGCCACCGGGGCGGCCGGCCGCTGGAGTTCAGCCGTACGGAGTGGGCCCTGCTGGAACTGCTCCTGCTGCACCCCGGGCAGGTGATGCCGCGCGAGATGATCCTGGAGCGGGTCTGGGGCCGCGACTTCGGCCCGGACTCCAACTCCCTGGCCGTGTACGTCGGTTACCTGCGCCGCAAGCTGGAGGCGGGCGGCGAGTCGCGGCTGGTGCACACCGTGCACGGCGTCGGCTACCGCCTGGACCAGGCGGACCACTCCGGCGGCGGGGCCACGGCGGGGCGGGACGGCACGGGCCGCGGCGGCAAGGCGGGACGGGCGTGAGCGGCCGGCGCGGCCTGGGCGCCCGCTGGCGGCGACGCCGCCCGCTCCGGACGCGGCTGGCGGTCGCCGCGTCCGCCGCCGTGGCACTGGTGGCGGTCGGCATCTGTGTGGCGGCGTTCTTCATCACCCGCGACCAGATGACCCGCCAGCTCGAATTCCACCTGACCCAGACGGCCAACCAGTACGCGCAGCAGTACCGCGAAACGGGCCCGTCGGCCGGGGACACGGGCTGCCGCTACCTGGCCGTCCCCTGCGTCCAGGCGGTCCCTGCCGCGCCGTCCAGGGACCCGCGGGAGCCGTACGCCCTCCGGGTCGACGACACCGTCCGCGCGGTCGCCGCCGGGCGCCACGCGCCGTACTACGACCAGCAGACCGTGGCCGGCCGGCCGGTGCGGGTGTACGTCACCAAGCTGCGCGACCGGGACCTGGCGCTCCAGGTGGCGCTGCGCTCGGACACCGTACGCAGCGGCGTCCAGAAGGCCGCGAAGGCGCTGGCGGTGGTGGGCGGCGCGGGCGTCCTGCTGGCGGCCGGGCTCGGCTACTGGGTCTCGCGCACCGGCCTGGCCCCGGTCGCCCGGCTCACCGCCACCGCCGAACGCATCGCCGCCACCCGCGACGCCCGGCACCGTATCGAACTGCCCGCCGGGCCGCCCGGCCGCGAGGACGAGGTCACCCGGCTGGCCGCCAGCTTCAACACCATGCTCGGCGAGCTGGAGCAGTCGGTCGCCGCACAGCGCCGGCTGGTCGCGGACGCCTCCCACGAGCTGCGCACCCCGCTGACCGCGCTGCGCACCAACGCCGAACTGCTGGCCCGCGCCGACCGGCTGACCGCGGCCCAGCGCGACCGCGCGTCCGGCGCCCTGGGCCGCCAGTTGCGCGAGGTCACCACGCTCGTCAACGACCTGATCGAACTGGCCCGGGACGAGGAGCCGCAGCCGCTGGTGGAGCAGGTGCGCCCGGCGGCGCTGCTGGAGCACGCGGTGGAGGCGGCCCGCGGCCACTGGCCGGAGATCACGTTCACCGCCCGGACCGACGGGGCGGCGACGCGGGTGACCGTGCCCGGCGTACCGGCGCGGCTGTCCCGGCTGCTGTCCAACCTCCTGGACAACGCGGCGAAGTTCTCCCCGCCCGGCGGCCCGGTCGAGACGGAACTGACCGCCACCGGGGACGGCCTGGAGCTGACCGTCCGCGACCACGGCCCCGGCATCGCGGCCGCGGACCTGCCGCACGTCTTCGACCGCTTCTACCGCGCCGAGACGGCCCGCGCGCTGCCCGGCTCCGGCCTCGGCCTGGCCATGGCCCGTCAGATCGCCCGCGCCCACCGGGCCGAACTGACGGCCGCACAGGCGCCGGGCGGCGGGGCGCTCTTCCGGCTCCGCTTCCCGGCGGGGTAGGACGGGGAGCCGGGACGCACGGGCGCCCCGGCAGGAACGGCGTACTACCCTGGGCCGCAATCACGGCCGGACACGGGGCCGAGCGGGCGGACCGGGAGGGCGGGCGGTGAGCAGACGGGCACGCCGTACGCTGCCGGGCTTCCTGCCCCGCGCGCTGGCCGGACTGTGGACGGTCCTGCTGGTCCTGGCGGGCCCGTCCGGAACGGCGGGCGCCGCGCCCGGCCCCCCGGGCCCCGCCCCCTGGGCGACCGCGACATCCGGCCCCTTCGGCGTCGTGTCCCGGCCATCATCCGCCGCCACGCCGCAGACGCTCACGGCGCACCCCGCACCCGGCCGGCCCCGGGCCGACGCCCGCACCGCCCCGGACCGGCCGGTGGCCCGCCAGAGCGCCACCGCCCACGTCCACGCCGTCCTCCCGCACCCGCGCTCCCCCGGCCTGCCGGGCGCGCTGCCGTCCGCGGGCCCGGCCCCGCACCACAGCCCCTTCGGGTACGGCGAGACCGTCGGCCCGCGCCGGGAACGGGCGCCGCCGTGGGCCCGGTACTCCCCGCGCAGCCCGCGCGGGCCCCCCTTCGTACGGAGCCGCTGACGCCCCCGGCGTACGGCCGCCCGCAGCACCCGCACGCCCGGTGACGCCTTCGCGCGCCGCCGCGGCCCGGTGCGCGTGGCCGCCCGCGCCCCGCCTCCGTATCCCTGAAGGGGAGACCCATGCCGTCCCGCGCTCCGTCGCGGCGGCCCTGGCGTGCGCTGCTCGCGCTCGCCGTCGTCGCCGTGTCGCTGTTCTTTGCCCTGACCACCCCCGCCCGCCTCGGACTCGACCTCCGGGGCGGCACCCAGATCGTCCTGGAGACCCAGGACTCGCCCACCGCCCGCGCCGACTCCGCCGCCACCGACCGCGCTCTGGAGGTGCTGCGGCAGCGGGTCGACGCGCTCGGGGTCGCCGAACCGTCGCTGTCCCGCTCCGGCGAACGGCGCATCGTCGCCGAACTGCCCGGCGTCCAGGACCCGAAGGAGGCCGTCGAGGTCATCGGCCGTACCGCACAGCTCACCTTCCACCCCGTGCTCGGCACGACACCGGACCCGAAGGGCACACCGGAAGCGAAGGCCACGGGCGACCGCACCCGCACCCTGCCCGACCCCGACGCCCCCGGGCAGGCCCTGCGGCTCGGCGCGCCCGCGCTGACCGGCGAGGGCGTCAAGGACGCGGAGGCCGTCTTCGACGCGCAGGGCGGGCGCGGCTGGACCGTCGACCTGGCCTTCCGCGGCGCCGCCGCCGACGCCTGGGCCCGGGTCACCGGCCAGGCGGCGTGCGCCGCGGAAGGCGATCCGGCGCGGCGGGTGGCGATCGTGCTGGACGACCGGGTCATCTCCGCTCCCGGCATGCAGCGGAGCGTGCCGTGCACGACCGGCATCGCCGGCGGCGACGCCCAGATCACCGGCGGGTTCAGCGACGCCGAGGCGCGCGACCTGGCGGCCCTCGTCAAGGGCGGCGCCCTGCCGGTGCCCGTCGAGGTCGTCGAACAGCGCACCGTCGGCCCGACGCTGGGCGCCGACGCGATCAGGGCCAGCGCCACCGCGGCCGTCATCGGGCTGCTGTGCACCGGCGTGTTCGTCATCGTCGTCTACCGGCTGCTGGGCGCGCTGGCCACGGTCGCGCTCGCCGCGTACGGCCTGATCTCGTACGCCGTGCTCGTCGCCCTGGGTGCCACCCTCACCCTGCCGGGCCTCGCCGGGTTCGTGCTCGCGATCGGCATGGCGGTGGACGCCAACGTGCTGGTGTTCGAACGGGCCAGGGAGGAGTACGCGCGCCGCGCGGCCCGCTCCGGCGGTGATCTGCGGCGCCCGCTGCGCGAGGGCTTCGGCAAGGCGTGGAGCGCGATCGTCGATTCGAACGTCACCACGCTGCTCGCCGCGGGCCTGCTGTTCTTCTTCGCCACCGGCCCGGTCAAGGGCTTCGGCGTCACCCTGTCCATCGGTGTCCTGGCCTCGATGGTGTCCGCGCTGGTCATCACCCGGGTGCTGGCGGGGTGGGCGGTGCGCCGGGGCTGCGTACGGCGGCGGCCCGCGATCACCGGCATGGCGTCCGAGGGCCGGGTACGGCGGTGGCTGGCGCGCCGCGAACCGCGGCTGATGCGGCGGCGTCGCACCTGGCTGGGCGTCGGCGGCGGTCTCCTGCTGCTCGCCGTCACCGGGATCGGCGTCCGCGGCCTGGAGTTCGGCGTGGAGTTCACCGGCGGCCGGCTCGTCGAGTACAGCACAAGCCGTACGGTGGACACGGAGACGGCGCGCGAGGCGGTCTCGGAGGCGGGCTTCCCGCGCGCGGTCGTCCAGGAGTCGGGCGACGGCGGCATCGCCGTACGGACCGAGCGGCTGACCGACGCCGAGCAGCAACGCATCCGTGCCTCCCTTCAGCAGCCCGGCGGCACGGTCGAGGTCGAGCGGGACGAGCTGATCGGCCCGAGCATGGGCAGCGAGCTGCGCGGCAAGGCGCTGATCGCGCTGGGCATCGCGGTCGCCGCCCAGTTGGTCTATCTCAGCATCCGGTTCCGCTGGACGTTCGCGACGGCCGCGGTCCTGGCCATGATCCAGGACGTGGTGCTGGTGGTGGGCCTGTTCGCCTGGCTGGGCAAGCCGGTGGACAGCGTCTTCCTCGCGGCGCTGCTGACCGTCGTCGGCTACTCCGTCAACGACACGGTCGTGCTGTTCGACCGCGTACGGGAACTGCGGCGCGGCGCCAGGGGCGACCGGGCCGCGCGCGGGGCGGAGGGACTCGCCCGGATCGCCGACCGGGCGATCGTGCAGACCGTGCCCCGCACGGTGAACACCGGCATGGGTGCCCTGTTCGTCCTCGCCGCCCTCGCGGCGCTGGGCGGCGACTCGCTGGCCGACTTCTCGGTGGCGCTGCTGGCGGGCGTCCTGTTCGGCATCGCCTCGACGGTCTTCACGGCCACTCCGGCCGCCGTCGTCCTGGAGAGCCGCCACCCGGGCCCGGAGGCACCTGCCGCGCGGCCGCGCGGCAGGGCCGGGGCCGGGAGCGGGGCGGTGGTCTGACACGCCACCGGGGGCGGGGCCGCGCAGGCCCCGCCCCCGGTGCGTACTGCCGTCAGAACCCGGCCGGTTCCGTGTAGACGCCCCACTCGTCGCGCAGCGCGTCGCAGATCTCGCCGAGCGTCGCCTCGGCCCGTACGGCCGCCAGCATCGGCTCGATCATGTTGCCGCCGCCGCGCGCGGCGTCCAGCATGGCCGTCAGCGACGCGCGCACCCGCGCGTCGTCCCGGGCCGCCCTGCGGTCCGCGAGGACACGTACCTGCTCGCGCTCGACCTCGTGGCTGACCCGCAGGATCTCCAGGTCACCGGTGACCGAGCCGTGGTGGCAGTTGACGCCGACGACCCTCTTCTCGCCCTTCTCCAGCGCCTGCTGGTACCGGAAGGCGGACTCGGCGATCTCCCCGGTGAACCAGCCGTCCTCGATGCCGCGCAGGATGCCGGAGGTCATCGGGCCGATCGGGTGTTTCCCGTCCGGGACGGCGCGCGTGCCGCGCTCCTTGATCCGCTCGAAGATCTTCTCGGCGTCCGCCTCGATGCGGTCGGTCAGCGACTCGATGAACCACGAGCCGCCCAGCGGGTCCGCGACGTTGGCGACGCCGGTCTCCTCCATCAGCACCTGCTGCGTGCGCAGCGCGATCTCCGCGGCCTGCTCGCTGGGCAGGGCCAGCGTCTCGTCCAGCGCGTTGGTGTGCAGGGAGTTCGTCCCGCCGAGGACCGCGGCCAGCGCCTCCACGGCCGTGCGGACGACGTTGTTGTACGGCTGCTGGGCGGTCAGTGAGACACCGGCGGTCTGCGTGTGGAAGCGCAGCCACTGGGCCTTCTCGCTGGTCGCGCCGTACACGTCGCGCATCCAGCGGGCCCAGATCCGGCGGGCGGCCCGGAACTTCGCGATCTCCTCGAAGAAGTCCAGGTGGGCGTCGAAGAAGAAGGACAGCCCGGGTGCGAAGGTGTTGACGTCCAGGCCGCGGGAGAGGCCCAGCTCCACGTACCCGAAGCCGTCGGCGAGGGTGTACGCCAGCTCCTGCGCGGCCGTCGCGCCCGCCTCGCGGATGTGGTAGCCGGAGACCGAGAGCGGCTTGTACGCGGGGATGCCGCGCGCGCAGTGCTCCATCAGGTCGCCGATCAGACGCAGGTGGGGCTCGGGCGGGAAGAGCCACTCCTTCTGCGCGATGTACTCCTTGAAGATGTCCGTCTGTAGCGTGCCGTTCAGGACGGCCGGGTCCACGCCCTGGCGCTCGGCGGCGACCAGGTACATGCAGAAGACCGGGACGGCCGGGCCGGAGATCGTCATCGAGGTCGTGACGTCGCCGAGCGGGATGTCCTTGAACAGGACCTCCATGTCGGCGGCCGAGTCGATGGCGACACCGCAGTGGCCGACCTCGCCGAGCGAGCGTGGATCGTCGGAGTCCCGCCCCATCAGCGTCGGCATGTCGAACGCGACGGAGAGTCCGCCGCCCCCCGCCTTCAGGATCATCTTGTAGCGCTCGTTGGTCTGCTCGGCGTTGCCGAAGCCCGCGAACTGGCGGATGGTCCACGTACGGCCGCGGTAGCCGGTCGGATACAGGCCGCGGGTGAACGGATACTCGCCCGGCCAGCCGATGCGCTCGAAGCCGTCGACCGTGTCGCCCGGGCGGGGGCCGTACGCCGGCTCCACGGGGTCGCCGGAGAGCGTGGTGAAGTCCGCGTCCCGCTTGCGGGCCGAGTCGTACCGGGCCTGCCAGCGACGGCGGCCCTCTTCGATCGCGTCAGCGTCCATACCTCGAATTTACTAGGACGTCCTAGTAATTGTCGATGGCAGCAGGCCGCGAACCGCCGGACGGCACCCCTGAGGCGGTACGGGCGGGCCGCCGGGCCGGGCCCGGCGGCCGTGCGGCCTCAGACCTTGGCGGGCTGCGGCGTACCGTCCGCGACCAGCGGCCCGACCTCGCGGACGACCTTGCGCTCGACGAAGAAGGCGGCGGTCGGAATGGTGCCGGAAAGCAGCACCCACAGCAGCTTGCCGAACTTCCACTTCGCCTTGGACCCCAGGTCGAAGGCGAAGACGAGGTAGATGATGTAGAGCACGCCGTGGATCTGGGAGACCACGAGGGTGAGGTCCTTGCCCGTGCCGAAGCCGTACTTGGCCACCATGCAGGCGCACAGGACGAGGAGCATGACGGCGGTGACATAGGCCATCACCCGGTAGCGGGTCAGCACGCTTCGTTTCATGGTCCGAGCGTAACCGCCCGTTCCGGGGCGATCTTCGCCGCCCCTACCACGGATCAGCCGTCCTTGAAATCCCCGGCCGCCACGCGCAGCGGACGCAGCATCGCGAAGATCTCCGCGCACTCCTCGGCGTCGTAGGCACCCAGCCCGAAGTCCATCGCCATCAGATCGCGGGTGGCCGCGTCGCACACCTCGCGCCCCTGCTCCGTGATGGAGGCCAGCGTGCCGCGCCCGTCGTTCGGGTTCGGCCGCTTGTCCACCAGCCGGGCCTTGACCAGCCGGTCGACGGTGTTGGTCACCGAGGTCGGGTGCACCATCAGCCGCTCGCCGATCTTCGACATGGGCAGCTCGCCCGCCTTGGAGAAGGTGAGCAGCACCAGCGCCTCGTACCGCGCGAACGTCAGTCCGTACGGCTTGAGGACCGCATCCACCTCGGACAGCAGGATCTGATGGGCCCGCATGACCGAAGTGATCGCGGCCATGGACGGCACGGCTCCCCAGCGCCGCTGCCACAGTTCGTCGGCGCGGGCGATGGGATCGAAGGCAAGGCTGAGCGGCTTCGGCACGTCTTCGACCCTACCGTTCGGCCATATCGTGGTCAGCCCTGTCTCAGGTTTCGGTACCCACTCGGGAGCGGGCCCCTCGGCCGGGCCGCTGGGCAGCGCGCTCGGCGCGGGCGGCGCGCCACCCGCGCCGAACGCGTCCGCCCGGCCCTCAGTCTTCGGAGCCCGCCGCGAGGTGGCGCTCGACGGTCTCGACCTTGGAGGTCAGGCCGTCGGTGACGCCGGGCCGGATGTCGGCCTTCAGGACGAGCGAGACCCGCCCGGCGCGCGCCTCGACGGCGGCCACGGCGCGCCTGACGACGTCCATGACCTCGTCCCACTCGCCCTCGACCGAGGTGAACATCGCGTCCGTACGGTTGGGCAGCCCGGACTCGCGGACCACCCGTACGGCGTCGGCGACGTACTCCCCGACGTCCTCGCCCACGCCCAGCGGGCTCACCGAGAATGCGACGATCATGCGTTGACCACGCCTTCCCGACGGGCGCGGGCGGCGATGACGGTGGCCTCGGCCTCGCGCTTGAGCTTGCGCTCGGCGAAGAAGCCGCCGGTGGGCAGGACGGAGAGCACGAAGTAGAGCGCGGCGGTCTTCAACTGCCACCTGGTGCGGCTCCAGGCGTCCAGCCAGAACACCACGTACAGGATGAACAGGATGCCGTGCACCATGCCCATCACCATCACGCCGTCGAAGCTGGTGGTCCGCTTGAGGACCGAGCAGGCGAGCAGCAGCAGGAAGGAAACCGCCTCGGGGGCGGAGACCAGGCGGAGCCGGCGCAGGGCGGAAGCGGTCTTGATGTCCACGGGAACCTCGTTCGGGTGGCAGGTGGCGGCACGATGCGCTTGTGCGACATTTCACAAGGGCGTCCCCATTGTTGCAGGCCCGCAAAGGATCACTGTTCAGGGGTCGGTGCTCCGGATACCTTCGATTCCGTGGCTCAGTTTCGGCTCCAGGGGAGCAAAGTACTCGCCGTCGACATGACCGGCGATGCCGTGAAGGCGAAGAACGGCGCGATGGTCGCCTACGACGGCCAAATGACGTTCAAGAAGATGACCGGCGGCGGTGACGGGCTGCGCGGCATGGTCACCCGCCGGCTGACCGGCGAACAGATGGAAGTGATGGAGGTGAAAGGCCACGGCACCTGCTACTTCGCCGATCGCGCGAGCGAGATCAACCTCGTGCAGTTGCACGGCGAGAAGCTCTACGTGGAAGCCACCAATCTGCTGTGCACGGACGCGTCGCTGCGCACCGGCACCACTTTCACCGGCCTGCGCGGCGCCTCCCAGGGCAACGGCCTGTTCACCACCACCGTCGAGGGCAGCGGTCAGGCCGCGATCGTCTCCGACGGGCCCGCCGTGGTGCTGCGCGTCACCAAGCAGTATCCGCTCCAGGTCGACCCGGGCGCGTACGTCGCGCACACCGGCGACCTCAAGCAGCACTTCCAGTCCGGGGTGAACTTCCGCACCTTCATGGGGGAGGGCTCCGGCGAGTCCTTCCAGATCCGCTTCGAGGGCGAGGGCCTGGTGTACGTACAGCCCAGCGAGCGCAACACCGTCGGCGGGGAGGTCTGATGCCGTTCACCCTCGTCAACTCCCGCATGGTGCGCGCGCAGATCGGTCCGGGACAGCGGATGTACAGCCAGCGCGGCGCGATGCTCGCCTACCAGGGCGACGTCAGCTTCACCCCCAACATCCAGGGCGGCCAGGGCGGCGTCGGCTCGATGATCGGGCGGCGGATCGCGAACGAGGCGACGCCGCTGATGACCGTGGAGGTCGCCCAAGGTCTTGAGGGCCAGGGAGGTGTCCCCACCGGCACCGTCTTCTTCGGGCACGGCGGCCACCACATCCACGTCGTCGACCTGACCGGCGACACCCTGTACGTCGAGGCGGACCGGCTGCTCGCCTTCGACGGGACGCTCCAGCAGGGCACGATGTTCATGGGCTCGCAGGGCGGCGTCATGGGCATGGTGCGCGGCCAGGTCACCGGCCAGGGCCTGTTCACCACGACCCTCAAGGGCCACGGCGCGGTGGCCGTGATGGCGCACGGCGGCGTCATCGAGCTACCCATCACCCCGCAGGGGCCCGTCCACGTCGACCCGCAGGCGTACGTGGCGCACCGCGGCGACGTCCGCAACAAGCTCTCCACCGCCCTCGGCTGGCGCGACATGGTCGGCCGCGGCTCGGGAGAGGCGTTCCAGTTGGAGCTGTCCGGCCAGGGCACCGTCTACGTACAGGCGTCGGAGGAGAAACTGTGACCGGTCCCGTCGTTCTCGACCCCCACACGCTGCCCTCGGACGACAACGTCAACGAGTACACCTTCAGCGTCGACCTGAACGGCCGGTGGTTCCTCCAGAAGGGGAAGATGATCGCCTACTACGGGCGGATCGACTTCCAGGGCATCGGGCACGGCGCGCTGGACCGCCTGGTCGCCCACAGTTTCCATTCGCCTTTGCACGCGGCGGACTGGGTCGTCGCCGAGGGCCAGGGCAAGATGCTCCTCGCCGACCGGGCGTTCGATGTGAATTCCTATGATCTCGAAGACGGCAACCTGACCATTCGCTCGGGCAACCTGCTCGCCTTTCAGCCATCTCTGTCGCTGAAGCAGTCGATCATTCCGGGCTTCCTCACGCTGATCGGCACGGGCAAGTTCGTGGCCGCCTCCAATGGGCCGGTGGTCTTCATGGAGCCGCCGATCCGGGTGGACCCGCAGGCCCTGGTGGGCTGGGCCGACTGCCCCTCGCCCTGCCACCACTACGACCACCAGTACCTGCGCGGATTCCTGGGCGGCGTACGGGCGCACACGGGGCTGGGCGGGGTCTCCGGGGAGGAGCACCAGTTCGAGTTCGTCGGGGCGGGCACGGTGCTGCTCCAGTCCACCGAACAGCTCATGCCGGAGCTGGCCACGGGTGAGGTCGCGGCCGAGGCGGGGGTGCCGGGCGGGGGCGGGGCAACTCGCCAAAGTGGCTCACAACTGCCGCAGCTACCCGGTGGGCTCGGGGGCCTCCAGCGCCGCTTCGGGCTGTGAGCGGTAGTCTGCGGACGGTGACCTCGAACGCCTGAGCAAGCGCCCGACCGAGCGCCTGAGCCATGTCACAGCCATGACTAATTCGATATTCAACTTTCACGGGTAGAATTCATTCATGACGACCGACAGCGACACTCCCTGGCTGACCGAGCAGGAGCAGCGAGCCTGGCGTACCCACCTGGACGTCAGCCGGCTGCTGATGCACCAGCTTGAGCGCGACCTGCAGCCGTTCGGACTGACCAACAACGACTACGAGATCCTGGTCAACCTCTCCGAGGCCGAGGACCGGCGGCTGCGCATGAGCGACCTGGCGGCCGCCACCCTGCAGTCCAAGAGCCGCCTGTCCCACCAGATCACCCGCATGGAGAACGCCGGTCTGGTGCGCCGTGAGAGCTGCGAGTCCGACCGCCGCGGCCTGTACGCGGTGCTCACGGACGAGGGCTGGGACACCATGCGCCGGGTCGCGCCGCACCACGTCTCGTCCGTACGCCGGCACTTCATCGACCTGTTCACCTCCGAGGACCTGGAGTCGCTGCGGACCTCCCTGACCCCGGTGGCCGAACACCTCAGGGGCCGTCGCGGCAAGGTCTGACGGCCGCCCCGCCGGGCGCCCCGGGCCGGGCCGCCGCACCCGGGCAGCCGCGGCCCGGCCGCTACGCCGCCGGCAGCCGCAGCTCGAACACCGAGCCCTCCCGCACGGCCAGCGTGCCGCCGTGCCGCTCGGCGACGTCGCGGGCGATGGCGAGGCCGAGACCGGCCCCGCCGTCGTCGCGGCTGCGGGCGTCGTCGAGCCGTACGAACCGCTCGAAGATCCGCTCCCGCTCCTGCGGCGGCACCCCGGGTCCGTCGTCCTCGACCCGCAGCACGGCCCACTCCCCCTCGCGCACCACACTCGTCCGGACGCTGTCGCACGCGTGCCGCTGCGCGTTGTCCAGCAGGTTCCCCAGCACGCGCCCGAGCTGGCTCCGCGACCCGGCGACCTCCACGCCCGCCAGGTCCCCCACCCGCACGGCGACCCGGTCCCCCACCCGCTGTGAGACGTCCTCCCGGACCAGCGCCGCCAGATCGACCCGCGTGTCCGCGGGGCGCTCCCCCGCGTCCAGCCGCGCCAGCAGCAGCAGGTCGGCCGCCAGGTTCTGCAGCCGTACGGCATCCGCCACCGCGCCCTCGGCGTCCAGCAGCTCCGGATGGGCGATGCCCACCTCCAACTGCGTCCGCAGGCTCGCGATCGGGCTGCGCAGCTCGTGCGAGGCGTCCGCGACGAACCGCCGCTGCCGCTCCACCGACGCCTGCAGGGCGCCGAGCGTCTCGTTGGTCGTACGGGCCAGCCGGTCGATCTCGTCCCGCGAACCCGGCTCCGGCACCCGCCGCGACAGATCCGTACTCGCCGTGATCGCCGCCATCTCGCCGCGGATGCCCTCCACCGGCCGCAGCGCCCGCCGCGTCACCAGCCAGGTCACCCCCGCCACGACCAGCAGCAGACACGGCAGCCCGATGAGCATCGCGGTCCGCACCGAGCCCACCGCCTCGCGCTCCGCCGACAGCGGCGATCCCGCCCGCACCACGGCCTTGTCGCCCTGCGTGTCCTTGGCCTCCACCGTGGCGAAGCGGTAGTCCGCGGTCCGGTCCCCGACCGTCGCCGTACCGCCGCTGTGCCGGGCCCGGTCCTCGACCTCGCCCGGCTTGATCTCCCGGTCGTCGTCGTCATCGTCGTCCGAGCCGCCCGGCTGCCGCGCGGCCGGCGGATGCCGGTCCGTCACGGCCTTCCCGTCCACCGCCCGGACGTCCTCGCCCGCCGCCAGCACCCGCCCGTCCTCGGCCAGCACCACCACCGGACGGTCCGCGCCGTCGGGCAGGTCCAGCTTCTCGTACGGCTTGCCCGTGGCGATCTGGGTCGCGACCTCCCGGGCGGCGTTCTCCGCCTGGAGATCCGCCTGGCCCACGAGATTGTTCTTCAGCACCAGCAGCAGCGCCGTGCCCGCCGCGACCAGCGCCACCGCCACCACGAGCGAGGCGCCCACCGCGGCCCGGACCCGTACCTTCCCGAAGACCCTACGCACCGGACACCAGCCGGTACCCGGCGCCGCGCACCGTCCGGATCGCCGCTGCGCCCAGCTTCCGGCGCAGCGCGCTCACATACACCTCGACGATGTTGTCGTCGCCCTCGTACGCGAAGTCCCACACGTGCTCCAGGATCTCCGCCTTCGACACCACGTCCCCCGCGCGGAGCGCCAGTTGCTCCAGCACCGCGAACTCCTTGGCCGTCAGGACCACTTCCACGCCGTCCCGCTCCACCCGGTGGGCGCCCTGGTCGATGCTCAGCTCCCCCACCCGCAGCACGGGCAGCGCCGTCCGCCCACGGCGGCGCAGCAGCGCCTTCACGCGGGCCACCAGCACCACGTACGAGAACGGCTTGGTCAGGTAGTCGTCCGCACCGGTGTCCAGCCCCTCGGCCTCGTCGTACTCCCCGTCCTTGGCCGTCAGCATGAGGATCGGTACGTCGTTCCCCGCGGCGCGCAGGGTGCCGCACACGCGGTAGCCGTTCATTCCCGGCAGCATGATGTCCAGCACGACCAGGTCGTACGCGCCCTCACCCGCCCGGTGCAGGCCCTCCAGGCCGTCGTGCACCACGTCGACCGCGTACCCCTCGGCCCGCAGGCCCTTGGCCAGCGACAGGGCCAGCCGCTTCTCGTCCTCCACGATCAACAGACGCATACGCACACGATGCCATCGCCCACCTGAAGAACCCTTCAGGTGACTTCAGCCTGGCTTCAGCTCGCCCCGGCCACTGTGGAACACGTCATCGAGCAACACCTCACCAACCGGGGAGAACGAACCGAGATGAAGCGCAACATCGTCATCGCCACCGTGGCTGCGGCCGCCATCGTCGGCGGCGGCACCGCGACCGCCGTCGCCTTCAGCGGCGACTCGGCGGCGCCGTCCGCGCCGTCCGCATCCGCCGCGTCGTCCGCGTCGTCCGCGCCGCGCTCCAGCGTCAGCGTGCCCGACGACGACGTGAACGAGGACGCACGGGAGGCCAAGGCGGCGTCCGTCTCCGCCCCGCAGGCCGCGGCCGCCGCCCTCAAGGCCACCCCGGGCACCGTCACCGGCGTCGACCTCGACGAGGACCGCCCCGGCCTGGTCTGGGAGGTCGACGTCCTCGGCAAGGACAACAAGTGGCACGAGGTCACCCTCGACGCCGGCACCGCGAAGGTCCTGAACCAGCGCGTCGAGCACGAGGATGACGACGACCACGGCGTCGCCCACGCCCGCGCCGAACTCAAGGGCATCACCGTCGACGCCACCCGGGCGGCGGAGCGGGCCTCCGCGTCCCACGGCACCGTCACCTCCGTCGACCTGGACGACGACCACCGCTCCAGCGCCACCTGGGAGGTCGAAACCGTCACCAAGGACGGCAAGGAGCACAAGCTCCACGTCGACCCGAACTCGGCCAAGGTGACGGTCGCTCCGCGGGACGCGGATGACGACGACAATGGTGGGCGCGACGACTGAGTCGCTCTCTCCCCCCCCCCGCGGCTGGGCGCTTTTCGCGCTTCGCGCGGGGGGGGGTGTGTGCACTGACGCGCGGCTCGCATTGATTGCGTTGTGGGGACGGGGGCGGGAAGGAACGATCACCCTGGTGTGCGCCCACCTGGTGGAGAGGCTCACTGGAGGGGCGCGGAAAGTGCCGGTGGTGCGGAATGCGCGCCTCGAAGGGGCTTTCAGTCCTCCGTGTCCTCCCCCGTGACCCCCGCCACCAGCTCGTCCGCCGCCGCGTACGGGTCCAGTTCCCCGGCGACGATGCGCTCGGCGAGCACGGAGAGGCGGCGGTCGCCGCGCAGGTCGCCGATCCGTTCGCGCAGGCGGGTGACGGCGATCGTCTCGACCTCGCGGGCCGCTCGGGTGCGGCGGCGTTCCGTCAGGGTGCCGTGCTCTTCCGACCAGGCGCGGTGCTTCTCCAGGGCCTCGACGACCTCGTCGGTGCCCTCGCCCCGGGCGGCGACCGTCTTGACGATGGGCGGGCGCCAGTCGCCGGGGGCGCGGGCCTCGCCGAGGCCGAGCATGTGGTTGAGCTCGCGGGCCGTCGCGTCGGCGCCGTCGCGGTCGGCCTTGTTGACGACGTAGACGTCGCCGATCTCCAGGATTCCGGCCTTGGCCGCCTGGATGCCGTCGCCCATGCCGGGGGCCAGCAGGACCATCGTGGTGTCGGCCTGGCCGGCGATGTCGACCTCGGACTGGCCGACGCCCACCGTCTCGACGAGGATCACGTCGCAGCCGGCCGCGTCCAGTACCCGGATGGCCTGCGGCGCGGCCCAGGCGAGGCCGCCCAGGTGGCCGCGGGTGGCCATGGAGCGGATGTAGACGCCGGGGTCGGACGCGTGGTCCGACATCCGGACGCGGTCGCCGAGGAGGGCACCGCCGGAGAACGGGGAGGACGGGTCGACGGCGAGCACGCCGACCCGTTTTCCGGCCCGGCGGTACGCGCTGACCAGGGCGGACGTGGATGTCGACTTGCCGACACCGGGCGAACCGGTCAGCCCGACCACGTACGCCTGCCCGGCCAGCGGAGCCAGCGCCGCCATCACCTCGCGCAGTTGCGGGGAGGCCCCCTCGACCAGCGAGATCAGCCGGGCCACGGCCCGCGGCCGGCCCTGCCGCGCCTGTTCCACCAGCTCGGGGACGTCCACCATCGGCCAGTTCCTCCCACTTCGGTTCCTACGGACGCGTACGCGGCTGACGCTCCCGGCTCACTTGCCCGGTACGCGGATGATCAGCGCGTCGCCCTGGCCACCGCCGCCGCACAGCGCCGCCGCCCCCACACCGCCGCCGCGCCGCCGCAGCTCCAGCGCCAGGTGGAGCACGATGCGGGCGCCGGACATGCCGATCGGGTGGCCGAGCGCGATCGCCCCGCCGTTGACGTTCACCTTTTCCGGCGACACCCCGAGGTCCTTCATTGACTGCACGGCCACCGCGGCGAACGCCTCGTTGATCTCGATCAGGTCAAGATCCTCGACGCCGAGGCCCGCCTTGCCCAGTGCGTGCCGGATCGCGTTGCTCGGCTGGGACTGGAGGGAATTGTCCGGGCCCGCCACGTTGCCGTGCGCGCCGATCTCGGCGATCCACTCCAGACCGAGTTCCTCGGCCTTGGCCTTGCTCATGACGACCACCGCGGCAGCGCCGTCGGAGATCTGGGAGGAGGTGCCGGCGGTGATGGTGCCGTCCTTGGCGAAGGCGGGACGGAGTTTGGCGAGGGTTTCGGTGGTGGTCTCCCCGCGGATGCCCTCGTCCTTGCTGAAGACGACCGGCTCGCCCTTGCGCTGCGGGATCTCCACGGGGGTGATCTCGGCCTCGAAGAGGCCGTTCTTCTGGGCGGCGGCGGCCCGCTGGTGGGAGCGGGCGGCGATCTCGTCCTGCTCGGCGCGGCCGATGCCCAGGCGGGTGTTGTGCTTCTCGGTCGACTCGCCCATCGCGACGTTCTCGTACGCGTCGGTGAGGCCGTCGTGGGCCATCGAGTCGAGCATCCCGACGGCGCCGTACTTGAAGCCCTCGCGGGACTTGGGCAGCAGGTGCGGCGCGTTGGTCATGGACTCCTGGCCGCCGGCGACGACCACGTCGAACTCGCCGACGCGGATCAACTGGTCGGCGAGGGCGATGGCGTCCAGGCCGGAGAGACAGACCTTGTTGACGGTCAGCGCCGGCACGCTCATGGGGATGCCGGCCTTGACGGCGGCCTGGCGGGCGGGGATCTGGCCGGCGCCGGCCTGGAGGACCTGGCCCATGATCACGTACTGCACCTGGTCACCGCCGATGCCCGCCCGGTCCAGCGCCGCCTTGATGGCCGCGCCCCCCAGGTCGGCGCCGGAGAAGCTGCGCAGGGACCCCAGCAGGCGGCCCATGGGGGTACGGGCGCCCGCGACGATCACGGAGGTGGTGCTGGACGTACCGTTCGCTGTCGACATCAGCGCGGCCCTTCCTGTACAGGGAGGTTAACGAGGGTTCCCGTCAATGTACTGAGCGGTAGACGCCGGGTCACCGGGCTGCGGGTGTGATCGCGCGCACGTTGCGTAACCACGCGTGCGAGCGGTGCACTGGAGCCATGCTGACGCGAATCGACCACATCGGGATCGCTTGCGAGAACCTCGACACGACCGTCGAGTTCTACCGCGCCACGTACGGCTTCGAGGTGTTCCACACCGAGGTCAACGAGGAGCAGGGCGTCCGCGAGGCCATGCTGAAGATCAACGATACGTCGGACGGCGGCGCCTCGTACCTCCAGCTCCTGGAACCCACCCGGGCGGACTCCGCGGTGGGCAAATGGCTCGCCAAGAACGGCGAGGGAGTCCACCACGTCGCCTTCGGTACGGCGGATGTGGACGGGGCGGCCGGGGCCATCCGGGACAAGGGTGTGCGGGTGCTCTACGACGAGCCGCGCATCGGTTCCATGGGGTCGCGGATCACCTTTCTGCACCCCAAGGACTGCCACGGCGTACTGACCGAACTGGTCACCGCGGCCCCCCACGAGGGAACCGCCGCCCCCGCTTCCTCGTCCACCTCCACGACAGAGCACTGACCTTTCCCTTCCCCGGCCGGTAGAGTGCACCTTCGGCCGGGGGCCGGGTCGGGGCCCGGTCCACACTCCGCCGATGATCTGACACCATTTCTTCGGAAGGGTCAGCTCCAGCACGCGCCCGGCACGAGGCATTTCGGGCTGCGGACGAGCAGATGGGAGCCGGCCGCCACCATGACCAGGGGACGGATGGGACCGCGCAGTGCGGGGCAACGACCGCTACGAGGCTGACGACCACCTCTCGCAGTTCGAGGCCGAGATGGAGCGGCTGAAGACGGAGCGGGACAAGGCGGTCCAGCACGCCGACGACCTCGGTTACCAGGTCGAGGTGTTGCGAGCCAAGCTCCACGAGGCGCGGCGCACGATCGCGGCCCGCCCCGCCTACGACAACGTCAGCCACCAGGCCGAGCAGCTACTGCGCAACGCCCAGATCCAGGCCGACCAGTTGCGCACGGACGCCGAGCGCGAGGTGCGCGAGGCCCGCGCCCAGACGCAGCGGCTGCTCCAGGAGCAGGCCGAGCGCCAGGCGCGCATGGAGGCCGACCTGCACGCCGAGGCGGTCGAGCGGCGCCGTCGGCTGGACGAGGAGCTCAACGAGCGCCGCCAGACCGTCGAGTCGCACGTCAACGAGAACGTGGCGTGGGCGGAGCAGTTGCGCTCCCGTACGGAGGCGCAGGCGCGCCGTCTCATGGACGAGTCGCGGGCCGAGGCCGAGCAGGCGCTGACCGCCGCCCGCGCCGAGGCGCAGCGGCTGGCCGAGCAGACCCGCGCCCGGCTGGGCAGCGAGGCCGAGCAGGCGCGCGCCGAGGCCGAGGCGCTCCTGCGCCGCGCCCGTACGGACGCCGAGCGGCTGCTGAACGCCGCCTCCAGTCAGGCCCAGGAGGCCACGGACCAGGCCGAGCAGCTCCGTACCAGCGTCGGCACGGAGTCCGAGGAGGCACGGCGGCAGGCCGCGGAGCTGACGCGGACCGCCGAGGCCCGGATGCAGGAGGCCGACCGCGCGCTGCGCGAGGCCCGCGCCGAGGCCGAGAAGCTGGTCACCGAGGCGCAGGAGAGCGCCGCCAAGCGGCTGTCGGCCGCCGAGTCGGACCAGGAGCAGCGCCTGCGGACGGCCAAGGCGGAGATCGCCCGGCTGGTCGGCGAGGCCACGAAGGAGGCCGACGCCCTCAAGGCGGAGGCCGAGCAGTTGCGCGCGGACGCCCGTACGGAGGCGGAGCGGCTGGTCGCCGAGGCGCAGGAGGCCGCCCGCTCCAAGGCGGCGGAGGACTCCGCGGCGCAGCTCGCCAAGGCCGCGCGGTCCGCCGAGGAGGTGCTGACCAAGGCGTCCGAGGACGCCAAGGCCATCACGAAGGCCGCCGCCGAGGAGGCCGAGCGGGTCCGCCGGGAGGCCGAGGCCGAGGCGGACCGGCTGCGCGGCGAGGCGCACGACACCGCCGAGCAGCTCAAGGGCGCCGCCAAGGACGACACGAAGGAGTACCGCGCCAAGACCGTCGAGCTCCAGGAGGAGGCACGGCGGCTGCGCGGCGAGGCCGAGCAGCTCCGGGCCGAGGCGGTCGACGAGGGCGACCGGATCCGGGCCGAGGCGCGCCGCGAGGCGGTCCAGCAGATCGAGGAGGCGGCCGCCACCGCCGAGGAGCTGCTGGCCAAGGCGAAGTCGGACGCCGAGGAGACGCGTTCGGGCGCGAGCGCGGAGAGCGAGCGGGTACGGACCGAGGCCATCGAGCGGGCCACGGCCCTGCGCAAGCAGGCCGAGGAAGCGCTCGAACGCGCCCGCGAGGAGGCCGAGGAGCTGCGCGGCGAGGGCGAGGAGGCCGCCGCCGCGCTGCGGTCGGAGGCCGAGGAGGCCGCACGGCACCTGCGTACGGAGGCCGAGGAGGCCGCCGCCGGGCGCCGCACCGAGGTACAGGAGGAACTGGACCGGCTCCGGGCGGAGGCGGCCGAGAAGGTCGCCACGGCCGAGGAGGCGCTGCACGCCGCCCGTGGCGAGGCCGAGCAACTGCGCCGGGAGGCGCAGGAGGAGGCCGCCAGGCTCAAGGCGGAGTCGGCGGAGCGGCTGCGGGTGCTCCAGCAGCAGGCCGAGGACGAGGCCGAGCGGCTGCGTTCGGAGGCGGCGACCGACGCGTCCGCCGCCCGTGCCGAGGGCGAGTCCGTCGCCGTACGCCTGCGCAGCGACGCCGCCGCCGAGGCGGAGCGCCTGAAGACCGAGGCCCAGGAGACCGCGGACCGGCTGCGCGCGGAGGCCGCGGCCGCCGCGGAGCGCACGGGCACGGAGGCCGCCGAGGCGCTGGCCGCCGCCCAGGAGGAGGCGGCCCGCCGCCGCCGGGAGGCCGAGGAACTGCTCGGCGAGGCCCGCGAGGAGGCCCACCAGGAGCGCACGGCCGCGCGCGAGCAGAGCGAGGAGCTGCTCGCCTCGGCCCGCAAGCGGGTCGCCGAGGCGCAGGAGGAGGCGGAGCGGCTGGTCGAGGAGGCGGACCGGCGCGCCGCCGAGCTGGTCGCCGCGGCCGAGCAGACCGCCCAGCAGGTGCGGGACGCGGTCGCCGGGCTGCACGAGCAGGCCGAGGAGGAGGTCGCCGGGCTGCGTTCGGCGGCCGAGCACGCCGCGGAGCGTACGCGTACCGAGGCGCAGGAGGAGGCCGACCGGGTACGGGCCGACGCCTACGCGGAGCGCGAGCGCGCCGCCGAGGACGCGGGCCGCACCCGGCGCGAGGCCCAGGACGAGGCCGAGGCCGCCAAGGCGCTGGCGGAGCGCACGGTCGCGGAGGCCATCGCGGAGGCCGACCGGCTGCGCGCGGAGGCCGACAGCACGCTCGACGAGGCGCGCGAGGCGGCCGGCAAGGCCCGTACGGACGCCGCCGAGCAGGCCGACAGCCTCATCTCGGAGGCCACCGCGCAGGCCGAGAAGATGGTGGCGGACGCCTCCGCCAAGGCGCAGCACCTGCGTACGGAGGCGTCCGACGCGCTCGCCTCGGCCGAGCAGGACGCCAACCGCGCCCGCGCGGAGGCCCGCAACGACGCCAACCGGATGCGTTCGGACGCCGCCGAACAGGTGGACCGGCTCCTCACCGAGGCCCGCGCCGAGGCAGAACGGATCGTCACCGAGGCGACCGAGCTGACCTCTTCGGCGCAGGACGACGCGGACCGCACGGTCCGCGAGGCCCAGGAGGCCGCCGAGCGGCTGCGGGCCGAGGGCGAGCAGCGGGCGGCGGAACTGGTCGCGGAGGCGACCGGCGAGGCGGACCGGCTGCGGGCCGAGGCCGCCGAGGCGCTGGAGACCGCGCGCCGGGAGGCGGAGCGCATCGGCGACGAGGCGCGCGAGGCGGCGAACAAGACCCGTTCGGACGCCGCCGAGCAGGCCGACGAGCTGATGACCGAGGCCGGCAGCGAGGCGGAGAAGCTGCGCGCGGACGCGGCGGAGACCGTCGCGGGCGCCGAGCGGGACGCGGACCGCACCCGGGCGGACGCCCGCGAGCAGGCGGACCGGATGATCGCCGAGGCCACCGCGGAGGCGGACCGGCTGCGCGCGGAGGCGGCGGACACCGTCACCTCGGCGCAGGAGCACGCCACCCGTACGCGTGCCGAGTCCGAGCGGGTCAAGGAAGCGGCGGAGGCCGAGGCCGACCGGCTGCGCACCGAGGCGCTGGAGGAGTCGGAGCAGACCGTCGACGCGGCGCGCAAGGACGCGGCGCAGCGCCGCGCGGACGCCGCCGAGCAGGCCGACCAGCTCGTGGCCAAGGCCCAGGAGGAGGCGCTGAAGTCGGCGACCGCCGCCGAGGAGCAGGCCGACCGGATGGTGGGCGCGGCCCGCAAGGAGGCCGACCGGATCGTCAAGGAGGCCACCGCCGAGGGCAACGCGATGGTCGAGAAGTCCCGCCGGGACGCGGACACGCTGCTGAGCGAGGCCCGCGGGGACGCCACCGCGATAAGGGAGCGCGCCGAGGAGCTGCGCACCCGCATCGAGAGCGAGGTCGAGGAGCTGCACGAGCGGGCCCGTCGCGAGTCCTCGGAGACGATGAAGAACGCCGGGGAGCGGGTCGACAAGCTGATCGCGCAGGCCACGCAGCAGCAGGCGGAGGCCGAGGAGAAGGCCAAGCGGATGGTGTCGGACGCCGGCAGCGAGGCCAGCAAGGTCCGCATCGCGGCGGTGAAGAAGGCGGAGGGGCTGCTCAAGGAGGCCGAGCAGAAGAAGGCCGAGGCCGTACGGGAGTCGGAGCGGCTGCGCACCGAGGCCCGCGCGGAGGCGGAGCGGATCGTGGAGGAGGGCAAGCGCGAGCTGGAGGTGCTGGTGCGGCGCCGCAAGGACATCAACGCGGAGATCTCCCGTGTCCAGGACGTGCTGGAAGCGTTGGAGTCTTTCGAGGCCCCGGCCAATGGTGGTGGCAAGGACGGGGCGAAGGCCGCGGCGGGGGCGGGCGCAACTCGTTCGAGTGGCAAGCAGTCTGAGGGGTAGCCACCCGAATGAGGGGCCATTCTCCACTTCAAACGCGCAATGACTCGATGACACGCCGTTGCGGCCCCTAGGATTCCCTTTATCACCTCACCGGTCTCTTTCGACAGGAACCCCATGAGCGACACTTCCTCCCCCTACGGCTTCGAGCTCGTGCGGCGTGGGTACGACCGCGGTCAGGTGGACGACCGCATCTCGAAGCTGGTCGCCGACCGCGACAGCGCCCTGGCCCGTATCACCTCGCTGGAGAAGCGGATCGAGGAGCTGCACCTCGAAACGCAGAACGCCCAGGCCCAGGTCAATGACGCCGAACCGTCCTACGCGGGCCTCGGCGCGCGCGTGGAGAAGATCCTCCGGCTCGCGGAGGAAGAGGCGAAGGACCTGCGCGAGGAGGCCCGGCGGGCCGCCGAGCAGCACCGTGAGCTGGCCGAGTCGGCCGCCCAGCAGGTCCGTAACGACGCCGAGCAGTTCGCGTCGGAGCGCAAGGCCAAGGCCGAGGACGAGGGCGCCCGCATCGTCGCGAAGGCGCAGGGTGAGGCGACCGCGCTGCGCGCCGAGGCGCAGAAGGACGCGCAGTCCAAGCGGGAGGAGGCGGACTCCCTCTTCGAGGAGACCCGCGCCAAGGCCGCGCAGGCCGCCGCGGACTTCGAGACCAATCTCGCCAAGCGCCGCGAGCAGTCCGAGCGGGACCTGGCCTCCCGTCAGGCCAAGGCTGAGAAGCGGCTGGCGGAGATCGAGCACCGGGCCGAGCAGCTTCGGCTGGAGGCGGAGAAGCTGCGCACGGACGCGGAGCGCCGGGCCCGCCAGACGGTGGAGACGGCGCAGCGCCAGGCCGAGGACATCGTGGCCGACGCGAACGCCAAGGCGGACCGGATCCGCAGCGAGTCCGAGCGGGAGCTGGCGGCCCTGACCAACCGCCGCGACTCGATCAACGCCCAGCTCACGAACGTCCGCGAGATGCTCGCCACGCTGACCGGAGCGGCGGTCGCCGCGGCCGGCACCCCGGTGGACGAGGAGCCGATCTCCCGCGGCGTCCCGGCGCAGCAGTCGCGCTGAGGCGCCGTTCGTCGTTGTGACGCCGGTGCGGCCGGTGGGTCCCCCCGGCCCGTCTCCGTGACGGCCGGTACCGCGCGGCACAGCACACGTGTTCTCCGCCCGCCCCGCCTCTTTCCGGAGGCCGGGCGGGCGGAATGCTTTCAGCAGACAGTACGAGTGGCCGCGGGGCCCGGCGGCCCCGCCCGCGATGTCCGGTACGCCCGAGATGCGGGGCCTCCGGCCCCCGCTTAGCGTGCTGTACATGATCGAGATCGAGGGGCTGACCAAGCATTACGGTGCCAAGCTCGCCGTGGACGGGCTGACCTTCACCGTGCGGCCCGGGCTCGTCACCGGCTTCCTCGGCCCCAACGGCGCCGGCAAGTCCACGACCATGCGGATGATGCTCGACCTGGACCACCCGACGTCGGGAGAGGTCCGTATCGACGGACGGCACTACCGGCAGTTGTCCGACCCCTTGAAGCACATCGGCGCCCTGCTGGACGCCAAGGCCGTGCACGGCGGCCGAAGCGCCTTCAACCACCTGCTGTGCCTGGCGCAGAGCAACGGCATCCCGCGCGCCCGGGTGCACGAGGTACTGGACACCGTCGGGCTGACCGCAGTGGCCGGGAAGCGCTCGAAGGGCTTCTCCCTGGGCATGGGCCAGCGCCTGGGCATCGCGGGCGCGCTGCTCGGCGACCCCGAGATCCTGATGTTCGACGAGCCGGTCAACGGCCTCGACCCCGAGGGCATCCACTGGATCCGCAATCTGATGCAGGGTCTGGCGGCGCAGGGCCGTACGGTCTTCGTCTCCTCGCACCTGATGAGCGAGATGGCCCTCACCGCCGAACACCTCATCGTCATCGGCCAGGGGCGGCTGCTGGCGGACACCTCGATGGCGGAGTTCATCCGGGGGAACTCGCGCGCGTACGTACGGATGCGGTCACCGGAGCGCGAGCGGCTGCTCGATGTCCTCGGGGACGCCGGGTACGAGGCGGTGGCGTCCGGCCCGGCGGTGGAGATCGACGGGGCGAGCGCGGCCGACCTCGGGGAGCTGGCCGCGCGGCACCGGATCGTCCTGCACGAACTCAGCCCGCAGCAGGCGTCCCTGGAGGAGGCGTTCATGCGACTGACCGCCGGGTCGGTGGAGTACCACGCGCATACGGAGGAGCCGCGGCCCGCGGCGCCGGACGAGGGCCTGCCGGGCACGCCCCCTCCCCCGGCCGTTCCGGGCGCGCCGCCCCCGGGCCCACCGCCCGGCGGCGGCTGGGGCGCCGACTGGCGGAACAAGAAGCGGAGGTCATGACGATGGCGGCGGTCTCCCAGGTGCTGAGGTCGGAGTGGACCAAGATCCGGTCGGTGCGGTCCACGGTGTGGACGCTGGGCATCGCGCTGGTCGTCACGGTCGCGCTGGGCGCGCTGATCTGCCTGCTGGCCTCGAACGACTTCGGCACCATGTCCCCCCGCGACCGGCTCACCTTCGACCCCACGAACATCAGCTTCGCCGGGATGGGGCTCGGCCAGCTCGCGATGATCGTGTTCGGGGTGCTGGTGGTCTCCAACGAGTACAGCACCGGCATGATCCGTACCTCGCTCGCCGCCGTACCGCAGCGCGGCACCTTCCTCTTCAGCAAGGTCCTCGTCGCCGCCCTGCTCGCCCTCGTCGTCTCCTTCGTGACGGCTTTCCTCTCGTTCTTCATCGGGCAGGCGCTGCTCGGCGCGCACGCCGCGTCCCTCGGCGACCCGGGCGTCCTGCGGGCCGTGGTGGGCGGCGGGCTGTACATGACGGTGATCGCGGTGTTCGCGATGGGTGTGGCGACGATGCTGCGCAGTCCGATGCTGGCGCTGGGCATCCTGATGCCGTTCTTCTTCCTGATCTCCAGCATCCTGGGGAACGTCTCGGCCACCAGGAAGATCGGCTGGTATCTGCCCGACCAGGCCGGCGCGAAGATCATGCAGGTGGTGCCGCCGGCCGGCCGGGAGGTGCCGTACGGGCCGTGGGGCGGGTTCGCCATCATGCTGGCGTGGACGGCGGCCGTACTGCTGTGCGGGTACGCCCTGTTGAAACGGCGCGACGCGTGAAGTAGTGCTCCGGCGGCCCGGCGTGGGGACTCCCGAGGCCCTCCGCGTCCCGCCGGCCCGCGTTTTGACGGGAACCGTCAACGTGCGGATAACCTCCTAACCCTCACGGGGGTACGAGAGCACCTCTGCCCCGAACCATTTCTGAGGGGCGGAGAATGATCGAGGCAGTCGGCCTGACGAAGCGCTACGGCGCCAAGACGGCCGTGCACAACCTGTCGTTCCAGGTGCGGCCGGGCACCGTCACCGGCTTCCTGGGGCCCAACGGCTCCGGCAAGTCCACGACGATGCGCATGATCCTGGGGCTGGACACCCCGACGACCGGGCACGTCACGATCGGCGGCATCCCGTTCCGCAAGGTGCCCAACGCCCCGCGGCACGTCGGCGCCCTGCTCGACGCCAAGGCGGTGCACGGCGGCCGCAGCGCGCGCCAGCACCTGCTCTGCCTCGCACAGCTCTCCGGCATTCCGGCGCGCCGGGTCGACGAGGTGCTCGGCGTGGTCGGCCTCCAGGACGTCGCCCGCAAGCGCTCCAACGGCTTCTCGCTCGGCATGGGCCAGCGGCTGGGCATCGCGGCGGCGCTGCTCGGCGACCCGCAGGTGCTGCTCTTCGACGAGCCGGTCAACGGCCTGGACCCGGAAGGCATCCTGTGGGTCCGCAACCTGATGAAGCAGCTCGCCGCCGAGGGCCGTACGGTCTTCGTCTCCTCGCACCTGATGAGCGAGATGGCCCTCACCGCCGAGCACCTCATCGTCATCGGCCGCGGCCAGTTGCTCGCCGACATGTCGGTCAAAAACTTCATCTCGGCCAACTCGGCCGACTTCGCCCGGGTCCGTACGCCGGACACCGAGCCGGAGCTGCGCGAGAAGCTGGGCACGCTGCTCGGTGAGGCAGGCGCCCGGGTCGTGCCGGAGCAGGACGGCGCGCTGCGGGTCAGCGGGCTGCCGCTGCCCCGCATCAGCGACCTCGCGCACGGCGCGGACATCCGCCTGTGGGAGCTGTCGCCGCACCAGGCGTCCCTGGAAGAGGCGTACATGCAGCTCACGCAGGGTGCCGTGGACTACCGCTCGACGGTCGACCAGCGGGCCGGGCTCCAGCCGCAGGCGCCCGGCCACGCGCCGCAGGGCCCGGGTGCGCCGGGGCAGCCGCCGCAGGGGTACGCGCCCGGAATGCCGCAGCCGGGCCCGTACGGGCAGCCCGGCCACCCGGGGCAGCCGCACCCCGGGGCCCAGGGGCAGCCGAACCCGTACGCGCAGGGCCCCGGCGGCGCGCCGGGCCAGGGCTACCCGCCGCCGGCCGGCCAGGGCTCGCCGTACGGGCAGCCGAACCCGTACGGACAGCCGCAGCCGGGCCCGCAGGCCGGCGCCCCGGCGCCGATGCCGCCCGCCGCCCCCGCCGACATCTCCAAGCCGCACACCGAGGACGCCCGATGACCAGCCCTCAGCAGCCGCAGCCGCAGCCTGAGCCGCACGACACCGACGCACCCGGCGCCGGCCCGACGCCACCGGCCGGGGTCCCCCAGCCGCCCGCGCACCCACCCGCCGCACAGCCGCCCGCCGGGCAGCCGGAGCCCCGGCCGCTGGCCGCGCACCCGCAGCCGGAGCAGCAGCCGTCGGCGCGGCAGCAGCCTCCGGCCCACGCGCCGCTGCCGCCGCAGGCGGGCCAGGCACCACGGGAGGGCGCTCCGGCCCGTGAGCCCGGCACGATGACGCTCCAGGCCCAGCAGCCGCCCGCCGTGCCCGGCAAGGAGGCCGGGACGATGATGCTCCAGGCCCAGGCCGCGCCGCAGGCCCAGCCCGCGCCGCACGCCCCGCAGGGCGCGCCCAGGGACGCGGGCACGATGACGCTCCAGGCGCAGCAGCAGCCCGCCGGTCCCCCGCCGCAGCAGGCACCCCAGCAGCCCTACCAGCCTGCACCGCAGCAGGCGCAGCAGCCGCCCCAGCAGCAGCAGATTCCGGCCGCCTGGCAGGCCGCCGGCCCCGGCGGCACCGCCCCGGCGTATGTCTCGCCGATCCCGGTGCGCCGTACGAACCTCGGCCACGCCCTCGTCTCCGAGTGGACGAAGATCCGCTCGGTGCGCTCCACGATGTGGACGCTGGGCGTGATGATCCTGCTGATCGTCGGTATCGGGCTGCTGACCTCGGTGGCGCTGGCGGGACCGGAGCGGGAGGTCCGGCCGGTGCTCGGCTTCGCCTGGTTCGGTCTGCTGCTCGGGACGCTGTGCGTGATCCCGCTCGGTGTGCTGGTGATCTCCTCGGAGTACGGCACCGGCATGATCCGTACGACGTTCACGGCCTGCCCCAGCCGGGGCCGGGTGCTGACCGCCAAGGCCGTCGTCCTGTTCGCGCTCACGTTCGTGACCACCACGGTCTCCACCACCCTGGTCGCGCTGCTGCACGCCGGGATGCTCAACGGCCCGGCGCCGACCGGCGGCCAGTGGTTGCGGGCCACGGTCGGCGCGGGCCTGTACGTGGCCGTGCTGAGCCTGCTGGCCCTGGGGGCGGGCACGCTGCTGCGGCACTCGGCCGGCGCGATCAGCGCGATGACGGGCCTGGTCCTGTTGCCCATGCTGATGGCCGTGTTCATGATCGGTTCGGAGAGCCTGCGCCCGTTCGCGACCAAGCTGATCGAGTACTCGATCCCGAACAGCCTCGGCGCGCTCTACGACCAGCCGTTCCTGCCCGACGGCCCGGCCGGCTGGCAGCCGCTGCTCATCCTCATGGCCGTCACCGTCGTCGTCCTCGGCGGCGCGTACGCGGCGCTGGAGAAGCGGGACGTCTAGAAGCACTCAGCAGTTCGGCACGAGGGCTCGATACGCTCAGTACCTCGGCGCGTTACGGGACCGCTGGAGCCGCGCGCTCCGGCGGTCCCGTGCGTTCCAGCACGCCTTGTGCCAGTGTCTGCGCTCGTCCACGTCACCCTCCCGCGGCCAGGCGACGACGTGCGGCACTCCCGGCGGGATCTCCTGGTCGCACCCCGGGCAGCGGTAGTGCTTGGCCGTGCCGCCGCCCCCCAGGTGCCGTACGACCCACTCCTCGCCGCGCCACTCCTCGGTGCGTTCGAGTCCGTAGCGGCCCCCGCCCGCGTGGTCGGCTGGCTTCTCACCGCCGCGGGGACGGTTTCGACGCGGAGACACTGGGCACCTCGGGAAATCTGCGGGGTCACGGGCCGTCACCACCCTACGCGGCTCCGTCATGGGGCGTTGTCGGCCGCCACAATCCTGCGATCATCAGGAAACCGCGCCCGAGGCCGTGCCTTTGGCACGTGTCACCCGTTGTTGCCTGTTAGGGGGATGTCGCGTCGGCTGCGAGGAGGCAGAAGAGCGATGCGTGTTGGGGCTTTCATTCTGGCCGCTCAGTTTCCCGGTCAGGGGCAGGGGGAGGCACTCCACCGGGCGGTGCGGACCGCGGATGTCGCGGAGGAGGCCGGGCTGGACGCGGTCTGGCTGGCGGAGCACCACTTCGTGCCGTACGGGGTCTGCCCGTCGGCGACGACACTGGCCGCGCTGCTGCTGGGCCGTACCCGCCGGATCGGCGTCGGCACATCCGTCAGCGTGCTGCCGACCCAGCACCCGGTCGCCCTGGGGGAGCAGGCGGCGCTGCTGCACCTGACGTCCGGCGGGCGGTTCACCCTCGGTGTCGGCCGCGGCGGCCCCTGGGTGGACCTGGAGGTCTTCGGCTCGGGGCTGGCCGCCTACGAGCAGCACTTCCCCGAGTCGCTGGACCTGCTGCTGCGCTGGCTGCGCGAGCCGCGGGTCGGCGCCGCGGGGCAGCGTCACTCCTTCCGGGAGGTCGCCGTCGTACCGCGGCCCGACGAGTCGCTGGAGATGCCGTCCGGCCCGCCCGTCGTCCTCGCGTGCACCTCGCCCGGGTCGGTGCGGCTGGCCGCCGAGCGCGGGCTGCCCATGCTGCTGGGGATGCACTGCGGTGACGAGGACAAGGCGGAGATGGTGGCGCTGTGGCGGCGGGCCGCGCTGGCGGCCGGGCGGGACCCGGCGCTGGTCGCGGCGGCGGAGCACGTCTCGGCCGGTGTGGTGCAGGTCGGCGACACCCGCCAGGGCGCGGCCGAGGTCCTCACCAAGGCCATGCCGGGCTGGCTGCGGCGCGGACTGGCGGCCCATGAGACGGTCGACGGCCGCTACCGCGCCATGCGCGACCCGCTGACGTACACCGAACTCCTCTGCGACCTGCATCCGGTCGGGCCGCCGAAGCTGTGCGCCGACCGGCTCGCGGCCTCGGCGGAGCGGACGGGCATCCGGCGCTTCGCGCTGCTGGTGGAAGGCTCCGGCGATCTGGCCGCCACCGAGGAGAACGTACGACGGCTGGGTGCCGAGGTGCTGCCGCGGCTCGGCTGAGCCGGTCCCGGGGCGGGGCGCGGCGGCCCGCGCGGGCCGGTGGGGTGTGCCGGCCGCGGTCCGTCGCCTGGCGCGATAGTGCCGGTCCCGGTCCGGTGAACGGAAGACGCCGTTCACGTCGCGCCGACTCTGCGTGACCGGCGCCGTCCTGACCGATGCTGCCGCCGGCGCGCCTTCGCCGTACGGCTTCCCGCGCGTGCGCAGCGGCAGCCTCTACGGTCAGCAGTCGCGCAGCTCGGGCGACTGGTTCAGTAGCTGGCCCCGGACGGAGGTGAACTTGGCCAGCCGGTCGTCCGCCGACGGGTCGAGCGGGAAGACCGCGACCCGGTGGCAGTTCTGAAATGCCAGCCGTACACCGAAGTGCCGTTCCAGTGACCCGCGTATCGCGTCACTCGCCAGCGCTCGCAGTAGCTGACCGCGTGCCCGCTCGTCCGGCGGCGGCGTCCGGTTGTCGGCGAACTCGCCGCCGTCCACCTTGAGCTGGGCCACCAGAGAGCTGATCATCCCCCATGCGTAGGGCAAGGAGGTCCGGACGCAGTCGACAAATTCCGCTTCGTCGACCTCGCCTCGCTCGGCCTGTTCGAGGAGGGCCGGTGAGACGTCGAGCGACATGAGGTTCTCCTCTCGCGGCCCCGCCGGGACGGGGCCTCAGGGATGGGACGGGGGCTTCGCGACGGAGCGTGTCCGTACCACGACCCCCCGCTTCAACGGTATGCCGCGCACCCGGCCCGCACCAGGAGATTGCGGAGACAACCGGCCACCGGCCGACCGGGCGGTTCAGGGGCGAATCGCGTCCGCGGCCTCCGGTCGAGTAGCGTGACGCACCATGCGTCTCGTCATTGCCCGTTGCTCCGTGGACTACGCGGGCCGGCTCAGTGCCCACCTTCCGTCGGCCCCTCGCCTGATCCTCGTGAAGGCGGACGGTTCGGTCTCCATCCACGCGGACGACCGGGCCTACAAGCCCCTCAACTGGATGTCCCCGCCGTGCACCCTCAAGGAGGGCGACGGCAGCGTGTGGACGGTGGAGAACAAGGGTGGCGAGAAGCTCATCATCACCCTGGAAGAGGTGATGCACGACTCGGCCCACGAGCTGGGCGTGGACCCCGGCCTCATCAAGGACGGGGTGGAAGCACACCTTCAGGAGCTGCTCGCCGACCGGATCGAGACACTCGGCGAGGGCTACTCGCTCATTCGGCGTGAATACCCCACCGCCATCGGCCCGGTGGACATCCTGTGCCGGGACGCGGACGGCGGGACGGTCGCGGTGGAGATCAAGCGGCGCGGCGAGATCGACGGTGTCGAGCAGCTCACCCGCTATCTCGAACTCCTCAACCGCGACCCGCGCTTGGCGCCGGTCAAGGGCGTCTTCGCGGCCCAGGAGATCAAGCCGCAGGCACGGGTGCTGGCCACGGACCGCGGCATCGGCTGCGTCGTCCTGGACTACAACGCGCTGCGCGGCATCGAGGACGACAAGCTGCGGCTGTTCTGAGCGGCCCGGTCCGCTCCGGGCGGGGCCGCACGGCCCGCCGCCACGGATGACGACGGCCCGGTACGGAGCGCCCGCCATGGTGGCGGACGGCCGGTACCGGGCCGTCGTGCCGGGCTCAGGCGCTGTCCGTGCCGCCGGTCGTGCCGCCGCCCGCGACACCGCCGGAGGTGGCGGACGCCGACGTGTTGCCGTTGCCGGGCGCCGGGTTGCCCGTCGTCCCGGTCGGGTCCTGGCTGCCGGTCGGCTTGTCGGTGGGCTTGTCGGTCGGTTTGTCCGTCGGCTTGTCGGTGGGCTCGTCCGTCGGTTTGTCGGTCGGCTTGTCCGTGGGCTCGGCGGTGGTGCTCGGATCGGTGGGCCGGGTGGTCGGGTCGGTCGGGCGCGTCGTCGGGTCGGTCGGGCGGGTGGTCCCGTCCGTGGGCGTGCCGGTCGTCGGGTCCGTCGCGCCGGTGCTCGGGGCGGCCGTGCCGGTGCCCGGCTGTCCGCTGGTACCCGGCGTGCCCGGCGCCGTCGAGCCGGGGCCCGTACCGGGGCGGCTGCCCTGGCCGGTGCGGGTGCTGCCGGTGCCCGGCTGGTCGGCGGGCAGGCCGTCGCCGTCCTGGCCCGGTTCGGCGGACTGCTCGGTCTTGACCTTCTCGCCCGTGCCCTCGTCGGGCCCGGAAACCGCGCCCAGGGTGACGACCGTGCCCAGTACGGCGACGAGCAGCGCGCCCGCGCCCGCGGCGACCAGGTTGCGACGGGCGCCCGATACCAGTGCCTTGCGCCCGCCGGTCCTGCCGCCGCCCGCGACACCGCCCGTACGGCTGCCCGCGGTGGCGGTGCGGGTGACCACGGTGGGCGCGGTCGCGTCGACGGCCGGGGCCGACGCGAGCCCGGCGGGCACCCCGCCGGGCGGTGAGGCGGACTCCTCCGTCCGCGCGTCCGGGACCTCCTCGCCTGCCTGCGTGGCCGTACCGGCGGGCGGGGTGAGCGTGCCGGAGCGGTCGGCGACCAGGGCCAGCGCGCGCCGTCCCGCGACCGCGCCGCGCCGGTCGGAGAGCACACCGCGCAGCCCTATCGACGCCTCCAGCTCGGCCCGGGCCCGGTCGAGGTTGCCGGTGCACAGCGCGAGTACGCCCAGCTCGTGGTGGAAGTACGCCTCCTCGGCCACCTCCCCGGCGACCCGGGCGGCCTCCGCGCCGTGCCGCAGGCTGCGCTCCCAGGCGCTCCAGTGCAGGGCGGCGGCGAAGGCCGGGGCGGCCGTACGGGCCAGCAGGACGGCGGCGCTGGGGTGGCCGCTGTCCCGGCTGCCGGTCAGCACGGCCATCGCGGCCAGGATCGCGTCGGACTCGGCGGCGGCCCGCTCGGGCGTGACCGAGGGGTGGCCGGCCCACCAGGCGTAGTGCTGGGCGGCGGTCAGCGCCCGCTCACCCGCGCCGTCGTCGTACCCGGCGGCGGCGAGCTGGTCCCGTACCGTCGCCGCGAGCCGGTAGTGGCCCCCGGCCGGGGTGATCAGCCCGCAGTCCAGCAGTTCGCCGAGGGCGGCGTCCGCGTGGGTGTCCTGGGCGAGCGCGGGCAGGTGCGCCTGGTGCGGCAGCTCGCCGCCCAGCGCGACCGCGAAGCGCAGCGTCTCGCGCGCCGCGTCGCTCAGCCGGGCGGCGATCAGCGGCGCGGGCGAGGCGGCCTCGGTGACGGTCGGCAGGGGTACGTCCCGGCCGTCGCCGACCGCTGCGTCGCCGGACCGCTCCCCGTACCCGTCGTGGGTGTCCTGGTCGGTACGGAGCCGCTGCCGCAGCAGGGCGCCCGCCTGCACGAAGCGCAGGGGCAGCCCCTCGGACTCGAACCACAGGTCCGCGGCCCACGCCGCCTCTTCGTCGGTGAGCGGCCGGCCGACGACGCCCGCCAGCAGGTCCCGGCAGGCGTCGCGGCCGATGCCGCCGAGGAAGACCTCTTCGAGGTGCGAGCCGGACGAGGGGGCGGCGACGTCGGGGGTGGCGGCGAGCAGGAAGGCGCACTCGGGGGTGGCGCCCAGCAGCTCGTCCAGTGCGGCGCCGCCGAACTCCAGGTCGTCCAGGACGACGATCGCGCCGATCTCGCCGAGCAGGCGCAGCAGCTCGCCGCGGTCGGGGCGGTGCAGCGGGGCCCGGTGGACGGCGGCGAACAGCTCGTACAGCACGTCGGTGGGCGTGCGGCGGTAACCGGAGAGCCGCACCACGCCGTCGGGGGCCAGGCCGTCGCAGGCGGTGGCGACCGCGTCGAGCAGGCGCGTACGGCCCGATCCGGCGGGGCCGGTGACGCGTACGGACCGGCCGCGGGACAGCAGCCGCACCAGCCGGTCGGTCTCCTCGGCGCGCTCCAGGAGGGTGCCCTGGCGGCCGGCGGAGACGGGTATGGCGGGCGGGGCGGCGGCGCGGGCGAGTTCGGCGCGCTCCTCGGGGCCGTGCTTGCCGGGGACGGCGGGCTGCTCGCCGGGCGGGCAGGGTTCGATCTCGCTGCCGTCGACCGGGTTGACGGTGAGCAGGTAGGGGCCGGACACGAGCTGTACGGTGCGCGCGAGCCCACCGGGGGCGGCTGTGGAGCCGCTGAGCGCGGGCGTCGGCGTCGTGGCAGGGGCGTCCTGCTCGCCGTACTCCTCAGGTCCCCGGTTCGTGTTCGGGTCCATGGTGAAAAGCCCCCAGATGCGCTTGGCGTGCCGACCGGCCGTTCGCGTCCCGGCCGTCCGCACTCCCCCAGCCCTCGGCCGGGGTGCTCCCCGGCCGCCGCTTCTGGTCCGGTGCCCGCCGTGCGGTGTACCGGACGGCGGAAAACCGAACCTTAGACCTTCGCCCAGTATCTACGATGCGCCGGGGCCCGTTCCTGCCCGGAACGTCACAGTGTTGTGAGAATCCTTCGGGTATGCGGCTTTGATCTTGCGGTGGGCGCCGGCCCGCCGCCTTCAGACGCGCGGCAGGGTCTCGGCCGCGAGGCCGCCCTCGATGGCGAGGATGCGGTGCAGGCGGGTGGCGACCAGCAGCCGCTGCATCTGGGGCGGTACGCCGCGCAGCACGAGCCGGCGGTTGGCCCGCCCGGCGCGGCGGTGCGCGCCCATGATCACGCCGAGGCCGGTGGCGTCCCACGAGTCGAGTCCGGTCAGGTCCAGCACGAGGTCGCCCTGCCCCGAGTCGACGGCGGTGTGCAGGACGGTTCGGGCGTCCGCCGCGCTGCGGACGTCGAGGCGGCCCCCGACGACCAGCTCGGCGTGGTCGCCCCTGATGTGCATATGCGCTCCCCGGGTGATGAATGCTCGATCGTTACGTCTACAGAACTGACTGCCTCTCATGCGGCGAAGTTGCCGCCTGTAAGCGAACCGATACCGAATTCACCCTGGAGGGTGACGGGGCCGGCCCCGTGCGCCTGACGCGTCGGCCGCCTCGGGGGCGTGCCGCCGGCGGCCGGGGTCCCGGCCGCCGCGCCCACGGCCGTGCCGGGGCGGCGCCTGACGCTGCGACAGCGCGGTGCGGGGTCCGGGCCCGTCCGACGCGGAATCAGTGCTCGTAGAAGCCTTGCCCACTCTTGCGACCGATATCGCCGGCATCGACCATCCGCCGCATGATCTCCGGCGGCGCGAACTTCTCGTCCTGCGACTCGGTGTAGATGTTGTCGGTGGCGTGCAGCAGGATGTCCACACCGGTCAGGTCGGCGGTGGCCAGCGGCCCCATGGCGTGCCCGAAGCCCAGCTTGCAGGCGGTGTCGATGTCCTCGGCGCTGGCCACCCCGGCCTCGTACAGCTTCGCCGCCTCCACGACCAGCGCCGAGATCAGACGGGTGGTCACGAAGCCGGCCACGTCGCGGTTGACCACGACGCAGGTCTTGCCGACGGACTCGGCGAACGCACGGGCGGTGGCGAGGGTTTCGTCGCTGGTCTTGTAGCCGCGCACCAGTTCGCACAACTGCATCATCGGCACCGGCGAGAAGAAGTGCGTGCCCACCACCCGCTCGGGCCGCCCGGTGGCCGCCGCGATCTTGGTGATCGGGATGGCCGAGGTGTTCGAGGCGAGCACCGCCTCGTCCTTGACCAGCTTGTCCAGGGTCTGGAAGATCTCGCGCTTGACGTCGATCCGCTCGAATACGGCCTCGACGACGATGTCCGCGTCGGCCGCCGCGTCCAGGTCGGTCGTGGTGGTGATCCTGCCCAGCGCCTGCTCGGCGTCCTCGGCGGCCAGCTTGCCCTTGCCGACGAACTTCTCGTACGAGGCCTCGATGCCGCCCTTGCCGCGGGCCAGCGCGCCTTCCGTCACATCGCGGAGGACGACCTCCCAGCCCGCCTGGGCCGAGACCTGCGCGATGCCGGACCCCATGAGTCCGGCTCCGATGACGGCGAGCTTCTTTGCCACTTGCTGTCCCCTAACACGCTGTACACCTGACGGCTCTCGGCAGTGACGTTAGCGCCCGGCGGCGATCGATAGGAGGGTTAGAGATGCGCGTCACGTCTCAGATGACGGACATCACACCGCGCGGGCTCATCCGCCGCCGCGCACGGCGTAGTTGAGGACCTTCGCGCTGAGCGCGTCCTCCAGGTCGTCGAGCAGGACGAGCGCTTCGCGTGACACCTCGTCGGGTGCCCGCCCGGCCATCATGGCGCGGGCGATGTGGGTGGTGAGCGTGGCGTGCACCCAGGTGAGCTGACCCGCCACCAGGAGCGGCAGCCAGTCGTCCGCCGCGGCGCCGGCCTCCTGGCGCAGGGTCTCCTCCAGTCGGTTGAGCTGTTCCTGCTGGAGGTGCCAGAGACGGGCCTTGAGGGCGGCGGCGCCCTCGATGACGCGCAGGAAGCGGTCATAGCCCGCGACCAGCCCGACGGCCGGCGAGACCGCCTCGACCTGTTCGCGCAGTTCACGCAGGACGGCGGCGGCCGCCGACTCCCCCGCGTCCCGGCCGCGTACGGAGCGCGCGAGGCGGTCCACCAGCCCGGCGCCGCGGTCCATGAAGAGGTCTTCCTTGGCCGGGAAGTAGTTGTAGACGGTATTGATCGAGACCTCGCAGACCTCCGCGATCTCCGCGATGGTCACCGCGTCGAAGCCGCGCTCCAGGAACAGGCCGGTGGCCACGTCGGAGATGTGCTGGCGCGTCTGCCGCTTCTTGCGCTCCCTGAGTCCCTCTGCCATGCCCGCATCGTACGCCTTCTTGGTGGGCATGAAAATTTGGGGGCATTGCAAATTTTCAGTGCCTCTGTTTTTCTGTCGGCATGGCAGTCATCACCGCGTCCGGCCTGACCCGGACCTTCACCACCCGACGCGGCACCGTCGAAGCCGTACGCGGCATCGACCTCACCGTCGAACGCGGCGAGATCCTCGGCCTGCTCGGCCCGAACGGCGCCGGCAAGACCACCACTCTGCGGATGCTCACCACGCTCCTCGCCCCCACCGGCGGCAGCGCCACGGTGGCCGGCTGCGACCTCGCCCGCGACCCGGCCGGCGTGCGGCGCGGCACCGGCTACGTCGCCCAGTCCGGCGGCGTCGACCCGCACATCCGCGTACGGGAGGAACTGGTGACCCAGGGGCGCCTGTACCGCCTGCCGAAGGCGCGGGCCGCGGCCCGCGCCGCGGAACTGGCGCACGACCTCGGCCTCGACGATCTGCTGGACCGCACGTGCGCGGCGCTGTCCGGCGGCCAGCGGCGGCGGCTGGACATCGCGCTGGGCCTGCTGCACCGGCCCGCGGTGCTCTTCCTGGACGAGCCGACGACCGGGCTCGATCCCGGCAGCCGGGCCGGCCTGTGGGAGCTGGTCCGCCGGCTGCGTACGGATGCCGGCACGACCGTCGTCCTGACCACCCACCACCTCGACGAGGCGGACGCGCTCGCCGACCGGCTCGTGGTCGTGGACCGCGGTGTGGTCGCCGCCGAGGGCACCCCGCGCGCCCTCAAGACCGAGTACGCCGGCACGCCCGACGCGTCGCTCCAGGACGCCTTCCTCGCGATCACCGGGCGCGGCCCCGCCCCGGCGGACGCCACACCCGTAGCCGTCTGACCGCCCCGCCCCTCAGGAGCCTCGCATGTCCTCCGTCCTGTCCGACACCGCCCTGATCTTCGGGCGCTACGCCCGGCAGACCCTGCGCTCCAAGGCGCAGATGCTCTTCGGCGTCCTGACGCCGCTGCTCTACCTGCTCTTCTACGGCCCGCTGCTGACGAAGCTGCCGCTGGCCTCCGAAGGCAGCTCCTGGCAGGTCCTGGTGCCCGGCCTGCTGCTGCAACTCGCGCTCTTCGGCGCGTCGTTCTGCGGCTTCGGCATCATCGTCGAAAAGCAGTACGGCGTGGTGGAGCGGATGCGGGTGACGCCCGTCAGCCGGCTCGCGCTGCTGCTGGGGCGGGTGCTGCGGGACAGCGCGCTGCTCACGTTCCAGGCGGTGCTGCTGGTACTGGCGGCATCGGTGATGGGGCTGCGGGCGCCGCTCGGCGGCATCCTCATCGGCTTCGCGTTCGTCGCCGCGACGGCCGTCGCCCTGGCCTCGCTGTCGTACGCGCTGGCCATGAAAGCCGCCTCGCCGCAGGAGTTCGGCCCCGTCGTCAACGCCGCCACCATGCCCACGATGCTGCTGTCCGGCCTGATGCTGCCGATGGCCCTGGCACCCGGCTGGCTGGACGTCCTCTCCCGGTGCACGCCGCTGCGCCACCTCGTGGACGGCATCCGCGCGGCGTACGTGGGCGACTACACCGGTACGCCGGTGCTGTACGGCGCCCTGGTCGCCGCCGGGCTCGCCGTGGTGGCCGCGGCGGTCTGCGCCCGTGCCTCCCACCGGGCGGCGTAGGCTCGCCCGTATGGTCAATCTGACGCGCATCTACACCCGTACCGGCGACAAGGGCACCACCGCCCTCGGCGACATGAGCCGTACCGCCAAGACCGATACGCGGATCGCGGCCTACGCGGACGCCAACGAGGCCAACGCGGCGATCGGCGTGGCCATCGCCCTCGGCTCCCTGCCGGAGGACGTCGTCAAGGTGCTCGTCCGGGTGCAGAACGACCTCTTCGACGTGGGCGCCGACCTGTCGACACCGGTGGTGGAGAACCCGGAGTTCCCGCCGCTGCGCGTCGAGCAGGGCTACATCGACAAGCTGGAGGCGGACTGCGACCACTACCTGGAGAGCCTGGAGAAGCTCCGCAGCTTCATCCTGCCCGGCGGCACGGCGGGCGCCGCGCTGCTGCACCAGGCGTGCACGGTGGTACGCCGTGCCGAGCGCTCCACGTGGGCGGCGCTGGAGACGCACGGCGACACCATGAACCACCTCACCGCCACCTACCTCAACCGCCTCTCCGACCTCCTGTTCATCCTGGCCCGCACGGCCAACAAGGAGCAGGGCGACGTGCTGTGGGTGCCGGGCGGCGAGCGGTAGGCGCGGCGGCCCACCGTCTCTCACCCGGTGGGCCCGTCCCCGGGCCCCCGGCCCGCCCCGACGTGCTCGCGGTCGTCCGCGCCGCCCGGGGGCAGGTGCCCCTCCGGCGCCTTCTTCGGCCAGACCGTGTAGCTCACCGCGATCACCAGGCTGATGCCGATGACGAAGAGCATCTTGGTCTGCCAGTCGCGCAGCGAGCCGGTCTGCGCGGGGTCGCCCACGTACCGGGCGGCGGCCTCCAGCAGGCCCGTCGCGATCAGCGCGGCGAGGATCCAGCGGCCCGCCGACTGCCATTCGAAGACCGTGCGCTCCCGGCCGTACTTCGGTGCCGGTGCCGGCGGCGGGCCGCCCGCGAAGCGATGGGCGAAGCGGGCGTCCGCCCACTTGATCATGCGATGTCCCATCGTGACCGAGAAGCCGATGTAGACGGCGGCGAGCCCGTGCTTCCAGTCCGCCTCCGCGCCGTTCTTCAGGTCGACGGCGGTGGCGATCAGCAGGACGAGCTCCAACAGCGGCTCCAGCAGCAGGACGGCGATGCCGGCACGCGGCATCTTCGCCAGATAGCGCAGGGCCAGCCCGCCGGCCAGCAGCACCCAGAAGCCGACCTCACAGGTGATGATCAGCGCAAGAATCACGGGACACTCCTTCTTTCCGTTCCCCTCCAGGCTCGCCCCGGAATCCGGCCCGCACCTCGTCGCCCGCGATGATCCGGCACTGCATCTTTCGATGTAGCGCGCGGCGGAACGGGTTCGGCCGGGGCGTGGAGGCGACGGGCCGCGCCGCCGTGTTTGATGGAGGGGTGAGCGCGAGACGTTTTGCCGCCCTGGCGCGCCCGCACCGTGACGACGTGCGCATCGCGGTCTGCGGGCTGCTCGGCGGTCTGCTGCTGTGGGGGCTGGGGCTGCGCAGCAGTCCGCCGCTGCTGTCCGGGCTGCCGTCCTGGTCGGTCCTGGTGACGCTGACCGTCATGTCCGGCACCGAGCTGCTGCGCCGGACCGCTCCGCGGGCCGCGCTGGGCCTGGCGACCGTCGCGATCACGCTGGATGTGTGCGCCGGCGGGCTGATCGCCACCATCGTGATGTTCACCGACATCGTCTACGCCGCGGTGCTGTACGGCCCCCCGGCCACCGCCCGGCGCGTACCGGTCGTCAGCGTCCTGCTCACCGTGGTCGCCACCCTCGTCCCGGTGTCGGTCCTGCACGACCCGCAGGCCCTGCTGATCGGTATCGGCGTCGGCGTGATCACGATCGGTCCGGCCTGGACCGGTGTGATCATCCGCGAACACCGCAACGCCGCCCGCGCCGCGCGCCTGGAGGCCGAACAGACCGCGCTGCTGGCCGAGATGGACCGTACCCAGGCCATCACCGCCGAACGCACCCGGATGGCCCGCGAACTGCACGACATGGTCGCCAACCACCTGTCGGCCATCGCCATCCACTCCACGGCCGCGCAGGCGATAGACGACCCCGCGGCCACCCGCGAGGCACTGGGCGTCATCCGCGAGAACAGCGTCCAGGGCCTCGCCGAGATGCGGCGCCTGATCGGGCTGCTACGGGACGCGAAGGACCCCGGCGGCGCGGCGGAGGCCCAGGCCACGCCCTCCCTGGACGGACTGGACGCGCTCCTGGCGCAGGCCCGCGTCAACGGGGCGGGCAGCGGACTGACGTTCACCCTGACGGACGACCGGGCGGACGGCAGCGGCGCCCGGCTGCCCGCGCCGGTCGAGCTGGCCGCGTACCGCATCGTGCAGGAGTCCCTGACCAACGCCCTCAAGCACGCCGCGCCCGGCGAGGTCGCGGTCCGCATCGCCCACGGCCCCGGCGACCCGCTCACCCTCCGCGTCACCAGCCCCTTCGGCGACCGGCCCGGCCCGCGCGCGCCCGGCTCCGGCGCGGGGCTGATCGGCATGCGGGAGCGGGTCGCGCTGCTCGGCGGCCGGTTCGAGGCCGGGCCCGAGGACGGCGGCGGGCCCGGCGACGGAAAAGTGTGGCGGGTACGGGCCACGCTCCCGGCCCGCGAGGAGGAAGAGGAACGATGACCGCTGTCACCGGCCGCCCGGTCCGGGTACTGATCGCCGAGGACCAGTCCGCCGTACGGGCCGGGCTGGCGCTGATCCTGCGCTCCGCCCCCGACATCGAAGTGGCCGGGGAGGCCGCGGACGGCGAGGAGGCGGTGCGGCTGGCCCGCGCACTGCGCCCCGACCTGGTCCTGATGGACATACAGATGCCCAGGCTGGACGGCGTCTCGGCCACCCGGGCGATCGTCGCCGAGGAACTGGCCGACGTCCTGGTGCTGACCACCTTCGACCTGGACGAGTACGTCTTCGGGGCGCTGCGGGCGGGCGCCGCCGGCTTCCTGCTCAAGGACAGCGAGGCGGCGGCGCTGCTGGACGCGGTGCGCACGGTGGCCGCCGGCGAGGGGATGATCGCCCCGGCCGTGACCCGGCGGCTGATCGCGGAGTTCGCCAACCCCCGTACGGTACGGCGCCCCGCCGACGCCTCGGCACCGGACCCGGCCGTGCTGGACGTGCTGACCCGGCGCGAACGCGAGGTCCTGGGCTGCCTGGGCCGGGGCCTGTCGAACGCCGACATCGCGGGGCACCTGGAGATGGCGGAGGCCACGGTCAAGACGCACGTCAGCCGTCTGCTGGGGAAGCTGGAGCTGCGCAGCCGGGTGCAAGCGGCGGTGCTGGCGCAGGAGCTGGGTGTCAACGGTGGCTGAGACGGGCGCCGGCCGCCGTGTCCCCGAGGGGCGCGGCGGAGGGTGTCACCCACTTTGGTCCAGACCTCTTGACCGTAGGTCTGGACCTTTTTACGCTCCCTTCACATCTTCGCGGTGAGCGCGCCCCACAGCGCTCACCGGGCGGCGCAGGTTCCCCCCACCTTCCACCCCCCTTACCTGGGAGCATCCGTGACACCCGGAACCCTGACACGCACCACCCACGCCCGACGAAGAGCCCTCGCGGCCCTCACCGCACTCCTCCTGCCCGTCGCCGCGCTGATCGGCCTGGCCGGCGCCACCCCCGCGCACGCCGCCGAGTCGGCGACCGCCACGTACACCAAGGTTTCCGACTGGGGTACCGGCTTCCAGGGGCAGTGGACGGTGAAGAACACCGGCACCACCACCCTCGACGGCTGGACCGTCGAGTGGGACTTCCCCTCCGGCACCACCGTCGGCTCCGCCTGGGACGCCCAGGTCAGCGGCTCGAACGGGCACTACACCGCCAAGAACGTCAACTGGAACGGCACCGTCGCCCCCGGCGCCTCCGTCACCTTCGGCTTCACCGGCGCCGGCTCCGGCGGCAGCGACATGAGCGGCTGCAAGCTCAACGGCGGCCCCTGCGACGGGGCACAGCCCGGTGACACCCCGCCCGCCGCCCCCGGCAAGCCCGTCGCCGGCGACATCACCGACACCTCCGTACGGCTGACCTGGACCGCCGCCACCGACGACAAAGGCGTCAAGAACTACGACATCGTCCGCGACGGCACCAGGATCGCCACCGTCGAGAAGCTCGCCTACACCGACACCGGGCTGACCAAAGGCACCGACTACAGCTACACCGTCGTCGCCCGCGACACCGCCGACCAGACCGGCCCCGCCAGCGCCGCCACGACCGTGCGGACCACCGGTGGCGGCGGGCAGCCCGTGGACGCCGTCAAGCTGGGCTACTTCACCGAGTGGGGCGTCTACGACCGCAACTACCACGTGAAGAACCTGGTCACCTCCGGCTCCGCGAGCAAGCTGACGCACATCAACTACGCCTTCGGCAACGTCCAGGGCGGCCGGTGCACCATCGGCGACGCCTACGCGGCCACCGACAAGGCGTACACCGCCGACCAGAGCGTGGACGGCGTCGCCGACACCTGGGACCAGCCGCTGCGCGGCAACTTCAACCAGCTCAAGAAGCTCAAGGCGAAGTACCCGAACATCAAGCTGCTGTGGTCCTTCGGCGGCTGGACCTGGTCCGGCGGCTTCCCCGACGCGGTCAAGAACCCGGCGGCCTTCGCCGACTCCTGCTACCAGCTCGTCAACGACCCGCGCTGGGCCGGTCTCTTCGACGGCATCGACCTGGACTGGGAGTACCCCAACGCCTGCGGCCTGACCTGCGACACCAGCGGTCCGGCGGCGTTCGCCGAGATGATGCGGGCGATGCGCGCCAAGTTCGGCAAGCAGCTCGTCACCGCCGCGATCACCGCCGACGGCTCGGACGGCGGCAAGATCGACGCGGCCGACTACGGCGGCGGCTCGCAGTACGCCGACTGGTACAACGTCATGACGTACGACTTCTTCGGCGCCTGGGACAAGACCGGCCCCACCGCCCCCCACTCACCCCTGACGTCCTATCCCGGCATCCCGAAGCAGGGCTTCAACACCGACGCGGCCCTGCAGAAGCTCAAGGCCAAGGGCGTCCCCGCGAAGAAGCTGCTGATCGGCATCGGCTTCTACGGACGCGGCTGGACCGGCGTCACCCAGGACGCCCCCGGCGGCACCGCCACCGGCCCGGCCCCCGGCAAGTACGAGGCGGGCATCGAGGACTACAAGAACCTCAAGACGAGCTGCCCGTCCACCGGCACCGTCGCCGGCACCGCCTACGCCCGCTGCGGCGGCAACTGGTGGAGCTACGACACCCCGGCGACGATCACCGGGAAGATGACCTACGCCAAGCAGCAGGGACTGGGCGGCGCGTTCTTCTGGGAATTCAGCGGTGACACGGCCAACGGCGAACTGATGACCGCCATCGACAGCGGCCTGCGGTAGCCCGTCCCCCACACCCCCGGACCGGCCGGGGAGGCGGCGTCGCCCCCGCCTTCCCGGCCTTCCGGCCGTTCAGCCGACGGACGGCCGCGCCTCGGGGACCTAGGCCACATTCACTCTCTGACCGGGAGGCGCCGCCTCCAGCCAGGCCAGGAAGCCTGTCAGGGCGTCTTCGCTCATCGCCAGCTCCAGCTTCGTACCGCGGTGGCGGCAGGCGAGGACGACGGAGTCGGAGAGGAGGGCCAGCTCCTCCTCGCCCTGGGGGGTGCGGCGCTCCAGCACCTCGATGGCGAAGCGTTCCAGGACGCGGCGCGGGCGGGGCGCGTAGGAGAAGACGCGGAACCACTCCACCCGGTCGCCGTTGTAGCGGGCGACGCCGTAGATCCATCCTTTGCCGCTGGGCTCGGCCTCCCCGTCGGGCACGTTCCAGCGCAGGCTGCAGTCGAACGTGCCGCCGGAGCGCTGGATGAGCCGTCGCCGTAGTCCGAAGACGAAGAGCCCCAGCAGCACCAGTACGACGACCGCGCCGCTCACGAGCAGAGCGAGGACCATCCGAACCGACCTCCTCGCCTCGATGGGGGTACCCGCGCGCCGGTTCGGGCGCGAGGGGGAAAACGCACCTGCATTGCCTCAGCCGCGGACCGCCCTGGAGAATTCCAGCGCAGCCCGCGGCTGAGGGACGAACTCGTCGGTGGTGGGCTTCAGTGCACGCCCGCCACCGCACGCAGCCGGACATCGGCGCGGCGCTCGGCGGCCGCGTCGGCCTCCGACTTCGCCCGCTCCAAGGCCCGCTCCGCGCGCTGGACATCGATCTCGTCCGACAGCTCGGCGATCTCCGCGAGCAGAGACAGCTTGTTGTCGGCGAACGAGATGAAGCCGCCGTGCACGGCGGCGACGACGGTGCCGTCCCCGTCCTCGCCGGTCGTACGAATCGTCACCGGTCCGGACTCCAGCACGCCGAGCAGCGGCTGGTGCCCCGGCATGACGCCGATGTCGCCCGACGAGGTGCGCGCGACGACCAGGCTGGCCTCGCCCGACCAGACCTGACGGTCGGCGGCGACCAACTCGACGTGCAGCTCAGCCACGATGGCTCCTCGGGTCTCCACCTGCCGGGGGCGGCAGGTGTTGGGTCAAATACTAGTGGTCGTACGGACCGGGGGCGGCCAGGGCCGCCCCCGGAACACGGCCGGGCCTCAGGAGACGCCCAGCTCCTTGGCGTTCGCCTTCAGGTCCTCAAGGCCACCGCACATGAAGAACGCCTGCTCGGGGAAGTGGTCGTACTCACCGTCGGCGATCGCGTTGAACGCCGCGATGGACTCGTCCAGCGACACGTCCGAGCCGTCCACACCGGTGAACTGCTTCGCCACGTGGGTGTTCTGCGACAGGAAGCGCTCGATGCGGCGGGCGCGGTGGACGGTGAGCTTGTCCTCCTCGCCCAGCTCGTCGATGCCGAGGATCGCGATGATGTCCTGCAGGTCCTTGTACTTCTGCAGGATCGTCTTGACCCGCGAGGCACAGGAGTAGTGGTCCTGCGAGATGTAGCGCGGGTCCAGGATGCGGGACGTCGAGTCCAGCGGGTCCACCGCCGGGTAGATGCCCTTCTCCGAGATCGGACGCGACAGAACGGTGGTCGCGTCCAGGTGGGCGAAGGTGGTGGCCGGCGCCGGGTCGGTCAGGTCGTCCGCGGGGACGTAGATCGCCTGCATCGAGGTGATCGAGTGACCACGGGTCGAGGTGATGCGCTCCTGGAGGAGGCCCATCTCGTCCGCCAGGTTCGGCTGGTAACCCACCGCGGACGGCATGCGGCCGAGCAGGGTGGACACCTCGGAACCCGCCTGGGTGTACCGGAAGATGTTGTCGATGAAGAAGAGGACGTCCTGCTTCTGGACGTCACGGAAGTACTCCGCCATCGTCAGACCGGCCAGCGCGACCCGCAGACGGGTGCCCGGGGGCTCGTCCATCTGGCCGAAGACCAGCGCGGTCTTGTCGATGACGCCGGAGTCCGTCATCTCCTCGATCAGGTCGTTGCCCTCACGGGTGCGCTCGCCGACACCGGCGAACACCGACACACCGTCGTGGTTGTTGGCCACGCGGTAGATCATTTCCTGAATGAGGACGGTCTTGCCGACGCCCGCGCCGCCGAACAGACCGATCTTGCCGCCCTTGACGTACGGGGTCAGCAGGTCGATGACCTTGACGCCGGTCTCGAACATCTCGGTCTTCGACTCAAGCTGGTCGAAGCTGGGGGCCTTGCGGTGGATCGGCCAGCGCTCGTTGACCTCGACCGTGGACGGGTCCACGTTCAGGATCTCGCCGAGGGTGTTGAACACCTTGCCCTTGGTGACGTCGCCGACGGGCACGGTGATGCCCTCGCCGGTGTTGGTCACCGCGGCCTGGCGGACCAGACCGTCGGTGGGCTGCATCGAGATCGCGCGGACCACACCGTCACCCAGGTGCTGGGCGACCTCCAGGGTCAGCGTCTTCTTCTTGCCGGCCTCGGCCGGGTCGAGGACCTCGACGGTCAGCGCGTTGTAGATGTCCGGCATCGCGTCGACGGGGAACTCCACGTCGACGACCGGGCCGATGACCCGCGCGACGCGGCCCGTCGCCGTGGCCGTCTCAACAGTGGTGGTCATAGTTGTCAGTCACTCCCCGCGGTCGCGTCGGCCAGGGCGCTCGCGCCACCGACGATCTCGCTGATTTCCTGGGTGATTTCGGCCTGGCGGGCCGCGTTGGCAAGCCGCGAGAGCGACTTGATGAGTTCTTCCGCGTTGTCGGTCGCCGACTTCATCGCACGCCGCGTGGCGGCGTGCTTGGAGGCGGCGGCCTGCAGCAGCGCGTTGTAGATGCGCGACTCGACGTACCGCGGCAGCAGGGCGTCCAGGACGTCCTCGGCCGACGGCTCGAAGTCGAACAGCGGCAGGATCTCGCCCTTGGACGACGCCTGCGCCTCCTCGGCCGTCTTTTCGAGGCTGAGCGGCAGCAGCCGGTTGTCGACCGGCGTCTGCGTCATCATCGAGACGAACTCGGTGTAGACGATGTGCAGCTCGTCCACGCCGCCCTCGGCCGTGTCCTGCTGGACGGCGGCGATCAGCGGCCCGGCGACCGCCTTGGCGTCCGCGTACGTCGGGCTGTCGGTGAAACCGGTCCACGACTCCGTGACCTTGCGCTCACGGAAGGCGTAGTACGAGACACCCTTGCGGCCGACGATGTAGGTGTCGACCTCCTTGCCCTCGCCCTTGAGCCGCTCGGTGAGCTGCTCGGCGGCCTTGATGGCGTTGGAGGAGTAGCCGCCGGCCAGACCGCGGTCGCTCGTGATGAGCAGCACCGCGGCCCGGGTGGGGTTCTCCACCTCGGTCGTCAGGGCGTGCTTGGTGTTCGATCCGGTGGCAACCGCCGTCACCGCGCGGGTCAGCTCACTCGCGTACGGCGTCGATGCCGCCACCTGGCGCTGCGCCTTGACGATGCGCGAGGCGGCGATCATCTCCATCGCCTTGGTGATCTTCTTGGTCGCGGTGACGGAGCGGATGCGACGCTTGTAGACCCGGAGCTTGGCTCCCATTGGTCAGGTCCCTTCCGTCGTCACTTGCTGGTGCTGACCGGAGCGTCCTCACCGAGAAGCTTGCCGTCCGAGGTCTCGAACTGCTGCTTGAAGGTGGCGACGGTGTCGGCGAGTGCCTGGATGGTGTCGTCGGACATCTTGGCGCCCTCGGCGATGCTGGTGAGCAGCTCCTTCTTCTCGCGGCCCATCCAATCCAGCAGCTCGCGCTCGAAGCGGCGGATGTCCTCGACCGGGACGTCGTCCATCTTGCCGGTGGTGCCGGCCCAGATGGAGACGACCTGCTCCTCGACGGGCATCGGCTGGTACTGGCCCTGCTTGAGCAGCTCGGTCATGCGCTGACCACGGGCGAGCTGGGCCTTGGAGGCCGCGTCCAGGTCGGAACCGAAGGCGGCGAACGCCTCCAGCTCACGGAACTGGGCGAGGTCCACGCGGAGCCGGCCGGACACCTGGCGCATGGCCTTGTGCTGGGCGGAGCCACCGACACGGGAGACCGAGATACCGACGTTCAGCGCCGGGCGCTGGCCCGCGTTGAACAGGTCGGACTCCAGGAAGCACTGGCCGTCGGTGATGGAGATGACGTTGGTCGGAATGAACGCCGACACGTCGTTCGCCTTGGTCTCGACGATCGGCAGGCCCGTCATCGAACCGGCACCGAGGTCGTCGGAGAGCTTCGCGCAGCGCTCCAGCAGGCGGGAGTGCAGGTAGAAGACGTCACCCGGGTAGGCCTCACGGCCCGGCGGGCGGCGCAGCAGCAGCGACACGGCGCGGTAGGCGTCGGCCTGCTTGGAGAGGTCGTCGAAGATGATCAGGACGTGCTTGCCCTGGTACATCCAGTGCTGGCCGATGGCCGAGCCGGTGTAGGGCGCCAGGTACTTGAAGCCCGCCGGGTCGGACGCCGGGGCGGCGACGATGGTGGTGTACTCCAGGGCACCGGCCTCCTCCAGCGCGCCGCGCACGGACGCGATGGTGGAGCCCTTCTGGCCGATGGCGACGTAGATGCAGCGGACCTGCTTCTTCGGGTCGCCGGAACGCCAGTTGTCGCGCTGGTTGATGATCGTGTCGACGGCCAGGGCGGTCTTGCCCGTCTGGCGGTCGCCGATGATGAGCTGACGCTGGCCACGGCCGATCGGCACCATCGAGTCGACGGCCTTGTAGCCGGTCTGCATCGGCTCGTGGACCGACTTGCGGACCATGACGCCCGGAGCCTGGAGCTCCAGGGCGCGACGGCCCTCGGACTCGATCTCGCCGAGACCGTCGACCGGGTTGCCCAGCGGGTCGACGACGCGGCCGAGGTAGCCCTCGCCCACGGCGACCGAGAGCACCTCACCGGTGCGGCGCACCGGCTGGCCCTCCTCGATACCGCTGAACTCACCGAGGACAACCGCGCCGATCTCGCGCTCTTCCAGGTTCAGCGCAAGACCGAGCGTGCCGTCCTCGAACTTCAGCAGCTCGTTCGCCATCGCCGAGGGAAGACCCTCGACCTTCGCGATGCCGTCACCGGCCTCGCTGACCGTCCCGACCTCCTCGCGCGAGGCCGCGTCCGGCTTGTACGCCTGGACGAAGTTCTCCAGCGCGTCCCGGATCTCCTCCGGCCGGATCGTGAGCTCCGCCATCTGGGTTCCCTGCTCTCCTTGTTGGGCCCGTCGTCGTTTACGGGGGACGTGCGTGTCCCCCGCCGCAGGCAGGGGCGGTTGCCCCCGAGATGTCTCTGCGTCCACGGCCCAACTCGGGCCGCCGTACTACTTCTTGAGTTGGTGGGTGGGTCAGCCGGCCATCCGCCGGGACGCCTCTTCGAGGCGCGCCGCGATGCTGCCATTGATGACCTCGTCGCCGATCCGGACCTGGACTCCGCCGAGGACCTCGGGGTCCACGTCGAGGTTCAGGTGGACCTGCCGTCCGTACACCGACGCCAGGGCCGCGCCGAGGCGCTGCCGCTGGGTGTCGCTGAGCGGAACCGCGGAGGTGACGACCGCGACCATCCGGCCGCGGCGCGCCGCGGCCAGCTTGGACAGGGCGTCCAGCCCTGCTTCCAGGCTACGGCCCCGCGGCTGTGCGACAAGCCGGACCACGATGCGCTCGGTGACCGGGTTGGCCCGGCCGCCCAGCAGCGAGCGCAGCAGCTCGGCCTTGGCCGGGCCCTGCGTGGCGCGGTCGGTCAGTGCCGCGCGCAGCTCGTGCGACGAGGCGACGATCCGGGCGAACCGGAACAGCTCGTCCTCGACGTCGTCGAGGGCGCCCGCCCGCTGCGCCGCGATGAGGTCGGCGCCGTACGCCAGCTCCTCGGTCGCGTCCGCCAGGTCGCGCGAGCGCGACCAGCGGGAGCGGACCATGCCGGAGAGCAGGTCGACGGCCTCGCCGCCGACCTGGCCGCCGAGCAGGCGCCCGGCCAGCTCGGCCTTGGCCTCGCCGGCCTGCGCCGGGTCGGTGAGGACCCGACGCAGCGACACCTCGCGGTCGAGCAGAGCGGTGACGGCAGCCAGCTCCTCGGCGAGCTTCGTGGCGTCGACGGTCGTATTGTCCGTCAGCGCGTCGAGCTGCTCGCGTGCGGAGGCGAGTGCCTCGCGGCTCGCTCCATTCATCGGCCGGCCTCTGCCTTCGTCGGGTCCGACGCCGCCTTGGCCTCGAGCTCGTCGAGGAAGCGGTCGATGGTCCGGCTCTGGCGGGCGTGGTCCTCCAGGGACTCACCGACCAGCTTGCCCGCCAGCTCCGTGGCGAGCTTGCCCACGTCCTGGCGCAGCGACTGTGCGGCCTGCTTGCGGTCCGCCTCGATCTGCGCGTGGCCGGCCGCGATGATCTCCTCGCGCTGCCGCTGACCCTCGGCACGCATCTCGGCGATCAGGGTGGCTCCCTGCTCCTGCGCCTCCTGGCGCAGCCGGGCGGCCTCGTGGCGCGCGTCGGCGAGCTGGGACCGGTAGTCCTCCAGGACCTGCTGGGCTTCGGCCTGGGCGGCCTCCGCCTTCTCGATACCGCCTTCGATCTTCGCGCGGCGCTCGTCCAGAACCTTGTTGATGTTCGGGAGGAGCTTCTTCGCGAGGAAGCCGAAGACGATGAAGAAAGCGATCAGGCCGATGACCAGCTCTGGAATCGGCGGGACGAGGGGGTTCTCAGGAACCTCCGCCGCCATGTTCACCAGGGCGCTCACATCAATGCCTTCCGTCTAAGTGGCGTCGTCGGTGCGTTCCGTGATTAGGACGGGTACGCGTAGCCCATGACGATGCCGATGAGGGCGAGCGCCTCGCAGAAGGCGAAGCCCATGATCTGGTTGGTACGGATCAGGCCGGCCGCCTCGGGCTGACGGGCCAGGGCCTGGGTGCCGTTACCGAAGATGATGCCGACGCCGACGCCGGGGCCGATGGCGGCGAGGCCGTAGCCGATCGAAGCGACGTTGCCCTTGAGGCCGGCGGCGAGTTCGAGAGTCGCGGACATGCCGTGTCTTCCTTCTCTTTCATGGACCGGTGGGGGTTGGCCACCGGACGTCTGGTGGGGACTGCTGGGGTACCTGGGGGCTCAGTGGTGCTCGGCGAGCGCGCCCTGGATGTAGTTACAGGCCAGGAGCACGAAGATGTACGCCTGAATGGCCTGGATGAACAGCTCGAAGGCCGTCATCACGATGGTCATGAGGAACGAGACGCCCGCGTAGGCGATGCCGATGCCGTTCAGCAGGTACCAGCTAGCGACCGTGAACATCAGGATGAGCATGTGGCCCGCGAACATGTTCGCGAACAGCCGGACCGCGTGCGTGAAGGGCCGGATGATCAGGTGCTGCAGCAGTTCCAGGAACATGATCAGCGGGAGGACCCAGCCGAGCGACTTGTCGTAGCCGGTGAGGTTCTTCAGACCGCCGACGAAGCCCTGCCTCTTGAACGTCAGCACGAGCCAGGTGATGTAGACCACCAGGGCCAGACCCATGGGGAACGCGATGACCGACGTCACCGGGAACTGGGCGACCGGGATGATCGACCACAAGTTCATGATCCACACGAAGAAGAAGAGCGCGACCATGAAGGGGACGAACTTCTCGCCCTCCTTCTTGCCGAGCGCGTCGTAGACGAGCCCGCGGCGCACGAAGTCGTAACCCGCCTCACCGATCATCTGCAGCTTGCCGGGCACCACCTTGGCGCGGCCGAAGGCGGCCCAGAAGAACGCCACGATGATCACCGTGCTGACCAGGGCCAGCAGCATCGGCTTGTTGAACTCGTAGCCACCGATGGTGAAAAGGGGCTCGAAGACGAACGAATGAAGGCCCGGGGCCTCGAAGCCACACCCCGGGATGAAGAGGTGGCACTCCGTGTCGAGGGCGAGCATCGTTTCAGCACTCACCGCGAGCTCCTTCAGCGTGGCGCATGGGTACGGCAACCTCGTTGTGTCGGCGCGGCTTTGAGCCACGGTGCGGCACTGGACTGGTCTTACGGATTGGGGGGCGGCTGATCGGCGCGGGGCCGGATCGGGTCACAGGCATCGGCCGGACGCGCCACCGGTTTCCTGACTCGGAACCTGGAAGCTCAGCCGCCTGCGCCGACTGCGCCGCAGTTGGCACCGGACGATAGCAGGCTCTCGGGTGGGCTTTTATTCCGGCCCTACGGCTCACGTCCGCGACCCCGTGGTTTCCGCCTTCTTGGACTCGGCGGATTCGGGATTCACGTAGAGAATCCTTGCCTTCATATAGCTGCGGGCCTGGAAGGCGATCCACACCAGGACCGTGGCGAGCAGGGTGAAGGCGAACGCCCTGACGTTGAAGAGCGTGGTGTCCTTGAAGGCGATCATGAAGATCGCGACCGCCAGGATCTGCACCGCGTACAGCAGCAGTCCCATCATCTGGAACAGATCCGGGAGGCGCTTCGCGGTCTGCTGGAGGATCACCAGGCCCGACCCCATCAGGAGCAACACCAGCACCGTTCCGATGAGCGCGCCGACCGCCCCCTGCCCGCCCGCGACCACAGCACTGATCACGACGCCGATGGCGCCGGTGGCAAGCGAGGGTACGGAGACATTGGCAAGTAGGCGGGCGTCAGTGGACTGCATGGCGGCGCTCCGGCAAGAAAAAGGGGGTGGTGTCGTCAAGGACGAGCGTAGCCCCGGCCTGAGGGAGTACCCGAGGCCGAAAGACCGTCGCACTACGGCCCTTCGGCTCTGTCGCCGGGTTTCGTGAACGGTATCACAAACTATTTGATGAGGTCTTTACCTGCATGGTGTGCTACCCGTCACACGTGAGCAGTAATCCGCGCGTTGGAGCGCGACACGGCGGCATTCTGTCTGCTATGTGACCCATTTGGGGGCATTTTCGAGCCTCGCTCGTACGAGCGAAATCGGCCTCAGCGAGGGCTTCCGGCCTTACGCCGGTCCGTGAACCGCGACCGGTCACCGATCGCCGTGGCCCCGTGGATACCCGCCGGCACCGGCTGCCGCTCCCGGTCCGGAGCCCCGTCCAGATTCCCGGCCTCGTCGACCGCCGCGCTCTCCGTCGCGGCCGCCGCGACGGCCGCGGCCTGCATACTGCGCCGGTACCGCGGCGGCACCATCCACTCCATCCAGCGCGGCGCCCGCGGCGTGAACCGCGGCAGCAGCAGCAGGACGAGTCCGATCGCGCTCAGCAGCACGATGCCCATCACGACCCACACGCTCGCGTTGTTCACCGAGTACGCCACGGCGCCGAAGGCGATCAGCGCGGACCAGAAGTACATGATCAGGACGGCTCGGCTGTGCGAGTGACCGATCTCCAGCAGGCGGTGGTGCAGGTGGCCGCGGTCGGCGGCGAACGGCGACTGGCCCTTCCACGTACGGCGCACGATGGCCAGCACCAGGTCGGCGACCGGCACCGCGATGATCGTCAGCGGCAGCAGCAGCGGGATGTAGACCGGGACCATCGCGTGGGTGGCCTCGCGGACGCTGCCCGCCTTCAGGTTGAGCAGGTCCGGGTCGACCTGGCCGGTCACCGAGACCGCGCCGGCCGCCATGACCAGCCCGATCAGCATCGACCCCGAGTCGCCCATGAAGATCCGCGCCGGGTGCATGTTGTGCGGCAGGAAGCCCAGGCACATGCCCATCAGGACGACCGAGAACAGCGTCGCGGGCGCGGCGGCCTCGATGCCGTACCCGAACCACATCCGGTACGCGTACATGAAGAAGGCCGCGGCGGCGATGCACACCATGCCGGAGGCCAACCCGTCCAGGCCGTCCACGAAGTTGACGGCGTTGATGGTGATGACGACCAGAGCCACCGTCAGGAGCGTGCCCTGCCAGGGGCTGAGCGAGACCGTGCCGATGCCCGGCACCGGGATCCACAGGATCGTCAGGCCCTGAAGGACCATCACACCGGCGGCGATCATCTGCCCGCCGAGCTTGACGAGCGCGTCCACGCCCCACTTGTCGTCCAGCACGCCCAGCACCCAGATCAGCGCGGCGCCCGACAGCAGCGCGCGTGGCTCGTTGGAATGCTCGAAGACGGATTTGAGGTTGCTGAGGTGGGACGCGACCAGCAGGCCCGCGCACAGCCCGCCGAACATGGCGATGCCGCCGAGGCGCGGGGTGGGTTCGCGGTGCACGTCGCGCGCGCGGATCTCCGGCATCGCGCCGGCCGCGATGGCGAATTTCCTTACCGGCCCGGTCAGCAGGTAAGTGACCGCGGCCGTGACGCACAGCGTCAGCAGGTATTCACGCACGGGCTGCCCCATTGGTATCGCTGGCCATCACAGCCACACACCATATGCGTGTCCGCCCCCTATCCGTGAACGTAAGGGAAGACAACCCCGGCCCGTGAATGGTTCCCGGGCTCAGCGCGGATCGGGATATGGGGGAAAGCGCCGGACCAATGCCGCGGTCGCCGCGCGGGCCTGCGGGTCCTCCCGTACGGCCGCCGCGATCAGCGCGCCGACCCGCACCGCCTCCTCCTCGCGCATGCCCTGGGTGGTCAGCGCGGCGGCCCCCAGCCGCAGCCCGGGGCGGCGCCCGGACGGGTCCTCGGCACACGGCAGGGCGCAGGTGTCCAGCACGATGCCCGCCGCCGCGCAACGCCCCCTGGCCGTACGGGCGTCCGCACCCAGCGGCGCCGGGTCCGCGGTGATCAGGTGGGTGTCCGTACCGCCGGTGGTGACCGGCAGGCCCTCCTCGGCCAGCGCCCCGGCCAGCGCCCGGGCGTTGGCGACGACCTGCCGGGCGTAGCCGGCGAAGGCGTCGGTGGCGGCCTCGCCGAAGGCGACGGCCTTGGCGGCGACCGCGTTCATCTGGGCGCCGCCCTGGGTGAAGGGGAAGACCGCCCGGTCGATGCGCTCGGCCAGCTCGGCCCCGCACAGGATCATGCCGCCGCGGGGGCCGCGCAGCACCTTGTGGGTGGTCGCGCACACCACGTCCGCGTACGGAACTGGGCTGGGCGCCAGGCCCGCGGCGACCAGCCCGATCGGGTGCGCGGCGTCCGCGATCAGGTAGGCGCCCACCTCGTCGGCGATCTCGCGGAAGGCGGCGTAGTCGATATGCCGCGGGTAGCAGATGGAGCCGCAGACGATGGCCTTGGGCCGATGGCGGCGGGCCAGCGCGCGCACCTCGTCGTAGTCCAGCAGGCCGGTGTGCGGGTCGACGCCGTACCCGGCGAAGTCGAACCAGCGGCCCGAGAAGTTGGCCGGGGAACCGTGGGTGAGGTGGCCGCCGTGCGGCAGCGCCATGGCCAGGACGGTGTCGCCGGGGCGCAGCAGGGCGGCGTAGGCGGCCAGCACGGCCGAGGAACCGGAGTGCGGCTGGACGTTGGCGTGCTCCGCGCCGAACAGGGCTTTGGCACGTTCCACCGCGAGCCGCTCGGCGAGGTCCACGACCTCGCACCCGCCGTGGTGCCGGGCGCCCGGGTACCCCTCGGCGTACTTGTTGGCGAGCGGGGAGCCGAGGGCGGCCAGTACGGCCCGGGAGGCGAAGTTCTCGGCGGCGACGAGCTGCAGCCCGTCGCCCTGCCGGGCCGCCTCGGCGAGCAGCACCCCGGCGATCTCGGGGTCCTGGTCCAGCAGCCGGGCGAAGTCGGGGCTCCAGACGGGCGGCGGGTACCCGCCCTGTCCCGCCGCCGGCCCGGCCGCCTCCTTCCGGGCAGCCGCGGTGTCGCTCCGTGATGACGTGGTGGTGGCGGGCATGGCAAGCTCCAGGCCTCGTACGGGGACGTGGTCCCAATGTAGGCGCGAAGCCGCATTCGAGCGCGACAGATGGTGCCGCCCGGGGGGCATGCGGGGGCGGGGGCCGGGGTGGGGCTCGGTTCGGGGTGGCTTCGAGGGGGGTGGGGGGTTGAGGTGGGGCGCGGGTCAGGCGGTCCCGCGTGGGGCGGGGCTGAGGCGGGGCAGAGCCCGGACGGGGCAGAGCCCGGATGGGGCAAGGCTCGGGGCGGGGCCCGCGCGGGACAGGGCTCGGGGCGGGGGGCCGACGCAGGGTTCGGGGTGGGGCCGGGGCGGAGCAGAGCTCGGGCCGGGATCTGCGGGACAGGGCACGAGGCGGGCGGGCCGGAGCTGGGGCTCGGGCCTGGCCGGGGCCACGGCTCGGGCCGGCACCCGGACGAGGCCGGGGCTCGGGCCAAGCCGGCACTCGGGCCGGGCAGGGCCCACGGCACCCGCGCGCCTACGGGGCGAATCGAACGTGATCGTCCCCCCGGTGGGGGCTTACCCAGGGGTGGCGGGGCCGAAGCTCCCGGGCCGACGGCACGACGGGCCTCCGCGGCCCGCCAGAGCGGCTTTCGCGGGCCCGCCGCCCAGTCGGGTCAGGCGCGGGCCGGAACCCCCGTCAGCGCGGTCACGACGGGGTCCAGCGCCTCGTTGATCTCGTCGCCGATGGAGCGGAAGAACGTGATGGGCGCGCCGTACGGGTCGTAGACCTCGTCCGCCTCCGGGTTCGGCGCCAGCAGCCAGCCGCGCAGCGCCGCGGCGGCGCCGACCAGGGCGCGGGCGCGCTCGACCAGTCCGCCGCCGGGCAGCGCCGGGTCGGGCTCGGGCAGCGTCGCCGGGTCTATGGCCCGGACCAGCCGGTTGAACTCCTTCAGCGTGAAGGTGCGCAGTCCCGCCGAGTGGCCCATGGAGATGACCTGGGCACGGTGGTCGCGGGTGGCGGTCAGGACGAGGTCGGCCCGGATGACGTGCTCGTCCAGCAGCTCACGGCCGGTGAAGTCGGCGGGATCCGCTCCGTAGTCGGCCAGAACCGTGGCGGCGTGGGTCTCCATGGGCGCGCCTTCGTGGCCCCAGGTGCCGGCGCTCTCCACCACCAGGCCGCCGCGGTCCGCGCCCAGCCGCAGGTCGAGGGCGTGCCGGTGCAGCCGCTCGGTGATGGGCGAGCGGCAGACGTTGCCGGTGCTGACGTGGAGGATGCGGAACGTGCGGTAGTTGTCCTCGCCGGGTCCCGCTATGCCACGCCCGAGGGGCGCAATCAATTCGCCACCTCAAGACCGGGGGCCACCTTGCGCAGCTCCTCCGCGCTGATCGCGCCCTCGCGCAGCAGCAGCGGCGTCGGCCCGGTGACGTCCACGATCGAGGACGGTACGGCGGCGGGGGTGGGGCCGCCGTCCAGGTAGACGGAGACGGAGTCGCCGAGCATCTCCTGGGCCGCGTCGCAGTCCTGCGGCGACGGGTGCCCGGTGAGGTTGGCGCTGGAGACGGCCATCGGCCCGAACTCGGTCAGCAGCTCGATGGCGACCGGGTGCAGTGGCATGCGGACCGCGACCGTGCCGCGGGTCTCCCCCAGGTCCCAGGTCAGCGACGGCTGGTGGGTGGCGACCAGGGTCAGCGCGCCGGGCCAGAAGGCGTCGACCAGCTCCCAGGCCTGCTCGGAGAAGTCCGTGACGAGCCCGTGGAGGGTGTTCGGGGAGCCGACGAGCACCGGGGAGGGCATCCCGCGCCCGCGCCCCTTGGCCTCCAGCAGGTCGCCGACGGCCTCGGCGCTGAACGCGTCCGCGCCGATGCCGTAGACGGTGTCGGTCGGCAGCACGACCAGCTCGCCGCGACGGACGGCCGATGCGGCCTCGCGCAGACCGGTCGCGCGGTCGGTCGCGTCGCTGCAGTCGTAACGCCGTGCCATTTAACGGACCTCCTCGTGCGGAACGTACAGATGACTCGTGGGGGCCGGGCTCGTCATGGCGTCGCCCTGCGTGCGGTGGCGAAACGGGGCCGGTTGTTCAGGTCGGGGTGGTCGGCCGCGTCGGCCCAGCCCCGTTCCTCTGTGAAGATCCACGGAACCTGGCCGCCCTGGGTGTCGGCGTGCTCGATGACCACGACGCCGCCGGGCCGCAGCAGGCGGTGCGCGGTCCGCTCGATGCCGCGGATCGTGTCCAGGCCGTCCTGGCCCGAGAACAGCGCGAGCTCGGGGTCGTGGTCGCGTGCCTCGGGTGCGACGTACTCCCACTCGGTCAGCGGGATGTACGGCGGGTTGGAGATGACCAGGTCGACCTGGCCGTCCAGCTCGGGAAGCGCGGTCAGCGCGTCGCCCTGCTGGAGAACGACGCGGGACCCCTCGACGTTCTTGCGGGCCCACTGCATGGCCTCGTCGGACAGCTCCACGGCGTGCACGCGCGAGCGCGGCACTTCCTGCGCGAGGGCGAGCGCGATGGCTCCGGAGCCCGTGCACAGGTCCACGATGAGCGGCTCGACGACGTCCATGGCCCGTACGGCGTCTATCGCCCAGCCGACGACCGACTCGGTCTCCGGGCGGGGCACGAAGACGCCGGGGCCGACGTGCAGCTCCAGGTAGCGGAAGAAGGCCCGCCCGGTGATGTGCTGGAGCGGCTCACGGGCCTCGCGGCGGGCGACGGCCTCCCAGTACCGGGCGTCGAAGTCCGCGTCGGGGACGCGGTGCAGTTCACCGCGTTTGACGCCGTGCACATGCGCGGCGAGCTCCTCCGCGTCGAAGCGCGGTGAGGGTACGCCGGCGTCGGCCAGCCGCTGGGTGGCCTGGGCCACCTCGGCGAGCAGCACGGTGCGGGGGTTGGGCCCGCGGCGGGGCCGCTGGGGGTCGTGACCCCCGGAAGGCGACGGCACGCTGTTCCTCCGGCTCTTCTACGGGCTTACTGGGCGGCTGCCAGTTTGGCGGCCGAGTCGGCGTCCACGCACGCCTGGATGACCGGGTCGAGCTCACCGTCGAGCACCTGGTCCAGGTTGTACGCCTTGAAGCCGACGCGGTGGTCCGAGATGCGGTTCTCCGGGAAGTTGTACGTCCGGATGCGCTCGGAGCGGTCGACGGTGCGGACCTGGCTGCGCCGGGCGTCCGACGCCTCCTTCTCGGCCTCCTCCTGGGCGGCGGCCAGCAGCCGCGAGCGCAGGATGCGCAGGGCCTGCTCCTTGTTCTGGAGCTGGCTCTTCTCGTTCTGGCAGGAGACGACGATGCCGGTGGGCAGGTGGGTGATGCGCACGGCGGAGTCGGTGGTGTTGACCGACTGGCCGCCGGGGCCCGACGAGCGGTAGACGTCGATGCGCAGGTCGTTCGGGCCGATCTCGACCTCGACCTCCTCGGCCTCGGGCGTGACGAGCACACCGGCCGCGGAGGTGTGGATACGGCCCTGGGACTCGGTGGCGGGCACCCGCTGGACGCGGTGCACGCCGCCCTCGTACTTCAGGCGGGCCCACACGCCCTGGCCGGGCTCGGTGGCGCCGTTGCCGCCCTTGGTCTTCACGGCGACCTGGACGTCCTTGTAGCCGCCGAGGTCGGACTCGTTGGCGTCGAGGATCTCGGTCTTCCAGCCGACGCGCTCGGCGTAGCGCAGGTACATGCGCAGCAGGTCGCCGGCGAACAGCGCGGACTCCTCGCCGCCCTCGCCCGCCTTGACCTCCAGGATGACGTCCTTGTCGTCGCTGGGATCGCGCGGGACGAGCAGCAGCCGCAGTTTCTCGGTCAGCTCCTCGCGGCGCGCTTCGAGGTCCTTGACCTCGTCGGCGAAGTCCGGGTCGTCGGCGGCCAGTTCACGGGCCGTGCCGATGTCGTCGCCGGTCTGCTTCCAGGCGCGGTACGCCGCGATGATCGGGGTCAGTTCGAAATAGCGCTTGTTGAGCCGCTTGGCCTCGCGCTGGTCGGCGTGGACCGCGGGGTCGGCCAGTCGCTTCTCAAGGTCGGCGTGCTCGCCGATCAGTTCCTCGACCGCCTCGAACATCGTGGGGGTTCCTCACCTGGCTGTGTTTCCCGGTTGCCGGCAGTGTGCGGCGGGGGCCGCGGGCCCCGGGACCTCCGGCGGGGTCCGTGGCCTGGACGACAAAACGCCGGTCCGCCGCCCCTTCGCGGGGCGGGACGGAACCGGCGCCTTGCTGGTCGCTACTTCTTGGCGGAGCCGGCGGCCTTGCCGAAGCGGGCCTCGAAGCGGGCCACGCGGCCACCGGTGTCGAGGATCTTCTGCTTGCCCGTGTAGAACGGGTGGCACTCGGAGCAGATGTCGGCACGGATGGTGCCGCCGGCCACGGTGCTACGGGTGGTGAACGACGCGCCACAGGTGCAGCTGACCTGGGTCTCGACGTACTCCGGGTGGATGTCGCGCTTCAAGGGATTCTCCTAGGTTCGGGAGGGCTCCGGGTCGTTCCGCGGATTGCGTCACGTGAACCGGGGCCGACGGTCCAGTCTGCCAGGACTGGCCTCATCTCCCAAAACCGGGGTGCTCCGGGATCTATTCCCCGGGGTTCCGCGGCGCCGGGAGACGGGCTGGAGGAACGGTTCGGCTACTTGACGTAGCTGCCGGTGCCGCCCTTGTCACCTTCGGAATCCTTGATCGCTTCCTTGGGGATGTCCCGGTCCTGGCGCAGCGCGTCCCAGACCTGTCCGGACTGCTTGCCGAGCGGCAGCACGCGGGAAGTATTCTTCGGATCGTACGTGACCGGCAGCGTCACCATGTCGATGTTCTCCGACCCGATGCCGCCCAGCTCCTTGGCGAAGCCCATCAGCGCGTTGACCGAGTTCAGGTCGGTGTCGGTGGTGACGGCCTTGGTGGCGGTGTCGGCGATGCCGTAGAGCTTCGTCGGGTTCGACAGCAGCCCGATGCTCTTGACCTGCTTCATCAGTGCCTTGATGAACGTCTGCTGGAGCTGGATGCGGCCCAGGTCGCTGCCGTCGCCGCCGGGCACGCCGTGCCGGGTCCGTACGAGGCCGAGGGCGTCCTCACCGTTGAGGGTGTGCTTGCCGGGCTCCAGGTTCAGGTGGCTCTTGTTGTCGTGGATGGGCTTGGTGGTGGTGATGTCCACGCCACCGAGGGCGTCGATGAGCTTCTTGAAGCCGGTGAAGTCGACCTCGACGAAGTGGTCCATGCGGATGCCGCTCATCGCCTCGACGGTCTTGACCGCGCAGGCCGGCCCGCCGGCCTCGAAGGCGGTGTTGAACATCGCCTTGCGCCGGCCCGGTACGTTCTTGCCGTCCTTGGTGCAGTCCGGGCGCTCGACCATGGTGTCGCGCGGGATGCTGACGACGCTGGCCTTCTGGTGGCCCTTGTAGACGTGCACGATCATCGCGGTGTCCGAACGGGCGCCGCCCTCGTCGGTGCCGTACTCGCCGTTCTTGCCCGCCCGGGAGTCGGAGCCCATGACGAGGATGTCCATCGACCCGTCGTCGTTGTCCTTGGGCCGGTTCTTGCCCAGGGCGGCGTTGATGTCGACGCCCTTCAGGTTGCCGTTGAGCTTGAAGTAGACGTAGCCGAGTCCGGCGCCACCGAGCAGTACGCAGCTCACCAGCGCGCACACGGTGATCGTCAGGGCGCGGCGGCGCCGGGTCGGGCCCTTGCGCCGGCGGCCCGTGGCACGTATGCCGCGGGAACGGCTCTTGGCCGCGTTCGCGGCCCTGCTGTCGTCCGCCATCTGCTCCTCAGTCCTCGTTCTCTCGGCTGCCCCTCGCCGAACCGTTCAGCCACGGTTTGTTGCTCCTTGAAAGACGGGGGGCTGACCGGAAGGGTTGCACAACGGGGTTGAGAGCCATTCTTAGAACCGGACCCGCCGCGGCTCCGGCCAAAAGTCGACTTTTGGCCGGTGACCAGGGCTTTCGCCCGGGGCCGGAAAGCGGAGTGAGGGCCTCCGTGGACGGTACGCGTGTGCGCAAGGCAACAATGCGCGGGTTTCCGCGGACAGCACGAAGCCCTCCCGGCCACCGAAGTGACCAGGAGGGCTGTGCCGTACGGCTACGGCCGGGCCCGGCGCCCGTACGGGTGCCGGTGGGCCGTTCGCGGGAGAGCGGCGTCAGTCGTTGCCGTTGCCGTTGCCCATGCCGGGGGTCGTCTTCTGGATCTGGAGCAGGAACTCCGCGTTGGACTTCGTCTGCTTCATCTTGTCCAGCAGCAGCTCGATGGCCTGCTGCTGGTCCAGGGCGTGCAGCACCCGGCGCAGCTTCCAGACGACGGCCAGCTCGTCGCTGCCCATCAGGATCTCTTCCTTGCGGGTGCTGGACGCGTCCACGTCCACCGCCGGGAAGATGCGCTTGTCCGAGAGCTTCCGGTCGAGCTTGAGCTCCATGTTGCCGGTGCCCTTGAACTCCTCGAAGATCACCTCGTCCATCCGCGAGCCGGTCTCGACCAGCGCGGTGGCCAGGATGGTCAGCGAGCCGCCGTCCTCGATGTTGCGCGCGGCACCGAAGAACTTCTTCGGCGGGTACAGCGCGGTCGAGTCGACACCACCGGACAGGATGCGGCCCGACGCCGGGGCGGCGAGGTTGTACGCACGGCCCAGACGGGTGATGGAGTCCAGCAGGACGACCACGTCGTGGCCCAGCTCCACCAGCCGCTTGGCGCGCTCGATGGCCAGCTCGGCGACGGTGGTGTGGTCCTCCGCCGGGCGGTCGAAGGTCGAGGAGATGACCTCGCCCTTGACCGACCGCTGCATGTCGGTGACCTCTTCCGGACGCTCGTCGACCAGGACGACCATCAGGTGGCACTCGGGGCTGTTGCGGGTGATCGAGTTGGCGATCGCCTGCATGATCATGGTCTTGCCGGTCTTCGGCGGCGCCACGATCAGACCGCGCTGGCCCTTGCCGATCGGCGCGACCAGGTCGATGATGCGCGGCGTCAGCGCGCCGGGCTCACCTTCCAGGCGCAGCCGCTCCTGCGGGTAAAGGGGCGTCAGCTTGCCGAACTCCGGGCGGCCGCGGCCCTGTTCGGGCGAGACGCTGTTGACGGTGTCCAGGCGCACCAGCGCGTTGAACTTCTCGCGGCGCTCGCCCTCGCGGGGCTGGCGGACCGCGCCGGTGACGTGGTCACCCTTGCGCAGACCGTTCTTGCGGACCTGGGCGAGCGAGACGTACACGTCGTTCGGGCCGGGCAGGTAGCCGGAGGTCCGGATGAACGCGTAGTTGTCGAGGATGTCGAGGATGCCCGCGACGGGGATCAGCACGTCGTCCTCGGACACCTGCGGCTCGTTGCCGAAGCCCTCGTCGCGGCCACGGCGGCCACGGCGGTCCCGGTACCGGCCGCGGCGCCCGCGGCGCCCGCCCTCGAAGTCGTCGCCGTCCTCGTCGGCCCGGCGATTGTCGCGGTTGTCGCGCTGGCGGTTGCCGCCCTGCTGGTTGCCGCCGTCACCGTCGTTGTTCTTGCTGCGGCGGTCGCGCTGGCCGCGCTCGCCCCGCTCGCCGCGGTTCTGGCGGTCGCCCTTCTGGCCGCGGTCCTGACGGTCCCCGCGGTCCTGGCGCTCGCCCTTGCCCTGGCGGCCCTCGGCGTTGTCCGCCGCGGCCTCGGCCCTGGCGTCCTCGCGCACTGCCGTACGGGTGTCGGCCTTCGCCTCGGTCTTGCCCTCGGCCTTCGCCTCACCGGCGCTGTCGGGGCTGCCCGCGGCGGCGGTGGCGCGGCGCCGGCGGCGCTCGCCGGCCGGCTGCTCGTCGCTCGGCTGGCCCGGGATGTCGATCTGCTGCTGACCCGCGCCCTTGTCGGCGGCGGCCTTGCCGTCCGCCTTGCCCGTGGCCTTGGCGTCGCCGTCCTCACCCGTACGGGCCTTGGAGGTCGCCCGGCGCTTCGGCTTGGTCTCGGCCTCTGCGGGCGCGTCGTTCTTGGCCGCGGCGCCGGAACCGGAGCCGGCGGCCTGCTTCTCCTTGATGACCTCGATCAGTTGGCTCTTGCGCATCCGCGCGGTGCCCTTGATACCGAGGCTGGAGGCGACCTGCTGCAGCTCTGCCAGGACCATGCCGTCCAGGCCGGTGCCGGAACGGCGGCGCCGCGCAGGCGCGGCGGGAGCGTCCGTGGCGGGCGCGGTGGCACTGCCATCGGTGCGTACGCCCATCAGATCGGTGGTGTCGCTCACGAAGGGTCCTTCCCTGGAGCGGGCGTCGGCCTGTCTGGCTCGGCGACCGGTTGTGCTGTCCGGCTGCGGTCCCGTACTTGCGGACCTGGCCGGGGCGGTGGTCCCGCCGGAAATGGCGGAGAGATCAGTTCATGGTTCCGGCGCGAAGAGATGTCTGTGACTCATGTCCGTCACGCCGATTCCGGAGCGTGCTCGCTTCTGCTCAGGCAACTGCTCCAAGCAGTTTGGGAGGCTCCCGGAAGAAAGGTGGTCCCGATGGGGGACACGGAGTACCGCGCCGCAGAGGCGTCACGTACTCACTTGAGGTTAACACTACCGGATCCAACAAACATTCCCCCTCTCGAAGACCGGCAATCGTCGATCACCCGGCGAGCGGCAGCACCGAGGTGCCCGCCGCGTCGAGGGCCAGCCGGTTGGCCGCCCACCCCTCGCCCGCGAGGCCGGCGACCTTGTCGGCCGCGTCCTCCTGGACCAGCGCGAGGACCGTGGGGCCCGCGCCGGAGACGACCGCGGGGACGCCGTCCGCCCGCAGTCGGTTCACCAGGGCCACGCTCTCGGGCATCGCGGGAGCACGGTACTCCTGGTGAAGTCGGTCCTCGGTCGCGGCCAGCAGCAGCTCGGGGCGCCTGGTCAGGGCCTCGACGAGCAGTGCGGCGCGGCCGGCGTTGGCCGCGGCGTCCACATGCGGGACGGTCCGCGGCAGCAGGCCCCGCGCGGTCTCGGTGAGCACCGGCTTGCCCGGCACGAAGACCACCGGAACGATGGAATCGGCGGGATCCATCCTGATCGCCCGCGCGGCTCCGGTATCGGTCCAGGCCAGGGTGAAGCCGCCGAGCAGACAGGCGGCGACGTTGTCCGGGTGCCCCTCGATCTCGGTGGCCAGTTCGAGCAGCGCCGTGTCGTCCAGTTTCTGTTCGGCCCCTATGGTCACCGCGCGGGCGGCGACGATGCCGGCGCAGATCGCGGCGGAGGAGGAGCCCAGGCCGCGTCCGTGCGGGATGCGGTTGGCGCACACGATCTCCAGGCCGCGCGGCTGCCCGCCGAGCAGGTCGAAGGCGGCGCGCAGGGACCGTACGAGCAGGTGGCTCTCGTCGCGCGGCAGGGTCTCGGCGCCCTCGCCCGCGATGTCGACGTGCAGGCCGGAATCGGCCACCCGCACCACGACGTCGTCGTACAGGCCCAGGGACAGCCCGAGGGCGTCGAAGCCGGGGCCGAGATTGGCGCTGGTCGCGGGGGTGCGCACCCGGACGGCGGCGGCGCGGAACGCTGGACCGGCCATCGCTCGATGACTCTCCTTGATGTGATGCTGCGGCACTGCCCCGGAGCGCCGCGGCACCTGGGTGCCCGGCCGGCTCGTGGGGGCCGTTCTGACCTGCCCTGCACACCACTGCGACATGCCGTGGGGAGGGGAGTTGGCTGCCAGCCTATCGAAGGAAGGTTCTGTGGCGACATAGGGCGCACAGGAGGCGCACGATGCGTGTCGCGCGCCGCCCGCGGCAGCCAGCCGCCTTTGCAGCCTTTGCAGGGTTTGCTCCATCCGAGGTTACGGGGTTCCTGCGGGCTCCGTAACCCTTTTTCGCGCCCCGCCGCCCGTCCGGTTCCCGCGCCCCGCCGCCCGTCCGGTTCCCGCGCGCGCTGCCGCACGTCCGGGGCGGGCACCCGGCCGCGGGGACGGCCGGGTGCGTCGCGCTTGCGGAGAGGCGCCTTACGCCAGGCCGAGGCGCTCGGCCGCGGCGTCCGCGTCGACCGGGACCGTGACCGGCTGCGGGGCGCCCGCGACGGCCCAGTCCGGGTCCTTGAGGCCGTTGCCGGTGACCGTGCAGACGATGCGCTGGCCCGGGTCGACCTTGCCCTCGTCGGCCGCCTTGAGCAGGCCGGCCACCGAGGCGGCCGAGGCGGGCTCCACGAAGACGCCCTCCTGGGAGGCCAGCAGCCGGTAGGCGGCCAGGATCTGACGGTCCGTCACCTCGTCGATGGCGCCGCCGGACTCGTCCCGGGCGCGCTCGGCAAACTCCCAGGAGGCGGGGTTGCCGATACGGATGGCCGTCGCGATCGTGTGCGGATCCTTGACGACTTCGCCACGTACGATCGGCGCACTGCCGGACGCCTGGAAGCCCCACATGCGCGGGGCGCGCGAGGCGATGCCGTCGGCGGCGTACTCCTGGTACCCCTTCCAGTACGCGGTGATGTTGCCCGCGTTGCCGACCGGCAGCACATGGATGTCCGGCGCGTCGCCCAGCATGTCGACGATCTCGAAGGCAGCGGTCTTCTGGCCCTCGATCCGTACCGGGTTGACGGAGTTCACAAGTGCGACGGGGTACCTCTCGGACAGGCCACGGGCCAGCGTCAGACAGTCGTCGAAATTCCCGTCGACCTGGAGGATCTTGGCACCGTGCACCAGCGCCTGGCCCATCTTGCCCAGCGCGATCTTGCCCTGCGGGACGAGGACGGCACAGACCATCCCGGCCCGTACGGCGTACGCGGCGGCCGAGGCGGAGGTGTTGCCGGTCGAGGCGCAGATGACCGCCTTGGCACCCTCCTCCTTGGCCCGGGTGATGGCCATGGTCATCCCGCGGTCCTTGAAGGATCCGGTGGGGTTGGCGCCCTCTACCTTGAGATGCACCTCACAGCCCGTGCGCTCGGAGAGCACCTGGGCGGGCACCAGCGGCGTACCGCCCTCACGGAGCGTGACGACCTCGGTCGACGCGCCGACCGGCAGCCGGTCCCGGTACTCCTCGATGATTCCGCGCCACTGACGGCTCGCGGTGGAAATGGCAGACATGGGTTCCTTTACTCCCCTTCGACCCGCATGATGCTGGCGACGCCCCGGACGGTGTCCAGGTCGCGCAGCGCGCCGACGGTCGACGACAGGGCGGCGTCCGCCGCCCGGTGCGTGACGACGACGAGGGACGCCTCTCCCCCGTTCGCGGTCTCACCGGAGCGGGCGGCACCCCCGTCCTTGCTCTGCTGGCGGACCGTGTCGATGGACACGCCGTGCTCGGCGAAGACCGTGGCGACCTGGGCGAGGACACCGGGCTTGTCGGCCACGTCCAGGCTGATGTGATAGCGGGTGACCACGTCACCCATGGGGCCGACCGGCAGTCGCGTGTACGCGGACTCGCCCGGCCCGGTGGTCTCGGCGAGCTTGTTGCGGCAGACCGCCACGAGGTCGCCGAGGACCGCGGAGGCGGTCGGCGAGCCGCCCGCGCCGGGGCCGTAGAACATGAGCTGGCCGGCGGCCTCGGCCTCGACGAAGACCGCGTTGTACGCCTCGCGCACGGAGGCCAGCGGATGCGTCAGCGGAATCATCGCCGGATGCACGCGGGCCGTCACCGAGGCACCGTCGGCGGCCCGCTCGCAGATCGCGAGCAGCTTGACCGTGCACCCCATGCGCTTGGCGGAGGCGATGTCGGAGGCGGTGACCTCGGTCAGTCCCTCGCGGTGCACGTCGTCGATGGTCACCCGGGTGTGGAAGGCGATACCGGCCAGGATGGCGGCCTTGGCGGCGGCGTCGAAGCCCTCGACGTCGGCGGTCGGGTCGGCCTCCGCGTATCCGAGCGCCGTGGCCTCGTCCAGCGCCTCGGAGTACCCGGCGCCGGTGCTGTCCATCTTGTCCAGGATGAAGTTCGTCGTTCCGTTGACGATGCCCAGCACCCGGTTGACCTTGTCGCCGGCCAGCGACTCACGCAGCGGCCGGACCAGCGGGATCGCGCCGGCCACGGCGGCCTCGTAGTACAGGTCGGCACCGTTGGCCTCGGCGGCGGCGTGCAGCGCGGCACCGTCCGCGGCGACGAGCGCCTTGTTGGCCGAAACGACGCTGGCGCCGTGCTCGAACGCGGTGGTGATGAGGCTCCGCGCGGGCTCGATGCCGCCGATCACCTCGACGACCACGTCGATGTCACCGCGTTTGACCAGCTCTTTCGCATCGGTGGTGACCAGCTCGGCCGGTACCCCCGCGCGCACCCGGTCCGGCCGCCGCACCGCGATCCCGGCCAGCTCGACGGGCGCGCCGATGCGTGCCGCGAGGTCGTCGGCGTGCGTCGTCATGATGCGCGCCACCTCTGAGCCGACCACTCCACAGCCCAGCAGCGCCACCTTCAGCGGACGCGTACGCATCATTCGACCTCTTTCGCTTTCCCTGCTCGGTCTGCACCAGTCTCACGCACCGGCCCGGGAATTCCGGCCCCGGTCCGGATGCCGAGACATCTGTTCCACCATTGTCGGTCACCCGACGGGCGCACCTGCCACCGGCCGCCCGGACCGGTGCTCCGCTTGCGGCGGACGGGCGGGGTTCACGGTGCCGGCGGACCTGCCGGTGCTCCGCGGCCGGCGTACGGGCCGGTTCTCCGCGGCCGCCCGACGCCCGATCCGGTGCTCCGCCTGCGACCGCCGGGCCGGTTCCACGCTCCCGGCGTACGGGGCGATGCTCCGCTCCCGGCGTACGGGCCGATCTTGCTGCCGCCCGCTGCCGGACCGGCCCTCCGCTTGCGACGTGCAGAAAGGTTCCATGCTGCCATCCGGCGGCCGGACCGGCCTTCCGCTTGCGGCGCCCGGGCGGGGCGGGGCCGGGCCCGCCCCGCCGCCGCGCCCGTCGTCATCCGACGTCGAGACGCAGCAGGTCCTCCTCCGTCTCCCGCCGGACGATGACCCGCCCCTCGCCCGCACGGACCGCCACCACCGGCGGCCGCAGCGCGTGGTTGTAGTTGTTCGCCATCGACCGGCAGTACGCGCCGGTCGCGGGCACGGCGAGCAGGTCACCGGGGGCCACATCGGCGGGCAGGAACGCGTCCCGTACGACGATGTCGCCGCTCTCGCAGTGCTTGCCGACCACCCGCGAGAGCATCGGCGGGGCGTCCGAGGCGCGCGAGACCAGCGCCACGCTGTACTCGGCGTCGTACAGCGCCGTACGGATGTTGTCCGACATGCCGCCGTCGACGGAGACGTACGTCCGCAGCCCGTCCAGCTCCTTGACGGTGCCGACCTCGTACAGGGTGAAGGCGGTCGGCCCGACGATGGCGCGGCCCGGCTCGACGGAGAGCCGCGGCACGGCGAGCCCGGCCGCCGCGCACTCCCGCGTCACGATGTCCCCGAGCGCCGCGGCGATCTCGTGGGGCTCCCGCGGGTCGTCGTCCGAGGTGTACGCGATACCGAGCCCGCCCCCCAGATCGATCTCCGGCAGCTCGACACCGTGCTCGTCCCGTACCTCCGTCAGCAACTGCACCACGCGCCGCGCCGACACCTCGAATCCGGCCATGTCGAAGATCTGCGAGCCGATGTGCGAGTGGATTCCGGTCAGCTCCAGGCCGTCCAGCTTCAGCACCCGCCGTACGGCCTCGGCGGCCTGCCCCCCGGCCAGCGAGAACCCGAACTTCTGGTCCTCGTGCGCGGTGGCGATGAACTCGTGCGTATGGGCCTCCACGCCCACCGTCACCCGGATCTGCACCCGCTGCCGCTTGCCCAGCCGGTCCGCGATGTGCGCCACCCGCACGATCTCCTGGAAGGAGTCGAGCACGATCCGCCCGACCCCGGCCTCCACGGCCCGGGTGATCTCGTCGGCGCTCTTGTTGTTCCCGTGCAGCGCGATCCGCTCGGCCGGCATCCCCGCCGCGAGCGCGGTGGCCAGCTCGCCCCCGCTGCACACGTCGAGGTTCATGCCTTCCTCCGCCAGCCACCGCACCACGGCACGCGAAAGGAAAGCCTTCCCGGCGTAGAAAACATCCGCGCCCTCCCCGAACGCGTCCTTCCAGGCCCGGCACCGGCCCCGGAAGTCGTCCTCGTCCAGGAAGTACGCGGGCGTCCCGAACTCCTCGGCGAGCGCGGCGACATCGACCCCGCCGACGGTGACCACCCCGTCCTCGTTCCGGCGGACCGTACGGGACCACACCCGCGGGTCGAGACTGTTCAGGTCGGCGGGCGGAGCGGTGTAGTGCCCCTCGGGCAGCACGTCACCGTGACGGGGGCCTGCGGGGTGTGCGGAACGGCTCATGGCGTGGAGGTTCCCCTCAAGTACGGGTACGACGTCGCCGCGCGTACGGCGCCGCCGGATGGATCACAGACGTTCGGGCGAGCGCGGACGGTCGCGCTCACAGACGTTCGGGCGTGGAGATGCCGAGCAGGTGCAGGCCGTTGGCGAGCACCGTTCCGGCGGCTTCGGCGAGTGCCAGCCGGGCACGGTGCACGGCCGAGGGTTTCTCCTCACCGACCGGCAGCGGCGGACACCCGTCATGACAGCGCAGCCAGGCATCGGCGGTCACTTCCAGATGCCGCGCGACCCGGTCGGGCGCCCGATGCCGCGCGGCGGCCTCGACCACCCCGGGGTACTCGGCGACCGCAGCCCAGACCTCCCGCGCCGCACGCCCGTCCCCCGTGTCCCCCGGTTCGGCCGTGAATCCCAGCTCCCGGGCGTTCCGCGTCATCGCACACGTTCGCGCATACGCGTACTGCACCCGGAACCGCCCGTTGCTCTCCCGCTGCACAGGCCGCTCGGGAAGCCGTACGGCATCCTGCTGAGCGGCCCTGAGCAGCACCCAGCGAGCTTCGTCGGCGCCCAGGCGGGCGGTCAGGACGCGCCACTCGTGCGCGGCGACGTCACCGGGGTGCTCACCTCTCGGGCTCGGCCCCGCCGGCTGCGGTGCGCCCTGCCCGAAACGCATCTCCACCCCGCGAGGACGAATCGCCTCGCCCCGGGCCGCCCCTTCATCCCCCGTTCCAGCCGCTCCGCCCATCCCCCCCGCGGGCAGAATCCGCTCCAACGCCTCCACCACGACCGCGGCCCGCACCCCGGCCGCAGCCCGGAGCGCCACCGAGGCGCCCCCGCGCCCCTGCCCCGCCGTCCCCGGCTCCCCGGCGCACCCGTACTCCCGCCCCTGCGCCAGCACATCCCGTACGAGCTCGGCGCGGGCGGTACCCGTCAACGTCACATTCAAGAAACCGGCCCCGGCGATCTCGACAGCGGCGATCCCGGGCAACCCCGCCAGCCGTCGGCGCAGCGGCTCCGCCACCTCACGCGGCGGTCGCCCGGCCTCCTTGGCGACCTGCAACGCGACGGTGCACGCGAGGTCGGCCTCGCCCCCTCCGCCCCCGCCTTCGCCCGGCGTCGGCGCACGGACCACGACCCGCTCCGGAACGGTCACGGAGAGTTCCCCGTCCGCGACGGCGCCACGCACGGAACGCAGGACGGCGCGGGAGAGCTCAGCGGGGGTCACACCCCCAGCGTATGGGAGGCGGAGCACCCCACCGCCACCAGGTTTCACCCACTGGACACCGGCAGCCCCTCACCCTCCGCGACCAGGCGACCCCGCACCCCGTAGGGCGTCCGAGACCAGCCCACTCCTCACCAGGCAGGGCGGACGGCGGGCTCCGAATCCCCCTCCGCGTCGACACCCGCGTCGACACCCGCGTCGGCGTCGGCATCGGCGTCCGTATCGGCCGCCCCTTCGCCGCCCGGATCCCCGCCGCGGCTCATCAGCCGCCGCACCGTACGCACGAGATCCATGGGCTCGAACGGCTTCGCCAGGAACGCGTCCACCCCCACCGCCTGCCCGCTCTCCACCTCCGCCGGCGTACAGGCGGAGACGACGGCGAGCGGAATCCCCCGCGTCCGCGGATCGGCCCGCAGCCGAGCCGCGGTCTGCAGCCCGTCGAGCCGGGGCATCACCACGTCGAGCGTCACCACATCTGGAGCGACCCGGTGCACGATGTCCAGACACTCGGCACCATCAGCCGCGGTCACGACCTCGAAGCCCTCAAGCTCAAGGTTGACCCTGATCAACTGCCGGATGACCTTGTTGTCGTCGACCACAAGGACCCGGCCGGACAAGCCAGGCACACCTTGAGACTAGGCGCGCGTCTCCGGCTGCGTCCGGGTTTTCCCCACTTCCGCCCCGTGCGAGGGACCTTTCCCCGACCACCCACACCCCCACTCCCCCATGCGATACGCCGCCCTCCCCCAACCCGTTCATGAACACCCCATCAGAGCTGGTAGTGTTCTACCCGTCGCCGCGAGAGCAGCCGACACGCCCCCGTAGCTCAGGGGATAGAGCAACGGCCTCCGGAGCCGTGTGCGCAGGTTCGAATCCTGCCGGGGGCACTTCGGTGTCAGGCCCTGACCAGCAGAAATGCGGGTCAGGGCCTTTTGCGTGCATGCCAAAAGACACACGGTTCTTTGACCGTTGCACTTTCGCAGCCCCGGAGAGGGCAGCGGCTGCCCCAGTCCCCTTCATCGCTGGTCAGGGGTCTGTGGGGCTGTCGTCGTTGCTCGACAAAGGTCGCTGGCCGCTAAGGAAGGCTTGCCGCGTCTGCTCGGCCCGACCTGGTGTGATGCCGTGCCAAGCGGCAAATTGAGAACGGATTCGCGGGACGTTCCCCTGGCGGAAAGCGTGACTATCTCTCGTCCTGGACGGGTGAGTCGTACGCGGTCAGCAGGTGCTCGATCCGGTTGTTGGTGATGGACTGCCGGTCGTAGAGACACTTGGCATAGCGAGTGAGGAGAACCTCGACGCTGTTGCCCGCGCGCTGGGCGACTTCCGCGGGGTCAGCACCGGAGCACAGCCAAGTGGACAGTGCCGAATGGCGTAGGTCGTACGGGCGGGCGGCGAGCGGGGTAGGAATCCACTGCGGCGGCAGGGCGAGAGTGCGGGCTTCTTCCCAGACGCGGTAGTAGGTGGTGGAGCCGACGATGCCGCCGCGTTCGTTGAAGAACAGTCGGCCGTCCTCGGCGACGCCGAAGGTGCCGATGCCCTCACGCCAGATCGCCACCAGGTGCGGCGGCAGCGGCACTACCCGGGTGTCGCCGGGCGGACGGTTCTTCAGCCCGCGGTCGTCGTGCCGACGACCGCTGTCGGTCCACCTCTTGCCCACCTGCGGCAGCGCGCGGTTGACGACCAAGCGTCCCCAGCCGGTGGTGGGCAACGTGCAGTCGGTTACCGCTACGGCTGCCGCCTCCTCCGGACGCAGTCCGGCGTAATACATGCCGGCGAAGAAGCCGACCAGACGTCGGCCCTTGGCGCGGTGATAGCTACCGACATAGGAGACCGCGCTAAGGAGGTTGCGGGCCTGTAGTGGGTTGATGACCACGCGCGGGTCCACTGCTTTGACCTGCCGAGGGATGCTCCAGCGGATCTGCTTGAGCGGGTGACTGGTCAGCTCGCCACGCTCGATGGCGTAGTGCAGCACGCTGGAGAAAACCTTGCGCTTGCGTCGCCAGGTCTCCACCGCGGCGGCGGTGCCGTCGCGCTTGCGGCGCAACGAATCCAACACGGCACGGACCAAGGTGGGGTCATGAAGGTCTACCAGTGGACGCGATGCGCGTGCCACCCAGTCGAGCACCTGGCGGGCGGTGGCCGGGATCTCTTCTGCCTGCGGTCCTCGCTCGGTGAACGCCCAACTCTGCAGGGAGCGGTGCAGCAGAGTCTCGTTCGGTCGCCGCGGCACCGGATACAGCATCGCCCGGGTGATCGCAGCCAGTGCCTCGCTCGTTTCCCGCCGGGTATGCGCGGAGCGGCCGATCCAGCGGGCCTGTGCATAATCCACGGCGAACGCGTACCAGCTGACATCGGATGGCATCCGGGGCCCGAGGACTGCCTCGGGGCCGGAAGCCAACCCTGTCCGCAAGGCCCGTACCAACTCCGAACCGAACTGCTCCGCCAGCTGCCCGGCCGATCCCGCGCTCTCGCCGTGCGTAGTTCTCCGCGCTGGCGCACGACACCGGCCAGCAGCGCCGCCGAGATGTCCAGCGTCTGGATGACGGTGCCCGAAATGGTTCATGCACGCTCCTCATGTAGCAGATGCTGTAGATCGTGATCCTGTCTTCCCGATCCGGCGGGCAGAGTGCGTACGGAACAAGGTGGGCTCCGACGGGTGTAAGTCGACTGCAGTTGATTGACAGGGTGGTCGGGAAGAAGGCTTCAGCTGCGCAATAAGTGGCGCATGAAGGTTTCGTTCGGTCGACGCAAGTAGCAATCCCTGCACGTTCACTGTCTTCCTGGCATGCCGCCTCTTGCGAGGACCGCTCAGAGTGGGGCATTCCGCCGACGGCTGACAGTGACGACCACAGCGCGGGCATCACTGCACCCGAGAACCGACGCAGGCAGGGCCCATCAGCCGAGCATTGCGGCTGTTGAAGTTGGTGCGAGAGCGGGGCGGAAACGGCACGATGATGGGCCGACCATGGAGCCTGCCGCTGGCCGAGCGGTTGTTGATGCTCGCGGTGTACTGAAGCACGAGTCTCACGATGCAGCTGGCGCCGTTGCTCGGGGTTCCGTCCTCCACGGTATGCCGCGTGGTCCGCCTCGGGCCGCTGCTTGCGCTCGATCCCATTACCAGCCCGGCCGATGCCGCCGACAGTCTATGGATCATCGACGGCACTTTGGGCCCGGTCCATGACCGCCGTGTAGACACGTCCAGCCGCAACTATCGTTTTTCCGCGAACGTGCAGGTCATCATTGATGCAGATACCCGTCTGGTGATCGCGACAACCCGCCCGGTACCGGGCACCACCGCGGACGCGCATGCCTGTCGCTCCTCCGGTTCGAGCCGACACTGTCAGGGCGTTACCGTGCTCGGTGAGGGCGCTTACCTCAACTGCGGGATGGTGGTGTCGCACCGTAAACGCCCCGGCGGGCCCTCTTCTCCAGGGCGGAGAAGAGGACAACACCGAGCACCGTAGAGTGCGTGCCCGGGTGGTGGTGGAACGTGTCACCGGCCGGATGAAGAACTACAAGATCCTCCGAGGCTACCGGCAACGCGTGATGGCCTCCACCACGCTGTCCAGGCCGTCGCTCGCATGCATAACCTCGCTCTCGCCGCATGACCGCGTGCGTCAGCAACCCACTTCAGGCTGCCTGATTACGGCCTTCTGCAACGCGCTTTAGCGAGTTGGTGCGTGATAGCGGGCGGGCAAGCTCTGGTCGTGAGGAGCATGGTCGATCGGGCGGTCCTGGCGCATCCGTTGTTCACGGGCGTCTCGGCGGGGCATCCGGCGGGTTTGGTTGAGGCGCTGGCCCGGCCGTGGACGGCGTCACATGAGGGCGACGGTTTTAGGCACGGGGTGGGTTGAGGAAGCGTGCACCGGGTGTGGGCGCCCGGTGCCGGCTGGTGCTCGTGGACTGGCTGGTGGCCACGCTGATCCGTCTGCGACACGATCTGCCACACGTCGTCTTGGGGATCCTGTTCCGTATTGATCGCTCGGCGGTCAGCTGGGCTGTCGGTGAGGGGCGCTGGCTGCTGGCCAGACGGCGCTTTGCCGTTCCCGGCCCGTCCGAACCTGCGGCTTCGGACGCTGGAGGACGTGTTCGCCTACGCCCAGGCCGAACTCAGGCTGTACGGCACCGAGGTCCGTCGGCCCGCTGCCGGCCGCGGGAGCAGGGGGGCGTTCGTGTCAGGCAAGAAGAAGCAGAACACGATGAAAGCTACCGTCATCGCCGACGGCAAAGGGCGCCACCTGTGCGCCGACAAGCTGCGGCCGGGACGGATGCACAACGCCACCGCCGCTCGCGCGGCGGGTGCCAGCAGCTGCTTCGACCAAGTCGAGGTCCTCCTCGACAACGGCTATCTGGACCTGCGCTGCGCGCCCCCGGTCGGGCCACCCCACCGCGGAGAAAACCCCGCCCCGAAGTCCTTCCGGGGCGCTTCAAACAGTGGAAACCTGACCGTCACGGCCACTCGTCCGACCGCATTACCGTCGAACACGCCCCGGCTGACCACGAACGCTGGAAGCAACCTCATCCGCTGGATCCACCGCCGCGACCAGCTAGAGAACGTCTGAGAAACCCCGTTCAGGGCAGCGACCTTCCGACGCGGTGCAGCAGGAGCATCACGGTCGCCAGATAGACCGCGTTCTCCTGGCTGGCGGCCAGGTACTCGGAGTCCTTCGAAAGCCGCCGGTAGCGGCCCAGCCAGGCGAAACTCCGCTCGATCACCCAACGGCGGGGAACCACCGCGAACATCGGCACCACCCGTGGTGGAGCGTCGGCCCTGGCCCAGGTACTGCGGAAGCCGCCGTCCTTGCGCTGGACGATCTGGATGGTGATCCCGGTCTCCTCACGGACCCAGTCCAGGCAGCCCTGGCCGCGGTAGCCCTGGTCGGCCGACAGGTGCCGCAGCCGTGGATACTTGCCCGCGCAGCGGGCCAGCAGCACGGCGGCGCCGTCCCAGTCGCTGACGTGGGCCGGCTGACGCAGACTGCGAGCACCAGGCCAGGATGTCGACCAGGAGGTGGCGTTTGATGCCCGGCACCTTCTTGCCGCCGGCGTGCCCGTGCCAGCCACCGCGCTCGGTGGCCCTGACACTCTGACTGTCCAACACCCCCGCTCGGCGTCGGCTCCCGCCCCTGACCGGTACGTCTCCGAGTTCTGAGGGTCGCGAGGACCTCTTCCCAACGGTCCTCGATTCACCACTGCCGCCGGTAGTGGTAGACGCTCTGGTAGGGCGGGAAGTCGTGCGGCAGCAGCCGCCGGGCGCAGCCGACCCGCACCCAGTAGGCGAGGGCGTTGACGATCTCGCGACGAGGGTGCTTCGGCGGCCGCCCGCCCGGCTTCGGCGGTGCCACCAGCGGCTCAAGCACCGTCCATTCCGCGTTAGACAGCTCCGTTAGGTACGCGCGACGCTGCCCGGCCATCGTGGCCTCCACCAGCGCAGGGACTACCACCGCACCTGCCCTGAACGGGGCTTCTCAGACGCCCTCCCTAATAGGCGTCCCGCCGTGAATGTCCGCGCCGCAGCACCGTTCTCCATGGAGTGACATCCTTGTAGCTCTATGCCGAAAGGCGAACTCCGCCAGCGACCAGCCGTGGGTTACTCTGACCCGGATTCAGGCTTCCTCAGGGAAGAGCTGAGCCCACCGCTCCATCTCGCTGTCCCGTACCTCAATCTCCATCATTCGCCGATACATTCTCTCAGGAAAGGTCGAGAGGATCGAGTGAGTGTCGCGGGACGACCACGCAAATACATCACGCAGGAAGCTCGACACACTCTCATTTACCTTAACGATACAATCGTACTTCCGCTCAAGATCGCTGGCCAAATCGGCGGCTGACATGAGCGACACATGTGAAGCCGCGTCGACCATGAGCGCGACTCGACGGAAGCCTGCATCCGCCGCCCTGCTGACGAACTGCTCAAGCTCCTCTCCCGAGACGCTTTTCCCGCGCACTTCCACCGTCAGCAATGGATTGCTGCCCAAAATTATCTGGACGTCACCAGGAAGATCACGGGAAGGGTCGTTAATCCTTCGCGAGGTGACTTTGCTGTAGACCATATCAAGGCCAGCCGCAACACAGGCTTGTAGCTTTCGCGGAACGTCGTAACCACTTACGACGAAACTCTGCGTCTCTGCAATCATACTTGCTTCGACGGTGGCGCCACCGACGGCAACATGACGTTTTTTATTCGCCACAGCGATGCACACTGCCAGGACAGCAACGAGCGCCTGGAACGACTCTTCGGTGGAGAAGCACTCTTCCTCAACCCAAGCAAGCGCATTACTTACTCGGTTCAGGTAGGGACGTGCCCTCTTTGTAACCCTGGCAATCTCACTGTAATGATCGTAACGAAAAAATGGCTGATTATTGATGGGCTCACGCCCCGTCGCGCCCAGATCAAAGCCAAGCTTCACAGACATCGGAACCACTACGCCATGACAAAGAGTGCGCAGAGAGAAGGCATTGTCGCCATACTTCTCTTTGATGGAGCGAGGGTCAACTCTGTCATTACACGCACGGGCAAGCAACGCTGTCACAAGCGCAGCTGTGTAAGTCTTTGGAGCATCTACCTCGCGTAGCGAACTAGCCAGGGCTGTCCAGTCTTCGACGAAGTCATCACCCGAAGCGGCTGCCTCATATGCCTTCCGCAGAACCTGCTCAGCTACGCTCTTTTCAATTTTTAGTCCCACTGCCCCCCCATATGGATCTAGATTAGCTCAAGCTGTTCGTGGTCAACTTGACCAGGAATATGGCTATCCCGAGAATCGAGGTACCCAAGTTGTTCCATCAAAGCCCGGACGACAACCTTCCCAAGCTCAACCGGAACGGCGTTACCGATTTGCCGCTGCACCTCGCGCTTACCTCCGGTGAACACGAACCCATTAGGGAAAGTCATAATCCGCTTCATTTCGGCAACGCGGAACCGACGGGCCCGCTCTTCCCCGCTGGCATTCTTCACATTCTCCCAGTGGAATGGTCCGACCCAGGGGCCCGGTTGAGCCTGCAGCGTTGTCGAAGGGCGATCAGGATGCGCTTTCAGCAGAAACGTCCAGTAACGGCTACGCCATTTAAACTGGTTGCGACCACCATATCGATCAGTGTGCCACAGGTAGTTTTGCCCGGGAGGCACTTCCGCAGCGAGTTCGGCGTAAGTTCCCTCGACAATCTCTCCGACGTCGGGAGCGTCAGGGAGTCCGGCAAGCGCCTCGCGAAGGCTCACGAATGGAATTTTGGTGTGATCAATCACCCGATCCCGCTCCGACTCGCCAGAGTGTGTGGCCTCGGGGAAGCGGAAAGGCTTACCATCACGACGCCCCACGACGAATACTCGCCTGCGAAGCTGCGGAACTCCATACTCAGCCGCAAGGAGCACACTGAAAGTCGGATTATAGCCTGCTTCCTTAAGGCTCGCAATGAGCCGATCGAACTGAGCCTGATGAGTTTTGTACGTCAGGCCCTGCACATTTTCCAGAATGAAGGCTTCAGGCTTGCTCTCGCGGACCACACGGACGTACTCGTCGAGGAGAGAAGCATTAGGGTCGGCGCTGTTACGCTTCTCCTCAATCCAGAATCCGGACTTGCTAAACGGCGTACAGGGAGGACCACCGATGACCAGGGTCGGATCGCCGGGCTTCAGCCCTCCGGCTTCCAGCAACTCTGCGGTCGGGATTGTTTGGATATCCCCGCACAGCGTCTTGGTGTTCGGGAAGTTGGCCGACAACGTGTCCAAAGCCGTCTGCTCATAGTCGGTGGCAACCGCAACGCGCAGCGGAGACCCGGAGCCGTCCTGGACCAACGGTGGCTCAGCACAGCTCTCGACGGCGCAGTCGAGGCCACCGGCCCCGGAGAACAAACTGATCACAGGAAGCTCACGGTTCACCGCGCCACCCTAACGTATCGCGACCTCCTGGGGCCGCGGCCGCTACCGTGATACCTGTTACCTCGCCACTGTCCCACCGGTTGCCATGCGGAGATGGCTGCTAGGTGTATTGACCCGTAGCGTTGTTTACGCGGTTGATGGGTGGCTGGCCTTTGAGTGCGGTGTGGCATCGGTGGTGGTTGTAGGTGTGGAGGAAGTCTGCCAGGACCGTGGTGCGCTCGTCGTTGCTGGCGTAGGGCCGTAGGTAGGCCCATTCGTCCAGGAGGGTGCGGTTGAAGCGTTCGACCTTGCCGTTGGTCTGCGGCCGGTAGGCGCGGGGGCGTTTGCCGGTCGCGCCGAGTTCGGCCAGGGCTTGCTGCCAGGCGGTGGCTTTGCGGTAGGACCAGGCGTTGTCGGTCAGGACCCGCTCGATGTGGCGGATGCCGTGGTGGGCGAAGTGGGCGGCTGCCCGGCGCAGGAAGCGGGCGCAGGTGGCGCCCTTCTCGTCGGGGTGGACTTCGCTGTAGGCCAGGCGGCTGTGGTCATCGACGGCGGAGTGGATGAAGTCGAAGCCGACGCCGTTCTTGGTCAGCCGGCTGTCGGCTCGGCCGTGGACGCGCCAGCCCGCCGGCGGGGATGCGGCCGAGCTTCTTGACGTCAACGTGGATCAGTTCGCCGGGGCGCTCGCGTTCATAACGGCGGATGACGGTACCGGTGGGCCGGTCGATCCAGGCCAGGCGGTTGAGCCGGTGGCGGGTCAGGATTCGGTGCACGGTCGAGGCGGGCAGGCCCGGGATCGGGCCGATGCGGGCGGGCCCCAGCTTGCGGTCGGTCCGCAGCCGGCAGACCTGGTCCTCGATGCGGGGCGGGGTGCGGTGCGGTGTCGTGTGCGGGCGGCTGGGACGGTCGTGCAGACCTGCTTCGCCCTCGAACCGCCAGCGGCGGGCCCACTTGTGGGCCGTGGCCCGTGAGATGCCCATCTCGGCTGCTACATGCGCGGTGGGACGCCGGAGTGGACACGTTCGACCAGCAGCCGCCTGCCGTGGACGGTCAGCCGGGCATTACGGTGGGACACGAAGACCTCCGTGTGGTGAAGCGTAGACACCTCCACCACACCGGAGGTCTTCGCCATGATCAAGCCCCGCCAGTGTCAACAACGCTCGTGATCAATACAGCTAGGGCCTGGCCGATGGATGGCTGACAAGCCGAGCCATCGATCGTTCAGAGCACTGTGGGGGCGGGGAAATCTAACCGGGGCCGAACCGGATGGAGCCGCGCTTGCCAGTGAACACCGGTCGCGGCGAGCGCTGGAAAGGGCACCGGCAGGTCATCAACGGGATCTTGTTCCGCAGGCGGAGCGATGTCCCGTGGCAGGGCCGCCCAGACATGTTCGGGAACCGGCAGACCTGCTATGAACGGCGCCGTCGCCGGCCCGTGGGTGGCACCTGAGAGAAGATCCTTCGGGCCGTTCAGGCTGATGCCGATGTGACGACCAGCAGCCCCGCCGATTCAGACCGGCTCGTGTTCTCCATGCTCACATGGTGGGCGCCGGGCTGCTGGACCCAGTTCTCGCCTTGGCGGTACGTACGCGTCGGCTCGCCCTCAAGCTCGCTGCGCACAGTGCCGTTAAGCACGTACGCGTAGACGAAACCTGATGCCGGAACGGCACCTGCGGCGGATGGGAATTCACGAACCTTGAGGCGAGCGGCTTGTCCTTGACATTCGGAAGTGGTGTTCGAACAGGGACGGCGGCGTCTTGGTGGGACGAGTCGACGCTACCCCGCCGTGAACGAGGCCACGGTCTCCAACCCGACGAGGTCGTTGCCAATGCTGCGGTGTTCGCCGCCTACGGCGCGGACGTCGGAGGAAAGAGTCACCGACGATGCAGATTGCCCTGGGCCCGCTCTGCAGGGACTCGTCGGCGGCCGGCGCCACGAGCCGATCGCGAACCCGGCCCTTGAAGGCACTCCTGCGTGTGATCAGCCAGGCCATGTAGTATAGGCCCTCTTTGATCGCACCGGCGCCTGTGCCCCGCTTATAGTCAACGAACACGGGTGTTTTCTCATCGATCCCGAGCGAGTCGATTCGTCCTCCGCGAACGCAATCGATGAGGTACTCGCTCGCGAGGAACGTGCCAGCCAGCAGCGTCTCCATGGGCACCTCAATAAGGCCCTGAACATCCACTTCGACCTCGGCAAGACGCTGCGTGGCCTCGGTTACGCCACCTTTCGCACTGTAGAGCGAAACCGCCTCTTCCGCGTGCCCAGCGTGGCCAGAACTCCGCAGTGGAAGTAGTCGGATTTATTTCCGAACGATCCAAAGCTTGAGTCCAGGGCCACGCGGGACCCGCGGGAGCATACAATCTAGTCAATGATACCAAAAAGGGCATTTCCAGACCGCGGGACATGCACGGGACCGTTCGGCTAACGTGCCGTCAGGTAACGCGCTGACCGGCTAAAACGCTTGGGAACGTTCCGGCCTCCGGAGCCGTGTGCGCAGGTTCGAATCCTGCCGGGGGCACCTTGTAGTAGGTGCCTGAAGACCCCGTCACCAGCGGAAACGCTGAGGGCGGGGTCTTTTGCGTGTGGGGGCGTGCGGGCCGGTACCCCCCCGAAGGCTGGTGCGGCTGTGTCTCGCGAGGCCCGCATGTTGACTCTGGGGTGAAAGAGGGGGCGGGATGCGGGTGGGTGGGGTGTTGTGGCGGTCGGGGTGGGCTGGTTTCCGGGGAGTGCGGTGTGCGTGGCCGTGCGGTGGGTGGCCTGCCGGGTTCTGGTGGTTGCCACTTTGGAGGACTTGTGGATTCCGGACCGGTTATTTCGCTGATCGCGCCCCGTTTCAATGAGGCGGGGAATGTCGAGGCGTTGCTGGACGCGGTGAGCGGGGCGATTCCCCTGGCGATGGGGATCGAGGTGTTGTTCGTGGATGATCCGACGGATGGCACGGCGGAGATCGTCGAGAAAGTCGCTCCTCGGTATGCGAAGACGGTTTCGGTTCATCATCGCGCGGAGCCGGTGGGGGGCCTCGGCGGCGCGGTGGTCGAGGGGATCGCGCAGACCGGCGCCCTTTGGGTGATGGTGATGGACGCCGATCTGGAGCATCCGGCCGCGTTGATACCGGAGTTGATGGCGGCGGGTGAGCGGGCGGCAGCCGAGATGGTGGTGGCCAGCCGGTATGCCGCGGGCGGGAGTCGTCGCGGGCTGGCCGGTGGGTACCGGGTGGTGGTTTCCGGGGGTTCGACCACGTTGGCCAAGGGGCTGTTTCCTCGGTTGCCGCGGAGGGTCTCGGACCCCATGAGCGGGTTCTTCGGCTGAGCGGAGGAAGGTGGTCGAGCGGGCGTACGAGGGTGGCGGCGCGCTCCGACCGGTGGGGTACGAGATTTTGCTGGAGTTGATGGTGCGGTGCCGGCCGCGGAAGGTGGTGGAGGTTCCGTACGAATTCGGGGAGAGGTTCGCCGGGGAGTCGAAATCGACGCTGCGGGAAGGGTTCCGGTTCTTGCGGCACCTGGCTGATCTGCGGGCCAGTGACACGCGGGCCCGGATGGTGGTGTTCGGGCTGTCGGGGTTCGCACCGAATTTGGTCGCATTGAAGGCGTTGACCGGCGCGACTGACGTGCATTACACGTGGGCCGAAATCTTGGCCAATCAGTTGGGGGTCGTCCGGAATTCGTATGGGTGGACGGATTTCTTTATCACCGGGCGCGGTCCGGGCGGGTCGGGACACGGCTGGTGGGGTTCGCGGTCGTGAGCAACGCGGATCTGCCGGCGCGTATCCCGTTGACGGTGTTCTTCGTGGAGAAGGCGGGGGTGCCGCCGGTCGCCGCGACGGCGGCCCGGCTGGTGGCTGTCTTCGCGGCTCGGTTCCCGGTGGTGGACAGGCTGATCCACCGGGGTGGGGGACGTCGCGGGAAAGGGCTCGGGGTGAGGGCAGGGGCGGAGGAGGCGGGGATTGTCGCGAGGGGCGCGAAGTGAGCGTGATCGTGCTGTTCAGCTGACGAGGCAAACGTATGGATGCGCCGGTGGCGGCGCAGAACACTCCGTGCGGTGACCGCGTGAGCATCCGCGGGTCTCCGTCGGCGGGCGTTCGGTTCCGGGCCCGGCGGCGTCGTGCGCCGGCCACTGGCCGAGGGATCGAGGCGGAGTGAGTTGCTGACGGCTCCCGTTGCCGTGGGGACGGCATCGCGCTGGTCGTCGGCGCCCCGAACCTGGTGTACCTGCGTCTTCCTGCCCGCCGTGGGCGAGGAAGCCATGCCCGCCCTGGCGTTCCCCGTGCAGGCCTCGCTGAAGACGGCGTTCTGGCCGAGCTGGGAGCCCGACGAGCGGGCGCTCGGCGCGCCGGTCGGCCACACCCGCGCGGCCGCGCTCAAGGCCCTCACCGAGGGCTGCTCCACCGGTGAACTCGTCGGTCAGCTGGGCATCTCGCTGGCCGGCGCCAGCAAGCACGCGGCGGTGCTGCGCCGGTCCGGTCTGGTCACCACCTCCCGCAACCGCAACACCGCGCTGCACGCTCTGACCCGCTCGGCGCGGCCCTGCTGCGCAGCCGCGAGCCGGGCCCGACACCCTGCGCGGGCCGAGCGCCGTACGGCAGTGTCCGCCCAGACCAGGACGAGCGGCCCACGGCGTCGGCGCGCGGGCAGTTCTGTGGCGGGTATCCGGCGAGCCGGGCCGGGTGGCCGCGGTGCCGAAGGCCCCGTACCGGGGCGAATGGACAGTGGGGGCGCGGCTTCCGGGCGGAAGCAACGGTCCCGTACGGCAGAATGTCTGCTCGTGACCATTCGCTTGCTGATCGCCGACGACCAGGAGATGGTCCGCCGCGGAATGCGGCTCATCGTGGAGAGCCAGCCGGACATGGAGGTGGTCGGCGAGGCGGCGAACGGGGTGGACGCCGTGGAGCTGGCGCAGACCCTGAAGCCGGATGTGGCGCTGGTGGACATCCGGATGCCGCGGATGGACGGCCTGGAGGTGACCCGCCTGCTCGCCGACTCCGCGTCGGCGCACCCCACGAAGGTGGTCGTGGTGACCACCTTCGACCTGGACGAGTACGTCTATCCGGCGCTGCGGTACGGCGCTTCGGGCTTCCTCCTCAAGCGGTCGGGCCCGACGCTGCTGGTCGAAGCGGTACGGGCGGCGGTGTCCGGGGACAGCCTGATCAGCCCGGAGATCACCGTGCGACTGCTCCAGCACGTCAGGGGAGCCGACACCCGCCGCAAGAAGGGGAATTCACCGCTCACCGAGCGGGAGATCGAGGTGGCCGCGCTGGTCGCCGAGGGGAAGACCAATGCCGACATCGCCGACGAGCTGTTCATCTCGGCCGGCACGGTCAAGACGCATGTGGCCAGCATTCAGCGGAAGTTCGACGTGCGCAATCGCGTCGGAGTGGCCGTACGCGCCTGGGAGCTGGGCTACGCGGACGGCCGCGGCACGCGCTGAACCGCACCGGAAATCTGCCGTACGGCGGATGCCGGAAACCGGCAAGTGTGCTGCCCATGCCGCCCGGTGGCCGGCTGCGTAGCCTCGGGCGCGTGGACGACAACGTGAAGCCCGCGGGACGCAAGCGCCGCACCTGGTGCGCGGTGCTCGTGGCGATGATCCTGTTCCCCGCCCTGGGCACCTCGCCCGGCGCTCTTCCTTTGGCGCTCTGCGCGGCCGCCGCGGTGGCGGCCGCGATGCTGAACTGGCCCCTGCGGCGGGTCTCGCTCGCCCACGTCGCGGGCTGCACGGGCGGCCTGTCCCTCGTGCTGGACTTCGCCTATTTCGGCGATCCGAAGCCGATCGCCTTCTGGCTCCCCTTCGAGGGCGTCGCCCTGCTGGTCCTCCTCTACCGGGTGACGCGGAGGGAGCCCGCCCCCCGGGTCGTCCGGACCGGCGGCCTGGTGGGCGCCGCGACGATCTGTCTGCTGTTGCGGATCACGCTGCACATACCGGAGCAGGGGTGGCGCGAGTCGGTCTTCGTGATGTTCCTGGCGTTCTTCCCCGCCGCCTGTGTGACGGGCGTCGGCCTCTACCTCAGGTCGCTGGACGGCCGGCGGGCCCGCGCGGTCACCCAGGCGCTGCGCGACCAGCGCCTGGAAGTCGCCCGTGACCTGCACGACTTCGTCGCCCACGAGGTGACCGGCATCGTTTTGGAGGCGCAGGCGGCCCAGCTGGACCAGGGCGCGCCGCAGCAGACGCGGGAGCTGTTCGAGCGCGTCGAGAAGGCCGGTCTGCGGGCCCTGGACTCCATGGACCAGACGGTGCGGGCGCTGCGACAGGCGGACGGCAGGAAGTGGGAGGAGGCGCCCTCCACCCGGGTGTACGGCCTGGCCGACCTCGCCGAGCTGCTCGGCAGGTTCTCCTCGATGACCAGCGCGCAGACGCACCTGTCGCAGGAGGAGGAGCTGGCCGGCGTCCTGTCGCGGGAGGCCGAGGACACCGCGTACCGCACGGTCCTGGAGTCGCTGACCAACGTCCGGCGGCACGCCCCGCACGCCACCCGGGTCGTGGTGACGGCCCGCCGTACCGCCGACGGCTCGGTCGAGGTGACCGTCGCCGACAACGGCGGCGGGGCGCCCGGGAACACCCGGCAGGGCGGCGGCACGGGCCTGGCCGCGCTGTCCGGGCGGGTCGACGCGCTGGGCGGGGCGCTGCGCGCGGGCCCGCACGACGATGGCTGGCAGGTGGGCTGTGTCCTGCCCGCCCTCAGGGTCCGCTGAGGGCGCTGACCGGTCCGCGGATATCTGCCGTTCGGGAGATGTGCCCGCTGTACACCGCTGGAAAGCTCAGGGGCAGTCAGGACTCGTGGATGTGGAGGGGCAGATGCTCAACGGTGTGATGTCGAAGCGGTACGGTACCCGGGCGGTGGCGGCCCTGGCGGCCGTCGCGGCGCTGGGACTGACCGGCTGCTCGGTGGACGCCTCGAAGGCGACTCCCGAGTCGAAGACCTTCCCCTTCCAGGGCAGGACCCTCGACGTCAAGACCCATGAGATCGCGACCGACCTGGTCGCGGTGGACCGCAAGGACGTCAAGGTCACCCGCTGGTTCGACGCGGCGGCCGGCAGCGAACACCTCTCGTGGGAGCTCAAGGGCAACGTCCTGGACATCGACGCCGGGTGCAGCGGCTTCGCGATCTGCGACTCCAAGTTCAAGGTCGAGGTCCCCAAGGGCGTCACCGTGCTGCGCGACGGCGAGAAGACCGACCTGCGGGGCAAGAGCTGATCATGCTCCACCTCTCCGGAATCACCAAGGTCTACAAGGGCGGCAAGCGCGCCGTCGACGACATGACCCTGCACATGGAGCCGGGCATGCTGGGCCTGCTGGGCCCCAACGGCGCCGGCAAGTCCTCCCTGATGCGGATCGCCTCCACCGTCACCCGCCCCACCGGCGGCAAGGTCCTCTTCCACGGTGAGGACGTGGTGGCCAGGCCGAACGTCCTGCGCAAGGCTCTCGGGTACCTGCCCCAGGACTTCGGTGTCTACCCGAACCTCACCTCCCGTGAGTTCCTGATGTACCTGGCCGCCGCCAAGGGCGTGTCGGCCCGGTCGGCCAAGGCGCGGATCGACGAGCTGTTGGAGCTGGTCAACCTCACCGAGGCCGTCAAGCGGCCCCTGGGCAGGTACTCCGGCGGGATGCTGCGCCGGGTGGGCATCGCCCAGGTCCTGCTCGGCGACCCGCAGGTCGTCATCGTGGACGAGCCGACGGCCGGCCTCGACCCCGAGGAGCGGGTGCGGTTCCGCAACCTGCTCAGCGACCTGGCCTCGGACAAGGTCGTGATGCTCTCCACCCACATCGTCTCCGACGTGGAGTCGGTGGCCTCCGACATCGCGGTGGTGGCGAACGGCCGACTACAGCGCCGCGGCACACCGGAGGCGCTGCTGAACGAGGTGGACGGGCAGGTGTGGGAGGCCCTGGTCGACCCCGCCGCCGTCCCGCAGGTGCAGGCGCGGTTCGTCGTCAGCCGTATGGTGCGCACGGCCCAGGGCGTGAAGATACGCCTGCTGTCCCCCGTCCAGCCGTACGAGGGCGCGGTCCAGCTCACCCCCGACCTGGAGGACGCCTACCTCCACGTCATCAACGGCGCCGCCGGCCACGGTGGTTCCGGCGCCCCGGGGCGGGAGCCGATGCAGGCACGGGCGGTGTGATCCGATGATGCGCGTGCTCTCCGGCCTGGCGGTGGCCGACTTCAAGGACCGGGTACGGCGGCCCGCCTACGTGGTGACGCTGGCCGCGGCCGTGGCCCTGGGATATATGGCGGTGCCGGACTCGGGCGCCAAGTGGGTCATCATGCAGCTCGGTGACTACCGCGGTGTCCACAACAGCGCGTACGTGGGCACGGCGACCGCGCTGGCCTGCGGCCTGTGGATCTCGCTCGGCGGCTTCTACGTCGTACGCAACTCCATCGAACGCGATCGCCGCACCCGGGTGGGGCAGTTGCTCGCCGCGACCCCCATGCGGACCTCGTCCTACATGGCGGGGAAGTTCCTGAGCAACCTCATGGTGCTCACCTCCATGGTCGGTGTGCTCGCCCTGACCGCGCTGGTGATGCAGCTCGTGCGCGGCGAGTCCACGAGCGTCGACCTGATCGAGCTGTGGCAGCCGTTCCTGCTGCTCGCGGTGCCGCTGGTGGCGCTGGCCGCCGCCTTCGCGCTGCTCTTCGAGGCACTGCCGCTGCTGCGCGGCGGGCTGGGCAACATCCTCTGGTTCTGCATCTGGGTGGTGCTGGCCATCGGCGGCCAGGGCCCCAACCTGCCACTGGGCGGCATCGGCGTGAACAGTGTCGCCATGTCGATGTACCAGGACATGCCGGCCCAGAAGGTCAAGGTGGGCGGCTCGTTCAGCCTGGGGCTGACCTACCTCGACAAGCCCTTACAGGTGTTCGACTGGCACGGCTTCACACCGTCCGGCGGATACGTCCTGGCCCGGCTGGCGTTCATCGGCATCGCGGTGGTCGTGGCCCTGCTGCCCGCGCTGTGGTTCCGCCGCTTCGACCCGGGCCGCGCCAGGCAGCCGGCCGAGCGCCCCCAGCAGGACCAGACGGCCGGCGTCATCCCCTCGGTGTACGTGGACGAGGTGCCGCGTTCCGCGGCCGACCGGCGTGCCTCCGCCGTGGCCCTGCCGAGGACGCCGCCGCAACCGGGCCGCGTCCTGCTGCGCCTGTGGACCGGTGAGCTGCGCATCCTGCTCCAGGGCGTGTCCAGATGGTGGTGGTGGGGTGCCGGGTTCTGGCTGTTCCTCGGCGTCTGCTCGCCGATGCCGGGCGCCACGCGGCTGATGCTGCCGGTGTCCTGGCTCTGGCCGGTGCTGATCTGGTCCCGGCTGGGCACCCAGCGATACGAGCACAACGTCGAGGGCATCCTCGGCGCCTTCCCCTCGACGCACCGCCGGGTGGTCGCCGAGTGGGCGGCGGGCGCCACGCTCACCGCTGTGGTAGGGCTCGGGCCCCTGATCCGGCTGGTCATCGCCGGGGACGTCACCGGAGTCGCGTGCTGGGCCGCCGGCGCGCTGTTCGTCCCGTCGCTGGCGCTGGCCCTGGGCACCCTCAGCCGTACCCACCGCCTGTTCCAGGCCATCTACCTGCCCTTGTGGTACACGGTCGCCAACGGTCTGCCGCTGTTCGACTTCATGGGCGCCATCCGGATCGAGGGCCGGCAGGCGGGCCTGCCCCCGGCCGTGGTGCTCACCGTGTCGGCGCTGCTGGTCGCGGTGGTCTTCATGACCGGATCGATGCGGCGGCTCAGCCGCGACTAGGGAGAGGAAGCTTCCGTGGAACAGGGTGGCGAGCACACCGGCGGCGCGGCGGCCGCCGACCGGCGCCGGATCGCCGAACTGGAGGCGGAGCCGGCGGAACGGGGGAGCGCCAACGAAATCCTGGTGGCGTTGGCCGAACACCTCTCCGGTGTCCGGCGGCGCTCCGGGCCGGTCCAGCCCGCCGCCTCCACCGCACAACGTCCGGAGTCGGCCGGTCACCCGGCCGACTCCGGACGGCCCGGCAGCTGCGGCCGCCGGTTCTTACCCGCCGGGCAGCACACCGGGCCCGGTCACAGCAGACGGGGGTCCCGACCCCGCACCGGCCGCGCACGGCGGTCGACGGCGACGACGGCGCGAGCCGCCGTCGGCCGGAGTGAAGCCGTGGTCCCGGTGCCGGGTGAAGCGCAGTTCGCTGAGGAGTGAGTCATGCGGCCGAAGTGCCGAACGTCCATCGCGGGTCTGGTCACGGTGGCGGCGATCGTCGCGACCGGGGGCTGCGCCACCACCACGTCCCCCACCCTCCAGTCGGAGCGGGCCGGTCACGCGGTCGAGGCCCCGCGCTGGACGGCGACCTGGGGAGCGTCGATGCAACAGGCGGTCCCGAACACGCCGGACGAGGATCCCAACTGGTCCGAGGAGGGCTTCGAGAACCAGACCGTACGGCAGGTGGTGCGCGTCAGCACCGGAGGGGACAAGCTGCGCATCCGACTGTCGAACGCGTACGGAGGCAAGCCGCTGAAGATCGCCGGGGCGTCCGTCGCCCGGTCCGACGGCGGCGCCAAGACCAAGCCCGGCAGCCAACGCCCGCTGACCTTCGGCGGCTCCCTCGGCACCACGATCCCCGCCGGCAAGGACACCGTGAGCGACACGGTGCCCCTGGAGGTCGCGCATCTGGAGAAGCTGGCGGTCTCCCTGCGGTTCACCGGGCCCACGGGCCGGGCCACCTTCCACCGCTTCACCACGGACCGGTCCTACCGTGCGGACGGCGACCGGCTCACCGAAGTGGGCAGCGGCGCGTTCACCGAGTCCACCAACTCCTGGTACTACCTGAGCGCCGTCGACGTGCAGGGGGAAGCCGCCCGGCCCCGCGACGCCGTGCTGGTCTTCGGCGATTCCCTGATCGACGGTGTCGGGTCGACCCCCGGTGCCGACAACCGGTTCTCCGACAAGCTCGCCGAACGCCTGGTCGCCGCCCACCGTCCGCTGGGGCTGGCCAACGCCGGGCTCGCCGGCGCCCGGCTGCTGGAGGACTCGCCCTGCTTCGGGGAGAAGGCCGCCGTCCGCTTCGAGCGGGAGCTGGAGCAGCGGTCCGGGCTGCGGACGGCCATCGTCCACCTGGGCGCCAACGACCTCTCCGTCACGATGCCCGGCACTCCCTGTGCGAACGACGGCCCCCGGCCCACCCTCCGGCAGCTGATCGACGGCCACCGCGAACTCATCAAGATCGCCCACGCCAAGGGTGTCAAGGCCGTGGGGATGACCCTCGTGCCCATCAGGGGCGCGGTCTTCCCCTTCGCGGACCGTGCCGGTGACCGTCTCCGCCGGCAGCTGAACGACTGGATACGGGACTCCGGCGCGTACGACTCGGTGCTCGACACCGACCGGATTCTGGCGGACGCCTCCCAGCGCACCCGCCCGAGCCCGGCCTATGTGTCGGAGGACGGGCTGCACCCCAACGACACCGGCTACTTCGCGGTCGCCGCGGCGGTGGATCTCGATCTGCTCTGACGCGGGGACGGTGCGAACGGCGGACCGGCGCTGACCGCCCCCTTGACACCCCGCGCCCGGTGACCACCCCGGCCAGGAGTCCCCCGTCCCTGGCCGGCGTCCCTCCCGGCGGCCCCGCGTCCCCCGGGCGGGGCCGTCGGGTCAGCCGCACTGGGTGCCGAGCCGCCGCACGAGCCGGCCGGTTCCTCCCTCGGGGCAGAGCGGAAGGGTCTGTCCCGCCAGAATGCGCTTGCCGCCCTGGTGGGGAAATGCCTGTACGACGCTGCGCGGGCCTTCAGTTTTCCAGGGGGCGCGCGGTGTCCGGGGAGGCCAGGGTCATGCGGGGCAGTCTGCCGCCCAGCTCAGCGGCCGGGGGCCGAGCCCGTGGGGCGGGCTCAGTCCCTCCGGGCCGCCCGGTCCGACGACGGCCACACGTACGGCAGGCCTTCCGGGACGTCGGGGAAAAGTGCCCGGTAGTGCTCGGGGAATTTGGTCACCAGGGCCGACTGGTGGCTGCGGTGGAAGGCCGGGTCGCCCAGCCAGTTCGGGAGGTCGCCGGCTTCGGAGAGTTCGGCGTAGGAGCGTACGGGGGTCCGGGGGCGGTGGGCGGTGAAGTCCTGGGTGAGGGTCGTGGCGCAGGTGTCCTGGCGGCCGGCGTCGGTCCACACGCGGCACATTTCGAGGCCGTACCGGACAAGGGCTTCCTCGTAGCCCGCCCACATGTGTACGGCCGGGTGGTGTCGCCAGCCGTAGCCGGGGACGGTGAGGCCGCGCAGGACCTGGAGGGTCTCCACCCGCTGCTTTCCGAGCCGGCGCGCGTCGAGGGCCGCGGCGGAGGCCGCGAAGTCGGGGTAGGGGAGGAAGGTCTGCATGGGACAGGTGTAGCCCGTGTGCGGGGGTGGTGCGGGGGTGGTTGCTTCGTATGGCCCAGCGGCCGGAGGTACGTCCGGCGGTCGGGCGGGAGGGCCCTGAAGGGTGTGGCCAGGGCCCTCCCGCGGTGTCCGGCGGGTTACGGCAGCAGCTTGGACAGCGGGGTGTCCGGGGTGGTCACGGCCGTGGTCAGCAGCCCGATCAACGACTCCGCCACCCCCTCCACCGTCCCCCTGTCGAATACGTCCGTGTTGAACTCGACAAAGCCCTCCAGGCCCTGCGGCTCCCCCGTTCCCGAACGGTGTTCCGTGAGGCCGAAGGACAGGTCGAAGTGGGCGACGTGGAGGTCGACCGGTTCGGGGCGGGCGTGGTTGCCGCCGAGGGTGAAGTGGCGTTCGGGGGCGTTGTCGAGGGTGAGGAGGGTTTGGAAGAGGGGGTGCCGGGAGGTGGAGCGGGCCGGGTTGAGGGCTTCCACGAGTTGTTCGAAGGGGAGGTCCTGGTGGGCCCAGGCCGCGAGGTCGGTGTCGCGGACGCGGGCGAGGAGGTCGCGGAAGGTGGGGTCGCCCGAGGTGTCGGTGCGCAGGACGAGGGTGTTGACGAAGAAGCCGACGAGGTCGTCCAGGGCCTGGTCGGTGCGGCCGGCGATGGGGCTGCCGACCGGGATGTCGGTGCCGCCGCCGAGGTGGGTGAGGAGGGCCGCCAGGCCGGCCTGGACGACCATGTAGAGGCTGGTGCCGGTGTCGCCGGCCAGGGCGTGCAGGCCCTGGTGGAGGTCGGCGGGGAGGTGGATCGGGAACATGTCGCCGCGGTAGGTGGTGACCTCCGGGCGGGGGCGGTCGAGGGGGAGGGGGATTTCGGCGGGGAGGTCGGCGAGTTGGCGGCGCCAGTAGGCGAGTTGGCGGGAGTAGACGCTGTCGGGGTCGTCGGGGTCGCCGAGGAAGTCCTGCTGCCAGAGGGTGTGGTCGGCGTACTGGACGGGCAGTGGGGACCACTGCGGGTCCTCGCCCGCGCTGCGCGCGTCGTAGGCGGCGGCCAGGTCGCGGGAGAGCGGCGCCATGGACCAGCCGTCGCCCGCGATGTGGTGCAGGAGCAGGAGGAGGACGTGCTCGTCCGGGCCCTGGGGGAAGAGGGTGGCCTTCAGGGGGTGTTCGGTGGTGATGTCGAAGGAGTGCCGGGCGGCTTCGTGGAGGGCCGGCGCCAGGTCGTCGGGGCCCACCTCGACGACGGTCAGCAGGTCGCGGCCGGAGTCCGGCGGCAGGATGATCTGCTGCGCGGCCCGGGCCCTGCGGGGGAAGACCGTGCGCAGGCTCTCGTGCCGGGCGACGAGGTCGCCGAGGGCGGCCCGTAGCGCCGCGTGGTCGAGTTTGCCGGTGAAGCGCAGGGCGAGCGGGATGTTGTAGGTGGGGCTGGGGCCTTCGAGGCGGTGCAGGAACCAGAGCCGGCGCTGGGCGTAGGAGAGGGGGACGGCGGCCGGGCGGATCGCGGGCCTGACCGGCGGGCGGGTCTGGGCGGTGGCGGAGTCGATGCGCCGGACCAGGGCCGCGACGGTGGGGGCCTCGAAGAGGGCGCCGATGGGCAGTTCGACGTCGAGGGCGGTGCGGATGCGGCTGATCAGGCGGGTCGCCATGAGGGAGTGGCCGCCGAGGACGAAGAAGCTGTCGTCGATGCCGACGCGGGGGACGCGCAGCACGTCGGCGTACAGCTCGCAGAGGATCTCTTCCTTCGGGGACCGGGGGCCGCGGCCGCCGAGTTCGGAGCGGGGGTCGGGGGCGGGCAGGGCCTTGCGGTCCACCTTGCCGTTCGGGGTGAGCGGCATGGTGTCGAGGGCCACGATGGCGGACGGCACCATGTAGGCGGGCAGCCGGTCGCGCAGGTGGCGGCGGAGGGCCGTCGAGTCGAAGGCCTCCTTGGAGACGGGGACGAGGTGGGCGACCAGGCGTTCGTCGCCCGGGGTGATCTCGCGCAGGTTGACGGTGGCCTGGGCGACCGCGGGGTGGGAGTCCAGGACGGTCTCGATCTCGCCGAGTTCGATGCGGAAGCCGCGCATCTTGACCTGGGAGTCGGCGCGGCCGACGTACTCCAGTTGGCCTTCCGGGCTCCAGCGGACCAGGTCGCCGGTGCGGTACATCCGGGCGCCGGGGGCGCCGAAGGGGTCGGCGACGAAGCGTTCGGAGGTCAGGGCGGGGCGGCCCAGGTAGCCGCGGGCGGGGCCGGTGCCGCCGACGTACAGTTCGCCGGTCACCGAGGGGGCGACGGGGCGCAGGGCGCTGTCGAGGACGTAGACGCGCATGTTGTCCATGGGGCGGCCGATGGGGACCGTGCCGGCGATCCGCCGCGGCGCCCGCATGGCGTGGTACGTCGCGGACATGGTGACCTCGGTGGGTCCGTAGATGTTGCCGACGCGGGTCTCGGGGCAGGCGTCGAGGATCTTCTGTACGGCGGACGGGGAGGCCGCCTCGCCGCCCGTCCAGACCTGCCGTACGCCCGCGAGCGCGCCGGGGCGCTCCTCGGCGAGCAGGTTGAACAGGGCGGTGGTGAGCAGGACCGCGGTGATGCGGTGCTCGGTGAGCAGGCGGCTGTAGTCGTCGGGGGTGAGGTCGCCGGGCGGGGCCATGACCAGGTGGCCGCCGTTGAGGAGCGGGATCCACAGGTCGAAGGTGGCGGCGTCGAACGCGGGGGAGGCGTGGCCGAGCACGGTGTGCCGGGCGCCGTCCGGTGCGTCCTGGCGCCAGCAGTGGTCGGCGGCCAGGGCCACCACGTCGCCCTGGGTGACGGCGATGCCCTTGGGCGTGCCGGTCGATCCGGATGTGTACATGACGTACGCGACGGAGTCGGCGTACGCGGCCGGTGCCGGGAGGTCCGTGCCGGGCAGCTCGGCCAGCTCCTGCGCGCAGGCGTCGACGGCCAGGGCCGGGACGCCGGGGAGGTAGGCGTCGGCCGGCAGGCCCCGCTGGGTCAGGACGACGACGGCTTCGGTCTCGGCCGCGATCAGCCGCATCCGGGCGGCCGGGTAGCGCTTGTCGAGCGGTACGTACACACCGCCCGCCTTGAGGATCGCGAGGATCGCGACGACCAGGTCGGCGGAGCGGTCCAGCAGAACGGCGACGCGGCTCTCGGCGCCGACGCCGTGCTCGGCCAGGTGCCGGGCGAGGCGGTTGGCGCGGGCGTTCAGCGCGGCGTAGGTGAGGGTTTCGCCGGCGAAGGTGAGGGCGGGCGCGTCCGGCGTCTCGGCCACCCTGGCCTGGAACGCCTCGGCGAGGCAGGTGCGGCGGAGCGGCCGGTCGGTGGCGTTGACCTCGCCGAGCAGCAGGGCCCGCTCGTCGGCGGTCAGCACGTCGAGGTGGGCGAGCGACCGGTCGGGGTCGGCGGTCACCGCGTCGAGCAGGGCGACGAACCGGGCGGCCAGCGCCTGGACCGTACGCCGGTCGAAGAGGTCGGTGCTGTACTCGATCGCGCCGTCCATGCCGGGCCGTTCGCCGTGCGCGCCGCGCCGTTCGGTCAGGAAGACGGACATGTCGAAGCGGGAGGCGTCGACGTGCACGGGTTCGGTGTGGGCGGCGTGGCCGCCGAGGGTGAACTCCCCTTCGGGCGCGTTGTCGAGGGTGAGCATGGTCTGGAAGAGGGAGTTGCGGGCCGCGGAGCGGACCGGGTTGAGGGCCTCGACGAGCTGCTCGAAGGGCAGGTCCTGGTGGGCCCAGCCGGCCAGGGCGGTGCTCCGTACGCGCTGGAGCAGGGTGCGGAAGGTGGGGTCGCCGGAGGTGTCCGTGCGCAGCACGAGGGTGTTGACGAAGAAGCCGATGTGGTCGTCGAGGGCCTGGTCGGTCCGGCCCGCGACGGGGCTGCCGAGCGGGATGTCGGTGCCGGCGCCGAGCCGGGTGAAGAGGGTGGCCAGGCCCGCCTGGAGCACCATGTAGAGGCTGGTGCCGGTCTCGCCCGCGAGGGCGTGCAGGCGCTGGTGCAGCTTCGCGGGGATCTCCCAGGTGATCGAGTCGCCGCGGAAGGAGGCGCGCTGCGGCCGCGGGCGGTCGAAGGGCAGGGCGATCTCCTCGGGGAGGCCCTTCAACTGCTCGCGCCAGTAGGCGATCTGGCGTCCGTAGACGCTGTCGGTGTCCTCGGGGTCGCCGAGGTGGTCCCGCTGCCAGAGGGTGTAGTCGGCGTACTGGACGGGCAGCGGCGCCCATTGCGGGGCCCGCCCGGCGCGGCGCGCGTCGTACGCCGCCGCCACGTCGCGGGAGAGCGGCGCCATCGACCAGCCGTCACCGGCGATGTGGTGGAGCAGCAGGAGCAGGACGTTCTCGTCCGGTCCGGTGCGGAAGAGCTTGACCCGCAGCGGCAGGTCGGCGGTCAGGTCGAAGCGGTGCCGGGCGGCCTCCTTCAGGAGGGCGCGGAACGCCGCCGGGTCGTCGGGCACGTCCTCGGTCACGCTGAGGATGCCGAAGGCGTCCGGGTCGGTGGCCGGGTCGAGGACGACCTGCTGCGGGGTGCCGCCGGTCTCGCGGAAGACGGTGCGCAGGCTCTCGTGCCGGGCGAGCAGGTCACCGAGGGCGGCGCGCAGCGCTTCCTCGTCCACCGGTCCCGCGATACGCAGCATGAGGGGGATGTTGTAGGTGGGGCTGGGACCTTCGAGGCGGTACTGGAACCACAGGCGGCGCTGGGCGTACGACAGCGGCAGCACCTCGGGGCGCGGCATGGGCCGCAGGGCGCTGCGGGTGCGCGCGGTGGACAGGCCGAGGCGCTCCACGAGGGCCTCGACGGTGGGGGCCTCGAAGAGGGCGGCGATGGGCAGTTCCACGCCGAGGACCGCGCGGACGCGGCTGACCAGGCGGGTGGCGAGCAGCGAGTGGCCGCCGAGGGCGAAGAAGCTGTCGTCGATGCCGACGCCGGGGACGCCCAGCAGGTCGGCGTACAGCTCGCACAGGATCTCCTCCTGCGGCGAGCGCGGCGCCCGGCCGCCCGCGTCGGATCCGGTCCGCGCCGGGTCGGGGGCGGGCAGCGCCTTGCGGTCCACCTTGCCGTTCGGGGTCAGGGGCAGCGCGTCGAGCACCGTGATGACGGACGGCACCAGATACTCGGGCAGCCGGGCGAGCAGGTCGCGGCGGAGTTCGGCGGCGAGGGTCTGCCGGGCGGCGTCCGCGGCGGGTACGACGTAGCCGGTAAGGCGGAGGTCGCCGGTGCGGTCGGCGCGCGCCGCGACGGCGGCCTGCCGCACCGCCGGGTGGGCGCCGAGCGCCTGCTCGACCTCGCCCGGTTCGATGCGGTGGCCGCGCACCTTGACCTGGTCGTCGACGCGGCCGACGAATTCCGGCTCGCCGTCGGCGCGGCGCCGTACGAGGTCGCCCGTGCGGTACATGCGCGCGCCCGCCGGGCCGAAGGGGCAGGCCACGAACCGCTCGGCAGTCAGCGCGAAGCGCCCGAGGTAGCCGCGGGCCAGGCCGGAGCCGGCAAGGTAGAGCTCTCCCGCGGCGCCGTCCGGCACCGGGCGCAGCAGCGCGTCGAGGACGAACATGCGTACGTCGCCGATCGGCGCGCCGAGTGAGGGCACCACCCGGCCGGACAGCGGCGCGCCCACCGACGCGCACACCGTGGCCTCGGTCGGGCCGTACGCGTTGACCATGCGGCGGCCGGCCGACCACCGTTCCACCAGGTCGGCGGGGCAGGCCTCGCCCGCCACCACCAGGGAGACGACGCCGGGCAGCGCCGCCCGCGGCGGCAGGGCGGCCAGGACCGACGGCGGCAGGGTGGCGTGGGTGACGCGCTGTCCGGCGAGCAGTTCCTCCAGTCCGGCGCCCGGCAGCAGCCGCTCCCCCGGTGCCATGACCAGGGCGGCGCCGGACAGCCAGGTCACGCACATCTCGGAGACCGACGCGTCGAAGGCGGCCGAGGCGAACTGCAGCACGCGGCTCTCCGCCGTCACCGCGAACCGCTCGGCCTGCGAGGCCGCCAGCGCGGCGAGGCCGGTGTGCGGGACCACGACGCCCTTGGGCGTGCCCGTCGAGCCGGAGGTGTGGATCACGTACGCCGGGTGGGCGGGCCGCAGCCCGGTCGTGGGGTCGGTGTCCGGGTACGCGGACAGGTCCTGGCGCATCGCCTCGGCGTCCAGGACGAGCACGGGCGCGGTGTCGGCCAGGACGAAGGCGCGCCGTTCGGCGGGGTAGTCCGGGTCGACGGGCACGTAGGCGCCGCCCGCCTTCAGGACGGCGAGCAGCGCCACCGCCAGTTCCACGGAGCGCGGCAGCACCACGGCCACCGGCGTCTCCGGGCGCACGCCCTGGGCGGTCAGCCGGTGGGCCAGGCGGTTGGCGCGGGCGTTCAGTTCGCCGTACGAGAGGGTGACGTCCTCGAAGACCAGCGCCGTGGCGTCCGGCGTGCGCGCCACCTGTTCCGCGAACAGCTCGGGCAGCGTGCGGTGCCGGGCCGCCGGCCGGGCGGCCGACGCGTCCCGCCGCAGGTGCTCGCGCTCCTCGGCGGTGAGGACGTCGAGGTGCGCGAGCGGGACGTCCGGCGTGGCGACGGCCGCCCGGAGCACCCGCACGAGCTGGGCGGCGAGCGTGGCGACCGTGGAGCGGTCGAAGAGGTCGGTGCTGTACTCGACGAAGCCGTCCAGGCCGCGCGGTTCGCCCTGCGGGCCCTGGCGCTCCCAGAGGCTGAAGAAGAGGTCGTACTTCGCGGTGCCGGTGCTGACCAGCTCGGAGCGGGTACGGACGCCGAGCCGGTCGAAGCCGCCCTCGGGGGCGTTCTGTACGGCGGCGACCACCTGGAACAGGGGCTGCCGGCCCGCCGACCGCGCCGGGTTGAGGGCCTCCACGAGCTGTTCGAAGGGCAGGTCCTGGTGGGACCAGGCGGCCAGGTCGGTGTCGCGGACGCGGCGCAGCAGGTCGCGGAAGGTCGGGTTGCCGGCGGTGTCGGTGCGCAGCACGAGGGTGTTGACGAAGAAGCCCACCAGGTCGTCCAGGGCCTGGTCGGTGCGGCCCGCGACGGGACTGCCGATGGGGATGTCGGTGCCGGCGCCGAGGCGGGTGAGCAGGGCAGCCAGGCCCGCCTGCACGATCATGAACAGGCTGGTGCCGGTGTCGCGCGCCAGGGCGTGCAGCTCCGCGTGCAGGCCGGCGGGCAGGTCCAGGCCGAGCGCGGCGCCCCGGTACGTCGCGCGCCGGGGGCGCGGGCGGTCGTAGGGGAGCGCGATCTCCTCGGGGATGCCGCTGAGCTGCCGTGTCCAATAAGCGAGTTCTCGCGCTTGGACACTGGCCGGGTCCCGCGGGTCGCCGAGGTGGTCCCGCTGCCAGAGGGTGTAGTCGGCGTACTGGACCGGCAGCGGCTTCCACCGCGGGGCCCGTCCGGCGCGGCGCGCCTCGTACGCCGCCGCCAGGTCGCGGGAGAGCGGCGCCGACGACCAGCCGTCACCGGCGATGTGGTGCAGCAGCAGGAGCAGCACGTGCTCGTCCGGCCCGGTCCGGAACAGCGTGGCGCGCAGCGGCAGTTCGGTGGCGATGTCGAAGGCGTGCCGGGTGGCCTCGTCGAGCAGACGCCGTACGTCGTCGGGGCCGGTGTGCACCACGGTGAGCACCGGCGGCAGGCCCGCCAGGTCGTCGACGGCGCGGACGACCTGGCGCGGGGTGCCGGTGGCCGTCTCGTGGAAGACCGTGCGCAGGCTCTCGTGCCGGGCGAGCAGGTCGCCCAGCGCGGCGCGCAGCGCGTCGTGGTCCAGCTCGCCGGACAGGTGCAGCGCGAGCGGGACGTTGTACGTGGCGCTCGGGCCCTCCAGCCGGTGCAGGAACCACAGGCGGTGCTGGGCGTACGACAGCGGCAGCACGTCGGGGCGCGGCCTGGGCCGCAGGGCCGGGCGGCCCCCGGAGGCGGCGGCGTCGACGTGCTCGGCGAGCGCGGCGACCGTGGGCGCCTCGAACACGGCGGTGATCGGGAGGTCCACGTCCAGGGCGGTGCGGATGCGGCCGATCAGGCGGGTGGCGAGCAGCGAGTGGCCGCCCAGGGTGAAGAAGTCGTCGTCGATGCCGACCTGCGGCACGCCGAGGATGTCGGCGTACAGCTCGCACAGCACGCCCTCGCGCGGGGTGCGCGGCGCCCGGCCGCCGGACTCGGCGCCGAGGTGGGCCGGGTCGGGCGCGGGCAGCGCGGCGCGGTCGACCTTGCCGTTCGGCGTCAGGGGCAGGGCGTCCAGCGCGACCAGGGCCGACGGGACGAGGTGGGCGGGCAGCCGGTCGCGCAGATGGCGGTGGAGGGCGGTGACCAGGGCGGCGGTGTGCAGTGCCGCGCCGGGGTCGGTGGTGTGGTCCGCGAGGGGGCCGGTGAGGTCGCCGGCCGGGCGGCAGAGGCCGACGGCGGCCGCCGACGCCAGCTCCTCCGCCGGCGCGAACAGGACGTCGTACCGGCCTTCGGGGCCGTCCGGCGCCCAGGTGACGGCCGTCCACCTGCCGAGGCGGGCGCCCAGTTCGGTGAGCTGCTCCGGTTCGGCTCCGGCGGTGTCGGTGGCGGCCAGCCGGGCGCGGGCCTCGCCCACCGGCAGGCCCGCCGTGACGGCGGATGCGGCCGCCGCCTCGCCCGCCAGACGCGGGTTGGGCACCCCGGTCAGGCGCAGCCGCTGTCCGGGCCGGTCGCGCAGGGCCTGTTCGAGGGCGGCCGCGCCGGTGACGTCCCGGCCCCAGGCGAGGCTCGGGGCGTCGGTGAAGGAGACCGTGCGGGCGGGCCGCTTGTGCAGGACGGCGTCGTAGCGGTGGCGGGTCAGCTCGTTGTGGTGGCGGGTGCCCTTGAGCCGGAGGTCGGTGCCGGTCACGTCCGGCAGTTCGGCGGGCAGTGCCGCGAAGAAGTCCGGGTCGACCAGGAGTTCCTTCTCCAGCCGGACGCTCTGGTCGATCACCGCGCCGAGGGCGCCCGGCTCCGCGTCCGGGCCGGCCCGGTGCAGCTCGACGGCCGTACGGAAGAGCCGTAGCAGCCGCCGGTTGCGGAGGTCGCCGACGAAGACCCGGCCGCCGGGGGCCAGCAGGTCCACGGCGTTGCGCAGGACCCGCAGGAAGTAGGCGGCGTTGGGGAAGTACTGGGTGACCGAATTGATCACGATGGTGTCGAACCAGCCGGTGGGCAGGCCCTCGGTGACGTCGGCGGGCCGGCAGCTCAGCTCGACCTTGCCGGCCAGCTCCGGTACGGCGGCGACCTGGCGGCGCAGCCGTTCGACGGCCGGTGCCGAGAAGTCCGCTCCCCAGTACGCCTCGCAGGCGGGCGCCACCTTCGAGAGCAGCAGGCCGCTGCCGACGCCCATCTCCAGCACCCGGCGGGGCTTGAGGTCGAGGATGCGCCGTACGGTCTCGGCGCGCCAGTCGCGCATTTCCTCAAGAGGGATCGGGGTGCCGTCGTAGCTGCTGTTCCAGCCGCTGAAGTCCTCGCCGAACGGCGGCTCGTCGTCGTGCGTCTTGGCCTCGTCCGCGTAGACCAGGTCGTGCATCTCCTGCCACTCGCCGACCTGGTGTGCGTCGGCGCCGGGAGCGGGCGCGGGGCCGGTGGCGGGTACGACGTAGCCGACCAGGCGGATGTCGCCGGGCCGGTCCTCGCGGGCGGCGACCACGGCCTGCCCGACCCCCGGGTGCGCGCCGAGCACCTGCTCGATCTCGCCCGGCTCGACGCGGTGGCCGCGCACCTTGACCTGGTCGTCGGCGCGGCCGACGAACTCCAGCTCGCCGTCGTCCCGGCGGCGTGCCACGTCGCCGGTGCGGTACATCCGCGCGCCCGCCGGGCCGAAGGGGCACGCCACGAAGCGCTCCGCGGTGAGCGCGGAGCGGCCGAGGTAGCCGCGGGCGAGCCCGGTGCCGGTGACGTACAGCTCGCCGGTGCCGCCGGCCGGCACGGGGCGCAGCGCCGCGTCGAGCACGTACAGGCGCACGTCGGCGATGGGGGTGCCGAGCGCGGGCACCACGCGGCCGGACAGCGGCTCGCCCACCGTCGCGCACACCGTGGTCTCCGTCGGGCCGTACGCGTTGACCAGGCGCCGGCCGGCCGACCAGCGTTCGACCACGTCCGGCGGGCAGGCCTCGCCCGCCACCGCCAGCGCGGTGATCTCCGGCAGAGTGGTGTGCGGCGGCAGCGCCGCGAGCACGGAGGGCGGCAGCGTGGCGTGGGTGACGCGCTGTTCGGTGACCAGTTCGGCCAGGCCCGCGCCGGGCAGCAGGCGGGCGGCGGGGGCCATGACGAGGGCGGCGCCGGTCAGCCAGGCGACGCAGATCTCCGCGACGGACGCGTCGAAGGCGGCCGAGGCGAACTGCAGGACGCGGCTTTCGGCCGTCACCGCGAACCGCTCGGCGTGGGCGGCCGCCAGCCCGGCCAGGCCCGCGTGCGGGACGACGACGCCCTTGGGCACGCCCGTCGAGCCGGAGGTGTGGATGACGTAGGCGGCGTGGCCGGGGGTGAGGCGCACGGCGGGGCCGGTCGTGGGCAGGCCGGACAGGTCGCGGGGCAGGCTCTCCTCGTCGAGGACGAGGACGGGGGCCGTGTCGTCGAGGACGAAGGCGCGGCGTACCGGCGGGTACTCCGGGTCGACGGGTACGTACGCGCCGCCCGCCTTCCAGACGGCGAGCAGCGCCACCGCCAGCTCCACCGAGCGCGGCAGCACCAGCGCCACCCGGGCCTCGGGGCCCACGCCCTGCCCGGTGAGCCAGTGCGCCAGGCGGTTGGCCCGCGCGTCCAGTTCGCGGTACGAGAGTGTGGTGTCCTCGAAGACCAGCGCCGGGGCGTCCGGGGTGCGTGCCGCCTGGCGGGCGAACAATTCCGGGAAGGGCGCCGCGGAAACCGCCGCCTGCGTCATGTCGTTCACTGGTCCTCCACTCGTCGGCCGGCGCCTGGAGCGGGCCGTTCAAAAGGTGCGAAAGCGGTTGGGAAAGCGGGAATGCGGGCGCCTTGCCCGGTGTGTGGCCGCTCTGGAAAGGTGCTCTCCGTGGAGAGCGGACAGCCGTTGGCGGCGGTGGCGGGTACGGACGAGGTGCTCCGTCTCGTCCCGGGGTACGAGCGGCTGCTCACCGGCGTGGAGCGGCGGCGCGCCGACGCGTTCCTGACCGCGGGCCCGCGGGCCGACTTCGTCGCCGCGCACGTCCTGGTGCGGCTCTGCGCCGCCCGGCTGCTGGGCCGGCCCGCCCGGACGCTCGTACTGGAACAGCGGTGTCCCGGCTGTGGCTCCGAGGAGCACGGCAGGCCGGGCCTCGCCGGGCTGCCGCGGGTGTACGTGAGCCTGTCGCACACGGCGGGCGTGGTGGCCGCCGCCGCGGGCCACGAGCCGGTGGGCGTCGACGTGGAGCGGCGTACGCTGCCGGAGAGTGTGCGGGGCGCCGCGGGCCGGGTGCTGAGCGCGTCCGAACGGGCGGCGCTGCGCGCACACGCCGCCCCGGACGCGTACTTCCTGCGGCAGTGGGTCCGCAAGGAGTGCTTCGTCAAGCTGGGCCGGGCCACGCTGGGCGGGCTGGCCGCCGTGGACCTCTCGGACCTGCCCGACGTGACCGGCACGGCCAGCACGACCGGCGCGACCGCGGCGCACGACGCGGCCGGCGCAGCCCAGGAGTGCCTGTCCCGCCACGGCGACCTGTACGTGCTCGACCACACGGACGCGCGCCGGGACGCCGTCGCGGCCGTGGTGAGCACGGGCCGCCCCCGCATCGGCGCGGTGGTACCGCACACCGATCCGGCACGTCCCGTGGGCCCGGTGGTCCGGAGCACCTGACCGCCGCCCCTCACGCCAGCAGCTCGGCGAGCCGCCGACGGTTCAGCTTGCCGTTGTCGTTGTGCGGCAGCTCCTCCAGGCGCCGGATGCGGCGCGGCACCATGTGCAGCGGTACGTGCTGCCGCAGCCAGTGGCTGAACTCGTGCGCCCGCATCTCCTTGCCCAGGTAGGCGGCCAGCAGCCGCACCTCGTCCTTGACGGTGACGACCACCACCGCCGCGTCGCTCACCTCGGGGTGGCGCCGCATCGCGGCCTCCACCTCGCCCAGCTCCACCCGGTGGCCCATGATCTTGACCTGGTTGTCCAGCCGGCCGCGGTGCACCAGCCGGCCGTCCTCCCGGCGGACCCGGTCGCCGGTGCGGTACCAGTGGTCGCGGGTGAGCGGCCCGGCGCCGTCGTACGGGACGGCGGGCGCGCCCGGCTCGTACCGGACGAACCGCCCGGTGTTGTCGGCCGGGTCCAGGTAGCCGTCGAAGCGCTGGGCGCCGCGCACGCACAGTTCACCGTCGTCGCAGGGCCGCCCCTCCTCGTCCAGGAGGACGGCTTCCATGTGCGGGTACGGCTGTCCGATGGGCACCGTGCCGTTGGCGCTGCCCGCCGCGGCGGACCCGCCGTCGGCGAGTTCGTGGTCGGTACAGGTGATGGTCAGCTCGGTCGGCCCGTACAGGTTGTGGACACGGCTGCCGGGCGCGACCTCCTGCCAGCGCGCGGTCAGTTGCGCGGTGACCGGCTCCGCGCTGAAGAGGCTGTGGCGCAGCGTGGTGACCTGGCCGAGCGGCAGGTTCCCGTACCGCTCGGCGGTGGTGACCAGCGACGGTACGGAGAACCAGTGGGTGAGCCGGCGGCGCACCACGTAGTCCACCGGGCGGTACAGCTCGTCCTTGTCCGGCACGACGACGGTGGCGCCGGAGCCCCACGCGACGAACAGGTCGTACACGGACGGATCGAAGGTCAGGCCGAAGGTCTGCGACATGCGGCAGCCGGGGCCCGCCTCGTAGCGGGCGATGTTGTACGCCACGTACGGGGAGACGTTGCGGTGGCGGACCGGCACGCCCTTGGGGCGGCCGGTCGAGCCGGAGGTGAACAGCAGGTACGCCTCGCCCTCCGGGTCGCCGGGGTGGGCGGGCAGGGCGTCCGCGGGCGGCTCGGGGAAGCCGGCGCCGTCCGCCGGTACGACGGTCACGGCGGGCCGGAAGTCCGCGGGCAGGCCGGTGAACGTGTCGCGGTGCTCCTCGTCGACGAGGACGGCGCCGACCCCGGCGCGGCGCGCGATGTCGAGGTTGCGGGGCAGCGGGTGGTCGGCGTTGAGGGGGACGGCGGAGGCGCCGAGGCGCTGCACGGCCAGGTACGCCACGTACGCGGCCACCGTCCGGGAGGCGACCAGCGCGATCCGGGCCGGCGGGCGGGCGGGGCCGTCGCCGGCGGGCTGCTCGTCGAGGACGCGGGCCGCCAGGGCCAGCGCCGCGCGGTGCAGTGCGCCGTAGGTCAGGGTCCGCTCGCCCAGTTCGAGGGCCGGTGCGTCCGGCCACCGGCGGGCGGAGGCGGCGAACCACTGGTAGAGGGTGCGGTCTTTCAAGACGGGCTCCACGGGGACGGGCTCGGCGGACAACGGTGAGGAGATCGCGGCGGCGGCGCCGCGCGGGGTGGACGGGCGGCTCACGGTGCGGTCTCCGCCGGGGCGCCGTCCGGCACCCCGGCCCGCTGCCGCTGTGCCGCGCCCATCCGTACGACCGGGCGCGTGACCAGCACGGCCAGCAGCAGCACACCGGCGCCGGCCGCCACGTACGGGACGTTGACCTCCACCAGCTTGGCCGCCGCGCCGCCCGCCAGCGCGCCCAGCGGGATGGTGCCGGTACCGATCAGCCGGTAGACGCCGTTGAGCCGGCCGAGCTGGTCGGGCGGGGTGGTGGCCTGGCGGAAGGAGACGGTCAGCGCCTGGTACACGGCGGCGCCGAGGGCCATGACGGCGAAGCCGGCGGCCGCGACGAGCGGGTGCCGCACCAGGCCGGTCAGCAGCATCGCGACGCCCATCAGGACCATGCCGCCGAGCGCGGCCGGGAAGGTGCCGAACCGGTCGGCCAGCCGCGCGTTGAGCAGCCCGCCGACGATGCCGCCGAGCGCGCCGACGGCCAGGAACCCGCCGAAGGCGGCTTCCGGCAGGCCCAGCCACCGCACGACGTAGAGGACTTCGAGCGTCCCGGTGACGGCCATGAAGAAGTTCAGCGTGCCGAGCATGACGGCGAGGGTGACCAGCAGCCGGTCGGTGCGGAGCAGGCGCACCCCGTCCATGATCATGGTGCGCCAGCGCGGGCCGTCGCCCGGCCCCGTACCGCCGGGTGCGGCCTGGCCGGCGAAGCGCGGCACGGTGCACAGCAGGACCACGCCGAGCAGGAAGGACACCCCGTCGATCAGGAAGGGCAGGCCGGCGCCGGCGACGAAGGCGAGGCTGCCGAGCGGCTGCCCGGCGGAGTCCCGGAAGATCAACTGGGCCACGTGCAGGCGGCCGTTGGCGGCGGCGAGCCGCGCGGTGTCCACGACCATCGGCAAAAACGACTGGGACGCGACGATGTGCACCGTCTCCCCCAGCCCGAGCACCGCCGCCACGGCACACACCACCGGCAGGCTCACCGCCCCGGTGACCACGGTCAGCGCCAGCGCGAGGACCGCGACGGCACGCATCAGGTCCACGCCGATGAGCAGCGCGCGCCGGTCGGCCAGGTCGGCCCAGACGCCCGCCAGCGGCGCGAGCAGCAGGGGCAGCCAGTTGGCGACCGTCACCAGGGAGATCAGCAACGGGTCGGAGGTGAGTGAGACGGCGAGCAGCGGCAGGGCCGTCAGCCGTACGCCGTCGCCCAGCGCGGACACCGCGGTCGAGGCCCACAGCCGACCGAAGGGGCCGAAGCGGCGGCCGGCGGGACGCGGGCCGCCCGGGACCGGCCCCTTCGGCGCCACCGTGGGCCCGTCCACGGCGCCGTCCGTCATGCCCACGGTTTCCCGGTGTCGTCGCCGGACCACAGGTCGGGGCCGGTCGCGGTGAGCGTCGTGGGGGCGGCCTGCCGCCGGGGGACCAGGTGCAGGCGCTGGACGTCCGTGGCGGCGCCGGTGGCCGGCTCTTGGCCGTCCCGGCAGGCGCACGGCTTGGAGTCGAAGCCCGCGAACCGGTACGCGACCTCCATGATCCGGTTGCGTTCGGTGCGCCGGAAGTCGGCCTCCAGGTGCACTCCGGCCCGGGTGGCCTGGTCGGCGATCCAGCGCAGCACCTGCGTTCCGATGCCGAAGTTGACCACCCGGCAGGACGTGGCGAGCAGCTTCAGGCGCCAGGTGCCCGGCCGCCGCTCCAGCAGGGCGACACCGACCGCGCCGTGCGAGCCGAAGCGGTCCTCGACAGTGGTGATCAGCACCTCGTGGTCCGGGTCGGTGAGCAGGGCCCGCAGGTCGGCGTCCGAGTAGTGCACGCCGGTGGCGTTCATCTGGCTGGTGCGCAGCGTCAGTTCCTCGACGCGGGCGAGGTCGTCCCGGCCGGCGCGGGTGATGCGCATCCGCATGTCCAGGGAGCGCAGGAAGTCCTCGTCCGGCCCGTTGAACTCGCTCTGCGCGGCCTCGCGCCGGAACTTCTCCTGGTACATGGCCCGGCGGCGACGGGCGTCGGTGGTGACGGTGGGGGCGAAGTCCGGCAGGTCCGGCAGGCCGGCCACCTCGGGCGCGTCGTAGCAGCGCACGTCCGGCAGATGGTAGGCGACCTCGGCCCGTTCGGTGTGCTGGTCGTCGATGAACGCGATGGTGTCCGGCGCGAAGTTCAACTGCTCCGCGACCGCGCGGACGGCGTCGGACTTGCGGCCCCAGCCGATGTGCGGCAGGACGAAGTACTCGGCGACGCCGAGGCTCTCCAGCCGGGCCCAGGCGTCGTCGTAATCGTTGCGGCTGGCCACCGACTGGAGGATGCCGCGCTCGTCCAGGGCTCGCAGCGTCTTCAGGACGCCGGGCCGCAGGGCCAGTTCGTCGTTCTCCAGCAGGACGCCCTGCCACAGGGTGTTGTCCAGGTCCCAGACCAGGCACTTCACCGCGGGGAGCGCGGCTGTGCGCGCCGCGTCCGGGGTGGCCGTGGTCTGCGCCGTCTCGGTGCCCGCCATGCCGGTCATACCTCCCAGAGGGTCGCGGCCCAGGCCGCGACGGGGCTGTTGTTCAGGACGAGGACGTGGTCGCCGGGGGCCAGTTCGCCGCGGGCCAGCAGCCGGTCCAGGTTGAGCACCACGTCCATGGCGCCGGTGTGTCCGTACGCCTGGAGGTTCTCGGTGCACACGGGGTGGACGGGCAGGCCGAGCAGGGTCTCGTAGAACTGGAAGGCCGACGCGGTGACGTTCTGCATGAGCACGGCGCCGACCTGCCGCCGCTCCACGCCCGCGTCCGCCAGCACCTCTGCGACCAGGCGCTTGAGGTGCTGCTGGCTGTGCAGCGCCAGTTCGAAGCGGTAGCGGTCGGCGGAGCTGACCTCCTCGCGCCACTCGTACCAGGGGGCGTTCCTGTAGTCGACCTGGAGGAGGTCGTGGAACCTGCCGTCGGTGTGCTGGCGGTGGGCGCGCAGCACGGGGCGGCCGCCGCGCACCAGGGTCATGGCGAAGGCGCCGTCGCCGACGACGGTGACCGGGTGGCGCACCCGGTCCAGCGCGACCGGCCGGCTGGCGTGCGCGATCATGACGGACCGCCGGGCGGGGTCGGCGACGAGGAGGTCCCTGGCCAGCCCCCAGGCCGAGCTGGAGCCCGTGCAGCCCAGGCCGTCCAGGACGAAGGAGAAGGCCGAGGTGAGCCCGGCCTCGCTCGCGACCTGGCCGGAGCCGGAGCCGAGCAGCACCTCGGGGGCGCGGGCGCCGACCACCACCAGGACGTCGGGTTCCGGGGCCGCCGGGTCCTTCGCGCGCAGTGCGCGTACGGCCTGGGCCGCGAGCCCCGCGGCCGTCGCCTCGTCGGCGAACCGGCCGACCGTGCGGATCCCGCAGTCGCGCGCGAACCCGGCTTCCTCGCGCGGCAGTCCGGCGATCTCGTCGAGCTTCTCGACGGGTGTCAGCTCGTCGGGCAGGAGGCAGTGCACGGCCCCCACCCCGACGGCCGTGTCCGCGCTGCTGCCCGTGTCCGTCGTCGTCATCCCCGGCCCGTCCGTACGTGGTCCGCGAGGAGCAACTGGCTGATCTCCGTGCTGCCCTCGATGATCTCCATGAGTTTGGCGTCGCGGTAGGCCCGCGCCACCGGGTGGCCGTCGCGTGCCCCGCGGGAGGCCAGCACCTGGACGGCCGTGGCGGCGCCCTTGGTGGCTTCCCGGGAGGCGACGTACTTGGCGACGACGGCCTGGGTGCCCAGCTCCGGCCGGTTCTCGTCCCAGCAGGCGCTGGCGTGCTCACAGCACCGGAGGGCGACCTGTTCGGCGACGGCCAGTTCGGCCAGGTGCCGGGCGACGAGCTGGTGGTCGGCGAGCGGCTTGCCGAACTGTTCACGGGTCCGCGCGTGCGCCGCCGCGCTGTCCACGCACGCGCGCAGGATGCCGGCGCAGCCCCAGGCGACCGAGAGCCGGCCGTAGGTCAGCGCGGCGGTGGCGAGCAGGGCGGCCGGCAGGCCGGCGCCGGACAGCAGGTGGCCGGCCGGTACGCGGACGGCGTCGAGGTGTACGTCGGCGTGGCCGGCGGCCCGGCAGCCCATCGGGTCCGGTACCCGCTCGATCCGTACGCCCGGGGCGTCGGCGGGCACCAGGACGACCGCGGCACCGTCGCCGTAGGTGCCGAAGACCACCAGCAGGCTCGCGTAGGCGGCGCCGGTCACCCAGACCTTGCGGCCGGTGACGTGCACGGTGTCGCCGTCGCGGCGGATCTCGGTGCGCATCGCGGACAGGTCGCTGCCCGCCCCGCTCTCGGAGAACGCGACGCCGGCCGTCTCTCCCCCGGTGAGCCGGGGCAGGAAGGCGCCGCGCTGCACGGCGGTGCCGAAGCGCTGCACGGTCCAGGCGGCCATGCCCTGCGAGGTCATCAGGGACCGCAGGGAGCCGCACAGGGACCCGGCGTGCGCGGTCAGCTCACCGTTGGCGCGGCTGTCCAGGCCCAGGCCGCCGTGGTCCGCGGCGACCTGGGCGCACAGCAGTCCGCGCCGGGACGCCTCCCGTACCGTCTCCGCGGGGATCCGTCCGGTCAGGTCCCACTCCTCGGCGCGGTCGCCGACGAGTTCGCCGAGCGCGGTGCGGGCGTCCGCGGTGGCCTGTGCCGTCACCGCCCCGCCGCTCCTTCGCCGCGCAGCCTCCGGACCAGCGCGGTGATGGCCGGCACGGTACGGAAGTTGTCCAGGGTCAGGTCGTCGCCCTCGACGGTGACCTGGAACTCCTGCTCGACGTGCTGGAGCAGTTCCAGGGAGAACAGCGAGGAGAACGCCCCGGAGGCGAACAGGTCCTGGTCCACGGCCCAGTCGCCGCCGGTGCGGGAACTCAGGAACGCCACCAGGCGCTGCTGGACGTCCTCGGCGCCGGGTCCGGTCGCCGGGCCGGCCTGGTTGTCGACGGTGGTCATGCGCGCGTTCCTCCGTAGGGGTAGAAGCCGTTGCCGGTCTTGTGACCGAAGTCGCCGGCCCGCACCTTGTCCAGGAGCAGGTCGCAGGCGAGGTATCCGTCGTCGCCGGTGCGGTCGTGCAGCACCTTGAGGGTGTCGACGATGTTGTCCAGGCCGATCAGGTCCGCGGTGGCCAGCGGCCCCGTACGGTGCCCGAAGCAGCCGGTGAAGACGCGGTCCACGGACTCGGCGGTGGCGCGGCCCTCGGCGACCAGCCGGGCCGCGTCGTTGATCACCCGCATCAGGATGCGGTTGGAGACGAAGCCGGGGCCGTCGCCGACGACGATCGCCTCCCGGTCCAGGGCGGTCAGCAGCCGCTCCAGCGCCGCCATCGCCGCGTCGCCGGTGCGCGGTCCGCGGATCACCTCGACGGCCCTGATCAGGTAGGGCGGGTTCATGAAGTGGGTGCCGACGACATCGTGCGGGTGCTGGGTGTAGCCGGCCAGTTCGTCGACCGGTACGGCCGAGGTGTTGGACGCGATCAGGGTGCCGGGGCGGACCGCCGATGAGATGTCCCCCAGCGCCTTGACCTTGGCGTCGGTGGTCTCGGTGACCGCCTCGATGACGGCCGCCGCGGTGTCGAGCTGCTCGTACGAGGTGCTCAGCGCCAGCTCGCCGTCCGGCCCCTTGGGCAGCTTGCCCAGCATCCTGGCGTGCCGCAGTTGCTGGCGCACCGTGCCGAGGGCGCGTTCGAGCTGCCCCTCGGACACGTCGATCAGCAGCACCTGAAGGCCGCGGCCCACGGCGAGTGTGGCCAGCGCGGTGCCCATGACCCCGGCACCGACGACGGCCAGCCGGCCGTCGCCCCATCCGTCGTCCATCGTCGTCCCGTCTGTCGTCGCGTCGGTGGTCACTGGGTCAGGCGCCTTCCGTCACATCGGTCAACAAGGCCGCGAAGGCGGGGTGGCCGGCGAGGTGGCGCAGGGCCTGCAGGGCCCGTTCGCCGTCCAGGCGGGGGTCCAGGCCGCGCTCGCGCAGCCACGGCCCCCACAGCCGGCCTTCCACGTCCACCCGCGGCGTGTCCAGGTCGTGGGTCTCGTACAGCGCCATGGTCGACAGCACCGGGTCGCCGGTCTCCAGCGCCCGCCGGCCCACCAGGCGCGCCCACTCCGCGACCGGTACGCCACGGGTCGGTGCCCCGAGTGCGCCCAGTTCGGCGAAGAGGGCGGCGAAGGTGGTGGGCCGCTCGCCGACCAGGTGGTAGGCGCGGCCCGCCGAGCCGGGCTCCTGGCCGAGCTGGACGACGGCGCGGGCGACCAGGTCAATGGGCGCCACCGGCAGCGGCATGTCGTCCGCCGGGTGGGCGCCGACGGCCAGGCACGCGGCGACCAGCCGCCAGAGCATGTCCAGGTCGTTGCAGGCGCCGGTGGTGGTGTCGCCGCCGATCAGGCCGGGGCGGAAGACCCGGACCCGCATCCCGTCCCGCTCGGCCTGGTCCAGGAGGCGTTCGCTGACCCACTTGGAGATGCCGTAGCCGCCGGCCTCCGGATCCAGGGGCTGTTCCCGGCGCTCCAGCATCCGGCCCTCGGAGCCGAGGGCCTGGCCGCAGGCGGCGAGGGTGGAGATGTAGCTGATGTCCCTGATGCCGTGGCGGCGCATCCAGCCGAGGAGGTGGTACGTGGCCAGGGTGTTGGCCGGGCGCAGGACCTCGTACGGCTCGGTGAAGACGACGTGGGCGCCGCAGTGCACGACGTGGCCGGTGCGGCGGGCCAGTTCGCCGTCGCGGAAGGTCTCGCAGACCTCGGCGACGTCCCGCAGGTCGCCGGGGACGATGTGCACGCGGGCCGGGTCGGGCTCGGGGAGCCGGAAGCGGGCGGCGGCCTCGCGCAGGCGCCGGCGGCCGTGCTCCTCGTCGTCGGCGCGGACCAGGCAGTAGACGCCGCTGTCGCGGTGGCCGGGGTCCTGGAGGAGTTCGTGCAGCAGGAAGGCGCCGACGAAGCCGGTGGCACCGGTGAGCAGCACGTCGGTTCCGGCCGGGGTGTCGCGCGGTGCCAGGGGCGGGAGTTCGAGGGCCAGGTCGGCGTCGATGAGGGCGGCGTCGGCGGGGTGCGTACCGGCGGCCTGCCCGGACGCGGGGAGCTGCGCGCCGTCCCCGGTGTCCGTACGGCCGGACGCGCCCCGGACCGCCTCGGCGACGCGGGCGACGGTGGCCCGGCTGCCGCCGGCGCGGTGGAGGTTGAGCAGGGTGCCGTACCGCTCCTGCACCTCCAGCGTCATCCGCAGGCCGAGCAGGGACGTGCCGCCGAGGGCGCCGAACTCGTCGTGCGGTCCGATGCCGTCGATGCCGAACAGTTCCTCCCAGAGGGCGACCAGCTCGCCTTCGAGCCCGGTGGGGCCGGCGGCGGGGGTGTTCGCCGCGGTCCGGGCGGCGGGCTCTACGGCGGCGCTGCCCGGCACCGTGAACACCGATTCGTCCAGCGCCGAGCAGTGGCGCCGGGTGAACGGGTAGGTGGGCAGGGTGACGCGGCGGCCCGTCCCGTCGTCGAGCGCCCGGGCGTCCACCGGGACGCCGTGCAGCCAGGCGTCCGCGAGCGCGGCGGCGATCCGCTCGTCCGGGGCCGCGTGGTCCTCGGCCGGGCCGACGGGCAGCACATGCCGGCCGGGTCCGCTCTCGCCGTCGCCGACGATCAGCAGGTAGGTGTCGGCGGGCAGCGCGGCGGGCACGGTGTCGTGCTGTTCGGTACGGCTGCCCAGGGCCGCCAGCAGCGCCCTGCGGAGCTCCGCGGCACGCTCGCCGGTCGCCGTGACGGCCAGGACGGGGCGCCGGGTGCCGGTGCGGACCGTCCGGGCGGCGGGCGGCCGGGGCAGGCGCAGGGCGGCGGCCAGCCGGTCGGGGGCCGCGGTGACCACCCGGCGTTCGGCGAAGTCCTGCCGTCCGACACGCAGGGTGTGGGCGATGTCCCCGGCGGCGGCGCGGTCCTGGTCGATCTCGTCGGCCAGGTCGCGGGAGAGCGCGTCGAGTTCGGTTCGGGTCCGGGCGGAGAGCTGGAGCCGTACGACGGGCCGGTCGGGCGCGCCGGGGCGCACCGGGTCCGGCGGCGGGGCGAGGACGACGGAGGCGTTGGCGCCGCCCAGGCCCATCGAGTTCACCAGCACCCGGCGGCCGGCGTCGGTGCACCGTTCCAGCTCGGTGGGGACGCGGAAGGGGCTGTCGGCGAGGACGCCGGGGTCCCGGGCGTGCTCGAACATCGGGTGCGGCACCAGATGGCCGGTGCGGACGACGTGGATCGCCTTGATCAGTCCGGCGATGCCGGCGGCCGACCCGGCGTGCCCGATGTTCGCCTTGACCGTGCCGAGCGCGCAGTGGTTGCGGTCGGACGGGCGGGCGCCGGCCGCGCGCAGGCCGTCGATGAGGCCGCGCAGTTCGACCTGGTCGCCCAGGGGCGTGCCGGAGCCGTGTGCCTCGGTGTACCGCAGGTCCGCCGGGTCGGTGCCGGCCACCGTGAGCGCGGCGGCGACGACCGAGGCCAGGCCGTCGGGGCTGGGCGCGGTGAAGCCGGGCCGGTGGGCGCCGTCGTTGCCGACCGCGCTGCCGCCGATCACCGCGAGGACCGGGTCGCCGTCGGCGAGCGCGTCGGCGAGGCGGCGCAGCACCACGACGCCGATGCCGGAGCCCGCGCCGGTGCCGGTGGAGCGGATGTCGAAGGCACGGCAGTAGCCGTCCTCGGAGAGCACCCCGCCGGGCTGGTACCGGTAGCCGACGGACGGGTAGGACAGTCCGCTGCCGCCCGCCAGGGCGATGTCGCACTCCTCCGACAGCAGGCTCAGCACCGCGTAGTGCACGGCGGTCAGCGAGGAGGAGCAGGCGGTCTGTACGGCCATGGACGGGCCGCGCAGGCCGAGCTTGTACGAGACCCGGGGCGCCATGAAGTCGACGCCGCCGCCGAGTTGGAGGTTCAGGTCGTCGAAGGCGGCGGGGCCTTCCGTCCGGGCGCGGGCGTACTGGAGCAGGGTGTTGTACGTGCTGTTGCTCGCCCCGGCGAAAACGCCGATCTGCGGTCCGTGCGCACCGTTCGGCAGGTGGCCGGCCCGCTCCAGGCCCTCCCGGCACGCCTCCAGGAAGAGGCGCTGCTGCGGGTCGATGAGTTCGGCCTCGACGGGGGTGTAGCCGAAGAACTCGGCGGCGAACAGCTCCGGGTCCTCGATCCGGCCGGAGCGGGCGACGAAGCCCGGCGCGGCGGCCGTCTCCGCCGGCACGCCGCAGCGGCGCAGCTCCTCACCGGGGATGTCCCGGAGCGATACCACGCCCTTGTCGAGGTTGCCCCAGAACTCCTCCGGGGTCGCGGCCTCCGGGAACCGGCAGCCGACGCCCACCACCGCTACGGCGGTCTCGCTGTTCATCGCGCGGCGGACCCTTCCGGCTGCTGCGGTTCGGCGGCCGGGACGGCGACGGGCTCCGTACGGCCGCGCCGGGCGCTGCCGAGCAGCCGGCCGCGGCCGGCCGGGGCCGCCGCGGGGGCCGGTGCCTCGGGCTCGTACGACGGGTCCAGCAGCCGGGCCTGGGCGCGCACCGTGTCGTGCCGGAACAGCTCGGCGACCTCCAGCTCGCGGCCGGTCCGGTCGGACAGCTCGTCGCTGAGCATCACCAGCAGCATGGAGTTGCCGCCCGCTTCGAAGAAGCCGGTGTCCAGGGGCGCCTCGTCGACGCCGAGGACGTCCTGCCACGCCTGGCGGACGAGCGGGAGCGGGTCCGCGGGTATGGACGCGTTGTCTTCGGGGTCTTCGGGGCCTTCGGGGCCTTCGGGGTCTTCGGGGTGCGCCACGGGGGCCTCCGGGAGGGTTTCGGGTTCAGACACGCCGCGCCGCCGCGGTGTCGAAGAATGCGCGGGACCGGGCCATCGCCCGGCCGACCTTGTCGTAGGCGTTCTCCGGGTCGGAGAACGGGCCGACCTCGACGCCGATCCAGCCGGCGTCGACGGCGAGGAGCTGTTCGGTGAAGGCGGCCATGTCCGCGACGCCCTCACCCGGCACCAGGTGCTCGTGATACGTGCCGTTGGAGTCGGAGTAGTCGACGCTGTTGACCCGGCCGGAGAGCCGTCCCACCTCGGAGGCGGCCACACCGGCGACGACGAGGTGGGAGACGTCGACGTTGGCCTGGAGGGCCGGGGAGCCGACGTCGTCCAGCAGCCGTACGAGGTCGTCGACGTCGGTGACGAGCGAGGTGTCCATCGGCTCCGGCTTGACGCTGAGCGCGATGCCGCGGGCCTCGGCGTGGTCGGCGAGCCGGCGGACCGAGTCGGCCAGCATCCGCCACTGCGCCTCCTCGGGCCACATGGCGCGCCAGAACCAGTCCCCGAGGAGCAGTTTCATCACCTCGCCGCCGAGTTCCCGGGTGAGGTCGACATGCGCCTCGGCGCGCTTGAGGTGGAACTCCCGTACGACGTCGCGGAAATCACTGAGGCCGAAAGCGTGGCAGGCCGTCAGGCTGATCGGCAGGCCCACCGCGTCCGCGTCGTCCCGGAATCGCAGCAGCCGTTCCGGCTCCAGTCCCATCGCCTCTTCGACGATGCAGATCCATTCGGCGCCCAGTTCGGCGGCGGCCCGCCACGCGTCCTTGCCCTGGTACGGGGAACCGTAGAACGCCTGGTCCACCAGGAGTCCGAGACTTGGGTGACTGGTCATGGGTGGTTCCGCTCCTCATCGGTACGCGTACCGGCCGCGGGCCGGGTGAACTTCGGTCTTCTCGCGGGTCTTCTCGCGCGGAAAGGCCCCGGCGCGGCATTCCGTTGTCCGCGGGGACGGTGGTGCCGTGGCGGGCACGCCGTGCGGGCGCGGCGCGTTCTGCCGCGCCGCACGCCGGTGCGTGGGCCGGCCGGCGCCGTTTCCGGCGGGGCACGGTCCGCTCACGGGTGGTGGGTCGGCTGTCGGTGATCCGGTGGGAGAAGGACCGGTCCGGGGTCCGCTACGAGGCGGTGGCCGCCGGGCGGCGTGCTGGTGCGGTGCGGCGGCCGGCTGCACACCGGATCGCGCCGTCCAAGCGGGCGTCGGTGCTCGTCACCGCGTCCGCTCTCTCGTTGATTGCCATCATTCGCGCCCCCGTCGGCCAACGATCCTGACGACCTGTTCCGGCCCTGTCGAACACCGGGATGCTAGCACGCGTCCTGGCGCGCACTCTATGGCGAAATGTCACCCGATGCCGTTGTGTCCGGCTACGTAACCGCAGGTCAGAGTGGGTAGTTGGACGAAGCAACCGAAAGCGGGACCGGGCGGTCCGAACGGGCCGGGCGGGGCCGCGCGGGCGGCGTGGACAGCGCGGCGGCGCACGCCCGGCGGACACGGCGCGGGGGCCGTCCGGGCGCGGGCGGCACCCGTTCACGACTGGTGCGAACCGGCCACCGGGCGCGCCCCGCGCCCCTGTCCCGCGGCCTGCCCGAAGTGCCGATTCCGTTCCCGCGGCGGGCCCGAAGACGGTTGCGCGGCGGATCACGGCTGGAGTTAACTGGTCCCGTCGAACGGGGGCTTTCAAAGGGGGCCGGACGCCATGTCCGGGCCGCCGTCCTGCCGGTGCGAGCGCATGCCGCGGCCCGGCACCGCCGTTCCTCTCTTCGCGGCCCGTCCGCCGCATTCCACGCCGCCGACCCGAAGCCCACCGGCCTTTTGCGGAAGCGGCTCACCACGGAGGAGACGTCATTCATGTCACGGGGAACCGCTGTGCCGCGCCGCGCGCGCGAGGAATACGAACGCGGCGGATGGCTGGCCGTGCCGGACCGGCTCGGCGCGGACGCGCTGGAAAAGCTGCGGGACAGCATCGCGGCGATTTCCCGCACCGCCCGGCCCGAAGTGGTGCGGGAGGCGGGCAGTGACACGGTACGGGCCCTGCACGGCTGCCACGGCTACGACGACGTGTGCGCGCAGCTCGTACGCCACCCCCTGCTGCTGGACCTGGCCGAGGAACTGGTCGGCGACCGGGTGTACGTGTACCAGTTCAAGGTGAACATCAAGAGTCCGCGCGAGGGCCGGCGGTGGCCCTGGCACCAGGACTTCGCTTTCTGGGCGCACGAGGACGGCATGCCGGCGGCGGACGCGGTGAACATCGCGGTCAACCTGGACGACGTGCACGAGCACAACGGCCCGCTGACGGTCCTCACCGGCTCGCACCGGCTCGGCCTGATCGAGGCGCCGGAGGCGGCCCGGGCGGTCACCGGCCGCGACTGGCACGAGCACGTGTCGGCGCGGCTGACGCACACCGTGCCCGACGAGCGGGTGCGCGAACTCGCCGCGGACTTCGAGCCGGTGCGGATGACCGGCCCGGCGGGCACGATCACCGCCTTCCATCCGAGCATCGTGCACTCGTCCACCGACAACCTCTCGGACGACCGGCGCGCGGTGCTGCTGATCACGTACAACTCGGTGCGCAACGCGCCGGCCCGGCCGAGCCGCCCGGACTTCCTGGTCGGCCGGGACACCACGCCGGTGGAGCGCCTGGCCGGCGCCCTGGCGTAACCGGGAGCCGGACGCGCGGCGAAGGCCCGCACCGGGCGCGGTGCGGGCCTCCGGGCGTCGGGCCTTCCGGCGTCCGGGCGTTCGGGCGTTCGGCCTTGGGGCCTTCGGCGCTCAGCGCGTGGCAGACCGGCCGAGGGGCTGCCCGTCCGCCAGGTCCGGCACCGAGCGCAGCAGACCGAGGAAGGCGTCGAGGTGCCCGGCCAGTTGCGTACGGTCGTACAGCGCGTCGTTGCCGTCGAAGGAGACCTGGAGGCCCTGGCCGTCCAGCCGGTCGTACACGTTGACGGTCAGGTCCTCGACGGGCCCCGCCGCCAGGTTGTGGACCGTGGCCGGGTGGCCCGCGTAGCCGCTGCCGAAGCCGAAGGACATGATGTTCACGTCGGGGCCGAACTGCTTTCGGCCCTCGGGGAGTCCGGGCAGTTCCCGCACCAGCCGCTCCTGCGGGTAGCGCTGGTGCGCGACGGCTTCCGCCAGGCGTACCGAGACCTCGGCGACGACCTCGGCGAAGGTGCGCTCCGGTGTCACCGTGACGCGCAGCGGCACGGTGTTGGTCAGCATGGCCGGTACGCGGCGCAGCAGCGGGGCGGTGCGTCCGGTGACCGGCAGGCCCAGCACCACGTCGCGCACGCCCGTCGCGCGGTGCAGCAGCACGGCGACGGCGGCCAGGACGATCTCGGGCCAGGTCACCTCCAGGCGCCGGGCCGCGGCGCGCAGGGCGGCCACGTCGCCGGGGCCGAGGTGGCCGCTGTGCCGTACGTACGAACGGGTGCGCGGCGGGCGCCGGTCCGTGAGGCTCGCGACCTCGGTCTGGTCCGCCATCCGCGCGAGCCAGTACCGGCGGTCCGCCGCGCACTCCGGCGACTGCTGATAGGCGCTGTCCGCCGCGACGGCCTCGGCGAGCGTGCCGGGCGGGCGGGGGCGGCGCGGGCGCCCGGTGGCCAGGGAGGTGTAGACGTCGGCGACGTGCGCGGCGATCAGCGAGAGCCCGAAGCCGTCCACGACCACATGGTGGGCGGCGCGGTACCAGAAGTACCGCGCCGGGCCGGCCTTGAACAGCGCCCAGGTGAACAGCGGCCCGGTGGCGAGGTCGTACTCCTTGGCCAGGTCCCGGCGCATCCAGCGCTCGGCGGCGGCGCGCGGGTCCGGTGCGGTACTGACGTCCTCGTAATGCAGGGGTACGTCCACCGCGTCGTCGATGTCCTGGCAGAGCCCTTCCTCGCCGAGGCCGAAGCGGGCGCGCAGGGCCGGGGTCGCGGCCACCACCTCGCGCAGCGCCGCCCCGAAGAGCGCGGGGTCGACGGGGCCTTCGATGGCGCAGTACTCGGCGATGTTGAAGGAGCGGTCGGCCGCGTCGAGTTGCTGGGCGACCCAGACGCCGGTCTGGGCCGCGGTCAGCGCCAGCCGTGCGGTCATCCGGCGACCCGCAGCTCGCCGACGAACGCCACGACGCTGTCGAGGCTGTGGAACTTCTCGGCGAGCGGGGCGTCGCCGGGCAGGACGATGCCGTACCGCTTTTCGATGAAGGCGCCGAGCTGGGCCACGGAGAGCGAATCGAGAATCCCCCATTCCAGCAGCGGGGTGTCGGCTTCGACCGCACCCTGGCCCTTGAGGACATTCTCCTCGATGAATCCCTTGACAGCGTCAAAGGTCTCGCTATCCTTCACTTATCTCCCCCATAGTTGATGTCAGGTTTCCCTCGGCATTCCCGCCGCATTCTCCCGCCGATCGGCTTCGCGCGCCACACCTGACGGTAAATCACGCTACTGTTCTGCCGGGTTGACTGTCAAGGAACTTGATGCATTCCGGACGGGCCGGACAAGGAAGACATGGAGACCCGACTGTGAAACTGCACCAGCTCGTCCGGGCGGCGGCCCGACGGACTCCGGACGCCCTGGCCGTCACCGGTCCGGACGGGTCGGCGAATTACGCACAACTGGACGCCTGGGCGGACGGACTGGCCCGCGAACTCGCCGCCCGGGGGGTGCGCGCGGGCGACCGGATCGGCATCTGGCTCGACAAGTCGGTGGCGGCCGTCGCCCTCATGGAGGCCACCTTGCGGCTGGGCGCCGCGTATGTGCCGCTCGACCCGCAGGCGCCGCCGGCGCGGGTGGCCAAACTCGTCGGGGACTTCACTCCGGCCCTGGTGGCGGCCCCCGCGCAGCGGGCCGCCACGCTGGCGGAACACGGCGTCACCGCCCCGGTGCTGACCGCCTGGCCCGACGGCGTCGACTGGGGTCGGCTGCCCGCCGGGCCGGTGCGGCCCGGCCCGGCCGTGCCGGAGCCCGACATCACCGACGACGACCTCGCCTTCATCCTCTACACGTCCGGATCCACCGGCGAGCCCAAGGGCGTGTGCCACAGCCACAACAGCGCCTGGGCGTGGGTCGAATGGGCCGCGGAAGCGGAGGGCGCGACGGCCGCCGACCGCCATTCCAATCACGCGCCTTTTCATTTCGACATGACGGTGATCGACGTTTACGTCCCGTTCTCCGTCGGCGGTTCCGTGCATCTCGTACCGCCGGAGACGGCATACCACGCGAAAGCGCTGGTGCGGTTCCTGCTCGACCACGAAATCACCGTCTGGTATTCGGTGCCCGCGGCCCTGATGCTGATGATGCGGCACGGCGGCCTGCTGGAAACCGACGTGCCGTCGCTGCGCTGTCTGCTGTTCGCCGGGGAGTCCTTTCCGATCGGCCCGCTGCGGCAGCTCCGGCGGCATTTCCCGGACCGCCGGTTCATGAATCTCTACGGCCCCACGGAGACCACTGTCTGCACGGCCCACGAAGTCGGCGACATTCCGGACGACCGGCTGCTGCCCGTTCCGATCGGCGGCCCGGTGTGCCAGGACATCGTCGTCGCGGTACGGCCCGACGGGCAGCCGGCCGGGCCCGGCGAGGAGGGCGAGCTGATCGTCACCGGCCCGAGCGTGATGCTCGGCTACTGGGGCCGCCCGCCGGTCACCGACCGGACCTACGCCACCGGGGACATCGCGCTCGTCCTGGAGGACGGCACCTTCCAGTTCGTCGGCCGTCGCGACGCGATGGTCAAGGTCCGCGGCAACCGCGTCGAACTGGGCGAGGTGGAGGCGGTGCTGCAGAGCCATGACGGGGTCGCCGAGGCGGCCGCCGTGGTGCGCGGCACCGGCATCGACGCCGCCGTCGTGGCGTACGTGGTCGCGGCGGACGGTCACGATCCCTCGCTCATCGACCTCAAGCGGCACTGCGCCCGGCAGCTCCCCCGGTACGCGATCATCGAGACCGCGTACCGGCTGCCGTCCCTGCCGCGCAACGCCAACGGCAAGGTCGACCGCCGGGCGCTGACCGAGCGCGCCGCCGCGGAGGCGGACGTCACGCCCGTCCCCGGATAGGGACGGGCGGCGGGCGGGCGGCGGCGCACGGTCACCGCGCCGCCGACCCGGCGCCCAGGCCCAGCGTGCACTGCTCCGCCGGTCCGTACCCCTCCTCCGGCGCCGCGCGGCCGACCTCGGCCGCGCCGTCCCCACCGTCCGTGCCCGCCGCGTACGGGGCGTCCCCGTAGACGCTCCGTACCCACGACTCCTGGTAGACGGTGTCGAGGTAGCGCTCGCCCAGGTCGGGCGAGATGGCCACGGCCGTGCCGGCGGCGCCGGGGCGGTGGGCGGCCAGCCAGCGCCGCGCCCCGGCGACGACCGTCCCGGTGGACCCGCCGAACAGGAACCCGGCGGCGGCCAGTTCGTGGCAGGTCCGCACCGTCTCGGGCTCCGGCACGATCACCACGTCGTCGACCAGGGAGTGGTCGAGCTGCGGCGGCCGGACGCCCGCGCCGAGCCCTGGGATCATGCGCGTGCGCGGCGGCCCGCCGAAGGTCACCGAACCGGCCGCGTCGACCGCGACCACGGTCACCGGGCGCGTCCACTGCCGGAAGTAGCGGGCGCACCCCATCAGGGTGCCAGTGGTGCCCGCGCCGACGAAGAGCACGTCCAGGTCGGGGAACTGCCGGGCGATCGCGGGGGCGGTGGTGTGCTGGTGGGCGAGGGCGTTGTACGGGTTGGTGTACTGGTTCAGCCATACGTACCGGGCGTCGGCGGCGCACAGGTCACGGACGTACCGCAGCCGCGCGCCGAGGTAACCGCCCTCCGCGTCGGGCCGGTCGACCGAGTGCACCTCGGCGCCCATCGCCTCCATCAGCCGCCGGGTGCCGACGTTGCAGCGCGCGTCGGTCACACACAGGAAGCCGTAGCCCCGGTCGGCCGCGATCATGGCGAGGGCCACACCCAGGTTCCCGGACGACGACTCCACCAGGACCGACCCCTCGCGCAGCACACCGGAACGCTCGGCCGCCGCCACCATGGCGGCGGCGGCCTTGAGCTTGACCGAGCCGGCGAAGTTGAAGCCCTCGCACTTCAGGTGCAATGCGGTACCCAGCACCGGGCGCAGATCGACGTACAGGTCGTCGGTGTTGAACTCCTGCGGAGAGGTGATCACCGGCACCGCGGCCACCCCGCCTCACGCATGCCCGCCGCCGGACGGTCCGCCGTCCGCCGCGTCGTGCGGCCGCGCCGGGCCGTCGCCGTAGCGGCTGGTCTCGTGGAAGAAGCCGTCGACGACCTGGAGGGTGCCGTCCGCGGTCACCCGGTCGTAGACGTACTTGCTCACCGCGAGGTCCAGGACGCCCAGCCCGAACGGCGAGAACACCACGGTCCGGCCGGCCGGCGGGCTGACCCGGCCCGCCAGCACGTCGTACAGGGTGCCGTCGATGAAGTCCCGGTTGCCGGTGCGCTGTTCGGCCAGGTGCGGTGAGGTGTCGGCCTTCAGGCAGTGCTCGATGTCGTCGACGATGTTGGCCGACTCCAGGATGATGCCGGGTGCCAGGTCGCGCAGGGACACGTGCAGCACGACGGGGTGGTGGGCGAACCACCCGGCGTCGGTGACGTGCGGGGTGCCCGCGACGGTCGCGAACACCACCAGGTCGCTGGACCGGATCAGGTCCTCGGCCCGCTCGTGCACGGTGACCCGCCCGGTGGCGCCGCTGCGCGCCAAGTACGAGCTGAAGGCGTCGGCGTGCGCCAGGTCGAGGTCGTGCACCCCCACCTCGTCGAAGGACCAGCCCGCGGCGTGCAGGTAGGTGTGGAGGTAGCGGGCGATGAAGCCGGTGCCGAAGAAGCCGACGCGGCGCGGCCGGCCGCGCTCCTTCGTCAGCACGTCGGCGGCGAGGGCGGCGGAGGCCGCGGTGCGCGCGGCGCTGATGACGGAGCTCTCCATGCAGGCGATCGGGTAGCCGGTGGCCTGGTCGTTGAGCACGACGACGGCGGAGGCGCGCGGGATGCCCGCGTCGATGTTCTCCGGGAAGCTGGAGATCCATTTGATGCCGTCGACCTGGCTCCGCCCGCCGATGGAGGCGGGCAGCGCGATGATCCGCGCGGAGGGCCGGTCGGGGAAGCGCAGGAAGTACGACGGCGGGTTGACCGTGTCGCCCTCGCCGTGGACGCGGTAGGCCTCTTCGATCAGCGCGATGACGCGTTCCTCCTGCCCGGTGAGCACCTGGTGCACCTGCGAGCCGGGGACGACGGCGAAGGGGGGAATCCGGACGGTCATGAGGGAGCGTGGCTCCGTTTCTCCGAGGGGGCGAGGGGTCGAGGGGTCGGGAGGAATCGCGAGGCGCGAGATCGCAGGGGGCGCGGGTGCGGCGTCAGGAGTGGGTGGGCGAGCAGTCGGCGAGCCGTACCGGGGTGCCGAGGACCATGCCCACCTCGCGCGGGCCGGTGAAGGGCTCGCGGCTGTGCGCCATGCGGATGTTGTCGACGAGCAGCACGTCACCGGCCTGCCAGGGTTCGCGCAGGGTGGCCGCCTCGTAGACCTCGTTGACGGTCGCCACGGTGTCCGGTTCGACGGGGGTGCCGTCGCCGTACCGGGTGTTGAACGCCAGTCCCTCCCGGCCGAGTTGGCGCACCAGGTAGTCGCGGATGGCCGGTTCCATGGTCCACTCGCTGAGGAACGCGATCTGGTTGAACCAGACCCGGTCGCCGGTCAGCGGATGGCTGATCACCGCGGAGCGGCGCTGGCGGGTGCGCAGGCTGCCGTCCGGCTGCCACGCGAAGTCCATGCCGTTGGCCGCGCAGTACGCCTCGGCCTCGGCGCGGTCCTCGGTGCCGAACGCCTCCGTCCAGCCCACGCCGACCACGCTGCTGTACGAACGGGTCAGCTCCCAGCCCGTCGCCGTGAACCGCTCGGTGATCGCGGCGGGCAGGTCGGCGAGGACCCGGCGGGCGTCGGCGAGTCCGGTGACGCCGCCGGTGGCGGGCGGGGTGAAGCAGCCGATGGCCAGCAGTCGGGGGAACTCCCGTGCGTAGCTCAGCTCGTGGTGCATGCACATGGGCTGGTCCGGTGGCCATTCCAGGGAGGAGAAGACCGGTCCGCCGAGCGGGCGGCGGCGGGCGAACGCCTCCCGCTCGGGGACGGCGGGGCCGGTGAACCGTTCGGTCAGCCGCCCCAGCGCGGTGGCGTCGCGTACGCCCAGGCCGCGGACGAGGACGGCGCCGTGGCGCAGCAGCACGGCTTCCAGCGCCGGGCCGCGCTCGGCGGCCCAGTCGCCGAGGTCGGCGGGCGCGACCGCCGTGTCCACGTGCAGGACCGGCGGCTTGCCGGGGGCCAGTTCGAGGGCGGCCTCCAGGTCCGGGGCCGGGGTGTCCGCGGGGTGCGGTACGGCTTCGGTGGCGGGCGGCTGTGTCATGCGCTGACGTCCTTCTGCTGGTCGTTCTCGTCCATGGCGGCGGCGAGTTCGGACAGGACCGGGAGCCGGACGATGTCCTCCAGCGCCACCGCGTCCCCGATGGCCACGCCCAGTCGCACGGCGGACAGCGAGGTGCCGCCGGACTCGAAGAAGTGCTGGTCGCGGCCGATGCTTTCGACGGGTATCCGCAGCACCTCGGCCCACAGCCGGGCCAGCCGGCGCTCGGTGCCGGTGCGCGGCGCGGCGTCCGGACCGGCGCCGGTCGCGGTGCGGGCCACGGCCAGGTCACCGGCGTGCCGGGCCAGGGCCTTGCGGTCGGTCTTGCCGTTGCCGGTCAGCGGCAGGGCCGGCAGGTGGTGGAAGTGCTGGGGGACCATGTACGCGGGCAGGGCCTCGCCCAGGGACCGGCGGATCTCCGCCTCGTCGAGCGGGAGGTCGGCGGCGTAGCAGGCGACGAGGTGCTTGCCGTGGTCGGGGCTCTCCAGCACCACGACCCCGGCGTCCCGGACGCCGGGCACCCGCAGCAGCCGGTTCTCGATCTCGCCGATCTCTATGCGGAAGCCGCGGATCTTGGTCTGCGCGTCCCGGCGGCCCAGGAACTCCAGGCTGCCGTTCGCCAGCCACCGTCCGATGTCGCCGGAGCGGTAGAGCCGCTCCCCCGGCCGGTGCGGGTCGGTGCCGAACGCGGCGGCGGTGCGCTCGGGGTCGTTGATGTAGCCCCGGCCGACACAGACGCCGGAGAAGACGATCTCCCCGGGCGCGCCCAGCGGCACGGGGTTGAGCCACTCGTCGACGACGTAGACCCGGACGTTGTTGACCGCCGGGCCGAGCGGTACCCGCTCCTGCTCCGGGACCCGGTCCAGCACCTCGTGGTTGGTGTCGTCGGAGGTCTCCGTGAGGCCGTAGGCGTTGACCAGCTTGATGCCGGGGTAGGCGGCGAACCACCGCTGGACCAGTTCCTTCTTCAGCGCCTCGCCGGTCGCCGAGACGCTGCGCAGCCGGCCCAGGGGCCGCGGGTGCTCCTCCAGGTAGGTGAGCATCACCTCCAGGTAGGAGGGCACCACCTGGAGGACCTCCACGTCCCCCTCGACGACGCTGTCCACGTAGCGCCGTACGTCGAGGATCTCCCGCTGCCCGACGATCCGCGTCCGGCCGCCCACCAGCAGGGCGCTGACCAGTTGCCACAGCGAGATGTCGAAGCACTGCGGCGCGGTCTGCGCGACCACCTGCCCCGGCCCGATCTCCAGGTCGTCGATCTTCGCGAAGAGGTGGTTGACCAGGCCCGCGTGCTCGCACATCGCGCCCTTGGGCTCGCCGGTCGAGCCGGAGGTGAAGTAGATGTACGCGAGCCGGCCGGCGGCCACCGGCACGCCGGGGTCGGTGTCGTCGGCGCCGTCCGCCGCCTCGTCGGCCACCTCGGTGACCAGCAGGCGCGCGGTGCCGCCGTGGCCGGTCAGCGCCTCGTCGAGGGAGGCGGTGGCGCCGGGCTCGGTGAGGACGAAGCGGCAGGCGCTGCGGGTGAGCATGGCGTTGACGCGGCCGGCCGGGAAGTGCGGCTCTACGGGCAGGTAGACGCCGCCCGCCTTGAAGACGCCGAGCACCGCGGCCAGCCAGTCGAGGGTGCGTTCGGTGACCACGGCCACCACGTCCTCGGCCGCCAGGCCGCGGCGCAGCAGGGCGTGGGCGACACGGTTGGCCCGGCGGTTGAGGGTGTCGTACGTCCAGGACGTGCCGTCGTGTTCGGCGGCGACGCGGTCGGGGTGGAGCCGTACCCGCTCCTCGAACAGTTCGTGCACGCGCCGGTCGGGCACCGGGCGCGCCGGGCCCGCCAGGCCGTCGATCTGGTGGGCCAGTTCGTCCGCGGACAGCAGGCTCTGCCGGTGGTGGGCGGCGCGCGGGTCGGCGGCCAGGTGCTCCAGGGCGGCCAGGTGGTAGCCGGCGATCCGCTCCGCGTACGGCGGGTCGACGATGTCGCCGCGGCCGTCCAGCCGCAGGTGCAACCCGTTCTCGGGCGTGCCGCCGAAGGCGACGCGCAGCACGAGGTGCGTGCCGGTGTCCGCCGGGTCCTCGGGCCCGGGGCCGGGCGGCCCGGCGGTGTCGCCGAGTGCGGAGAGGTCGCACACGACCTCGTAGCGCTGCCCGGGCTCCCCGGGGTCCGCCGCGCCGTCCGCCGCGCGGTGGGCCGCCAGGACGAGCTGCGCCCAGTCACCGTCCGCCACCGGCACCCGGCACGGCCGGTGCGCGCCACCGCCGCCGGGCGCGGCCCGGCCCGTCAGGACGTCCGTCTCGCCGGTGAGCGCCGCCAGCACCTTGGCGTGCGCCGCGAGCAGGACGGCGCCGACCGGCACACCGAGCCGCCCGGCGAGCCCGGTGAGCGCCGGGGCCAGGCGGTCGGGGACCCGGCAGGTGTACGCGGTGGCGGGTGCGGCGGCCCGCCGTGGCCCGGCGAGCCATCGCGGGATGGCGGAAACGGTCCCGGGCCCGCTGGGGGAGCCGGTGTCTGTCGGTGTGCCCATGTTCTCTGTGCCTTCGCCGGAGGGGTGGTGACCGGGGGCGCCGCCGGTGGCGGGCGCCCCCGTGGCTGGGGTGCTCTGCGGGCGCGCCGTCAGGATCCGGCGGCCGCCATGGCCTCGATCAGGCTCGCCGGGCGCATGTCGGTCCAGTGCTCCTCGACGTAGGCGAGGCAGGCGTCCCGGGTGTCCGCGGTCTTGGCGACGGTCCAGCCGTCGGGGACCTCGATGGACGCGGGCCAGAGGGAGTGCTGCCGCTCGTCGTTGACCAGGACGAGGTAGGTGGCGTCCGGGTTCTCGAACGGGTTGGTCATGTCGGGTCCTCACTTCTATCTCGGTGGGCGGGCGGCGCCGGGAGGGCGCCGCCCGGTCGTGCGTCGTGGGGTCAGGTCCGGTCGGTGGGCCGTGGCATCCGGCGCAGGGCGGGCCGCTTGGCCGCCGGCTTCGGTGCCGCGGCCAGGTGCTCGGCCAGCCCCGCGACGGTCGGCGCCGCGAAAACGGTGCCGATGGCGACCTCCGTGCCCAGCGCGCCGCGGATACGGCTGACGAGGCGGGTGGCGAGCAGCGAGTGCCCGCCCAGGTCGAAGAAGCTGTCGTCGATGGAGACCCGTTCCACGCCCAGCACCTCGGCGAACAGGGCGCAGAGCGTGCTCTCTTGCTCGGTACGGGGCTTGCGGCCGCCGGCCGTGGCGGCGTATTCGGGTACGGGCAGTGCCTTGCGGTCCAGCTTGCCGTTGGGGGTCAGCGGAAGGCGGTCCAGGACCATGACGGCCGACGGCACCATGTACTCCGGCAGCCGCTCCGACAGGCGTGCGCGGGCCGCCTTGACGACCGCGCCGATGCCACGGGCAGCGACCGGAGTGTTCGTCCACGGGCCGCCCGTGGCGGCGGGCACGTACACGCCCGACAGGGCGGCGCCCTCGGCGTCCGCCGGGAGGAGCACCGCATCGAACCGGGCCACCGACCGCGCCGACCACGTCGGAACCACACACAGACCGTGCTGTCGTCCCTGTTCCACCAGCTCCTGCGGATCGACCGGGGCGGACCCGCCGAAGTCCTCCGCGTCCAGCCCGTCCAGCGCCCGCTCGGCCGCCACCTCAGCGGCCAGCCGCGCGCT